>NZ_KB910974.1 GCF_000383235.1 Bacillus sp. 123MFChir2
TTTCTACGCTGTACATATTCCTTTTGTGCTTTTTCACTACAGTACGTACTGTTTTCTTTGACATTTCTTTTTAATTCTCGTGCGATAGAAGAGTGATGCCGCTTCAAAATCGCACCAATTTTTCTTGTGGAATACCCTAATTTATAAAGTGCTTCTAGTTGTCCACGTTCAAACGTGGTAAAATGTGAATAGCTCATACTCGTCCTCCGTGTAAAAGGTTGTGTGGTAACTTCTATTTTACACGAAGCGATGTGGGCTTTTTTGTTTTTTTTTAAGTGTCGCACTTAATAATACAATTCGTCATATGAAAAAAAGGCAGAAAAGTATTTTTTAAAATGGCCCTGAGCGACTGGAAATGTATAGGAGCGGTCAGGGCCTTTTCCTGCCACGCGCAAAGTTTTAAAACAGAGAAAGGTAGCAAGGTGCATTGCCATTTTTATCTTCATGACAGCAATCTATATGCTAAAAAATGAAATAACTTTCTGTAAGTAATAAGGGGCGTATTTTCGCTGAAATCATACTTCTTACCGAATTTCTAAGTGAAATGTATGACTGAGTAGCTATAAAAATTCTTTTAATGTGATTTGGGTCACTAGTGTGGTCCTTAGGGAAAGATATAATGATTTAGGTACGATAAGGATACTTTATTACGTATTAATGCCCGTAAAAGCCTGATTGGTGAGGGCTAATAATGAAAAGACACTGATTAAAATTTCATTTTATATACTATATGTAAGGTTAGGTGAGGTAATATGAAAGAACATTGTTATCATAAAAATGCAGCGGAGCCTTGTCCAAGAAAAGTTCTCATTTTTAAATCCCTATCTGATGAAGAAATTTTGAAAATAGCTGCAATGTCAAAACATAAGCAATTTAAAAAGGGAGAACCATTAATTCATGAAGGAGAGAAATTAGATACATTATTTATTATTAATAAGGGACGAGTAAAGTTATCGAAATTAACCATTCAAGGGAAAGAGCAAATCTTGCATATCTTAACGAGTGGTGAGTGCTTTTGTGAGTTAAATATATTTAATTGTGATGAGAAGAGTAATTTTAGTGCGTATGCTATGGAAGATACAAAAATTTGTATGTTAACGAAAGATAATATGGACCTTATAATGGAGCGAAATCCAGGGATTGCATTAAAGCTGCTAAAAACCGTTACAAAACGGTTAGCACATACAGAAAATTTAGCTAACAATCTTGCAACAAATAATCCAGAAGTTAGAATCGCTTATATAATTTTAGAATTTTGCGAAAAATATGGTGAAGATACTGACAAAGGAATACTTATAAATTTACCATTGACACGAGAAGAAATAGCAAACTATACAGGGATGACAAGGGAAACAATTAGTCGTAAATTTAGTAAATTCGAAGACTTAGGATTTATGACATCAATTGGAAATAAACAGCTAATAGTTAAAAATGAGTTAGCATTTAGAAAATATATAGAGTAGATGGATAACTTATATTGAAGTATATAAATCCTAGTTAAAAAAACCGGCATCCCCCCCTTTTTTTAGGTGGGCGAGAGCGTCTGGCCATGCATAGAATCGGTCAGGGCCTATTTCTGCCACGTGCAAAGTTTAAAACAAAGGTAGAAAGCAAGTAGCGGCCATGTTTTGTTCTGCATAGCAGCGACTTAGATGTTAAAAGGTCAACTTGTATTTATATATAGAGTAGATGGATAACTTATATTGGAGTATATAAATCCTAGTTAAAAAGCTTAACAGTTAAATTGAAACCCTCTTAACAGCCCCTTCCAAACCCCTACCAAGTCCCTTACAAGTAATAAATCATTACAAAAATAAAAACAAAAGAACTACTACAACAAGAATAAAAAAGAACAAAAGAACTACTGCTACAGAATTTTAAAAATAAAAACAAAAAAATTACTACAAGAGTTTCAAAAAAATAAAAATTAAATTACCAAATTCCCTCGTTCCTTCTTATATATAGTAAGAAGCGGCATTTTAAAGACGGGAGGAATACATATGGCAGTATACCGAAATGTACAGGTGAATTTTTGGCAAGATGATTTCGTATTGGATTTAACGCCGGAGGAGCGCTACTTTTACATATATTTGCTGACGTGTTCGAAAACAACGCAGTGCGGTATTTATCCGTTGCCAAAACGTTTAGCGGAGATGGAAACAGGCTACAACCGGGAGACTGTTGATAAACTGCTGCAGCGGTTTATCGAGTATGGAAAGATCTTATACGATGCGAATACGAAGGAGTTATATATCCAAAATTGGCTTCGTTATAATCCGATTACAAGTCCGAACGTTGAGAAATGTGTCCTTCGTGAGTTAAAGACTGTGAAAAGTAAACAATTTGTTCAGATGTTTCTTCAAAAATGTATGGAAGAAGAGATGAACATTCCGCTGCTGTTAGAACATTTCGGTATGCCTGCTGAGGAGTCTCAGGAAGAATGTAAAAGCTGTGAAGCAGATGGGAAAATAGATTTAGGCGGCGATGTATTCACGTTTTATGAACAACACTTTGGCAGTTTGTCACCGTATACGGTAGAGGAATTGACTGCGTGGGTGGATGATTTGTCAGAGGAACTCGTCTTAAAGGCGCTTCAGATTGCCTATGAAAACAATAAGCGGGCGCTTGCTTATGTGAAGGGGATTTTGCGGGATTGGCATGGAAAGGGATATACGAAGGTGAGCGAAGTTGAGGAGGCGGCGGTGAAGTTTCGAAAGAAGGAGTCGTCTATTGTTCGGGAGACCGAGCAATTTCTAGAGGAATGCGAAGAGTGGGAGAAAAATGTACCTTCTGAAGAAGAGTTGCAGAAGTTTTTAGCGGAGAAGGGGTGGTGTCCGTGAGTATTCAAAACGTCGAAGCGGAACAGACGGTATTAGGGTCACTCCTCCTTGATGGGGAACTCATTAAGGAGTGTAAGTTGACGGAGCACCACTTTTCTACTGCTTTGCATCAAGCGATATTTAAGTTCATACGGGAAGTAGAGGAAGATGGACAGCCGCTTGATCTTGTGACGCTCGTTTCGAAAATGGATCCTTCTTTTTTGGCGCAAATTGGCGGGATTGAGTATTTTGTTAACATTATCGAGAGCGTGCCGACGACTGCTAACTTCGCCTATTATGAGGGGCTTGTTCGGAGTGCTTGGAAAATGCGCCGTGCTGGAATGATGGGGCACAGTATGTGTGAACGACTTCTGGCGGAGAAGGATGAGAAAATTATCGGCGAAACAATTACCGCTCTTTGTGAACTAGAAGAGGTGGATTGTACATTAGATTTTGATTTAAAAAATGCGTTAGTGGACTTATATGAAGAGTTTCATCAAGACGTAGAAGAGTTGACTAGCATTGAGACTGGTTTTTCCGCTTTAAATAAGATGACGTGCGGCTTGCAAGATGGCGAGTTTGTTGTGATTGGGGCACGTCCTTCAATGGGAAAAACAGCGTTCGCCTTAAATATTGCATTTCATGCGGCAAAATCAGGTGCAGCAGTTGGATTGTTTTCGTTAGAGATGA
Organism: Bacillus sp. 123MFChir2; assembly: GCF_000383235.1. Taxonomy (GTDB): domain Bacteria; phylum Bacillota; class Bacilli; order Bacillales; family Bacillaceae_G; genus Bacillus_A. The sequence goes on from NZ_KB910974.1 coordinate 3,510, forward strand.
GCGATAAGCAATTATTAAAACGGATGGTTTCCTGTGCCGGCGGAGTATCGGGAAAAAGGCTGAAAAATCCGAAGCATCGTTTTACAATTGAAGATTGGGAAAAAACAAGCCAGGCGTTTGCCCAAATTGGCGATCTACCGCTAGAGATTTACGATAAAGCAGGGGTTACAACGCAGGATATTTGGGTGCAAGTTCGCAAGTTAAAACGAAAGCATTCAAATAAAAAGCTGCTCGTCATTGTTGATTACTTACAGCTTATTACAGGCGACTCAAAATATAGAGGAAATAGGTTTCAAGAAATGAGCGAAATCTCCCGTAAATTGAAATTGCTCGCTCGTGACTTAAATGTGTGCGTCGTAGCATTGTCACAGCTATCTCGTGCGGTTGAATCGCGAAACGATAAGCGTCCACTTTTGTCTGATCTAAGGGAGACAGGACAGATTGAACAAGATGCCGATGTGATTATGCTCATGTACCGAGACGATTATTATGAGCAGGAAACAACCAACAAAGATATGACAGAAATTCATGTGGCGAAGCATAGAAACGGGCCGGTTGGATTGGTGAAGTTACGGTTTTTGAAGGAGTATGGGCGGTTTGTGGAGTGATGTAATAACTGGCTTCATTCAAAGGAATATATCGCTCGTTTAACTAAAAAAATTTCATGGCTTATATACCATTTTTTATATTATTTACTTTTGTATGGAATGCTGTTACTATATTGATATCGTTTTCATAACGTAGTGCATACTTTTTTTGGAAGCGCTTAATTGAGGGTTTATATGTATTTCAAATGTACGGTCTGTTGTAAATTTTTCTAAATACAAGCAGTTCCTCTGCCACATGTTATTGGAGAAGAGGAATTGCTTTTTATTGTTAAAACTATGAAAAAATGAATGTATGATATGAGGAGGTGTCGTTGTGAAAAACAGTTTTGTTTTTCACAAGAATATATATGGGGAATGTTGGATTGTTGCTTTCTGGTGCAGCGCTCTTTTTAAATAGCCTTGTGATGCTAGGGAAAGCGGACGAAAAGAGTGTAGGTATTTTTAATTTATTCGTAGGTGTACTGCAAATTATTATTCCTTTCTATTTAATTGTAGTATCTGATCAAAGTAATTGGACAGTCTATTTGTATGCAGCTACTTTTTTATTTGGTTTAACTTATTTATATGTAGGAGTTACCTTCATTGCAGGATTGAAGGGTGATGGATTAGGATGGTTTTCTCTTTGGGTAGCGATTGTTGCACTATTCTACATGATTGTAGCCATTATACATTTTCATGATATTGTTAATGCGTTAACTTGGTTCATGTGGGCATTTCTATGGTTCTTATTTTTTATTTCTAATGCACAGAAAAAGAACATCAATTATTATATTGGAAAAATAGCCTTTGTACAGTCATGGGTTACACTAACTTGCCCTGCTCTTCTTTCCCTTATAGGTGTATGGGAAACTTCTTATGTATATAATTTATGGATATGTATATCTATTCTTTCGATTATATATTTCTGTGTTTGTACGTTTAAGTTGAAAGGAAATGTAAGTATTGTTCATGAAAATATAGATACGAACACTAAGTGAAGTAAATGTATTTAGAAAAACGCGATCAATTCCTAAATGATGATTAGAAATTGATCGCGTTTTTTGTTGTCCCATTTTTGATTTGGAATGAAAATATAAAAAAGGTCATTAAACACCAAAAAATGTCATGGGTAAATTACGGAAATTTCATAATAAATTCTAATAACTAGCATTTATTAACAACGTTCATTTATAATTGACTTTTACATATAAATACAAGTTGACTTTTTAACATCTGAGTCGCTGCTATGCAAAGCAAAACATGGCCGCTACTTGCTGTCTATCTTTGTTTTTAACTTTGCACGTGGCAGGAAAAGGAACAGACCGCCTCTATGCATGGCCAGTTGCTCTCGCCCGCCGAAAAAGAAAAGGGTTTTTATGTTAGTTTTTCAATTTGCATCTATATATTTCTAATGGTTTATAAGGAAAGGTACATGTATGCATAATTTTATTAGTAGTTTAATAGATGATAAAGCAATAAAAAGACAAATAGCTATACTGGAAGCGTTAAATAATGAACAAAAATTAGTATCGTCTCAAAAGCTTGCAGATCAGTTGCAGTGCGCGACACAAACAATTATGAATGATATTTCACAATTAAAAAAGAAATTGCCCGAGAACTGGAAAATTATTAGTGTGAAAACGAGAGGATACATATTAACCAAACCAGTGGAAGAGTCGATATTACCTGTGATTCATTCTTATTTGACGGAAAGTGCACTTTATAAAGTGATGTTAGAAATCTTTCATAATAAGTATTACACATTAGAAAAATGGTCTCAAATTCTATACATGAATAAGTTAACATTGAGAACCCATTTAAAAGATTATAATAAAATGTTAAATAAAAGCAGATTAAATATTAAATTCAAGGATCTTCAACTTGAAGGAGATGAAATCAATATAAGATATTACTATATTGCTTTCTTTTACTTTACACAACAATTTTCCGATAAACCTTTTTTGCCGGTTGATTTAAGAAAAAAAGTGCTAGCGATTCTCCATCGTAACGAAGTTCCTATGGATATTTTATTGTTACGCAGTATTATTTTTGTTTTTATTAATCGATTTTTTAATAGACATTGTGTAACGAAAGAGGTAACATGCAAGCCTATCTATAGTTACGAGCAATTAAAGTGCCTCAATGAAATTATTACGGAAATTGAGAATTATTATAAAATTGAATTTCCAAAATATGAAAGAGATACCTTGCATGTATTTTTATTTTTTGGATTAATCAACACAAGTTCACAGGGGAAGGCAACGCTTGAGTATGTAAGTGCATGTGATCATGAACTTTATAAAAAATTCATGGATTTCATTGATACTCTTTTAATAGGTAATTCATTATCGAGTGAACTAAAGGGAAAATTAACAGCGGAAGTCATTCCATATTTTTATAAGGTGTGTATCTCCAGAGAACTTAATTTCTCGATTAGTCATATCTTTGATCCGAGCCATTCTTCGGACAGTATATTATTACGAAACTATAAGGAAAACGTATCTCTCATTTCCCGTTGGAACGAAACAGACAATGAGAAACAATTTACGAAAGATGAAATAAGATATATCGCTTCTCATACAACTGCAATTCTCAACTCAATCTGTAATGAAATCAACATTGCACTCGTACTGTCTGGGACAACCATTGACAAAAATCTTATTTATAGGAAGTTGAAACAAAGCCTCGGGGAAAATGTAAGTATACATAAAATTCCTAACTATGATATGAAATATGATTTTATCATTAGCAATTGTCATTTATCAGATACAAGGACTCCTGTCATTTATATTTCTCGCATGTTGACTGCGAATGAAATCGATTCTATTAAAAATCGTATTTTTGATTTGGATTAAAGATAGACGCAGATACCCTTTTACTCGCTTTGCAACGGATCAATTCCTACGCAAAGCGAGTAAAAGGGTAAGTGTAGCAATCAATATATTGATTATTACTAGTAAGAAAAGTATAATAATGGTAGAGATGTAATGAAAGGGGAATTGAGATTCTACATGTGGCAAATCTTGTAATGATTACGAAATGAAATGAATAGAATACTTGTCCTATAACTATATGAATCCATTTTAATTTTTCGACATATAGATTGCGTTTATGCAGACAAAAGGAGACTACACTTGCTTTCTCTCTTTGTTTTAACCTTGCATGTGGCAGAGAAAGGAACTGACCGCCTCTATGCATGGCCATTCGCTCTCGCCCGCCGAAAAAGAAGGGTTTTATGTCGGGTTTTTAATTTAGATTTATATATCAAGGGCGGAGTCTGTCTATTTATTGAAGATAATCATACAAGGGATGCATGGTGTGGAGTGATCGTTCCATTTACTAGGCGGATACCTGTGTGTATCGGCTTTTATTTGTGATGAGAATAATACATCTCTATTTATACATATCATCGTGTCCCTATTTATTAGGGGGAATAAACATGACGCATGTACAAAATAAAGTTGCTCTTATAACAGGCGTAAGTAGTCCAAGAGGGATCGGCGCGGCTATATGCCGAGAACTGGCTTCTCAAGGTATTGATATTTTCTTTACGCATTGGCAGTCTGAAATTGGCTGGCCAGAGAAATTTCAAAAAGAGATGTTGGAATGTGGAGTTCGCTGTGACAATTTAGAAATTGATCTGTCAGATGCAAATGCTGCATTTACAATCATGGAGACTGTTTTAAAGCGGCTCGGTTCTCTTTCCATTTTAGTGAATAACGCAGCATATTCAACAGATGATGGATATGCAAAGTTGGATGCTCATATACTTGATAACCATTATGCGGTTAATATGAGAGCAAGTTTTCTCCTTTGCGTAGAATTTGCTCGTCGCTTTGAGAAATCGAATAGAGATAGCGGAAGAATTATTAATATGACGTCTGGACAAGAATTAGGGCCAATGATTGGGGAACTGGCATACGCTGCAACGAAAGGAGCGATTTCCGCTTTTACAAAGTCGTTATCGGCAGAGCTTGCTCCGTTAGGAATTACAGTTAACGCTGTAAACCCAGGACCAACAGATTCAACGTGGATGAATGATGAAATTAGAAAACACCTGTTGCCTAAATTTTTAATGGGGCGCATTGGCATGCCGGAAGATGCAGCACGCATCGTGGCATTTCTTGCGAGTGACGATGGAAAGTGGATCACTGGTCAAGTGATGAACTCAGAAGGTGGATTTTTGCGAAGTTAAATGAAGTAGTTGTTGATTATATAATAAAAGAAACCTGTATCGCGGGATTACTGAGTAATCATTGATACAGGTTTTTCTTTTTATAAGTAGGTTGTTATGTTCACAAATAATGCTTTTGAAACTTATTCATATGATCAATTGAAATTTCCCGTTACCTATCATGGATTTTTCGTGATTTGAATTGCTGAAGCTCTATCATTCCAATACGCATCCATATTAGCAGTTTTACCATACCACTCATAATGTCTAAACATGACTCCTTGGCCATATCCTTGAGATGAAGTGTGCTCCCATAGCGTCGTTGCGTAGCTTGCAGAAGGTGAAGCTGTACTTAAGGAGGAAATTCTGTCATTCCAGCTCGAAGATAAATTTGTAAATCCACTGCTCCAATAAATATACTGTCCACCTTTATTGATATGCTCATAGAAATCGGTACTTCCAGGGCCGCTTCCTAGAGGCTTAATTACATTTTCATGTTGTGGCTGTGTTACATTTTTAAAACTTTTCTTATCTTTTTCAATAAAAGCATCCAAGGCTTCTTTGCTCGTAAAGCCATATGCTAACCAATCTCCTTTGTCATTCTGTTCAGGTAAAACGATGGTTACTTTTATGTCTTTGTTAGATTGGTTATTCACTTTAGCTAAAGTGCCCACATTCTGTTCATCTACAGTTAAATACTCGAACGATTTAATCGTATAATCTTTTTCTGTACTTGCTGATACTGATCCCAATCCTCCAGTTAATGCAAAACCAGCTGCTAATGCTCCTACTACTAATTTCTTGAACATACAACCATCTCCTCTTTGCTTGGATTTTTTTGGTACAACTAAAATGTATATCGCTTTTATAGTTTTGTAAATATTATGAATTTTTAGAAATATAAAACAGAATATTTGATGTTTTCTATTTATTTTTTAGAAAAAAGACTTCCTTTTTTGTGTTCTAAACCCATATCCATCAACTTAAGAAAAATAAAAAAGCGAAAAATGTTTATAATTTTTCGCTTTTTTATTTTTTTTATAATAATCGTTATAATATAATATATTTATATAATAAGGAAGGTGTGGTGTATTATAATGTTATTTCTCAGGAACCATAAAATTAGTACAAAATTGAATATATTAATGATTACGGCTAGCATTGCATGTATTCTCTTATCAATTATAGGATATAGAGGATTAATACATACAGGGACAGCTGCTAAAAGTATGTATGAAGACAGATTGCTTCCAATTTACTTGATAGAGTCTGTAGAATCTAATTTTCATTATAATAATAAAAACCTTGTAGAACTTATCGCTTCAAATAATGAAGATAGAACTAAACAAATACTATCTAAAATGGAGAAAGTACGAAACGATAATACTCAATTACTAGAAAAATACGAGGCTAAAATCCATTCACAAGAAGAAAGACAATTATATGAAGATTTTCAAAAAAGCTACAATGAGTTGAAAACAAAAATAGACAAAGCAACAGATTTAGTAAAGAACAATAATCAAGCGGCTGCTTATGATTATTATGTAAGCGAAGTCGAGTCGACTAGGACAAAATCAAGTAAGAAAATCAAAGATCTCATCCAGTATAATGGGGATCAGGCAGAACAATTACAAAACAATAATGCCAGCAGTGGGCAAACTATACTACTAATGTTTATTGGTATTTCAGTAGTATCGGTTGCGGTTATTATATTTATTGGATATATCATTAAATCTGCTATTCAACGTCCAATTACTTTATTGGAGCATGATATGAAAGAAGTAGCAAACGGAAATTTAGTCACACGTACTTCTTATCAAGCAAATGATGAATTAGGAAATATCGTTACTTCCTTTAATCATATGTTAGATAACTTACAGCAACTAATAGGAAAAATAAAGATGACGGCACAAGAGGTTACTACCTCAACTGATAGCATGTTGAAAAATACAAAACAGGCATCTCAAATCTCTAATGAAGCAGTTCAAATCATTCATGAGGTAAACAAACAAATATTAGGACAAGTTACGAGGATTCAAGAAAGTTCAATCGCAATGAATGACGTAGCAGATGGGGTTCAAACAGTAGCTGAATCCGCATCAGCTGTTGCGGAAGTATCTGTTGCCACAACAGATCGTATAGAAAGTGGAAGTAAAGTAATCCAGCAATCTATTACGCAAATGAATAACGTGCACAAAACTGTTGAAGAAACATCCGCAGTGATAGAGCGTCTTGTTATGCGTACGCAAGACATAGATAAAGCTTTAAATGCCATTACAAATATTGCAGACCAAACAAACTTGCTTGCCTTAAATGCTGCAATTGAAGCAGCACGTGCAGGAGACAACGGAAAAGGGTTTGCGGTTGTTGCAGCCGAAGTAAGAGACTTAGCTGAGCAATCAAAGCAGTCCGCAAATGAAATCAATAATTTAATTAAATCCATCCAGCAAGATACAAAAGATACTGTTCAAATTATGAAAAAAGGGCAAGAAGAAGCAAAACAAGGAAGCAAGGCTGCTAATGAGGCAGATCGAGAGTTTTCAACAATCATGACAGACGTTCATAAGATAACGCAACAAATTCAAGAAGTCTCAGCTACAACAGAAGAAATGGCTGCGGGGACGGAAGAAATTAACGCTTCATTATCAGCAGTATCAGAAACTTCTACAAAAGTAGAAAAAGATACGGATGTGACTGTAGAAGCAATTCAAACACAGGCATCATCCATTACAGAAATAACAAATCAATCTATGCAAGTAAAGAAACAAATTGAGGAGTTAGAAGGATTGCTTTCGCAATTTAAAATTAAAGAATAACAGGAACTACTCAGTTACTTGATGGGGTCCCGCCACATCGCTATCAAGCTAAGAAATACAAATACCTCCAAAACGAGAAAATTAACAACTTCATGTGCAAATGTGATGTACAATTTTTTTGTTTTGGGGTGCTATAAAATTTTTAAGTTGATGGGCATGTGATCTAAACCATATCGGTATATTAAGAATAAGAAGTATGAAATTGAATCATATGTAAATTAATAGCAAAAAAAGAATTGAAAAAATTCTTAAATTATTTTATTATATAAATATATATAGATATAAATGTTTTAGGGGGGAATTGTAATGAAAACACCTGTATTAGATGCTATTTTAAATGCAATTATTGATTTTTTCCATTTTCCACGTTGCTAGTAAATAAAGAAAAACCGGCTCTTTTTGGAGTCGGTTTTTTAATTTGAATATACATATAAATACAAGTTGCTGCTATGCAGAACAAAACATGGCTGCTACTTGCTTTCTATCTTTGTTTTAAACTTTGCACGTGGCAGGAAAAGCAACTGACCGCCTCTATGCATGGCCAGTTACTCTCGTCTCCTCCCCTAAAAAAAGTGGTTTTTATGTCATTTTTTCAATTTGTATTTATATATTTAGAGTTTGTCCACTATTTAACAATCGGAACATGAAGAAAGTAATTCATAATCTATATAACTAGCGTCATAGTAAATGAATTGGTCTCCGCCTAAGTTTAACCAACCATTTTGTTCGTAATATACTTTATAAGCTTCATTATGGTGTAATGTTCGAATCACATTGCCACTCATAGAAGGTTGATCACGTAAATTTACATTATCGCCTGTAATTGTAGCAACCCCGATATAGTTGCAGTAACAAATATAGCTAGGGTCATAAAAAATAAATTCATTTCCGCCTAAGTTTAACCAACCATTTTGCTCGTAAAATACTTTATAGGACTCGTTACGATGCAATGTTCGAATCACATTGCCACTCATAGAAGGTTGATCACGTAAATTTACATTATCGCCTGCGATTGTAGCAATTCCAATATAGGAGCTACTAGGTCCATTGTTATTGTTATCAATATTCAAATCTACATAGGATATATTACAATCGACATAACCATTAATTCCTTGTACACTTCCCGTATCTGTATATTGCCAAATATTACAATCCATTCCTGGGCCTCGGTCACTATAACGTGCAACCCACAATAAAGTGTCTTGTAAGCGTGAAGTGTTCAGGCTATTTTGAAAGAAATATAGATTGCTGTAAACGCCCGTACTTGTATACCCTGCATTTTTTAATTCTGTTAAAAATGCATTCACAGCGTCTGTTAATGTATCTGGGTCTAAATTTGCATCATTGACTTCTACATCGACAAATACAGGGGCAGTTAATGTGACGTTCTGTAAATTTTTAATGAAGAAAGCAGCTTCTTGTCTTGCATCATTAACAGAGATTGCTCGAAAGAAGTGGTAAGCTCCTGTAAGGATGCCAACACTATTTGCACCATTGATGTTGTATTGAAAGGTTGAATCGACAAAATTGGTACCTTGCTCAGAACCTTCTGTTACTTTTGCAATCATAAAGTTCACTTGATTTGGATCATTCTTTACTTTGTTCCAATCAATACGCCCCTCATGGTGACTCACATCAATTCCAAATGACATCATATCACACTCCTAATTCGTTTATTTAATATTTTGAGGTACTATACTACTTTATATTCTCAATCTATTAAATTGTTAATGAATGTGTAGGGGTATTTATACTAATTCTACTATTTTGGGTAATTTGCTTTTCTATATAGATGCAAATTGAAAAACTAACATAAAAACCCTTTTCTTTTTATGTGGGCGAGAGCGTCTGGCTATACATAGAAGCGGTCAGGACCTACTTCTGCCACATGCGCAGCGAAAAGCAAAAAGAGCAAACAAGTGTAGGTTCCTTTTTTTTTATAGTAGCGATCTATATGTAAAAAAAATAAATTGGATTTATATAAATTATTCTTATAAAGGTCGGTAAGTATAAAGTTTATGACATTTCGAGATTATATGAGGTAAGAACTTTAAAGAAGGAACTATGCTTAATGTTTTTGTTTTATCATATGAGATGATCTGTGCTACAATATTATTATTAAGGACAGAAAGGATGATGGGTGGACGATGATTAACTAATCTTATTTTTAAATGTTGAAATTGGATATTTCAATTTACAAAAAATAGGATTAGTCTGCCCATTTTCCATATGAAAGTAAAGCTATTTCATGCAATAGCTTATTTGGGTATAAATAATATAACGACTAATCCTGCCAAATATAATTGGGAGGATTTTTTTGTTCTCCTTTTATAGAAAGGGATGGATAGTATGAAGGAACTTTTAAAACTAAAAGATGTTTCTGTGGAAATAATGGAGAATACTGTATTTGAACAAATTAATGCTACAGTGAAACAGGGAGATATTATCGGAGTAATCGGAAAAAATGGTGCTGGAAAATCCACCTTGTTACAGATGATAAATGGAAAAATAGAACTAACAAAAGGGAAAATAGAATGGCAACAAATGAATGTAACAATGGCATATGTGGAACAAGAAAAAGAGGCATATACACCTAATGAAGTAACAACCGTAGAAGCTGAACTTCTTTCAAAATGGGACGTACCAACAAACGATTTTCATAAGTTAAGTGGTGGTGAAAAACTGAAACTGCGACTTGCAAAAGGGTTTGCAAAGGGGACAAATTTTTTAATGCTAGATGAACCAACCAATCATTTAGATGAGCAGAGTACAGAATTGCTTATTGATCAGATAAAAGGCTATCGTGGAACAATCGTCGTCGTATCACATGATCGTTATTTTTTAGATGCCGTTGCAACGAAAATTTGGTCGATAGAAGATACAAAACTAGTGGAGCATCAAGGGAATTATACGAGTTACATGAAGTTTCGAGAACAAAAGAGACTCGCTCAGCAGCACCAATATGAAAAGCAGCAAAAAAATATCGAACGTATAGAATCACAAATGCAACAAATAACATCGTGGTCACAAAAAGCGCATGCACAGTCGACAAAAAAAGATGGAATTAAAGAATATTATCGTGTAAAAGCAAAACGAATGGATGCACAAGTGAAGTCGAAACAAAAGCGTCTGGAAAAAGAGCTTGAAAAAACGAAAATAGAGCGTGTTAAGCCAGACCCTACTGTAGAATTTTCAATTCAAGCAAATAAAAAGGTAGGAAAACGTTTTTTAGAAGTGAAACAATTAAAAAAATGTTTTAAGGGACGAACATTATTTGAGAAAGTTGATTTCACAATTCAACATGGTGAGAAAATTGCAATCGTTGGTCCTAATGGTTGCGGGAAAACAACATTATTGAAGATGATTATGGGACATGAAACGATTGAAGGAGAAGTATGGATTTCACCATCTGCAAATATTGGTTATTTAACACAAGAAGTATTTGATTTACCGCTTGAAAAAACACCAGAACAATTATTTTATAAAGAGACTTTTGAAGAAAGAGGAAAAGTCCAAAATGTAATGAAGCATTTAGGGTTTACATCTTCACAATGGAAAGAGCCAATTAAGCACATGAGCATGGGAGAACGTGTAAAGTGTAAGCTTATGTCGTATATTTTAGATGAAAAAGATGTGCTTATTTTCGATGAACCGACCAATCATCTTGACTTACCTTCCCGCGAACAGCTTGAAACTACATTAGCACAATATAATGGTACATTGCTGATTGTTTCGCATGATCGATACTTCCTTGAAAAAACGACAAACAGTAAACTAGTGTTTTCAAACAATAGCATACAAAAGCAATTGAAAGAAACATCTCAAAAAAGTGATAATCTTGTTGAATTACGTCTAAAGCTTGAAACAGAACGGCAAGAAGTTTTAGGGAAACTTAGCTTTTTAACTCCTAAAGATGAAGCATACATGGAGCTTGATAAAAGATTCAACGAACTGACAAAGCAAATAAGGGAGCTTTAATTGAAAAGATTTGTATAAGTAATGCCCATCAAGTTAGGGCTTTAAAGTAACGCTAAATAAAAGGTTAACCCTTACACTGAATTAACTGTAAGGGTTAACTTTTTTCGTTTTAGGCAATCAAGATGTTCTTAACTTGATGGTGAAACTTTACTATTTATTAGATGTAAGGAAATCTTGTACAACAAGTACGACAGTGATCACAACCATCAGAGTAGTAAACACAAGAGCTACTATATTTACGAAATCTGTGAATGAGATTGTAATAATAGAGATTGAAAAAATCGCTGCAAGAAAAGGAATAGCTAGTTTCGTTGTTGTTATACAATGAGCGTCTCTTTTTCTCATATAGGTCATGATTACACCGATCAATAATAATAAAGGACCGGTAATGAAAACGCCGAATAAACCGAAGCTGTCTTCAATAAACCACGGTAAAAACCGCATTCTTGAAGAAAAAATAAATAGGTTCAGTATTAACAGAAATAATTGTATGAGCAATAATTTTTTACTAATGTCTTTTGGATTCATAGTATTCAACCTCTCCTAAGGTGTATTTTTACACTATTTTATTCGTAATTCACTTAGGTGTCAAATGTAATTTTTTGAGAGCATTGGTAATACTAGATCGCCAAGTCAATGAAAGACTTTTGTAACATTTATGAAAGAGAAATGAAAGATATATAAGGTAAGATGAACTTCTTATCATATGTGTCTACAACAAAAAAGGCCTTTGTAGAAAGCTTGTTTTCTTTCATTCTTACAGAACTGTAATCTTTATGTAAGATTATTCGATAGTTGATTTATCGTTTAAATGTAATAATGAAATTATAAGAAGCGACAATGAATTTGTTAGAAATGATAGGCAATTGTTGTTCATGGATGTAACAACAATTAAAAATTGATTGAAAAAAATTCAATATATACAAAATAAGTGGAGGTAATGGGTTTACAATTAGTACTTATCGTTTTTGGAGTGGCATTAATCTTATGGGGTGTATATAGAATGAAAAGAGATGATGCATTCTTCGGAAAAACGCAAACGAAAAAAAGTCTGTTCAACTTGTTGATTAATGGACAAAGTTCTGGACTAGGACAATTATTAAGCGGGATTGTGTGTATCATTTTAGCAATCGTATCTTTCTTCATTAAATAATTTGTAAATAAGAGAAGTTAATATATTGAACTGCATTTCCAATTGGAGATGCAGTTTTTTTATGACAAAAAATGCTTTAAAAATGTTCTAAATCATGTAATAAACGATCAAGTAATTTACTTAGATAAGACATATAAAAAAGCCCATTCGAAAATGGGCCTTTTCTCTCTCAGAGGCTAGTGTTTACTAACCGCTAAGACGGTTTGATGGAATACTCATTGTAACATAATCACCTTTGCCTGAGAACAAAAACGCCATATGCAATATTGCATATTCTACAAATATTTGTCCGTGCTATATTTAAGACACAAATATGAGGGGGGGAAGAGTATGCAAAAATTTATTGTGGGAAATTTAGTAGCGTTCGCAATGTTAACAGGGGCGTCTTTTTATTCTAATGAAGCTGAAACGAATCCTAAAGAAGAAACTGAAGAGGTAGACTTAATGTCTATTTTGCCATTTGAATATTAATAAAAAAAGAAACAATCGTCAATAATAATGGAGATTGTTTCTTTTTTATGTCATTTTTTCAATTTTCATTTACATATATAGTTATCCCTTTCATAGATTACATATTCACCAGACAGGTTTAAACCTCGGTGATAATTTATCCTCATTTCCTTCATAAACTAATTTTGTTAAATCCTCTTTGAGCATTTGCATTCGTTCAGCGCCTAAGTTTTCAATCCAACGCCCTTCAATTTCAGATAGTATCTTCTCTTTTGCTTTCACTACTAACCAACCTCGTTCGGTTAAAACAATAATTTTCCCTCTCTTATCAGTGGGATGGGTTTGGCGCATAACATAACCGCATTTCTCAAGATAATCGACCATTTTACTCACAGCTTGTTTTGTAATTCCTAAGTATTCTGCTAGTTCTATACCTGTTGCTCCATTAGGGCTGATACATTTAAACAAAAAACCATGTGCGGGTCTAATGTCTTCAAATCCTAATTCACTTAATCTCTCATGTAGTTCATTAATTGATGCACTAAAGGATAATGATAAAAGTGATGTAAGATCTAATTCGCTAAATACTTGATGATTCATACATGTAACCTCCTTGAATAAAGTCAATTAAGTTGACTTTATTTGAATTCCATTGTACTATGTGAAATATAGTCAATCAAGTTGACTATAATATTTTTGTTGAAAATGGAATGTTCTTTTTAGTGAGTAAATATAGAACAACGTAAGAGTGAGTAACAGGAGGAAAAGAGAATGACAACAGTTTTATTTGTAAAAGCAAACAATCGTCCAGCAGATCAATCAGTTAGTGTGAAATTATATGAAGCGTTTTTAGCGAGCTATAAAGAATCACATCCAAATGATACAGTGGTAGAGCTTGATTTATATAATGAAGAATTACCATATGTAGGAGTAGATATGATTAACGGTACATTTAAGGCTAGTAGAGGACTTGATTTAACAGAAAGGGAAGCAAAGGCAGTAGCTGTTGCTGATAAATATTTAGATCAATTCCTTGCAGCTGATAAAGTTGTCTTTGGTTTTCCATTATGGAATTTAACAATCCCAGCTGTACTACACACATATATTGATTATTTAAACCGCGCGGGCAAAACGTTTAAATATACGCCAGAAGGTCCAGTAGGTCTGATTGGAGATAAGAAAATTGCATTATTAAACGCAAGTGGCGGTGTATATTCTACAGGGCCAAAAGCTGAAATGGAAATGGCTGTTAAATATGTAGCAAGCATGATGAGCTTCTTCGGTGTAAAAGATATGGAGAAAGTCGTGATTGAAGGTCACAACCAATTCCCAGATCAAGCAGAAGAAATTATTGCAGAAGGTCTTGAAAAGGCTGTTATAGTAGCAAGTACGTTCTAATGAGCAGAACATCATGGCAGTACCAACACTTATATAGCGGTGGTACTGCTTTTTTATTGAAACGATAGAAAGAAGGATTACATTACATGGAACGTTTATGGACAAAAAATTATATCATGCTGACAATTACAGCATTACTATTATTTAGTGGTTTTTATTTATTAATGCCAACACTACCTATGTTTATTAAACAATTAGGTGGAAGTGAATCTCAAGTTGGATTTATTATTGGCGTGTTTACAATATCGGCAGTCATTGTTCGTCCTATTGTTGGGGGATTAATGGATCGATATGGCCGGCACGTATTTATAATAAGCGGACTACTCTTTTTTGCAATTACCATGTATTTTTACGATTGGGTAACAGGAGTTATATTTTTAGTGGCATTACGTATCCTTCATGGAGTTAGCTGGGCAATTGCGACAACTTCAATCGGAACGGCTGTGACGGATGTCATTCCACAATCTCGTCGCGGAGAAGGAATGGGATGGTACGGACTTGCGATGACTTTAGGCATGGCTTTAGGACCGATACTAGGTCTTTGGGTAGCGAAATCATTTTCATTTCATTATCTATTTTTACTATGCACAGCATTAGCAATTATGGCATTCATACTTGCATTTGGTACAAAAATTCCAGCAGTTCAACATACATCAAAACAACCAATATCATTTTTTGAAAAAACGGTTTTACCAATCGCCATTGTGACATTTTTCTTATCCCTTACTTTTGGTGGCATAACAACATTCTTACCGCTGTTTGCGGCAAAGATTCAAGTGAATGCAGGTGCTTTTTTCTTAGTTTATGCTGTCACACTTATAGTCATTAGACCGATTGCTGGGAAAATATCCGATAAGCGCGGAGAAGGAATCATTATTGTTCCTGCACTTGTTATCATGATACTTGCACTATTCGTCCTCGCAATGACAAAAGGTCTTGTTGGGGTCATTATTACTGCTATTTTGTACGGAATTGGATTTGGATCAGCACAACCTGCTCTTCAAGTAGCAACGATACGATTAGCTCCACCAGAGAAACGAGGTGTAGCGAACGCTACATTTTTCACTGCTTTTGATTTAGGGATTGGTTTAGGATCTATTATTTTAGGATTTGTTTCACAACTCATGGGATATCAGATGTTATTTATGGTCTGTGCGGTATCTGGGTTTATTAGTCTGGTGCTTTTTATTTTGTTTGTGAAAAAGAGATTAAAATAACGTTATTCTATTTTGTGAATAGAAAGTTCGAAGTTATCGTATATTTGGTTATAAAAAACTACACCTCAGTTGTGTCTAACAATTGAGGTGTAGTTCATTTTTTGAGTATTTTTATGCCAATACAAGCAAATTGTTCCAGTAATAAAGAAAACGGACTCCACTTTACCATCCATCTACCTTTTGACATTTCGTCGTTATTCATGAAAAATTGTTTCAAGCTATTTTAAATCAAAATGCAGAAGAGGCACAAGCATATGCTATGCAAAGTTTGGAGCTGAAATATTAAATAACATGTAAAATATCAGATGATATTATGAATTATAAAAGGAGATAGAAAAATGTCTGAAACGATTTTTCAAGTAAAGTCTGTCAATATTGGTAAAATTGAAAATCTAAGCTATGGAAAAACTGTTATTTCAACAGCAATAAGAAAGCGCCCTGTCCAAGGAAGGGTTTTTTTAACGAAAACAGGTTTAGCTGGAGATGAACAAGCCTATAAAGATCATGGTGGAAAAGATAAAGCTTTATGTGTATATTCTTATGATCATTACGCTCATTGGAGCAATATAATCCATAACATGATAAATGATTCACTCTTTGGAGAAAATATTACAGTATACGGGTTGACTGAAGAAAAGGTTCATATTGGAGATATTTTCGCTTTCGGAGAAGCAATTATACAGGTGTCCGAGCCAAGAAATCCATGTTATAAGCTTGCTAAAAAATATGACGTCCCTACTTTAGCGCTTGAAATGCAACAAACAGGATATACAGGCTTCCTATGTCGAGTGCTACAAGAAGGGGAGGTTTCGTCAAGTGATTATTTACAACTTGTTGCATCGCATCCCAAAAAAGTATCGATTTCACGAGTCAATCACATTAAACTTCACGATAAATACAATAAAGAAGCGCTAGAAAGGATTATAGAGGTGGATGCACTATCGGAAAGTTTACGAGAGTTATTATTGGAACGGGTAAATAAATAATTACACCACAAAAAAGAGTTGAGTGAATATAAAGCTACATATAGGGTACAGTCACACATCCATCATGGACTATTTTTGAAGTTAAAAGCACGTTACTATTCTCTTTTGTTAATGGGAAAGGGTGATGAGAGCTCAAAATGTATTCATTCATATTCACAGATGATATCCTTTTAGTTGGATTCTTACGCTGAAGCAGCAAGAAATTGTTGTTCTTTGCGCATTAATTTGTTTTTTTGTGGAAATATATACTAGTAAGTATACGATTTGAACGTTCTATTTTTTAGAGTGTAACAGGAGGAGAATGAATATGTCGGAAATTGAAGTAGGCGAAATTTTTACCCTTAGTGATGAGAGTAATGAGGAGCAGGAAGTTGAAGTGCTTGGAACGATGAATGTCGAAGGAGCAGAATACATTGCTGTTGGCTTTGTAGAAGACATTCAAACGGAAACAGAGGAAGACATTGATATCTTCTTTTTAAAAGTAGAAGAAGGTAGTGACTTCTCATACATTGAGAGTGATGAGGAATTTGAAAAAGTATCTGCTGCATTTGAGAAAATTATGGACGAGCAAGAATAATATTGGTTGGACACAAGAGGGGGGATGTATATCCGCCTTCTGTTTTTGTATAGAGGGGTACCGCTACACATTCTTAAGTTGATGGATGTGGGAACGTACTAACATAAAAACCCTTTTCTTTTTCGGTGGGCGAGAGCAACCGGCCATGCATAGAGGCGGTCAGTTCCTTTTCCTGCCACGTGCAAAGTTTACAACAAAGATAGACAGCAAGTAGCGGCCATGTTTTGTTCTGCATAGCAGCGACTTAGATGTTAAAAAGTCAACTTGTATTTATATATTCTTGTCATTGCACTGGTTCGAAAGGATATAAAATCCTAAATACTGTTTTAAAAGAGAATTTGTATGCTTTCCCAACAGGTAAAAAAATAATTTTAGATTAATAGTGTAAGACTCAAGTAGGAAATCAAAAAGAAGGTATTGAAGTGCCATAAAAAACGCCCCCCAATTATTAGTTGTGTCTAACAATTGGGGGGCGTTCATTTTTGGAGTGTATGCATAAAACCTATTTTACGTTTAATAAATACGACCCATTTTTATTTTCATATTTGTAGACATGCAAATAATATTTTCCTGGTTTTGCATTATATTCACCTTTAATGGTATTATCGTTATTTTTCCCATAGGCTACAATGTTTTCTAGATTTGATTCATGATAAAGTGTCCATGTCATTCCAATTTGTTTTTCATTTACTACGGAAATATCTATATTTTGCGGTGAATTAACTGTAAAAGTATAGATATCTGACTTATCATCGTCGTTAAGATTTCCTTTAATCGTTGTATTGAAATCTATTGGATTTGCCTTTGAATCTTCGTTATTTGGTTCTTTTTCTCTCACGTATTTTGAATCTTCTTCATTTGGTTGAAATCCTAATTTTAATAATATAGCTTTTAAATCTGGTAAAACACCAATTCTATCATAATCTGGTTCTCCAGATTGTGTTCCTGTATTTGGGTTGCTTAAGATGTCTCTTAACTCACTTGGTTTATAAGGTTGACCTAAATGTTCTTTCGCAATACTTTGTAGTGAAACGGCTGCACCAGCAATAATTGGTGAGGCGCTCGATGTACCATTAAAGCTTGACGTATATAAATTTTTAGCACTTTTATTTGGTTCAGCAGAAGTTGTATCTACATTTTGACCCCATCCATATACATCAATCCGACTGCCGTAATTTGAAAACCATGAACGCCCATGAGGAATGGTTGATAAAGCAGCTCCAACCATAATTGCGCCGGAATCTTTAAAGTCTTTGCTATTACGATTTAAGACTTTTTTTCCATCTTTATTTTTAAATTCATCTAAGTCATTCCAACCATTTGCTCCGGCCTCAATGATTACAATCCCTTTATCCGTTCCTGTGCGAATCGCATCAAATACATCTGGTTGCACTTCAACCGGCAAATATTTATCACGATATCCTTCATAAGATGATTGTGCCTCTAACAATAAAACATCACCGGCATGTAGATGATTTACAGCACTTAATATGGCATCCGCTTTGTTATTACTACCGTCATCTCTAATTTGAGATACTACTTTTACTGTGGCTTTTGGTGCAATGCCAATATTGCCGATTTGATTATCTTCCGCAGAAACAATCCCTAGAACTGATGTCCCGTGTCCGGCGTGAGCATCTGTATTTTTTCCGGATATAAGTTCGATATTTTGATTCTTTAAATCTTCATGATCTAATAGCCAACCATACTCCATATCTGTAAATGTTATCCCTTTTCCGTCGCCTCCCTTAATGCTCCATGCATAAGGTGCGTTAATCCCATATGGCGCTTCTTTTAAATATCCTTGGTTTTCAAACCTAGGGTCATCATAAGGGTTAAGAAGTAAGTTTGGCATTTGTACTTCCGGCGGTGTTGAATTTTCCAGTTCTTTTATGTATACATCCTCTATTAAAGACGATTGTTTTAATTTTTCTACTAATACTTCTGCTTGTATATGTTTTGAAGATTGAATTACATAATAATTTAATAGGTTTGAAGGTGAGTTATTATGATCGGATTTCGCATTTTTATTTAAACCTTGAATTTCTTCTGGACTTACAGATGTAAATAAACGAGTTAATGTTAAGTCTGAGAAATCGGAAAAAAAGTTTTCTAGTACTATATCATTTTTTTCCTGTCTGATTCGCTTTTCTATCCCATCCTCATACGGCAAATGAATCTCATTTTTAAACTTTACAATGATTTGCTTTTCTTCTTGTTTTTCTACATTCGCTTCTTTTTTCTGCATTACTGAATCGTTTGAAGCAGCACTCACTATATGAGAAGTTTGTCCTACTCCCGTAAAAGTTGTAATTGCTATTGTAGACGCGAGCATTCCTTTTAAAATTTTCATCCATATTCCCTCTACTTTTTCGTTTTTGAAATATATTCCTACAAAAATATTTAAATTACTATGTAAAAAGCTTTCTACTAGATAAATTATAATAAGATTTTAAAGTTATTTCAATATATTTCCATATGCAATATTGCATATTATTTAAATATATAAATTTTTAATGATAAGGTGGAAATTTATAGAGATTTTAACCTTAGCTTGATGGGCATTTGGGACTACCCCATGTCCATCAACTTACGAGATTTTAATACCCAAAAAACAAAAGTTTGTGCATTTTGCTCGTTTTTATTGGTTTGAAGTAACCCATTCTTTTTAGATTGATAGCGATGAGGCAAGACCCCTATACAATAAAAATAATAGAAAAAATAAATTTACGAAAAATTCATTTTTGTCTTGCATAATAATTTATTTTTGTTATTATCTTTAGTGATTCGACAAAAATTGACTTTTTGTTGTATTGATTGCGGAAAGAATTCAAGATATTCAAATTCGGAGGTTTTTTTGTGTCAAAAAATGTGCAAACTTCACATATTTTTGTGATTGGGCTAATGCTCTTTGCCCTTTTCTTTGGAGCAGGTAATTTAATTTTCCCTGTTATGCTAGGACAAACAGCAGGAAGTAATGTATGGATTGCTAACGCTGGATTTTTAATTACAGGAGTTGGTGTACCACTACTTGGTGTAATAGCATTTGGTGTTTCTGGTAGTGATGACTTACAAGCAATGGCAAGTCGCGTACATCCATGGTTTGCGAGTATATATGCTTTTATTCTGTATTTAGCAATTGGTCCTCTTTTTGCTTTACCGAGAGCAGGAAGCGTATCATTTGAAATAGGCGTAAAACCATTCGTAGGAGAAAGTAGTGGTCATTTCCCTTTAATTATTTTCACTATTGTGTTTTTCGGCATTACTTGTCTACTCTCTTTAAATCCTACAAAGATTGTTGATGTTGTCGGAAAGTTTTTAACCCCGATTAAATTATCATTTATCGGCATTTTAGTTGTTACAGCTGTCATTAAGCCAATTGGTGAATTTGAAGCACCAACATCAGAATTTGTTACAAACTCTTTCTTCAAAGGCTTTCAGAAAGGTTATTTAACAATGGATACTCTCGCAGCATTCGTATTTGGAATTATCATTATTAACGCGATCAAAGCGAAAGGTGTAAGTGACCAAAAAGTTGTTATCAATGTTTGTATAAAAGCATCGCTTATTGCCGCAGTCGTATTAATTTCTGTTTACACTGCACTTGCATTTATGGGCGCTTCTAGTGTTTCTAAATTAGGACATTTAGAAAATGGCGGAGAGGTTTTATCAAAAGTAGCAAATTACTACTTCGGTTCTTTAGGAAATTTATTATTAGGAATGATGATCACTGTAGCTTGTTTAACGACAAGTGTTGGGCTTACTACGGCATGTTCATCCTATTTCCATAAAGTATTTCCACAAATATCATACAAAACATTTGCTGTTATGTTAGCTATTTTCAGTGCTGTCATTGCAAATCTTGGCTTAACAGAGCTGATTGCCATATCTGAACCTGTATTAACAGCGATTTATCCTTTAGCGATCGTGCTAATTTTCTTAACGTTTTTACACCGATTCTTTAAAGGGAAATCAGAAGTATATCAAATGAGTTTGTTGTTCACTTTTATTGTCAGTCTCTTTGATGGACTAAATACTGCAAATCTAAAAGTTGAAGCAATCAATTCTTTATTCTCTCGCATTTTACCTTTATATGATGCAGGACTTGGATGGATCATGCCAGCACTTATCGGAGCTGCATCAGGATATGTAATGAGTTTATTCCGAGTGAAGAATACTTCTAGTGTAGATACATCTCATGAACTTGCACGTAAAAAAACATCCTAGTCAATAGGAAGAAACTGAAAAATCCGACAAACTCTCCTCGTAAATGAAATGAAGCGAGGAGAGTTTTTTTGTATGTTACATATTCTATGAAACAAGTTGAAGAGAATCGAAAGTACTATGGAATGATGTATGATGATTCGCATCATTTAGTAAAGATAGATCAAGTAATGGATTGGAATTTTGTTACAAGACAGTTAGAAGTGTGCTATCCACATCGTATTGGCCACCCAACGAAAGATCCAATTATGTTAGTGAAAATCTCTGTGTTTTAAAAATATATTTATTAGAAGTTACTTCGCACTTCATGGCACAGTAGCTCCTTTTCCCCCTAAAGGTTTTATCGCAATAAAAAGAGCTAAATCTTATATTTGACATGTATCTTATTAAAGTTATAATTATTAAGATTCTTAGTATTAATCTTTGCTAAGATAATAAAAAACGGAGGGAGTACAGCATGAATCGACAAGGTAGTGGGGCTAAAAGTTACAAACTAAGTCGCGTTAAAATTTCTGAATTATTACGCATTTTGATCGCAGTCATGGTAATTATATTGCCACAGCAATTTTATCCAAAAATATCTTATGCGGCGTATGAGGATAAACCGACTAAAAATGAATTACAGGCAACAGATCGGAGGGGAAAATTTGTTTTAAAACCAAGAGGAGATGCGAATGCCAGAAGATCTTTGGAAAATCGTACAATGTATCACACTGATTTAGAACCGACAGGAATTTTTGTTAAAAAAGGAGAACATATTAAAATTCAAGTTCACAATGCTGATAATTCAGCAAAACTGTATGCTACTATCGGCAGAATTGGAACATATGAATATTTAGATGGTAATAAAGACATTGGTTATACTAATTTTGAATTAAAGAGTGGAGATAATGACATTGTTTTTGATAAAGGAGATGGAATGTTATATCTCAAAAATAAATCTGAAACAAATACAATTACAGTTTCAATATGGGGGGGAGAGGATGTACCTAAATTCATTTTAGGGGAAACCACACAAAATGAATGGATAAACATGTTGAAAAAAATGCCAAAGGCTCCGTTCGTTGAACTAATTGGTAAACATGTATTTGGTACATTTCAATATACACTTGCTGCTGAAACGTTAAAAAATAGATCAGTAGAAGATTTATTAGAGTACTGGGACAAGATGTATTTAATTCAAAATGAGGTTTCAGGATTGAATTTGGATGCCAATGGTGTTGCCAAAAAATATGATAATAAAATACACATTGTAAATCCGGATAACGGTGCCGGATACGCTTATGCAACAAGTGAATATATTTGTTTCCAAAAAAATACTGGTGCAGGTAAAGATATTTTGAGTACTCCATCAACTCAACAGCAATGGGGAGTATGGCATGAGATGGGACATACATATCAAAATCCAGATTATAAATGGAGTGGCTTAGGAGAAGTAACTGTTAATATTCCAGCGTTAGTCATTCAAGAAAAATTAGGATTTCCTAATCGCCTGAAAGGTTCAAAAAAAGAAATAAGAGACTTTTTAGAATTAAATGATCCTAATAAAAACTTTGATAATGAGAATGTATGGGTTAAACTTGGAATGTTTGAGCAATTACGCCAAGCATACGGAAATAATTTTTATCCAAAACTTAATCAAGAGTATCGAGTTTTAAAAAATCATAAATTGGATACTGATGATAGTAAAAAGCAATTATTTATTCAAATGGCAAGTAAGGTTACTGATAGGAATTTATTACCTTTCTTTGAAAAATGGGGATTATACGCAAACGATGAAACAAAGAAGATAGTAGAAAAATATCCGAAAATAACACTTCCTATTTGGAAAAATATAATAGAAGAAAATAAAATAGTAGATAGAGAACTCAGTCCGTACATTATTCCAACAGCAAATATAAAAGATATTCCAACAGTATTATTAGGGGAACAAGATGCTTCGCATTTAGATGCCTCTAAATTTTTGACGGATATTCGTAATTTAAACGATGATTCCAATGTTAATATTTCTGTTACCACATCTTCTATTGAAGCTTCTAAGATTGGAAAAAATAAGGGGAATTTATTAATAAAGTTAACAAATACGTATGGAAATAGTAATCTTATAAGTACTCCGGTTAATGTGGAATATGGAGATACACTAGAATTTTTAGGATTGGGATCATATTTAGTAGGAAGCTTAACAGTACATCCTCAAACCAAAAAATTAAGTTTTGTAGGAACAAATGGTTCAGTGCATAGCTATTTTGCAAACAAAGAATATATTGGTGTGGAAATACATGACAAAAATAAAAAACAAAAAGTAAATGTGAAAGTACAAGGACAAGAGAGTACTAAAAATACAATGGAAGGAGCTATTAACGGTTTAACATATGAGGAGGGAGATATAATTCAAATATATCATGCAGAACCTTCGCGACTAAAATATTATTATGGAAATTCAGAAACGACTAAGGAAGGGGATAAAACTTACCTATTCAGAATAAAAAATAATCGATTAGAGCAAATAAAAGCAGAAACAGATTCACCAAGTGCAGGTGAGAAGCCAAATACAGGTGAGAAGCCAAATACAGGTGAGAAGCCAAATACAGGTGAGAAGCCAAATACAGGTGAGAAGCCAAATACAGGT
>NZ_KB910975.1 GCF_000383235.1 Bacillus sp. 123MFChir2
GTTGAGACTTCTTTTGTTCTTTTTCTTTTTAACAAAGAAATACATGATAAAAACTACTTCAACTAATTTTAAGTACTTTTCATTTGGTTGAAGTGGTTTTTATTTTTGCATGTTTTAAGTGTTTTTTCGCGATTGTATATAAATACAAACTGACTTTTTAACATCTAAGTCGTTGCTATGCAGAACAAAACATGGCCGCTACTTGCTGTCTATCTTTGTTTTAAACTTTGCACGTGGCAGGAAAAGGCTCTGACCGCCTCTATGCATCGCCAGTTGCTCTCGCCCACCGAAAAAGAAAAGGTTTTTTATGTTAGTTTTTCAATTTGTATCCATATACATATAAAAGTTGAACAGCTTTAGTAGAGACTAAAGCTGTTATAATCTCGCGTCTTTCCAAAAGTTCACTTCTGAATGAGAAGAAGGATGATAAGGAAGGAGTATATATCCTTGTGAATAAAGATAGTCAATAACTTTTGGTAAGATTTGTACAGTGACGTTTGAATCATGCATTAAAATGACTTCGACTGGTTTATCACTTTGATTCATTACTCGTTCTAATACAGCAGATGGATTATGAGCGCTTTTCCAATCGTATGTATCAATTGTCCAATCCCACATTTTATAGTGAGCTGTAACAAGGGCATCTCGATAATTTTTCTTTAAATAGGGCATGCTGCCATACGGAACGCGAACGAGATGCGTGTCAATTCCAGTGATGGCCCGAACAATTTCCCGGGCCTGTTCCATTTCAGAAACTAAAATAGAGGGATCACCGTTATAAAGGGATTTTGCATTATGAGACATACTATGTAATCCTAAATAGTGACCTTCTTCAATGACTCGTTTTGTTGTTTGAGGATAACGAGAGACGCGGCCACCGATAACAAAGAAGGTTGCTTTTCCGTTTTTTTGCTTTAAAATGTTTAAAATTTGTGATGTGTATTTGTTTGGTCCATCATCGAATGTCAAATAAGCCACTTTTGTTTGCGGAGCAGCTGTATATTGACGTGGCAGTTGTGTTTCAGAATGAGAGATAGGGCGATTCTCATGTGAAGGTACAACGGCAGCCTGCATAGGTGATAGAAAACATAAGATGATAGTAGAAAACAAACAAATAAATAAAAGTGTTCGCTTAATCATGATGCTCACCCTAATCTGAAGATTGTACTGTTATCTTGCTCCAAGGGGGACATTCTCAAACGAACTATATTTTGGAAAACAAAAAAACAGGAGAATTTCTTTGCAGAGATCGTCCTGTTTGCATATTTTTAGATTGTATTGGTTATACTACTTTTATTCTTCACGTCTTTTTACTTTTTTATAGACTGAAATAATTGGTTTATAGCGATCATGGACAAGGCCGATAATCTCTGCCACAATTTCAGTAATTAAAATAAGAAGGAATAGAAGAACAATCGAGAGCCATAATGTTGCTTTTGAAAAAATAATGGCATTCACACTAAAGAAAATACCAAATGCATAAATAATTAGCACCGTTGTTCGATGAGAGAATCCTATTGCTAGTAAGCGGTGATGCAAATGCGATTTATCTGGTGCTGAAATTGGTTTCTTATTTACAACGCGGCGAATAATCGCAAATGTTGTATCAAAGATTGGTACTCCTAAAATAATGATTGGAACGATAAAACTAAACAATGTTACGCTTTTGTATAGTCCAAGTAGTGATAGCACCGCAATACAATATCCTAAAAACAGTGCCCCTGTATCTCCCATAAAGATTTTCGCTGGATGGAAGTTATAGAATAAAAATCCAATTGTACTTGCTAATACGATGAGCGCAAGCGGTAAAATGATTGCACTACCGGCACCAGTAACGCTCGTAGCAGCCATGTAAGCTAACGTTGCAAGAACAATGGAAGATATGCCAGCTGATAATCCGTCAAGTCCGTCAATTAAATTAATAGCGTTTGTAATACCGACAATCCAAAAGACTGTAATTGGATAAGATAGCCATCCAAGTTCAGTTTCTCCTAAAATTGGAATGTAAAGCACTGGTATTTGTAAGTTTTTCACGATTAACAATGCGACTGCAAGTTGTCCGCCGAATTTTACTTTTGCAGATAATTCATACATATCATCTAATATTCCAATGATAATGATGATGACAGCACCTATACTAATCGATACGATACGCTGTTCATACAACCCGCTAACAAAGCACCCTATCACAACTCCGATAAAGATTGCCAGTCCGCCAAGACGAGGCATAATGTTTTGGTGTACTTTACGAGCATTCGGCTTGTCTGTTGCCCCAATCTTAATTGCTAACTTAATTACGAAAGGGGTAGCAATCAGTACGGTAATGAAAGATGCCAAAACTGCATAAATGATTCGTGAGTCCATTAATACCCCACCTTTTATATTTTAACGTATTGAAGTCTCTCTCTTTTGCTTAAAAAGTCAATATATGTTTTTGGCTCATAACATATGGTATCATAAAAAGAGTGGAATTCAATCTTTTTTTCGCCTGACTTCAATTTGTAATAACTGAAATATATGACATTTTAAAAGCGAAGTATTGATGAAAATTAGTCTTAATATGGATATTTTACAGAAAAATATGTATGTTTCCTATTTAAGGGTGATGGTAAATGTTATATGAAGGTCATGGTAGAGTAAAGGTGAATGCCTTTTTGTTGCGATTAGGAGAAATTGATTTTACAGATAGAAATTGCTTTATAATAAATATGGAGCTATAGAATGATATATTTTTTATAGGGGGAGAAACCATGATTTTAGTTGTTGGCGGAGCAGGATACATTGGAAGTCATACAGTTAAACAATTGTTAGATCAAAAATTTGAAGTAGTTGTATTAGATAACTTATCAACTGGTCATCGTGAAAGTGTTGATGAGAGAGCAATCTTAGAAGTAGGAGATTTAAGTAACGCGGCAGATTTAGATCGTGTATTTAGTAACTATTCTATTGATGCTGTTATGCATTTTGCGGCAAATAGTCTTGTTGGTGAATCTGTTTCCAATCCATTGAAATATTATAAAAATAACGTGACGGCAACGATTACGTTGCTTGAGAAAATGATGGAACATGGCGTAACATCATTTATCTTCTCTTCAACAGCGGCAACGTACGGAATTCCGGAGACAGATATGATTACAGAAAAGACTGCAACAAATCCAATCAATACATACGGACGTTCTAAATTAATGGTTGAGCATATTTTACAAGATTTCCATGCAGCTTATGGCCTGAAATATGTTGTGCTTCGTTACTTTAATGCAGCGGGGGCTCATGTATCGGGAACAATTGGAGAAGATCATACGCCAGAGACACATTTAATTCCGCTTGTGCTTCAGCACTTATTAGGAAAACGTGAATCGATTGCTGTCTTTGGTACAGATTATGATACACATGATGGCACTTGTATTCGCGATTATATTCATGTGACAGACTTAGCGGCGGCGCACATTTTAGCACTGCAAAGTTTACAAAATGAACAAAAAACAAATGAAATATACAACTTAGGAAACGGAAAAGGCTTTTCTGTAAAAGAAGTGATTGAAACGTGTGAACGTGTCACTGAGAAGAAAGCAAATGTGATTCACGCAGAGCGCCGTGCTGGAGATCCAGCAACGCTTATCGCTTCATCAGAAAAGATTTATAACGAATTAGGTTGGAAGGCGAAATATTCGCTTGAAGAAATGATTCAAACAGCTTGGGAATGGCATACATCTCATCCGAATGGATATAGTAAGTAAAAACAAGTCAGCTGCTCACCTGCAGCTGACTTGTTTTTTGCAAAAGCTTAAAAGATGAAACGAAGGATGTTTCATATAATAAAGGGAAACAAACCATAAGAAGGAGGTGTATGTATGAAAATTACCGTGGTAGGTACTGGGTATGTTGGGTTAGTGACAGGGATTGGACTTGCAACGCTTGGGCACTCTGTGACTTGTTTTGATATTAACGAACAAAAAATACGGTTGCTAGAAGAAAATGAATTGCCGATATATGAACCAGGGTTACAAAAATTATTGGAAGATGCCGTTTGGAAACAGAAACTATCGTTTACTTCAAAGAGAGAAGAAGCTTACGAGGCAGTTGATTATATTTTTGTGGCGGTTGGTACACCTTCTTACTCAGATGGATCTGCAAATTTAACACATATTATAAATGTGTGCTGTGATATTGGGATGCATGCAAAACAAGATGTAATCGTCGTAACAAAAAGTACGGTTCCAGTTGGAACAAATGATGCGATGAAGGAATGGATTCAGAGGTCATTACAAACAAATATAAGTGTCCAGCTTGTATCAAATCCGGAATTTTTACGAGAAGGCTGCGGGGTGCATGATTTCTTTCATGGTGATCGTATTATAATTGGAGCAGAAACAACAGAGGTTGCGAATCGGGTTGCCGATCTTTATAAGACGTTGCCAATTGAAGTGTTTACAACGGATATACGTAGTGCGGAGATGATTAAGTACGCATCGAATGCTTTTTTAGCAACGAAAATTAGCTTTATCAATGAGATTTCAAACATATGTGAAAAAGTACAAGCTAATGTGACAGAAGTGGCAGCTGGGATGGGGATTGATAAACGAATTGGTCCGCACTTTCTGCAAGCGGGTATTGGATATGGCGGTTCTTGTTTTCCGAAAGACACAAATGCACTTGTGCAAATTGCAGGGAATGTGGCACATGATTTTCGGCTGCTAAAAGCGGTCATTGAAGTGAATAATAAGCAACAAGCTTCACTTGTGGAAAAAGCAGAAAAAGTCATGAATTTACAAGGGAAACGAGTCGCCGTTCTCGGTCTTTCATTTAAACCAAATACAGACGATATACGGGAGGCCCCGTCTCTTCTCATTATTGAGCAGCTATTGGAACGAGGTGCTCACGTTATTGTGTATGATCCGAAGGCAATTGTACATGCAAAGCGTATTTTTATGAATCGCGTACAATATAGCGTGAATATAAGCGAAGCGATTATAAAAGCGGACGCAGCATTTATTGTAACGGAGTGGGAAAGTATTCGAACGTATCCGATTGCGAAATACGTACAGCTTATGAATGAACCGATTGTGTTTGACGGAAGGAATTGTTATGTGCTAGAAGAAGCGGAGAGATATGCAATTGATTACTATTCCATTGGCAGAAAGGTCGTTCGAAAGCGTAATGTTTCACATGTTTTTTAGGAAATATTTCCTTTTGTCATTTTGGATTCTCATATATAATAACAAGTGTTGTCGTACATGACGAATTGAGAAACTGAAAGAAGAGAGGAATTGAATATGACAGAACGCATTAAAGTAATGACGATTTTTGGAACGCGTCCGGAAGCTATCAAAATGGCCCCTCTCGTGTTAGAATTGCAAAAACATTCACAGCAAATTGAGTCTATTGTGACTGTAACAGCACAACATCGTCAAATGCTGGATCAAGTGCTAGACATTTTTGGTATTAAGCCCAATTATGATTTAAATATTATGAAAGACCGTCAAACGTTAATTGATATTACAACTCGTGGCTTAGAAGGTTTAGATAAGGTTATGAAAGAAGCGAAACCGGACATCGTTCTTGTACATGGTGATACAACAACGACATTTATTGCAAGTCTCGCTGCCTTTTATAATCAGATACCAATTGGTCATGTGGAAGCTGGCCTTCGTACATGGGATAAATATTCTCCATATCCAGAAGAAATGAACCGTCAATTAACGGGTGTAATGGCAGATCTTCATTTTGCACCAACAGCGAAGTCTGCAACAAACTTACAACAAGAGAATAAAAAAGAGGCAAATATTTTTATTACAGGAAATACAGCAATTGATGCGTTAACAACGACAGTAAAAGAATCGTATACACATCCGGTGTTAGAGAAGGTTGGGGATGATCGCCTTGTTCTTATGACAGCACATCGTCGTGAAAATTTAGGTGAGCCGATGCGTAATATGTTCCGTGCAATTAAACGTCTTGTTGAAACACATGAAGACGTACAAGTTGTATATCCAGTACATATGAATCCTGTTGTTCGTGAAATTGCAGGCGAAATTTTAGGTGAGCACAATCGTATTCATTTAATCGAACCGCTTGATGTAATTGACTTCCATAACTTTGCTGCCCGCTCACACTTAATGTTAACAGATTCTGGCGGTGTGCAAGAAGAAGCGCCATCACTTGGTGTGCCAGTTCTTGTTCTTCGTGATACAACAGAGCGTCCAGAAGGTATTGAAGCAGGTACATTAAAGCTTGCTGGTACAGATGAAGAAACAATTTTCAACTTAGCAAACGAGTTATTATCAGATGCAGAAGCACACAGTGCAATGGCAAAAGCATCGAATCCATACGGTGATGGCCATGCATCAGAACGTATTGTAAAAGCGATTGTTGAACATTTTAATAAATAATGCATATTAGAATAAGAAGAAGCTGCCTCCTTTCAAGGAGACAGCTTCTTCTTATTCCGGAGACATTTGCCATTCATCATTTTCTTGCTGATTGGATGACGGTGTCTTTTGTGTATTCGAATGTTGGTTAGATTTAGCTGATTCTTGTTCTGTATTTGAACCGTTCGTTTGGTTAGCCGGTTCTTTTGGTTCAGATTGCTCTTGCGTATTTGACGCAGGATCTGGTATTTTTAAGTTTTGATTAAAGGTATGGCGAACTTCTTGGATGTTTAGTTCATTTGGAATGAAATAATAAATTCCATCTATTTTCTTATCTTCGCCTTCCAGTTTTACTGTTTGAATGCTAGATGCATCAAACCCAGAGAATTTTTTGTAGAGTGCAAGACCATCGGATACAGGTATATCTGTTTTGATGTATTTTCCAATTGCTTTTGCAAGGTCATTTATCTTAAATACGGTAGAAGGTGAGTTTAATTCATGTACGACCGCTGCAAGTACTTGACGTTGACGAGTTGCGCGTCCAAAATCACCATTTGGATCTTGCTTTCTCATCCGAACATAAGCTAATGCTTCTTCTCCGTTTAAATGCTGTTGTCCTTTTTTAAACTCAATCTTTTTATAATAGTTCACATCAGATCGTTCCCAAAAATCAAATGGAACATCGACTGTAACGCCGCCAACAGCATCGACGATACCTTTAAATCCTTTAAAGTCTATTTTTATATAATGATCGACAGGTACTTTTAAGAAATTTTGTACGGTTTCAATAGTCATTTTTTCACCGCCGTAGGCATGAGCAGCATTTATTTTATCCTTCTTGTCGCGTCCAACGATTGTTACGCGCGAATCACGCGGGATACTCATTAAGGATACTTGTTTGGAATTTGGATTAATTGTTGCAAACATTAAGGAATCGGTTCGCCCGTTTTCGCCGCCTGTCGCGTAATCTTCAATTCCCATAATTAAAAGACTAAATGGTTCTTTCGTAATTTCTACATCTTCTGTACGGAGTTTCGATTTATCATGCTTCATACCGCTATAAATGCCCATTAAAGAGGAATAGGAATTATAAGCATAAACCCCTGCGCCTCCAATAAGGAGAGCAAAAATGAGGAATATGAATCCTTTGCGTCTTCTTTTCTTTTTCGCTTTTCTATTCTGGAGATGATGATAACGATCTTCCATAAATAATCTCCTTTAAATGATATTTATTGTTGAGCTATATCTTGTTCTAAATATAGCATCTCATCTTCGTTAATTGTACATTTCCCATTTGTGATTTCAATCATCCATTCTGTGAAGGATTGTTTTTTGTCTTCCTCCACATACGTATCGAATGTAACATGATCTAAGTAATGTATATCTTTAATAGCATATATGGAGTTACGTAGTTCATGTTCAACTTTTCCAAGTAATGTATAGTCAATTTCTGTTTTCATGACGCGCATCAGTTTTCGTTCAACGATGCCGATATGATTGAGACCTTCACTTGTACATTTTCCATATGCACGAATTAAACCACCCGCTCCGAGTTTAATGCCCCCAAAATAGCGTGTGACAACGACGACAGTATCTTTTAAGTGACGCTTCTTTAATACTTCTAGAATGGGTACACCGGCCGTACCACTCGGCTCTCCGTCGTCGTTTGCTTTTTGAATTTGGTCATGTTCGCCAATTAAGTAGGCAGAGCAATTATGGGTTGCGTTCCAATGTTGCTTTTTAATCTTTTGAATAAATTCTTGTGCTTCTTCTTCTGTTGTTGCGCGGTTTACATAGCAAATAAAGCGAGATTTTTGAATGATTATTTCATGTTCGCCATATCCTTTTACTGTGAAATATTGTAATAACAATGATATACGCTCCTATCTTTGTAAATTGCAATTTTATCTGATCCCGAGTTGACGTTAATCTCTAGGAGACTACGTTCATATTTCATGTCGATTAGAACGGGATAAATTACCAGTACTTTTTATTCTAAAAGGGCTAGTTTAGAGTTTCAAATCTTTTTTACAGAAATTTAGCTCTTTCTATTATAATTTGAATTTTTGTGTTGTAAATTGTTGAAATAGTGTTTATAATCTTTTCCTCTCGTTTTCGTCATTTAATGCACCTTTTTCCATTTTCATGTACAATAAATAATAAAACTGTTTATAAGGTAGGTACGAAAATGAAAATAGCTATTGTAACCGATAGTACGGCATATATACCAAAACATGTACGTGAAGAATTACATATACATATGATTCCTTTGAATGTTATTTTCGGAAATGAATCTTATCAAGAAGAAGTAGAAATTACAGCTGAAGATTTTTATGAGAAAGTTAGGGAGCAAGAAGAACTGCCGAAGACATCGCAACCAGCTATTGGAGAGTTTGTTACATTATTTGAAGAGCTAGGGAAAGAGTATGATGCGGTGATTAGTATACATCTTTCTAGTGGCATTAGTGGTACATATCAGACGGCAACAACAGCTGGTCAAATGGTAGAAGGAGTAGACGTATATACATACGACTCAGAAATTAGCTGTGAAGTACAAGGGTTTTATGCACGTGAAGGTGCAAAAATGGCGAGTGAAGGAAAAAGTCCGAAAGAGATTCTTGCTCGTTTCGATGAAATGAAGAAAACGATAGATGCGTACTTCGTTGTTGATGATTTACACCATCTGCAGCGCGGCGGCCGTTTAAATAGTGCACAAGCATTTATTGGAAGTTTATTGCAAGTGAAACCAGTATTATATTTCCGTGATAAAATTATTATTCCGTTTGAAAAAATCCGTACGCGTAAAAAAGCGTTAAAACGCATTGTAGAAGTCTTTGATGAACAAGCAAGCAAAGGGATCCCGATGGAAGCTGTTATTATTCATGCGAATCGCGAAGAAGAAGCAAAAGAGTGGGAACAGGAATTGAAAGAAATATACCCGCATGTTGAATTTAAAATCGGTTATTTCGGACCGGTAATTGGCACACATTTAGGTGAAGGTTCACTTGGTTTAGGATGGTATACAAAATAATAAAAAATGAAGCTCTCTTTCAAAGTAGAGAGCTTTTTTGTAAAAATATAGTAACTACTCCGCTATACCTTTTAGAAATTTAGAAAAGGGTATAATTCTAGTGAAGATGAGTTTCTCTATTACTTATAAATTCATTTTTGGGCATGCCAGTCTCTCTCGCCCATTTAAAAAAATGCTTTTCTGCCTTTTTTCATAAAGTAACTGAGTAGTTACAAAATATAAAAAATAAGTTATACTACTTACTTTTTATAAGAAACTATTTTATAATAGACAAGAGGTGAAACGTATGGAACATAATCCGTGTTTATGTCCAAAGTTCGAATCTGCTTTTACGCTTCTTAGTAAAAAGTGGACAGGTTTAATTATTAAATCATTATTAGAAGAACCGAAACGATTCCGCGAAATTGCTGATATTATTCCGAATATGAGCGATCGTATGTTATCGGAGCGTTTAAAGGAATTAGAGAGCGAAGGAATTGTTGTGCGTGCCGTTTATCCAGAGGTGCCAGTGCGCATTGAATATGGTTTAACAGATAAAGGGAAAGCGCTAGAGAGTGTTATGCAAGAAGTGCAAAAATGGGCAGAGAAATGGGTTCATTAATAAAGTGAAACTTCCATCAGTGGGAGTCTTACTTCCTGTTAATGCGGGATAAAGTGCAAGAGAGTGCTCTTGTACTTTTTATTTTTTTATAAATACAAATTGGGTATTAGGTCGTGCATAGTAGTGAATCCTACATTTTAAAATCCGAATAACTTTATATATAATGAAGGAAAATGGTGGACTGGTAAATTATTCTATGCAATAATAATAGAGTTTTAATGTGTTACATAACTGTAAAATAACTGAAATTGTCCGACAAAAGAAAAAGGATTATCGTTTCATTTCCTTGTTTCTCTACAATAAAAAACAAGATTAGAACAGAAATGTCAAAAAACTACAAGCACAATATTACATTTCTTTTACAAAAGCGTAACATTACAAAAAAACACTGGTAATTATGGTATAAATTTATTAGATAAATTCGGGAAAATAAGAAAAAAGAAAGCGGTGTCGAACATAATGAAAAAAATTAAAATCGCATCTTGCGCATTAGCGGCAGGATTTATGATGTTTTCAGTAGTAACACCAAATGCATTTGCTGAAGATGTAAGTACACAAATTCAACAACAAAAAGACACTTTACATAAACAACAACAAGAACGTGATGACATCCAAAAACAAATGGATGAATTAAAGAAGACAATTCAAGGATTAGATAAGTCTGTTCAAGAGAACGAAGCGAAACTTGCTGAGACGGTAAAGCAAGTAGCAGAAGCGCAAAAAACAATTGAACAAAAAGATAAAGAGATTGCAGATTTACAAACGAAAATTGCACAGCGTGAAGAATTATTGAAAAAGCGTTTAGTTGCTCTTCAAGAGAAGCCAAATACGAACGTTGTAACAGAAGTAGTAGTAAACTCTAAAAGCTTTGCAGATTTAATCGATCGTTTAACTTCTGTTTCACAAATTCTTGAGTCTGACGAAGACATTATGAAAACGCAACAAAATGATCAAGAAAAAGTGAAAAAAGATGTAGCGCTTGTTAAAGATAAACAAAAAGAATTAAAAGATGCACAAGCGAAAATTGAAACTGCGAAAAAAGAACTTGATGTGGAAAAAGCGAAAAAGCAAGCAGCAGTAGATGAGTTAGGTGCAAAAATGCAAACGGTTGTAAACGGAATGTCTAGTACAGAGAGTCAATTAAAAGACTTAGAAAAGCAAGCTCTATACTTACAAAGTTTAGCTGAAAAAGCAGCGCAACCGGCACAACCAGCAAATAATGGTGGCGGACAAGCTAAAGAGCCTAAGCCAGCAAAACAAGGTGGAGATACTCCAGCACCAACTCCTAAACCAGGTATAATTGGAAAAGCGGAACAATACCTTGGTATGCCATATGTTTGGGGAAGCGCAAGCCCATCTAACGGCGGATTTGACTGCAGTGGTTTCATTGCTTACGTTTACGGTGTAGGTCGCCAAGATGTAAATGGATACTGGAATTCTACGACGCACATTAACGATCCACAACCTGGCGATTTAGTATTCTTCAAAGATACGTATAAAACAGGTCCATCTCATATTGGTATTTATGCTGGAAATGGACAAATGATTCACGCTGGTGATAAAGGAATTGGATACTCTGATTTGAGCAGCTCTTACAACCGACAACATTTCTTAGGATACGGTAGATTCTAGGATTTATAATCAAATAAAATACGTGTATAAAGTCGATAGCTTACTATTTTAAGAGTAGGTTATCGGCTTTTTTGCGTTTTTACAAACTTTTTCCATGTTTTTATAGTAAAAGCAGGAAGGGGGAGTAAGATGTTAGAAGGTCGTCAATTGCTGTTAGAGGAAGTATCTGTATCGAAAGAAGAACTGCATCAGTTGGAGCAAAAAGGTTATATTCGTTATGAGAAAGGCGTTGTAAAGAGAAATTCTCGTTATATGTGTCAGCGCTGCGGAAATAAGGAGCGGCGACTATTTTTTTCATTTTTATGCTATCGCTGCAATGGGATGTGCACATATTGCCGGAAGTGTATCATGATGGGAAGGGTGAGTGAATGTACAAAGCTCGTTCGCTGGATTGGCCCGATACAAAATGAAGTGATCACGAACTGTCTAAAGTGGGATGGTCAGCTATCAGAAGGGCAGCAAAAGGCTTCGGATGGAATTGTTCAGGCGGTAGAGCGAAAAGAATCGTTTTTCGTCTGGGCTGTATGCGGAGCGGGGAAAACAGAGATGTTATTTCATGGTATACAAGAAGCGCTGCGCCGGGGAGAACGTATTTGTATTGCCACGCCGCGGACGGATGTTGTACTGGAACTTTATCCGCGTTTACAAGAAGTGTTTCCATCTGTTTCAATTTGCGCATTATACGGCGGGAGTGATGATTTATCCAAAAATGCGCAGCTTGTTATTTCGACAACGCATCAACTTCTTCGTTATTATAGGGCGTTTGATGTGATGATTGTGGATGAGATTGATGCCTTTCCTTATTCGATGGATGACACGCTGCAATATGCTGTTCGCTTTGCTAGTAAAGAAAATGCTTCGTTTATTTATTTGACAGCAACGCCGCCAAGGGAGTGGCAAAAAAAACTCCGTAATGGAAAGCAAAACGGTGTAATTATTCCAGCTCGCTATCATCGTTATCCCCTCCCTGTCCCCTTTTTTCGCTGGTGTGGTAATTGGCGAAAATCTATTGAAAAGAAAACGTTACCTGCTATCATTTTGCGATGGCTCCACATCTATTTAGAAAAACAATATCCTATCTTTCTATTTGTTCCTCA
Source organism: Bacillus sp. 123MFChir2 (assembly GCF_000383235.1). Classification (GTDB taxonomy): domain Bacteria; phylum Bacillota; class Bacilli; order Bacillales; family Bacillaceae_G; genus Bacillus_A. The sequence continues at coordinate 12,730 of NZ_KB910975.1, forward strand.
TGTTTGTTATGTAGAAGAAATCGTTTCAATTTTAAAATGTATTGATCATCGTATAGAGGGTGTGCATGCGGAAGACGCAAAGCGGAAAGAGAAAGTGGTTTCGTTTCGAAAAGGAGAGATTCCGTTATTAGTGACGACAACGATTTTAGAGCGCGGCGTCACCGTTTCGAATTTACAAGTGGCAGTGTTAGGGGCAGAAGAGCAAGTGTTTTCAGAAAGTGCACTCGTTCAAATTGCGGGACGAGCAGGGCGCAGTCGTCATGCACCTTCTGGAGATGTTATTTATTTTCATTACGGTAAGACAGAGGCGATGGTTGCGGCGCAAAAACAAATTCAAATGATGAATAAACGAGCGAAGCAAGAAGGGGTAGTTGACTAATGCGTTGTCTTCTTTGCGACGATGTTGTCTCTGTTTTGCCAAGCTGGTATTCTTTTTTTGTTGAACAAGATAAGAGCTATGTATGCACGTACTGTGAACAAAAATTTTCCCGTATTACAGGGGATATTTGTGCGGATTGTGGAAGGATGTTTCAATGTCTAGCGGATGAATATAGAGAAGGGGAATATTGTCACGATTGTTTACGCTGGAGGCAAGATCCGTATTTTCGGCATGTATATGTCAAAAATCGCTCTGTCTATGTATATAACGATTGGATGAAAGAAGTGTTAGCTCGGTTTAAGTTTCGCGGTGATGCAGCCCTTGTGCAACTGTTTACTTCTTCGTTTGCTGATGCTTTTCAGCGGAATTTTCTGCATTGTGATTGTATTGTTCCGATCCCGCTTAGCTTATCGCGTCGATATGAACGAGGATTTAATCAAGCTGAATTATTAGCAGCATGTTTATCAATTCCGGTGATGAAAACGTCTTTTATAAGAGGTGATGCAGGGAAGCAAAGTAAGAAAACAAGAGCAGAGCGATTGCGACGGTCGCGGCCTTTTTATTTTGCGGCGGAAGAGTCTTTTCATGGAAAGGATATTGTCTTAATTGATGACGTGTATACAACTGGTATTACGGTGCGGCAAGCTGCGCAATGTTTCTATGAAAGAGGGGCAAAGAATGTTTCGGCTTTGACGTTATGCCGCTGATTTTTCATTTGGTTTCCTTCACACTTAAATAGAAAGCAAAAAGAACTTGTAGTAATCACTGCAAGTTCTTTTTGAGATAATAATAAGGGTAAACTATTTTAACAAACAAAACAGGGTAAACTACCTAGGTAGTTATTTGGTAAGTTTATTATATAATAAATATTAACATTTTTATGTTTAAATTTTGAAAATTATGTCAATTAAAGGAATCGAACGGTTTATTATGCTGTTATTCATTCAACAAACCTTTTTATCGTGTGTCTATTATTTAACAAATTACAAATGATTGGATAAACCTGTGCATAACATAATTGTATGGGACAATTTCAAATTCGATAAGGGGGCCTGTTATGTTTCATAAGTTCAGACGTTTCTTTGCATTGTTAACTGTTTTGATTTTGATTTCTTGCTCTTTTCCTATTTCATCTGCTTTTGCTAGTTCTGTGCAACTATCTGGGGGGATTTTTCCGCCTTCAGAATCGTTTACTCCTGGGAGTTGGTTTTTAGGGGAAACTCCTGATCATGCTTCGGATAAACCACCTATCGTATTCGTTCAAGGTAAGAATGGAAATGCTAAGGATTGGTATGGTGAAACGGTTTATCACGGTATGAACGATATGTATAACAAAGCATATAAGGCAGGATATCAAACTATTTTTGTTCAATTGTATGATGCGGCTGGAAAAGGTTCAGCGAGTGAGTGGGATAATGGACGTTTGCTCGCTTCTATGCTGGAGGAAATCTATAATCATTTTGGGAAGAAAGTGAATATTGTTGCCCATAGTAAAGGTGGACCAGATACGCAAACAGCGCTTATTCATTACGGTGCCAACCGTTTTGTTGGAAATGTAGTGACGCTTGCCTCGCCGCATTATGGATCGAATCTAGCAGATTTAGCATATAGCTGGTGGGCAGGTTGGCTCGCTTCTTTGCTAGGGCAACAGGATGCGGGTACGTACTCTTTGCAGACAGGGGAAATGGCGCAGTTTCGTAACATAACGGATAGTAATCCAAACGCTAAGTTGAACCGGTATTATACAGTGGCGGGAACAAGTTGGGGACCAGCCTTCTCTGCATTGTCCGTGGGCGGATTTTACCTCTCTTGGTATGGTGGGAATGATGGGTTAGTTAACGAATGGAGTACGAAACTACCTTATGGAAAACATCTATTTACAGATTCTAGTCTTGATCATGATAGCATTCGGATGGGATCAGCTGTATTTTCACGGATTGAGCCTTATTTGCGTAGTGCTGCACCATCGCCCTCTATGGTAAGTGAAAATATAATTGAGGAATCACAGGAGAATCTGGCTGTTAATGCGAATCAAACGGTACTCGGAGGGCATCTCCAGGCAAATAGCTGGGTGGAACAAACTTTTGCGGTGGATACTGTAACAGATGGAAGCGTTTCTGTATTGACTGCAAATCCAAATGTGCAAATACAACTTATTGCTCCTTCTGGTAAGGTGTATACAAATCAAAGCAGTAAAGCGACAGTTGGAGAAGAATATGCTTATTTTAATGGAGCGACGATTCGAACATTCCAAGTAGATCAAATGGAAGAAGGCGAGTGGCGTTTGAAAATGATGTCAGAGAAAAAGAACGACGCATATTTGATGCTTGCGAATTATAAACAAGCGGCACCGTTTACGTTAGAAATGCCAGGTAAAGTGAAACAAGGGAAAGCGGAGTTTAAGTTAACAAAATCTCAAAAGCGCGCTTTGCAGCAAGAAAACGTATCTTTTGATGTGCATGTTGTAGACCGAGATGGAAAGTTAGTCTCGCAATCTAATAAACTGCAAAAAGAAAGTGCAGCTACATTTACCGGGAAGTTGCCGAATGTTGAAAAATCAGGTGTGTATAACGTAACGATCGATATTAAAGGGAAAAATAAAGAAGGGAAAGCATATACTCGGACGGTTGTGCGTTCTGTGTATATTGAGAAATAGATATGTCGAAAGATACAATAAAAAGACGATAAGTCTTCTTTGACTTTCCGTTTTCTAATTCGTTATAGTCAAAGTATGGGGCGATGCCTTTATTTTAAGATTGAAGGGAATGGAACGATCATGCAAGGAAAAGTAAAATGGTTTAATTCAGAAAAAGGTTTTGGGTTTATCGAGCGCGATGGCGGAGAGGATGTTTTCGTTCATTTTTCTGCGATTCAGGACGATGGATATAAAACGTTAGAAGAGGGACAAAAAGTAGAATTTGAGATTGTAGACGGCGCGCGTGGTCCGCAAGCGGCAAACGTTGTAAAGTTATAATCATTTTATTTGAGAAACATGGTGCGCCATAAGGACCAGCGTTTCACATAAGCGAACCTCCGTTGCATAGCTAACGGAGGTTTTATTATAAAGAAAGCGTTGTCAAAAAGTTGTAGCAATTTTGTAACCGATTCTTCACACCTGCATACTGTAAGTACGATGTGAATAGGATAAAATAAGAGTAGGAAAGATAATACATTTTCTTTTCTACAAAAATCGATAAAAAAATATCGATTTTATCAAAATTTTTAAAAATGTAGGAAGGGTTTTTGATACATTTGTCGAAAACCTTATACATAGGCTTGAAAGGAGGAGTTCATCTATGAAATTCAACATTCGCGGTGAAAATATTGAAGTAACTCCAGCATTAAAGGAATATGTAGAGAAAAAATTAAGTAAGTTAGAACGCTATTTCGATACTTTTCCAGAAATTAAGGTAAACTTAAAAGTATACTCTGACAAGCAAAGGGTGGAAGTAACAATCCCGTTTCCAGATTTATTACTTCGCGCTGAAGAAACAAATGGTGATATGTACGCTGCTATTGATTTAGTAGTAGATAAACTGGAAAGACAAATTCGTAAACATAAAACAAAAGTAAATCGTAAGTTGCGTGAGAAAGGCTCTGTAAAAGCAATGTTGATTCTTCCAGATCAATCAGCTGTGCAAGAAGAGGTTGCTGAAGATGAGTTAGAGCTTGTCCGTACAAAACGATTTGACTTAAAACCAATGGATGTAGAAGAAGCGATTTTACAAATGGATATGTTAGGTCATAACTTCTTCGTCTTTACAAATTCAGAAACAAATGAAACAAATGTTGTATATGGCCGTAAAGATGGAAAATATGGTTTAATTGAAACTAAATAATCATATAAAAGAAAACGCAGCTGTCATGGCTGCGTTTTTTTTAGGTTGTATAGGAATGGGAGCGGATTGCTGTTTTGTTTTCCCAAAGATGCATAGATGCATTTAGTCGATTTGTTGTCATACATATAAAACAAGTGTTACAATTGTCAGTAGGTTTACACTTTTTTAGTAGGCGAAACAATTCTATTTTTTATACAAACATGAAATTGAGTGTTATTAGCGACCAATCAGTGAAAGGAAGAAGACACTGATGGGAGTTTTATTTTAATAAAAGAGGAGCGTATTCTCATGATCGGTATTTTAAAAAAGGTGTTTGATACAAATGAACGTCAAGTAAAACGTATGCAAAAAACCGTGGATAAAATAGAAGCATTAGCAGATCAAATGTCACCACTGACAGATGAACAGTTAAAAGGAAAAACAGTAGAGTTTAAAGAGAGAATAACAAAAGGTGAAACAGTAGATGATTTGTTACCAGAAGCTTTTGCTGTTGTACGTGAAGCGGCAACACGTGTGCTTGGTATGCGTCCATACCCTGTTCAGTTAATGGGTGGTATTGCCCTGCATGAAGGGAATATCTCTGAGATGAAAACAGGGGAAGGTAAAACGTTAACTTCTACTTTACCAGTATACTTAAATGCTCTAACAGGAAAAGGTGTTCACGTTGTTACAGTCAATGAATATTTAGCACAGCGTGACGCAGGTGAAATGGGACAACTACATGAGTTCCTTGGTTTAACAGTTGGTATCAATTTAAACCATATGTCACGAGAAGAGAAGCAAGCTGCGTATGCTGCTGATATTACGTACAGCACGAATAATGAGCTTGGATTCGACTACTTACGTGACAACATGGTGCTTTATAAAGAGCAGTGTGTACAGCGTCCACTGCACTTTGCCATCATCGATGAGGTAGATTCCATTTTAATTGATGAAGCACGTACACCGCTCATCATTTCTGGACAAGCGCAAAAATCTGCAGAATTATATATATTTGCCAATGCATTTGTGCGTACGTTAACAAATGAAAAAGAATATACGTTTGATGTGAAAACGAAAAATGTTATGTTGACAGAAGAAGGAATTAACAAAGCAGAAAAATCGTTCCACATTGAAAACTTATTTGATTTAAAACATGTAGCGCTTCTTCACCATATTAATCAAGCGCTTCGCGCTCACGTTGTCATGCAGCGTGATACAGATTATGTTGTGCAAGAGGGCGAAATCGTAATTGTTGACCAATTTACAGGTCGTCTTATGAAAGGCCGCCGCTACAGCGAAGGATTGCATCAAGCGATTGAGGCAAAAGAAGGTGTAGAAATTCAAAATGAAAGTATGACGCTTGCGACAATCACATTCCAAAACTACTTCCGTATGTATGAGAAGCTTTCTGGGATGACAGGTACAGCGAAAACAGAGGAGGAAGAATTCCGTAACATTTATAATATGCAGGTTATTGTGATTCCGACGAATAAGCCAATTGTTCGTGACGACCGTGCAGATTTAATTTTCAAAACGATGGAAGGGAAATTTAACGCCGTTGTAAACGATATTGTTGAGCGTCATAAAAATGGACAACCTGTTCTTGTTGGTACAGTAGCAATTGAAACATCTGAGTTGATTTCGAAGATGTTAACGAGAAAAGGTGTACGTCATAATGTCTTAAATGCGAAAAACCATGCACGTGAAGCAGAAATTGTTGCTGAAGCAGGTCATCAAGGTGCGGTGACAATCGCGACAAACATGGCTGGACGTGGTACGGATATTAAACTTGCAGAAGGCGTACGTGAAGTCGGTGGTTTAGCTGTTATCGGTACAGAGCGTCATGAAAGCCGACGCATCGATAATCAGCTGCGCGGTCGTTCAGGACGTCAAGGAGATGCGGGTGTAACGCAGTTCTACCTATCAATGGAGGATGAACTGATGCGTCGTTTTGGTGCTGACAATATGAAAGCGATGATGGATCGCTTAGGTATGGATGATACACAGCCAATCGAAAGTAAAATGGTATCTCGTGCTGTTGAATCTGCACAAAAACGAGTAGAAGGTAATAACTACGATGCGCGTAAGCAGCTTCTTCAATACGACGATGTACTTCGCCAGCAGCGTGAAGTTATTTACAAGCAACGTCAAGATGTAATGGAATCAGAGAACCTGCGCGGCATTATTGAAGGAATGATGCATTCTACAGTAGAGCGTGCGGTAGCTCTTCATACGCAAGAGGAATTAGAAGAAGAGTGGAACATTGCTGGTCTTGTTGAGTACTTAAATGCAACTCTTCTACAAGACGGTGATGTGAAAGAAGAAGAATTACGCCGCTTAGCGCCAGAAGAAATGATTGATAGCATCTTTGCGAAAGTGAAAGCACACTACGACGAGAAGGAAGCGCAAATGCCGGAAGCGCAAATACGTGAATTTGAAAAAGTAGTTGTATTCCGCGTTGTAGACTCGAAATGGATGGATCACATCGATGCAATGGATCACTTACGTGAGGGTATTCATTTACGTGCGTACGGTCAAATTGATCCACTTCGCGAATATCAAATGGAAGGCTTTGCGATGTTTGAAGCGATGATTGCTTCTATTGAAGAAGAAATTTCTCGTTACATCATGAAAGCGGAAATCGAACAAAACTTAGAACGTCAAGAAGTAGCGCAAGGAGAAGCGGTTCATCCAACAGATGGCGACGAACTTGCAAAGAAAAAACCAGTCGTAAAAAATGACCAAACAGGCCGCAACGACTTATGCACATGTGGCAGCGGGAAAAAATACAAAAACTGCTGTGGAATCGGGAAGTAATAAAGAAAAGCGGAAGCGGCTCGAATAGAATGTTTTTCTCGTGAATGGAATTTTTTAATAAACATTCATATAATAACAAGAGATGAACTCTCTCTCGCAAAAGCAGAGAGAGTTTGCCTTGTTGCTAGGGTGGTAAAGTAGCAAAAGGCTTACCGCTTTTTCGTATGGAATAAATGAAGTAATTACATAGAGGTGACAAAAATGGAATTAGTAGAAATTAGACAAGAACTAGAGAAAATGGCTAAGAGATTAGCGGCGTTTAGGGGGTCTCTTTGACCTCGCTGGAAAAGAAAAGCGAATCGCAGAACTAGAAGAAGTTATGATGGGTGCAAGCTTTTGGGATGATCAAAAGAGTGCGCAAACCGTTATTAATGAAGCGAATGCTTTAAAAGATATGGTTGGTAAGTTTAACACGCTTAATGAAACGTTTGAAAATCTAGAAGTAACACATGAACTTGTAAAAGAAGAATACGATGAAGAATTACATGCGGAGCTTGAATCGGAAGTGAAAATTTTATCTGCCGATATGAACGAATACGAACTTCAATTATTACTAAACGAAGAACACGACAAGAATAATGCTATTTTAGAGTTGCATCCAGGTGCAGGCGGAACAGAATCACAAGATTGGGGTTCTATGCTGCTTCGTATGTATACACGCTGGGCAGAAAAACGCGGCTTTAAAGTAGAAACGTTAGATTATCTTCCTGGAGATGAAGCTGGGATTAAAAGTGTTACGTTATTAATTAAAGGACATAATGCTTACGGTTATTTAAAAGCAGAAAAAGGTGTGCATCGTCTTGTTCGTATTTCACCATTCGATTCATCTGGTCGTCGTCATACATCGTTCGTATCTTGTGAAGTGGTACCAGAGTTTAACGATGATATTGAAATTGAAATACGTACAGAGGATTTAAAAATAGATACGTACCGTGCGAGCGGAGCAGGTGGACAGCATATTAATACAACTGACTCAGCTGTTCGTATTACACATATTCCGACAAATGTCGTAGTAACATGTCAATCTGAGCGTTCCCAAATTAAAAACCGTGAACATGCAATGAAAATGTTGAAAGCGAAACTGTACCAACAAAAATTAGAAGAACAACAAGCAGAGCTTGATGAAATTCGCGGTGAACAAAAAGAAATTGGATGGGGAAGTCAAATTCGTTCATACGTATTCCATCCATACTCTCTTGTGAAAGATCATCGTACAAATACAGAGGTCGGGAATGTTCAAGCGGTTATGGACGGAGAAATTGATGCATTTATTGATGCATATTTACGTTCCCGCATTTCGTAAATGAAAAAATGCCAACAGGGCGTTGGCGCATACGTGAGAAAAAGCGAAGCATACCTTCTATCTAGAGGGAGAGAAAGAGGAGAGAAGTTGCACCGCAACTTCTCTTTTTGGTGGGTGTAGTTGTAGCATACAAGCTGTATATTACTTTGTAAAAAGTAGAAAATAATAAAATGCTGTATGTGATAGAACAAAAAATAGAGTGCATTTTGGAGTCTTTATACGATATAAATACAAATTGAGAGAACGGCATAAAAAAATCTTTTCTTTTTAGGGAGGCGAGAGCAACTGGCCATGCATAGGAGCGGTCAGTGCCTTTTTCTGTCACGTGCAATGTTAAAATAAAGGGAGAAAGCAAGTTTGAGTAATGTTTTGTTCGGCATAGCAATGAACTTATATAGAAAACCTTTATTTTTTTGCATCCTATCATTTGTTCACGAAATTGAAACAATTGCTGGAAAGCCTTGAGCTTGCAAGAGACCACCTGAATTTAGGATAATTTTAGGTGCGCAGGTAAGTTTTGAAATTGTAGGGAAATCATTATAATGCTATTGAGGGATCAATTAATAGTGGGGAGCGATATAGATGAAGAAAAAGTTATTGACGATTGTATTAGGCGCATCATTAGCCCTTACAGTAGGAGCATGTGGAAAAAAAGAAGAAAGTAAACCTTCAAGCCCCGGCCAAGAAGCAAGTGCTGATAGCGCTGAGAAAGTATTCCAAAAAAGCTGTGCAGGTTGTCATGGTAATGACCTACAAGGATTATCTGGACCAGCGTTACAAAAAGTAGGCGGAAAGTACGGGAAAGAAGATATTGAAAAAATTATCACGAAAGGCCGCGGCGCTATGCCAGCTGGTCTAATCCAAGGCGAAGATGCGAAAAAAGTAGCAGAATGGCTAGCAGAGAAGAAGTAAAATAGAAAAGCGAAGGCGGCTTGAACAGAATCGCAGGACGTTGGAGCCCCCGACAGAGAGGTGCTTTTTGCCTCGTTCGAGGGAGCGAAACGACCGGAGATTCTAGCCGCAGGAGCTAGACAAAAAAGAAAAGCGAAGGTGGCTTGCTCAGAATCTCATCATGAAATAGCAACAAATAAGACCTTTTTGTGTGACAACGCGAGGTCTTATTTGTTTGGGTTATGTCGTATATTTCGTGCCATGTAACATAACTGTAACAAACTTGTATCCGAATTTAAAGGCGAATAATGGTACAATGTAGGGCGTAGTGCCTTTTTGTAGAATTTTGCAGAAAAAGTTTTACATATTTAGAAGTTGAAATAGTGAAAAACGACCGAAGATTTTAGCAACTATAGTTAAACATCGAAGATAAAAAGTGTCGAAAAAATCATTAGTATTGGGTGATAAATAATGATAACAATGACGAATGTTTATAAGGAGTATCCAAATGGCATGAAAGCCGTTAATGGACTCACAGTAAAAATTAAGCAAGGCGAATTCGTGTATGTAGTAGGACCGAGTGGAGCCGGGAAATCTACATTTATTAAAATGATGTATCGTGAAGAAAAACCAACTACAGGATCTATTAATGTAAATGGTTTAGTAATTGAATCTTTAGCAGAACGCGACGTACCATATTTCCGTCGTCAGTTAGGCGTAATTTTCCAAGATTTTAAGTTACTTCCGAAGTCAACTGTATATGAAAATGTTGCGTTTGCTTTAGAAGTTATCGAAGAAGAACGAGGCGTAATTCGTGAGCGTGTTACGGAAGTATTAAAACTTGTAGGTCTTGAAGAGCGTGCTAATTCATTGCCAAATGAGCTTTCTGGTGGGGAACAACAACGTATTGCAATTGCAAGAGCAATCGTGAATCGTCCGAAAGTTGTAATTGCTGATGAACCAACAGGTAACCTTGATATGGATACAGCGATGGATATTATGAGTATTTTTAAGCGCATTAATGAACGCGGTACAACGATTATTATGGCGACGCATAATGCGGATATTGTAAATACAATTCGTCATCGTGTAATTGCAATTGAAGGTGGAAAAATTGTTCGAGACGAGATTGAGGGAGGATACGGATATGAAGACTAAAACCCTTGGTCGCCACTTACGAGAAGGCGTCAAAAATTTATCCCGTAACGGATGGATGACATTTGCCTCTGTAAGTGCAGTAACCGTTACATTACTGCTTGTAGGTGTCTTTTTAACAGCGATTATGAATATGAACCATGTTGCGACGAAAGTAGAGCAAGATGTAGAAATTCGTGTACACATTGATCCAGCAGCAAAGAAAGAGGATCAAAAGAAATTAAAAGAAGATATTTCCAAGATTTCGAAAGTCGATTCTGTTAAATATTCTTCTAAAGACGAAGAACTAAAAAAATTGATTAAAAGTTTAGGCGATAGCGGGAAAACATTTGAATTATTTGAGCAAGATAACCCGTTAAAAGATGTATATGTTGTAAAAGCAAAAGAACCAACTGATACAGCTGTTATTGCAAAGAAAATTGCAAAAATGCAATTTGTAAATAAGGTACAATACGGACAAGGTGAAGTAGAAAAACTATTTGAAACAGTAAAAACTGGCCGTAATATTGGGATTATCTTAATTGCTGGTCTATTATTCACAGCGATGTTCTTAATCTCTAATACAATTAAAATTACAATCTATGCACGAAGCACTGAAATTGAAATTATGAAACTTGTTGGGGCAACAAACTGGTTTATTCGTTGGCCATTCTTATTAGAAGGATTATTCCTAGGTGTACTAGGTTCAATCATTCCAATCATTATGATTATGACTTCATATAATTCAATTCAAGCTATGTTTAATGAGAAATTTGCAGGAACAATTTTTGAATTGCTTCCATACAGCCCGTTCGTTTTTGAGCTATCGGGATTATTAATGCTAATTGGTGCATTAATTGGTATGTGGGGAAGCGTTATGTCAATCCGTCGTTTCTTAAAAATATAAGTGTAAAAAGTTGCAAACATATTTCGTACAAGCTTATCATATAGTAGAAATAGTTAAAGGCATCGCACAGTGTGTGATGCCTTTTCATACACCATTGTGTGTTCGGAAAGGGGAATTCCGCATTGAAACGTAGAGTTGCGATTATAGGAATGGTTGTAGCGTTTTTCATTGGCGCTGGCGGAATGTTTGCGGGTATATATTGGCTTGGCGGCCCTTATATGGCGCAATCTATTACAGGGAAAAATGCCAATGTAAAACAAGAGGATCTGGACAAAATTCGCGAAGCGTATGCATTAATTGATTCACGTTATGTTGAGGAAGTGAAGGATGACAAGCTAGTTGAAGGGGCTATTCAAGGGATGCTTGCAACGCTGAAAGATCCATACTCTACATACATGGATAAGAAAACAGCGACGCAATTTGAGCAATCGCTTGATCCAGAGCTAGAAGGAATTGGTGCTGAAGTTAATAAAACCGATGAAAAATTAATTATTGTGTCACCGATTAAAGACTCACCGGCAGAAAAGGCAGGTCTGAAACCGAACGATCAAATTTTAACAGTGGATGGAAATGGTGTGAAAGACTTATCCCGCGAAGAAGCAGTTATGAAAATTCGTGGAAAGAAGGGGACAACAGTTACGCTTGAAGTGAAGCGTTCAGGAGTTACTGATCCGTTAACATTTAAAATTAAGCGTGATAAAATCCCGATTTTCACTGTATTTAGTTCTGTGAAGAAAGAGAACAATAAGGATATTGGATATATACAAATTACATCATTCTCTGACAAAACAGCGAAAGAATTTAAAGATCAGTTGAAAGAGCTTGAAAAGAAAAATATACAAGGACTTGTCATTGATGTACGGGGAAATCCAGGCGGCTATTTAAAAAGTGTTGAAGATATTTTAAAAGAGCTGATGACAGATAGAAAACCAATGCTTCAAATAGAACAGCGTAATGGCGAGAAGCAAAAGGCCTATACATCATTAAAAGAGAGAAAATCATATCCAATCTCTGTGTTAATTGATAAAGGCAGCGCCTCTGCTTCTGAAATTTTAGCAGGAGCGTTAAAAGAAGGAGAAGGCTATCCTCTTATTGGTGAGAAAACATTTGGAAAAGGTACTGTTCAGCAAGCTGTACCGTTTACAGATGGTAGTAATATTAAACTGACAATGTTTAAATGGCTAACACCAGAAGGAAATTGGATTCATAAAAAAGGAATTGAGCCAACAGTTGAAGTGAAGCAGCCTGATTACTACTATGCAACGCCAATTCAAATTGAAAAAACGTTGTCTTATAACAATAACGATGAGCAAGTGAAGCATGCACAAGAGATGTTAAAGAGTCTTGGGTATGAGCCAGGTCGTGAAGATGGCTATTTTAGTAAAGAAACAGAAGCAGCTGTGAAAGCATTCCAAAATGCAAGCAGTATGGATGCAACGGGTAAACTTGATAAAAAGACTGCAGAGACAATCCAAAATAAGATTGTTGAAAAAATTCGTTCTGGTGAAAACGATATGCAGCTTCAAGCAGCACTGAAATTAATAGCGAAATAAGAAAGGATGCCGGGGGTTCCCCGGCATCTTTTCTATATAAATCCATTTTAATCTTTTGACATATAAGTTGCTGTTATGCGGACTGCAACACGACCTGTACTCGCTTGCGCCCTTTGTTTTAAAACATCTCATGTGGCAGGAAAAGGCCCTGACCGCTTCTATGTACGGTCAGATGCTCTCGTCCTCCCCTAAAAAGAAAGAGGTTTTTAATATGTTAAACAAACGTTTGATTAATTATGATAAGATAAAATGAAACGGAGTAAATTTTACATACAGTAATATGTATGGAAAGAAATGAAATATCGTAACCACTCAGTCGTACATTTCATTTAGAAGTTTGATTCCAACGAAAATACGATCTATAGAAAGCTATTTTCATTTTTTGGCATGAAAATGGACCGACACCTTGCTACCTTTCTTTGTTTTAAAACTTTGCACGTGGCAGGAAAAGGCCTTGACCGCTTCTATGCACGGCCAGTTGCTCTTGACCATTTAAAAAAATGCTTTTCTGTCAGTTTTTCATAGAGTGACTGAGTAGTTACGAAATATCTTATAAATGGTGGTGAATCGTTTCGTGGAGAGTTGGTTATCAGAAATTATGAAGGCAATCATGCGTTTTTTAACGCATCCTGCTTTGTATGTTTTCTTTATAAGTAGTTTTTTTGTTGGATATTTACGAGTATTACGGGAACGGAAGGACTTTTCTTTTAAGGTGTATGATGTTTTGTATGAACTACGTACATCTATATTTGCAGGAATTGTTTTAGGGCTCATTTTGTCATTGATTACAGTTGGAACAGGGCTGGTCGTATCACAAGCAAGTGTGATTATAATGGCGATTTGGACGGTACCGTTTGCTATCATTGCTCAGTATAGATATTTATCACCTGCATATACGTTAGGAATTGCCATTGCAGCAGCGGTATTATCTTCAAAAATTCCATTCTCTTTCATACAGCTTCAAAAAGGAGAAGAGGGTAGTGTTGTCTCATTAGCAATTTTACTTGGACTTATGTTAGTTGTAGAAGGTGTACTTATTTCTAAAAATGCTGCAAACTATTCAACTCCGAAATTACGAAAAGGAAAACGCGGTTTAAATATTGGACTCCACGAATCAAATAGATTATGGTTAGTGCCATTATTCATTCTTATACCAGGTGATGCTTTAACGCAGTTTGTATCTTGGTGGCCAGTGGTCTCTGTTGGATCACAAAAGTTTTCTTTATTTTTAATCCCGTTCTTAGTTGGATTTACGAGAGCAGTTAGAAGCTTTGAGCCAAAAGGAGCATTATTATTTACAGGACGCCGCGTATTTGGACTAGCTGCAGTTGTCCTTTTATTAGGAATAGCGAGTTATTGGTGGTATACATTAGCAATTGTCGCTATGGGAGTAGCAGTGCTTGGGCGATTGACAATTGCTGTACAAGAGCATTTGGAAGATGAACGACGACCTGCATACTTTTCTTCTCGTGACAATGGTCTTGTTGTATTAGGTACAATTCCAGGTACAGCCGGAGAGGAATTAAAATTGAAACCAGGGGAAATCATCGTGAAAGTGAACGGGATCGTTCCAACAACTGTTGATGGGTTCTATAATGCACTGCAAGCAAGATCAACAGGAGCATTTTGTAAAATGGAAGTTGTTGATACGAACGGCGAGCTTCGCCTTGTCCAACATGCAATTTATGAAGGAGAACATCACGAACTTGGGATTGTGTTTGTAGAACAAGAACATCGGTGGGATACGGAAGCTGGTTGATGTTGTTAAACGAATAGCATATAAAAACGCATCTAAAGTTAGATGCGTTTTTTTCAGAGTGTTGGGAAACCCTTTGGGTTTCCCAACCTCTGATGACCTTTATTGTAACTATGTATAAAAAAATTGTACGAAACAATAAAAAATAAGAAAAACAGCCCTTCAACTGACCCTTTCTGGTCAGATGAAGGGCTATTTTTTTCATGTTTTGGCAGGCTGCGGTGAGATATGCCTGTATTTGGACAGACTTCATCCCTCGGAACCGAGCGTATCGATAGCCATGTAGTTCTTTTGCATCGGCAAAACTCCGCTCAATTGTAGAACAGCGTA
>NZ_KB910976.1 GCF_000383235.1 Bacillus sp. 123MFChir2
GAGTTAACTCGTAAAGGAGTAAGTAATGAGGCTCCGCCTGTTATGGTGTCAAATGTAGCTTATGGTAGAACAGTTTATGTGAAATTAGAAACATCATCTAAGAGCAAAGATGTACAAGCTGCTTTTAAAGCCTTAATTAAGGGTCAAAGCGTTGAAGCGAGTGGACAGTACAAAGATATTTTTGAAGACAGTACCTTTACTGCTGTAGTATTAGGCGGAGATGCAAAAGAGCATAACAAGGTTGTTACAAAAGATTTTAACGAAATCCGAAATATCATTAAAGATAATGCAGAATTAAGCCCTAAAAATCCAGCATACCCAATTTCATATACAAGCACTTTCTTAAAAGATAACGCAACTGCTGCTGTTCATAACAATACAGATTATATTGAGACTACAACTACAGAATATTCTAGTGCGAAAATGACGCTTGATCATTACGGCGCATACGTTGCTCAATTTGATGTATCTTGGGATGAATTCTCATATGATGAAAATGGAAAAGAAGTATTAATCCATAAAACTTGGGAAGGAAACAACAGAGACAAAACGGCTCATTTCAATACTGTTATACCACTTCCACCAAATTCAAAAAATGTAAAAGTCTTAGCAAGAGAGTGTACAGGCCTTGCATGGGAATGGTGGAGAACAATTATTAATGAACAAAATGTTCCATTAACAAATGAAATCAAAGTTTCAATTGGAGGGACAACATTATACCCAAGTGCTAGTATTAGTCATTAATTAGAAGTGGAAGCGCCCTGTTTAGAGGGCGCTTTTTTACTTGGCTACAAATATATCGGTGATTCGACACAAAAAAGATTTACTATGTAGGTCTCGCTAACATTTTATGTGGTTATCTTAACTAAAATTAAACTTTCTCAACATCACTTCTGTTACCTGTATGATAAAATGGATAAAACAGTTCCCCTTAAGCTGTTTTTTCAAAAGCAATGTACGTGAGAACAAACTCTCTGGTAGGAGGGTTTGTTTTTTTCTAGTTCATTCATAATAATTTCCTTTGAATTTACTATATATTTTAGTGAAGTCAGTACATCAATATGCGTTCTGGAAAGTGAAGTGTTTACCAGTTTTAAAAAGCACGGTGTTATATGTGGAGCTTTTAATATGTTCAATATGTATAAATGCAAATTGAAAAAATGACATAAAAACCACTTTTTTTAGGGGAGGAGACGAGAGCAACTGGCCATGTTTTGTTCTGCATAGCAGCGACTTATATGTTAAAAAGTCAACTTGTATTTATATAGATATTTAAGGTAAATATGATATCATTTTCATATTTTAGGAAGGACTGCTAAGAATTCTGCTTAAAGAGGGAATGCGTATGAAGAAGTATTTTGGTGACAATATGTTAGAATAATTATTAAGAGTAGTCTAGTTGACTCAAAATGGGTAGTCATGAAAAGAGAAAAATTTTGAAACGGAGGAATTACATGAGCATAATCAAAAAACAAAAGCCAAATAAACTAAAAATCAGTTTACGAGTACTAATGATTATTATTGGGGCATTTATAACAGCATATGGATTAGAATCGGTATTAATCCCAAACAATGTATCAGATGGTGGTGTTACGGGTTTAAGTATCGTTAGCTCCAAGCTACTTGGATTACCACTTGGACTTCTCATTGCAATCATTAACATTCCGTTTGTTTGGTTAGGGTATAAGCAAATTGGTAGAAACTTTGCAATTTATTCGATTATCGGTATTGCTTCATTAGCAATTGGTACGGTTCTTATGCACGGAATACCAACTATTATTCACGGTGATACATTGTTAGTTACCGTTGTTGGGGGAATTATTATCGGTTTTGGTATGGGGTTAGCATTGCGTAATGGCGGCGCATTAGATGGAATTGATATGTTAGCTGTATTACTTTCTCGAAAATTACCTTTTGGGACAAGTGACCTCATCTTATTTTTAAACATGTTTGTCTTTATTTTTGTCTCCGCAGTATTTGGTCTTGAAGGGGCCATTCTTTCAGCAATTGCTTACTTTATTGCTTCTAAAGTTATTCACATCGTTGAAGTAGGTTTAAGTGGTTCTAAAACATTTAAAATTATCACAAAGGAACCTGAATTAATGGTAGAGACAATTCGAGATCGCTTAGGTCGAAGTGCAACGTATAATGAAGTTTACGGCGGTTATTCACGTGAACAATTTAAAGAAATTACTTGTGTCATTAACCGTTTAGAAGAAAGTAAAATGAAAGAAATCATTCATGAAATTGATGGAAATGCCTTTGTTACGGTATATGACGTAGCAGAAGTAAAGGGCGGTAATTTCAAAAAGCATGATATTCACTAATAGTTTCATCAAAATCACTTTTTAGTTTTTCTAAAGGTGATTTTTTGTTTTATATTCATGCGTTCATGATTAGCTTGCTTTATGATTTGTAAAATCGCATCGTTAAAAAACAGTTTTACAATTGTGATTACTAAATAGTCATCGTTTGTATAGTAAGGCGGGTTTGTTATAATGTATTAGCATGATTTATCAATAGGGGGGGCTAGAAGAAATGCGATCATTTAATGTTGATGAGTTTATTTCCAGTGTCTTACAATGGATATTAAATATAGCTCTTATCATATTATCTCTTGTGCTATCTATCTTTTTAATTAATGAAACGATTACATTTATACAATACATATTTTCATCAAAAAATACACATCCTATGATTTAGTTGAAAGTATTATTGTTTACTTTTTATACTTTGAATTTATTGCATTAATTATTAAATATTTCAAGTCGAATTATCATTTTCCATTACGATATTTTATTTATATAGGAATTACAGCTTTAATTCGATTAATTATTGTTTCTCATGATGAACCCCTTGAAACATTATTATATGCAGGAGCTATTCTCATTTTAGTCATAGCTTTATATATATCTAATATGAGGGATTTGAAGAAACATTAAAACATAAAAGGATGGTGCAGACCAGGATAATGGTCTGCACTATTTTTTTATACTATTGACCTTCAAGTTACTTAAAAGCTTAGAATATGAATAAAGAGTCATAAAGGAGATTGAAAAAATGAGTCAGGAACTTAAACTACGCCCTTTAGAGCGAGAAGATTTAAAATTTGTTCATGAGCTTAATAACAATGCACATATTATGTCTTATTGGTTTGAAGAACCTTATGAAGCTTTTGTGGAGTTGCAAGATTTATATGATAAGCACATTCATGATCAAAGTGAACGGCGCTTTATAGTGGAAAAAGATAATAGTATGGTTGGATTAGTTGAATTAGTAGAGATTGATTATATTCATCGAAGAACAGAATTCCAAATTATCATTGATCCAAAGTATCAGGGGTATGGTTATGCAGCATGTGCAACTCGTTTAGCAATGGATTACGCTTTTTCAGTATTAAATATGCACAAACTGTATTTAGTCGTAGATAAAGAAAACGAAAAAGCTACACATATTTACAAAAAAGTCGGCTTCATAATTGAAGGTGAGTTACAAGATGAATTTTTCGTTGATGGTAACTATCATAATGCAATCAGAATGTGTATTTTCCAGCATCAATATTTGGAAATGAAATAATAGATTTTTTGCGATTTACTAACAAAATATTCAATTGTAAAATTCAAATTTTATGAATTTTGTATGATGATTCATAATTTGTCACCATTTGTATAGTGAGGCCCCCTTGCCGTATGATTTATTGGATGGAGCGGCGCTTTTTCTCATGTGGGTAGCGGGTGAAAGGTGGCGCTTTTTGTCGAAGCGCCGATATATTTCAAATTTCGCCGATATTTTAAAAAGGAGTGGCGGGATGCATTGTGAGGAATTCAAAAAATACAGGTGGGGAATAGTAATAAAAGGACATACTCGCAAATAAAGCATCTAGGAGGAAGACAATATGCATGAAATTTTTATGTCAACTTTAGCAGGATTAATCGTAGGGGTGATATTTACGCTATTAAAGCTCCCAATTCCTGCACCTCCCGTTTTCTCAGCAATTATGGGGATTATTGGGGTATGGGCGGGAATGAAGATCGTTCAATTCTTTTGGAGTTAACAAAAAAGGAAGCGGGTTTATGCTTCCTTTTTTTGTTATGCACGGGTAGGGTTGTCAATAAAAGAAGACTATGGCAGTATAGAAAAGTATATATAACGAGTGGAGGAACTAAACTGATGTCAAATTTACCAAATTGTCCAAAGTGTAATTCAGAATACACTTACGAAGATGGAGTTCTATTTGTTTGCCCAGAATGTGCGCATGAGTGGACGTTAGAAGCTGCAAGTAATGAAGATGAAAAAGTAATTAAAGATGCGAACGGAAACGTGTTACAAGACGGTGATTCTGTAACAGTAATTAAAGATTTAAAAGTAAAAGGAACCTCATTAGTTGTAAAAATCGGTACGAAAGTAAAAAGTATTCGTTTAGTTGATGGCGATCATGATATTGATTGTAAAATTGATGGCTTTGGACCGATGAAATTAAAATCTGAATTTGTGAAAAAGGCATAAAGTATTTATAAAAACGAAAAAGGATTACCTTGTATTTTCACAAAAGGTAATCCTTTTTTAATTTGCTATCTTTTTTATCATCCTAATCATCGCGGTGTCTAACTCCTTTAAGTAATTTCTATTATTACATGAAAAATTGATGAGCAACCTTGATCAAACCAGCAAGACAAGATAATAATACAAAACCGCCTAAGCAAGAACAAGTAACAATTTGGGTAAATACTAAATCTTGATTTTCATTCATCAGAATCCGCTCCTTTGTCATATTCTCTAGCCTTAGCTTACATGGAATGAAGAAATGGAAACATCGAATTGTCTAACAAGATTCTTACAATATTGTAAGAATTCTTGTAACTACTCAGTTACTTTATGAAAAAAAGGCAGAAAAGCATTTTTAAAATGGTCGAGAGGGACTGGCCATGCATAGAAACGGTCAGGGCCTTTTTCTGCCCCGCGCGATGTTTAAAACACAAGGAGCAAGTAACGGGCATGTTGTATTCTGCATAGCAGTGATTTATATGGCGGGAAATTAACTTCCTAGAGTATACAATCGTTTTTAGCCTTGCTTATTTTATTGTTTCCAAATCAAGAAAAGAGTAAACGTTATAATTCCTTCAAAAACAAAATAAATTTCTCCAAACTTTGGGATCTTTGTTTTCCGTGTTTCATAATAAAATCAACCTTCATTTTGTTTCGTAGTTTTTTATGCTGTATGTCTTTCAGTTCTTTTATAACATCTGCTGGTAGGATGCTGATCCCAAGTCCGACATGAACAGCTTGGAGAATAGATTCAAGAGAATCAAATTCAATTATGGCTGGTTGACTCCAATTTTGTTTCTCGGCGAAATCTAATAGCTTGTTTCTATATATACAACTTGGATCACCATTTACAAGTAGTGTTGGCTGCTGCTGTTCATTTGGAGAAATGAGTACGATGTCTTCAAAATAATGATAAACACTTTCGAACTGTGAATCGTTATATGAACCGCTTATGAAAATTCCATCAACCTCCCCGTAAGCAAGCATTTCTTGTAATTGTAGCTTGTTAGCCGTTTTTACTTTTACATCAATGCTCTGATTAGACTGTAAAAAGGCAGAGAGTAAGCGGGGAACTTTCACAGCAGAAATGGTTTGTGGTGCCCCGATAATTAAAGATTCTCGCCACTTTTTAGGGTTTAGTTTTGATTTTGCTTCATCCATTAACATCATAATTTTGTTTGTATAATCCAACAAAATTTTTCCGTCTTCAGTCAATGTTACCCCTCTATTATTACGCTTCAGTAATTTAACACCTAGTTCTTCTTCTAAACCTTTTATGCGCTGGCTAATATTTGGCTGCACATATCCGAGTTTTTCGGCAGCTCTAGAGATAGATTGTAATTCGGCAACATGTTTAAAAATCCATAAGTCATGACTTTCCAAAATAGATCCCTCCACTGATATCATTTGAAATGATATCAACCTTATTATTCTGTATTATACCTTTCGTAAGAGCAAGGATACAATGAGTGATAACAAATACGATAGGGGGAGAAGTAAAAATGGAGATAAAAGATAAAGTAGTCATGATAACAGGCGGCGGTACTGGTATTGGAAGGGCGACGGCTTTGAAGCTAGCAGATGCAGGGGCGAAAGTTGTCATCAATTACAGCCGTTCGGAACAAGAAGCAGTAGAAACAAGGGATGAAATTGTAAAGCGCGGAGGTACAGCGCTCGTTTTAAAAGCTGATGTTGCAATAGAAGCAGAAGTGGAAGATATGGTCCTGCAAACTGTGGAGTCTTTTGGAACAGTAGATGCTTTAGTAAATAATGCGAGTATAACAGCGCAAATACCGATGGATGATTTGCAGTCTGTAACAGATGAAGTGTGGGATACTCTTTTCAACGTAAATGTGAAAGGGATGTTTCATTGTATAAAGGCTGTTGTTCCTTATATGAAGAAGCAAGGGTCGGGTGCAATCGTGAATATAGGAAGCGTAGCTGGGACAACAGGACTAGGTTCGTCTGTTCCGTATGCAGTAACAAAAGGGGCCATTCATACGATGACAAGATCGTTAGCTATCTCACTCGCACCTCAGATTAGAGTGAATAGTATCGCTCCTGGTGCAGTTCATACAAGGTGGTGGGCGGATCATGAAGAGAAGATGCATCAACTTGCTGGGAACATCCCGCTGAAAAGAATTTCAACACCTGATGAAATTGCTGATGCAATCCTGTTTCAATTGACGCAAGAATCGATTACGGGGCAGATATTTACAATTGATAATGGACAGACGCTATGAAGTTGTAGGAATTGATTTTGGCATGAACTTTGTTGCCACTTTGTATGATTCGAATGACCGCCCTTTTTTCATTTGGGAAGAATGAATCGGTAGCGTAAAGCAGTACATAAAGGGGATTTTTATAGGGGAGGTTTCTTAAGAAAAACTTAAGAAACCTCCCCATTATTTGTTAAGAAATGCAATTTATACTGAGACCTATACAATACCGATGAAATGAGGTGATGTTTCAATGCAACTTATTACATTTTTAGCTGAGTTTATCAAGCATCCTAAACACATTGGAGCGATTGCACCGAGTTCGAAACTATTAGCGAAAAAAATGGTGGATGCAATTAATTTTGAAGATGCAAAATACATCGTGGAATTAGGGCCAGGCACAGGGGTTTTTACAAGAGAGATTACGAGGCGAAAACAGAAACACACCACGGTTATTCTGATTGAAGTTAATGAAGTTTTTGTGAGGGATTTACAGAAACAGTTTAGGGATGATCCGAATGTTTTCGTTATTCACGGATCGGCTGAAAATATACAAACGTATATGAGAGAGTTACAGATAGACAGCGTCGATTATATATTATCTGGTTTACCATTTACTTCGTTACCGATGGAAGTATCATCGCGTATTTTAAGCAATGTGATGGATGTGTTACAAGAACATGGTGAGTTTATTACATTTCAATATTCGCTCACCCGGAAATCGTTTATACAAACTTTTTTTCCGAAAGTATCTGTTACAAAGGTTTGGTTTAATTTCCCGCCAGCTTATGTATTGGATTGTAGAAAAGAAGTAGGGAGTGCTGTTATGTAT
This sequence comes from Bacillus sp. 123MFChir2, assembly GCF_000383235.1. GTDB lineage: Bacteria > Bacillota > Bacilli > Bacillales > Bacillaceae_G > Bacillus_A. Next base: position 7,597 of record NZ_KB910976.1, read on the forward strand.
GGAGTTACATGAATTGTTATCTTATATTCAGCATTACGGTTATGGGGCTTTGTTTTTTTGCTTATGGTTAGGAATTGTTGGTATGCCGATTCCAGATGAAATGGTCGTGATGAGCGGCGGATTGGTTTCATCTATGCATATATTAATGCCCATTCCGGCTTTTCTATTAACGTATTTAGGCGTTGTATCGGGGCTTTCGTTAGGGTATATCCTTGGAAAGACAGTCGGTTCCAAAGTTTTGGATGCATTGATGAAAAAGAAGAAGGCGAAGTATCTTTGGAAATCACAAGCATTGCTTGATCGATATGGACATTATGCATTAGTAATTAGCTATTTTATACCGGTAGTGAGACATATCGTTCCTTACTTAGTTGGAATCAACAATATGTCATTTAGAGCGTATGCTTTGTATTCATATGTGACAGGATTTGTTTGGACGTTGTTGTATTTTATGCTTGGGTATATGTTTGGAGGTAATATCAATCACATTGTAGAACTCACAACGAAGTATGGGTTCGTTTTTGGGAGTATTCTTGTGGTAATATTCGGCGTGTACTACATAGGGAAAGAGATTAAGGGATAATGTAACAAAATATCAAATTTGTTTGTTAGAATATTCCTATAATAGATTACTAATGTTGGAGGAGAGAGTGTGAGTCAAGAAACAATACTTGTCGTAGATGATGAAAAAGAAATTCGTGATTTGATTGCGATTTATTTGAAGAATGAAGGATATGAAGTGCTTCAAGCTGGGGATGGTGCAGAGGGGTTAGAAATATTACAAAAGCAACAAGTACACTTAGTTGTATTAGATATTATGATGCCGAAGCTAGACGGTATTCATATGTGTATGAAGGTAAGAGAAATAGCGGAGATGCCAATTATTATGTTATCGGCTAAAACGCAAGACATGGACAAAATTTTAGGCTTAACAACCGGAGCAGATGATTATATTACGAAACCTTTTAATCCATTAGAATTGATTGCACGTATTAAATCGCAGCTGCGCAGGTATATGAAAATGAGCGGGGGTTTTGTGCAAAATACAGATGAAATTGAAATTGGTGATATGAAAATAAATGTTGCAACGCATGAAGTGATTGTTGCAAATCAAGAAGTGAAATTGACACCGAGGGAATTTTCGATTTTAGAGTTACTGGCGAGAAATAGCGGGATGGTATTTAGTGCGGATCAAATTTATGAACGCATTTGGAAAGAACATTCCTTCCAATCTGATAATACGGTTATGGTACATATTCGAAAAATCCGCGAGAAGACCGAAGAAACTCCGAGGAAGCCTCGTTATATAAAAACAGTGTGGGGAGTGGGATATAAGATTGAAAAAGATATTTAGAAACATATTTAGACCGATTGGTTGGATGATTCGAACTGTAAAAAAAATATTATATAAAATCATAAGAGGGGTACAACAGAGTATACGTGTACAACTTATGGCTACGTTTGCTTTTTGTATTCTGCTCGGTGTGATAGGAGGTTGGGCATCGTCTCCGCTTTTTCAAGGAGTCAATAAGCATGCTGTTATTGATTATTCGTCAGGTATGCGAGGAATCGATACAACCGCAGAAAGACTTGTTGGGGTTATTACAAGAGAGGGTGCTTTAATTAACGTACAAGAAATTCTTGAATGGCCAGAGTATCAGAGAACATTGAAAGTTTTAATTGTAGATGAGGATGGAAAAGTTGTATATAAGACAAAAGGGGCTCAGGAAGAACAGATTAATCTTCATAGTACCATTCGTAATATCATGAGCTTTAAAATAAACCGCTCTAGTTATGAAAATCAAGATGTAATACATGAAAGTAGGCGTAAAGAATTTACAACTTTTTATCCTGTTACAATTCAAGAAAAAAACATGTATTTAATTGCAAGTGGTATACCCCAAGGGAATATTATAGAGGTCCAAAGTGATAGCCCGTTTCCGTTTTTGGTTGGCCTTGTTACTTTTTTATTTTCTTTCTTTTATATAACAAAAAGGAAGATGAAGCAAATTGAAGCAATGGCAGAAGGTGTGAAAGAAATCGCAAAAGGGAATTTAGCATATCGAATTGAAAAAAAGGGAAAAGATGAAATGGCCTTATTAACAGAAAATATTAATCATATGGCAGAAGAGCTTATGGTGAATATTGAAAAAGAACGAAAAATTGAAAAGCAAAAAAATGAGTTAATTACTAATGTATCGCATGATTTACGAACACCGCTTACTTCTATTATGGGATATTTGCGTTTATTACGCGATGCCAAATATGAAAATAGAGAACAGTACGATGAGTATATAAAAATTGCCTTTTCAAAGTCAGAGCAGTTGAAGAACCTAATAGAAGATTTATTCGAATACACAAAGTTAAAAAATGAAAAAATTATGTTAGAAAAACAAGAAGTGTGCGTAAACGAACTTCTTGATCAATTAATTGAAGAACTTGTACCGCAAGCAGAGGAACATGGTCTTTCCTTTGTGAAAGAATTTCCGGAAGATCGTTTATACGCTTCCTTGGATTCAGAAAAAATGGTCCGCGTGTTTGATAATTTATTAATGAATGCCATTAAGTATAGTAAAGATGAGGGAGAAATTATCGTTACACTTCAAAGAGAGCGCCGTAACATTCGCATTTCCATTGCAAACGAGAGTGAAGAGTTTACAAAAGAAGAGTTAGAGAACTTATTTGAACGCTTCTATAAAAAAGATCAATCAAGAAGCAGGGTATCAGAAGGATCGGGGCTTGGACTTGCGATTGCCAAAAGTATTGTGGAACTAGAAGGTGGAGAAATACGGGCGGAATATGAGAATGGGGTAGTTCAGTTTATGATTGTATTGCCAGTTGTGGCGGAGTGATACTGTGATGAAAAAGAACAGCAAAGATGATATGTCTTGGCGGATATTGGAGTTATGGATATCGATTCCGAGGAGTATTCGTTTGGCATTTTTGTGGTCCGTTATTTTAGGATTTTCCTACTTGGGTTGGGTGAAATTTATACGTAGACTATTTGAATTTGAGTAAAATGTGGCAATTGAGGATTACTCAAACGAATTTAACCAACATTTTTTGAAAAAGCTTAGAAGCTTAGATATTCAATCTTTGATAAGTATATATATTAGTAACAGCGCGAGGAATGTTGCCGGAAGATAGATAGGATCAGGAAGAAATTTCAATACCCAAATAGAAGTTGTAATTGTAGATACTAGAAGGAAGGACACCCATTCTTCATGGTCAAATTTCTTTTTGTTAGATAGAACAATTACATATCCGACTAAGGGGATAACGATACAGATTATATATAAGAACTTGTCTCGTAAATACCATGGCCTTCGTTTCATAGGTTTTCTCCTGTGCAAATTAGGTTGTATTATAATAATTATACAAAAAGCGATTTTCCCTAGCAATATATGGTTTTCGAGAATTGTTTGGAAAACTATGGAATGGTACAATGTAGATAATACTATGTAAAGTAAGGGGAAATGGTAATGGGAATCTTCACAGCGATTGTAGTAACGAGTTCAATTTTATTTTTAGCTTGGGCTGTAGGGAACCGAGAAAAGGGACAGCGGCAATAAGATTAGGTAATCAAAAGAGTTTGATGTGTAACTCATTATAAAAAAAGGAGCACCTCAATCTTCAAGAGGTGCTCCTTTTCTAACTATTTACACACGTACAGCTGTACCGCTTACTGCCACCATTAACATTCCGTCACGAACCACTTCGTAGTCTACATCGATACCGACGATTGCATTAGCACCCTTTTGCGTTGCAAGTTGTTTCATTTCTTCCATTGCAATGTCACGAGCTTCTTTTAATTTACTTTCATATGCACCAGAACGGCCACCTACAACGTCACGAACAGAAGCGAAGAGGTCACGTACGATATTAGCACCCATAATTGCTTCACCGTTTACGATGTCTACATACTCGATAATTTCTTTGCCTTGAATAGTATTAGTTGTTGTTACGATCATTTTTAACACGCTCCTATAATCTTTAAAAGTTTATTGTTATTTCTTATGCTCTTATTATTACATGGAAACAGTACGGAAACTATTTAATAACCTTACATAAAGATGACAGTTTCGTAAGATTTCCTAAGTACTGAAATGAACAATATATACAAGTTGAAAAATAGGCATAAAACCTTTTCCTTTTTTAGGTGGGGGAGAGCATCTGACCGCGCATAGAAACGGTCAGGGCCTTTTCCTACCACATGCAAAGTTTAAAACAAAAGAAGAAAGCGAGTGCAGGTCATAGTATAAATTCCATAGCATCGACTTATATGCTGAACGCTTAAAATGGCTATCAAGTTGAAAAAATATTTTTAAGGACACTTGACTTCTATTTTAGATGTAACTAAAATGATTACAACGATAGGGCGATAAACATAAAAATTAGTAGTCGTTTTACAATTGCTGTGTATATTCGATCTTTCCTAAAAAATAATCCACCTTCTATTTGTACTTCAGAGTATATAGTGGAAAGTTATTTCATTTTCATGAAAATCCCAATCCTAATTGTCCGGTGGGAGCAAATATACAAGCCGTTTTAGAAGTGATTTTAGTTCAGGCACAAGAAGCGCTTGAGCTCGTATTGGAAAGCATAACAATGGAGAAATTAGTTACACCATTAGTAAATCAAATACATTCTGCAAAGTAATTTTTAAAAATTTAGTTATAACTAAATTGATTACAATGAAAAGAAAAGTGAGGGAACATAAACATGACTGTAAAAATTAAAGCTTATTCTGATTTTATATGTCCATTTTGTTTTTTAGGAAAAGCTCCTTTGGATGAGATTGTAAAGGGGAAAGATGTAGAAGTAGAATGGATGCCATTTGAATTACGTCCAAGTCCATATCCGAAAATTGATCCGTGGAAGGAGCCTGACAAGCTAGGTTCATGGGATTCATTTATTGTTCCTACCGCAAAAAAATTAGGGGTAGAAATGCATTTACCTCGTGTTTCTCCGCACCCATATACAAACCTTGCCTTTGAGGGATACCACTTTGCGAAGGAACATGGAAAAGGAAATGCGTTTCATGATAGAGTGTTTGCTGCCTTTTTCCAAGAAGAACAAAATATTGAAGATATCGAAGTATTAACAAAATTGGCAGGGGAAGTCGGACTCCCTAAAGAATCATTTAAAGAAGCATTAGTATCAAGAAAGTATAAAGACGTACAAGAAGAAGTGTTGCGACATGCTTACGAAGAAGCACAAATTATGGCGGTTCCAACATTTATCATTGGTGATGAAGTGATTCAAGGATTAGCGAGCAAAGAAAGATTAGCAAAAGCAATCGATCAAGAGCTAGCAAAAAGTAAAGAAAATGAGTTAGATGGAATGCAATGTAATATAGATGGATATTGTTAATAAGAGATTGGATGATAATCAACATATAAAATATTGGAGGAAAGAAAAAACGTCTCAAGTATTAGAGACGTTTTTTATATTTATATAATGATTTTAAAATATTAACAACATCATTATTTGTTAATCAAAATATAAAGATATAAAATTATTAATGTGGTAAAATAAACTTGTTTCTTTATGAAGTAAGTAATATTTATTTATCATAACATAACATATAATGTTCTGAATTATTTTTATTTATTGAAGAAAGGAGGTATTTACAGTATATTTTTGTAGAAACATTTATTTTGATATAAAAAGGGGTTATTTATTTGAAAAAAATATTTAAAGCGCTTTTATTACTAGTAGCATTAGTATGCGGTAGTGTAGCTGTATTTTTAGCCTATATTATGATTACAGATGAGAAACCTGTTAGTGTTCTGAAATTAAATGTAGAAAATAAAAATGAAAAGGTCTTAAAACAGGGAGACACATTTACAGCGACGACTTTTAATATAGGATATGCTGGTTTGGATAAAGATCAAGACTTTTTTATGGACGGGGGAGAAGGCTCTCGTTCTAGTAGTAAAGAACAAACAGAAAAGAATCTGAAAAACATGCTATCTTTTTTACAAAAAGAAGATTCTGATTTCATCTTATTACAAGAAGTGGATACAAAATCTTCAAGATCATTTGATGTGAATGAATATGACGTATTTAAGAATGGTTTGAAGAACTATGAATCTTCTTTCGGACATAACTATCATGCACAGTGGGTACCTGTGCCGATTACTAATCCAATGGGATATGCGAATTCAGGAATGAGTTCGTTTTCTAAGTATAAGATTGATACAGCAACAAGATTTCAACTGCCGGGGAAAGAGCCTTGGCCAAAACAACTATTTGATTTAGACAGAGCAATTGTTGAGCATAAAATTCCTGTGAGCAATGGGAAATATTTAAGACTAGTCAACCTTCATTTATCTGCTTATGATAAAGGCGGAAAAATAAGAAGGCAGCAAGTTGATTATTTGAAAGAGTATATGAACGAACACTATAAAAACGGAGACTATGTGATACTTGGCGGTGATTGGAATCAACTCGTTTCTGATGTACAACTAAAAGATCCGAAGTTTCAAAAAGTATGGCCTGAATGGTTAGTAGAGTTGCCAAAAGATTTCACAGACGGTGGATTCCAGTGGGCAGTAGACCCGACTGTTTGGACTGTTCGCGATGATGTGAAAAAATATGTAGAAGGTGAAAATTTCGTTACGATTATTGATGGATTTTTAGTTTCGCCAAATGTAGAAATCGTAAATGTACATGGGAATGATCTGAAGTTTGAAAATAGCGATCATAATCCGGTAAGTGCAGTATTCAAATTAAAATAATCTTTATTTTGTGGTTAACTTTTATTTTGAAAGGAAAGTTTCGTATATGGAGTGGTTAAAGAGAAAATGCTTTTCTAATCTTGAGCAAGAATCACAAAAAAATCATTTATTACTGTTCATTAGCATGTTCAGTTTTTTCTTAGGAATCGCTGCAATTAGTTATTACGGATATATCTTTACGGCTAGAGCGATCCCGTTTTGGGTATGCGGTGCCTCTCTGTTTATAGTAGGGACTCTCCTTAATCTCGTTCCGAAAATGGTCTATATGTATAAATATATTATGACCTGTATGTTATTAGTGATGTCGTATATTATGGTTCAAACGTTTAATGAAAGTCCAGCTATTTTTCAAATGGTCTATTTTACATTAGCGGTTTCCTTAATTTATTTAAGTGAGCGCCTTATTTTAATGCTTGGAGGAGTCGCTGTTATTACGGCATTTATCCTTTGTAACTACTGGCCAGAGCAGTTTTTTGCTTATACTGCCGCTTCGGAAGCAGCTAATTTCGCAAGTTTACTGGCGATTGTGACGCTGGCAATGTGGGGTGTTACGAAAATCGGAAAAAGTCTTCTTGTACGTCTAAATAAAGAAAAGCAAGAAGTAATGAGAAAAGCTGTGGAATTAGAAAATACGCAAAGGCTAATTGAAGAAACGGTTCTAAAATTAGATCAAAATTTTAATAGCTTAAAAAATAATGTGAATAATTCAATGGAATCGATAGGAGAAATTAATGTTGCCTTTCAAGAAGTAGCCACGGGGGCGCACTCTCAATCAGAAATGATGTCACGTTCTGTAGAAGTACTGAATGATATGGAGACAAATATTGAACACATTATTTCACAGGTAAGAGAAGTATCGACAAATGTTGATGAAAGTTTAGAAGTTTCGAAGGTAAGTGTAGGCACGCTGCAAAACTTTGAACAACATATGCGGAGCTTAAGTGGAATTCTTACACAGTCAGGACTTATATTTGGAGAATTAACAGAGCAATCGAAAAGGATTACGGAGATTGCGGATGTAATTACAGGAATCTCAGATCAAACGAGTTTGTTAGCGCTAAATGCCAATATTGAAGCAGCGAGAGCGGGCGAGCATGGAAAAGGGTTTGCGATTGTAGCGAGTGAGGTATTAAAACTTGCGGAAGGGTCAAATCGCTCGGCTGGAAGTATTCAAGGCATTTTAAAAGATTTTAGCAATCAAGCAAGTAAGATAGAAGAGCAAGTCGGGAAAGGGAAAAAAGTGCAAGAAGAGTGTAATAAAATGTTGTCGGACGTTCTAGCAAATGTAAGCAGCCTTGGTATATTTATTGATTCTATTAATCGGTTAATGACAGAAATTGTTCAACATCAAGAAAGCTTCCAGGTGAAAACGACGAATATCGTTCAAGATGTCACGTACGCGTCTACTGTCATTCAACAAACATCCACTGCGACAGAGGATGTACTCGTAAGTGTGGAAGAAGAAAGAAGACGTAATGAAACGTCTGTTGAAGCGTTACATACTGTAGCAGCGCAAGTGAAACAGTTAGAAGCAATTTTAGAGAAATAGATCAACAAATTTGTCTTAAAAAACGTCTCAGCTATGTTGGGACGTTTTTTTATGTAAGAAGTATAAATTTTTGAAACCAAAACATTCCATATCCTATCTAATAAGTGGAAGGAGGGATAAGATGGATGAAATAAAGTTAGTAAAAAAAGCAAAAAAAGGAGATGATGAAGCATTTGAACAGCTCATTAGCCTCCATCAAGACCAATTATATCGCACAGCTTACATGTATGTGCAAAATAAAGAAGATGCCTTAGATGTCGTACAAGAAACAGTTTATAAAGCATACATATCTTTAGAGCAATTACAAAAACCAAACTTTTTTCTGACGTGGTTGACGCGTATTTTAATACATAATGCTTACCAATTACTAAATGAGAAGAAGAAGGTTCAACAATTAGAAGATAGCAGAGAATGTAGAGATCTACGAAACGTAGCAAACCGAATTGAGCAAAACATTGACTTGCAAGTAGCAATCGGAAAACTCGACGAGAATTATCAAACGGTTATTATTTTACATTATTATTACGATCTTCCGATAAATCAAATTGCGTGGCATATGAATGTACCTGAAGGAACTGTCAAAACGTATTTGCATCGAGCAAGAAAATCGTTAAAAAAATTATTAGGAGGGAGTGATGAGAATTGGATAAACAGTGGGTTAATGATGAAATAAATAAAATCGAAGTTCCTCGGGAAGATTTACAGATCGCGATAAAAAAAGGTATGAATAGAGCGAAGCAAGAAAAGCCAGTAAAAAGAAAAGATAAACGAAGAAAGATTGCATGGTTAGCCGCTGCATCAGTATGTATAGGTGTGCTAGGTTCAGGGTTTATTTTCCCGCAAATGAATCGTGTACTAGCGGAAGTTCCGCTTATAGGAAAAGTGTATGATTATTTTCATGATACGATGGGGCAAAATTTGTTTGCGAGCAAACTTGTAACAGAATTGAATCAACAAGCAGTAAGCAATGGGATTAGTGTAACAATGAAAAGCGTGTATTACGATGGTGGCCGGATCGGGATAACATTTACGGTTGATAATCCAGATAAAGTAGGGAAAAGTGCTGTATCTCATGGTAGTTTCTATTATACATGTAAGCTTGCTGACGGAAGTCCAAGGTGGATGATGGCAGCCTCGATGGACGGGAGAGTGACGAAGAATGGTTGGTTTGGAAACATTGAGATTAACTATCCAGAAAAAGAATTGCCGCCGAATACAACATTGCCAATTACCATTACATCTATCGGGGAAACGAGAGGGTTCTGGAAGTTTGATATTCCAGTGAAGCAATTAGAGAATGAAAAAATCAACCCGCAGCAGTCGGTTAGCAGCGAGGATGAACAGCATACATTTAACTTTGGAACGATTACAGTCGGTAAAGAATCTGCAACGATTGACTATAAAGCAATTTATCCGCTTGTAGGAGAGAACGACTTAGCGCGAATCCATAAAATAACAGATGATAAGGGGAAAGAAGTTCATATGTCCACTTCAGGAATTGAATTTGGCAGGGAAAAAGTGAACGGTCATGTAGAATCCGAAGAACGTTCTATTTTCGAAAAAATTCCTGATAGTGCGGAATTCATTACAATATATCCTTTTGTACGATTATCAGAAAAACCAGCAATTGTGAAGCTAGATGAAAAAACACCATTTGAAATTAAGAGCACGCGCAGTGATTTCAAAATCATTGTTAACCACATCGAGCATAAGAGTCAGCGGCTAATTGTGAATTACACACTTCAAAATGTCGATACAAAACATATATCTATGGACGAGTTAATCAATTTTGGTGAGACGATGAATCTAACTGATTCTTCGTACGTGAATTATGATATTGTACCGCGTGGGCATAATGTAAAAGGAAGTACAGTGAAAGTACTAGATAAGGAAAAACTTCAATTTGAAGGAACGTTTCAATTAGATGGAAAATATGGTGTGGAGAATTTCAGTGTAAAGGATTATGTACTAGAGGTACTGATGTCACCGTATCACGCAGAGAAACCATTACCACCTATTCAAATTAAAGTAAAGTAAAGCGATACTTCATGATTTTATGTGCAATTGGTTATAGTAACAAAAGAACGATAACCAAGGAGGCTGCAACTATGGATAACGGTAGTAATTTTGTAGAGAAACTGCACGATACACAGGAGAAAGCAGAACGTAATAAAAAGCGTCAAGGTAACGGGAACCCAGGCAAGAAAAAGCCAAATAAAACGCATAAATAAAGAAGAAACCCACCTTTTGGAAGGTGGGTTTTCTTGATTTCATTGCGTTGCATTTGTTTTTTTTCTGCGAATGTATAGAAAAGCCAAAGCGGCAAGAATGGCAAAAATGATTAGTACAATTAATAAAACAAGCCCATAACGGTGAACATAATGGTTGATTAGATGCTAATCTTTCCCGAATACTAATCCTAATTGAATAAAAGTAAAGTTCCATATGAATGCTCCTAGATAAGCGTACAGACAAAATGTCCGAATACGCAGACTGGAAATGCCGGTTAAATAGGCAGTAACATGCCGCACACCTGGAATGAAGTAGCCAAAAATCAGTAAAGGAGGACCGATTTTTTGAAAGAGAGTTTGTGTCCGAGCAATTTTGCTTTCTGTAATGTGCATTTTAGGGCCAAATTTTTTTAAGAAGGGAAGTCCAAGTCTTTTTCCTAATATATAACTAAGGGAAATACCAACTGCCGAGCCAAACCATGCACTTAATAAGGCGATAGAGAAGTGCATCTTCCCTTGAAATATATAATATCCTACAAAAGTTAATAACGTTTCATCTGGTATTGGTAATCCGATAATACCTCCAACTAATGCCATAATTAGTCCGAAATATCCATAATGCGAAATGACATAATTTAAGTGCTGTTCTATTTGTGATCACCGTCCGTTTCATCTGCAATAAGAACTGTTGTATATGTCTTTTAGTTTCACCTAATTACGAGTAATCATTACTATATAAATACAAATTGAAAAAATGACATAAAAACCACCTTTTTTAAGGGAGGAGACCAGAGCAACTGGCCATGCATAGCAGCGACTTATATATTTCTTCATTATGGAGAATCTCGCTTCAGAGTCAAAAAAACGTTGTTAAATTCATTTCTAACAATTTTTGAAAATTTTTTTAAACTTTTTTAAAAAAATTTCAAACGACGGACATAAAACGAGAGGTCTCTTCGAATAATATAATGAATCATTATAATCACTATATATATATAAAGGAGAAATGGAATATGGCTGAAATAGTAGAAAGATATGAAGATATTGCAGAGGTATTAAAAGTATTGGCACATCCAGTGCGTTTAAATTTAGTTGAAACATTAATTACAAAAGGACCTACGAACGTAACAACGATGTATGAGAAATTAGACATGCCTCAAAGTACAGTGAGTCAGCATTTAGCGAAGTTAAAAGCTGCGAAAGTTGTTTCGGGCACTCGAAAAGGGTTAGAAATTTATTATGAAGTAGTGGACAATCGCGCGCGAGAGATTGTAGCTAATATCATTTAATTGAAAATAATGGGGTTTTTATATTTTTTAACAGTCTAATATTTTATTGTAGACTCTAAAATATAATATTAGACTGTTAAACGATTTATAGAGAGAAGAATAGCAAGTCGTATTTTGTTCTGCATAGCAGCAACTTATATAAATTCATGTTAAAAAGCACAATTCGGTTAGGGAGAATTGTGCTTTTTTAATGGATTATATTTCCGTGTCAGAAAATGTGACATGAATTTTATTCTGTAAGCGTTTGTATTTGGGAGTATTTCAAAGAAAAACAGAGTATTCGAGAGGTAATATGATATGAAGTTGTTATTTTGTCGAAAAATGTTGATTTTTGATTGTATTTAAATTACAATTGAATTTGTGTAAGAAAAAAGGGAGGGACAACATGATTAGCATTTTTGAAAAGTTCGTTGGCGCAACGAATAATATTCTATGGACGTATGTAATTATTGCAATGTTAATTGGCTTAGGCCTTTATTTTTCTTTTAAACTTAAGTTTGTTCAAATTCGTCATCTAGGGGAAATGGTACGTTTAATGACGGATGGATTGACGGGAAAAACGCGTAAAAAAGGAAGCGTTTCTTCTTTCCAAGCTTTTTGTATGAGTTCGGCAGCCCGCATCGGGATCGGGAACTTAGCAGGGGTAGCACTAGCGATTTCTATGGGAGGTCCAGGTGCGGTATTTTGGATGTGGTTAATTGCGATTATTGGAGCATCTTCAAGTTTTGTAGAGAGCACATTAGCGCAAATTTATAAAATAAAAGATGGCAGCGGGTTCCGCGGTGGTCCAGCTTATTATATGGAAAAAGGTTTAAATAAACGTTGGATGGGAATTTTATTCTCAATCTTAATTACAATTAGTTATGGGCTAATTTTCAACTCTGTACAAGCAAATACAGTGACACTTGCATTTGAAAATGCATTTGGTCTTGAGCGTTATGTAGTTGGGATTGCACTTTCTCTTTTAGTTGGGGTTATTATTTTCGGCGGTGTTAAGAGCATTGCACGTATGTCAGAACTGATTGTACCACCAATGGCAATTGTATATATTGGAATTGCAGTGTTTGTTGTGATTAAAAACATCACATTGCTTCCAGATGTATTCACAGAAATCTTTATGAATGCATTTGGTTTAAAAGAAGCAGTGGGCGGCGGCGTTGGTGCTGCGATTATGATGGGTATTAAGCGCGGTTTATTTGCGAACGAAGCAGGTATGGGTAGTGCGCCGAACGCAGCAGCAACAGCCAATGTAACTCACCCTGCAAAGCAAGGATACATTCAAACGATTGGTGTATTAGTTGATACGTTCTTAGTATGTACATCTACAGCATTTATCGTACTATGCTCTGGTGCTTACAAGACACCAGGTTTAACAGGTATTGAATTAACACAAGTTGCATTAAGTTCACAAGTTGGATCTTGGGCAAGTGGTTTCTTAGCAATTATTATTTTCTTGTTTGCGTTTAGTTCCTTACTAGGAAACTATTATTATGGTGAAACGAACATTGAATTTATTAAGACGAGCAAGCTTGGGCTAACATTATATCGTTTTGCAGTAGTTGGAATGGTTATGTTCGGTTCTGTTGCAGCTGTCCAAATTGTTTGGGATATGGCTGATTTATTCATGGGCTTCATGGTAATCACAAACTTAATTGCGATTGCCCTTCTTGGTAAATTTGCATTTGCTGCACTTAAAGACTATGTGAAGCAGAAGAAACAAGGGAAAGATCCTGTATTCCATGCAAGTTCTATTCCGGGATTAAAAAATGCAGAATGCTGGGAAGATCCAGTGATTGAAAAAGACAAACAAGTAGGATAGTAACGCAAAGGAGCATAGAGTCCGACCTCTATGCTCTTTTTTGTATATTTTTCCCTTTGAAAAATATATTGCTTTTTGTAAAGATAACGCTTACAATTGGTTTATGGATGAAACAAAATGATATCATTCTCATATTCCACAATAACTATTCAGTATAAAATTTTGCTAAATGCAAACGCTTACTAGTGTAAGCGGTAAATTGTTTTTATGGAATTATTTTTTTAATCTAAATTGTCAGACGTCTATCGTTAGACGACTGGTACATCATGGTATATTAGACTACAAAATGGAGGTTTCAAGTATGAAATTTGTCATGTTTCTTGTCGGATTAATTGCGGTATTTATACTAGCGTTTCTTGTAAGTAGCGATCGGAAAAAGATTAAATATAAACCAATTGCTATTATGCTTGTTATTCAATTAGGATTATCATATTTCTTACTAAATACACAGATTGGATACTATTTAGTTAAAGGAATTTCTGATGGATTTAGTACAATTTTAAAATTTGCGGACGCCGGAATTAACTTTGTATTCGGCGGAATGGTAAATAAAGGGGAATTCACATTCTTTCTTTCTGTATTACTTCCAATTATTTTCTTAGCGGTGTTAATTGGAATTCTACAACATCTTAGAATTTTACCAGTCATTATTAAAGCGATTGGATTCTTATTAAGTAAAGTAAATGGTTTAGGAAGATTAGAATCTTATAATGCAGTAGCAGCGGCAATTGTTGGTCAAGGCGAAGTTTTTATTACAGTAAAAGATCAACTGAGTAAGTTACCAAAAAATCGTTTATATACACTTTGTGCATCTTCTATGTCGACAGTTTCCATGTCAATCGTTGGTTCTTACATGAAAATGATTGATCCTAAATTCGTTGTAACAGCACTTGTTTTAAACTTATTTAGTGGATTTATTATCATTCACATTTTAAATCCTTACGATGTGAGTGAAGAGGAAGACATTTTAGAGCTACAAGAGGACAAGCACCAAACGTTCTTCGAAATGCTAGGCGAGTACATTATGTTAGGATTTTCAATTGCGGTTACAGTAGCAGCAATGTTAATCGGATTCATTGCATTGATGGCAGCAATTAACGGTCTATTTGATTCAGTTTTCGGTATTACATTCCAAACAATCTTAGGATATGTGTTCTCACCATTAGCGTTCATCATGGGTATTCCAGCATCTGAGATGGTAACAGCTGGACAAATTATGGCAACAAAATTAGTAACAAACGAATTCGTTGCGATGCTTGATTTAGGAAAAGCAGCTGGTGGTTTAGCGCCTCGTACAGTTGGTATCTTATCTGTATTCCTTGTATCATTTGCGAACTTCTCATCTATCGGAATTATCGCAGGTGCAACGAAGAGTATCGATGAAAAACAAGCAAATGTTGTATCTTCTTTCGGATTAAAACTTGTATACGGTGCAACATTAGTAAGTGTGTTATCAGCAATTATTGTTGGGGTTATGTTATAAGATAAAATAGGAAAAGCAATGAGCAGCGGGCTCATTGCTTTTTTTGTTGCGTGCCAAGCTAAGCTGGGCACTGCTCACTGGTGAAAGTCCAGAACCAAGTTGCCTAGTAGCTGACAGGCAATCGAGGGAGAAATTCTAAGATTAAAGCCTGTGACAAAGTAACTTCTTACTAGAAGTGCGAGCGAATGAGCAGACTGTAACATAAAGTGAAACTTGAAAATGCAACATCGAAGAATCCCTCAGGGTAAGGAGGATGGTTTGATGAAGGGATTTTCTACTCTACTACCTAGGCATAGTGAACTGCTCCTTACTGTTTAAAAAGAAAGAGGAATACACAAAATTGTAACAAAATAGACAGTATATTTAGAAAATTATAAAGGTGTATATCAAATTCTTGTCGAATAAGTTATGTAGAGAATTTTAATCAAATAAAAAACCCGAATCATAGATAAACATGATTCGGGCTATCATTCAGATTAATAAGCTAAGCTGAATAGACCTTTAATATGTGATAAGTAACGAACGTTACTTGCTTCTTTCATTAGAGATGCTGGTAAGCCTTTAAGTGGAGTTGAGCTTGCTCCGATGATAGCAACCGCATCTTTACGGCCTAAACTTGCAAGTGTTCCAGAATTTACTGGTGCAAACTCTTCGAACGCCTTTCCTTCTAGATGTGCATATAGATTGTAGCCAATTAGTTCGCCCATTTGCCAAGCGATTTGTGCTGTTGGCGGATATGGACGGCCTTCTGGACCGAAGAAGACTGCGCTGTCACCTGCAATGAATACGTCTTTATGAGAAGTAGATTGAAGGTATTCGTTAACAGTTGCACGGCCGCGGTTTACTTCAAGACCTGATTCACCTACTAGAGGGTTACCTTGAACGCCGCCTGTCCAAACGAACGTATTTGCAACGATCTTTTGACCATCTTTTAAATCAATTGTATTGCCCTCAACGTTTGTTACAGGAAGGCCTGTTAAGAATTGAACGCCGCGTGCTTCTAAGCTAGTAGTTGCACGTTCAATTAAATCATCCGGTAATACTGGAAGGATTTTTGGACCTGCTTCAACAAGCAATAGTTTGATGTCTTTCGGATTTACGCCGTGGCTTTTTGCAAGCTTTGGCATAATATCAGCAAGTTCACCAACTAGCTCAACGCCAGTTAATCCGCCGCCACCGATTAAAATTGTTGCGTCAGCTTCATTTTTTGTTTTCGCGTATTCTTGAATGCGTTCTTCAACATGTTTGAAGACTTTGTTTGCATCGTCTGCAGATTTTAATACCATGCTGTTTTCTTCTAATCCTGGGATGCCAAAGTAAGCTGTTTTACTTCCTAAAGCAACTACAAGAGCATCGTAAGATAAAGTATTGCCGTCAGCTAATTTTACTTCTTTTTTATCTACTGAGAATGACTCAACTGTTGCAATTTTAAGATCGATATCTTTGCCTTTGAAAAGTTTTTCTAATGGCATAGCAATTGCCTGCTCAGAAATATTTCCTGCTGCAAGGCGGTGTAGTTCCGTAATAATTTGATGTGTTGGATATTGGTTGATAACTGTAACTTGTGCTTCTGATTTGCTGTAATGTTTACGTACATTTAAAGCTGCAAGAAGTCCGCCATAACCAGCACCTAAGATGACAATTTGTTTTGACATAGTATGATATCCCCCGTCTTTACTAATTGTTGTGTAAGAAAGAATTATTTATGATTGCGTTCTGCAGTAATTTGAAGATAAGCGTTTACAAAACGAAACATTTTTTGTGCTTGCGGATCTTTTAGCATTTTTAAAAGGCCAAAAAGACCGATAACTTCGTTGCTTTCTTCAGCGCGATCTTTCGCTTCGATAGCAGTTGCAGCAATGGTTTTCACTGTATCTTTTACAGGTTCTGCAAGTTCTTGAATTGCTCCAACAGTATCATTTTTTAATACTTCATCAGTAGCGACTGCTTGAGCGAAATCATAAGACTTTGTTAAAATGTTAACGAGCTCAGTTAATTTTGGAAGTTGTTCTACTAATGTAGTTAAAGACTCTTGAACTTCAGGCTTTAATAGTTGATCAAGTACATCAAGTTGTCCTAGGTTAGCAGAAATTTGTAATGATTCTTGTTCAGGCTTTGTTTGAGTGATAGTTTCTGGCATCTCCAATTCTCCTTTACGATAGCAATGCTTCTTAAACTTTTGGGAATAAAAGAAGATTTCCCATTACAGGTAAGATTTCTTCGTCCGTAACAACTCGAGGAAATTTGTAAAACTTTGCACAAAAATTTAGAGCAAGATGCTCTTAAAGCTACTATTGCCCGTGAATATGTCTGTTCAATTCGTTATAACATTCGAATGAACTATAAGTAATCACCGAATCTGAAATAGTAAATTTAAAAAGGCTAGTTGCTTCCTCTAGCTTATGGACTTGTCCAGTAAAAGACTGTGTTTACCAACTGATTATATTATATACCATATTACACCTATGTTAACATAAAAATGATGATTAAGCATTCGATTTTAATGACTATAATCTACGAACTTACAGGGTGTTATACCTGTTGTTTTATTCCAACTTTACAATGCAAGAAGCATAAATTGACGAAAGCAGTCGATTCTTTCGGATTAAAACTTGTATACGGTGCAATATTAGCAAGTGTGTTATTAGTAATTATCGTTGGGGTTATGTTATAAAGTGAAACTTTAATCAGTGGGGTCTTACTGCCCGCGAATAACGGGATAAAATAAGAAAAGCAATGAGCGGCGGGCTCATTGCTTTTTTGTTTATTCAGCAGGCGGAGTAAATGTACGTTTTTCTAATTCAGCATCTAACATAAACAATGCATTTGAATCACTTGTAATACGTTTTAATTTTTGAATGATGCTATCGAAAGACGCTTCTTCTTCTACTTGCTCATCAACAAACCATTTTAAGAAAGTAATGGTGGCATGTTCGCGCTCATCCCATGCAATATCAGATAAGTTATAAATACGTTTTGTAACCTCGCGCTCGTGCTCAAGGGCGATTTCAAAAGCAGATAAAATCGATTCGTATTCATTATTTGGATGATCGAATCCAGTGATGATTGCACGCTCACCGCGATCGTTAATGTAATTGTACAACTTCATAGCATGGAAACGCTCTTCTTCTGCTTGTACAAGAAAGAAGTTCGCAAATCCATCATAGCTCTCTGATGTACAGTATGCTGCCATTGCCATATACACATGGGCTGAGTAAAATTCAAAGTTCATTTGATCATTTAGTGCTTCACGTAATTTTGGAGATAACATAAAAAAAGCCACCTTTCATATTATTGCAATATTATCATAACATGGTTGAAAATAATTCTCATTTGTTATTTGAACCGTTTAGAAAGTTTTTTCACATGTGTTTCCATAATATCTTGCAAATCTAGGTTATATTTTTGCCCTAAAATAATAAGGTTTCCAAGTACATCACCAAGTTCTTCTTTTAATTCTAGTGTTAATTCTTCCTCGCTCTTCGTCGTCTCATCTGGGCGATCGCGGCCGATTTCGATAGCGCGTATAACGCGAGAAACTTCGCCAACTTCCTCTGCTAAAAAATTAACGCGAATAAAAGAATTATATTGGGACCATCCGCGTTCATGATAAAATTGTTCCACCCAACTTTGAAATTCATTCGTGTTCATCCTTCCCTCATCCTTTCAATATGTAGTACAATTACATTGTAGCATAACAATATATAGCTTTGGGGTGGCAGAATGAAACGGATTTGTGTGTTTGCAGGATCAAATGTTGGGGAGCGTCCAGAGTTTCAAAACGAGGCTCGTCAGCTTGGGAAAATATTAGTTCAAAATAATATAGAGCTTGTATACGGCGGTTCTTGCGTTGGATTAATGGGAGAAGTGGCAAATCAAGTATTAGAGCTAGGTGGCCGTGTAACAGGCGTCATGCCGCGGGGATTATTTAGAGGAGAAATTGTTCATCACAGTTTAACAGAACTAATTGAAGTAGAAACAATGCATGAAAGAAAAGCAAAAATGAGTGAACTTGCTGATGCATTTATTGCATTACCAGGTGGATATGGAACATTCGAAGAGCTGTTCGAAGTTGTATGTTGGTCGCAAATTGGGATTCATGAAAAGCCTGTTGGCTTGCTGAACATTGCAGAATTCTACACACCATTATTACAAATGGTGGACCATGCAGCAGAAGAAGGATTTATGAATCCATCAAATAAAGAATTGCTTGTTTCAGCACAAACAGCTGATGAATTGTTTGTGCAGATGAAAGGCTACAAAAGACCAGTTATGGGGAATAAGTGGAAGCAGTTAACATGATAAAAACCGAGTGGGGGTGTCCGCTCGGTTTTTTGTATGTGTTATTTGTCGAATATTGTCGGAGAGCCTTTATCTGGTGGCGAATCGCCGATATATCGGCGCCGCTTCCGCATTTCTTGTGATAGCTCCAGCGGCTAAAATGTTCGGTGGCTTCGCTTCTTCCTGCGAGGTAAAAAGCACCTCTACGTCAGAAGCTCCATCCCCCTCACATTCTGAGCGAGCCGCTTCCGCAT
>NZ_KB910977.1 GCF_000383235.1 Bacillus sp. 123MFChir2
AAGTCTGGTAATGATGGCAGAGAGGTCACACCCGTTCCCATACCGAACACGGAAGTTAAGCTCTCTAGCGCCGATGGTAGTTGGGACTTTGTCCCTGTGAGAGTAGGACGTTGCCAGGCAAAAACCTAAGTCAATATGACTTAGGTTTTTTTGTGTTTATATATTATAACTACTCAGTCATCCTATGAAAAACCGATAGAAAAGCATTTTTTAAAATGGGCGAGATGGACTGTTTATGCATAGAAGCGGTCAGTGCCTTTTCCTGCCACGCGCAAAGTTTTAAAACAAAGAAAGGTAGCAGCAAGGTGTAGATCCATTTTTACCCCGCTATTCATGGGCAGTACAGACTGGGGAATCACTGGGAGAAAACTGCCTATAAAATCCCGATTGGTGATGGAAGTTTCATTTTATTCTGCCCAAAAGCATTGCCTTATTTACCAAATGTAATGAGCCATAAATTTAAAAATGCTAAAAGTGAGAACAAAATAAAGAAAAGACTATTCAAAATGATAGCAATTTGTTTTGGTTTTCCAGGTTTTCCGAAAGAACCTAAAATAATTCCGATAATGGGACTGATTATTTCTACAACAAGTATAAGTTTTAAATAATGAGAATAGAAAAAGTCAGATGTTATAAAATAGGATGTAATAATTGCAGCAGTTATTGCGATAGAAAAACATAAATATGACAATATGTTAAGTTTCCTCATGATTAAACCACCTATAAATTAGTGTGAATTTATAATAATAGTATCATAGATAATGCTTAAATATACAAAAAGTAGTTCCTCCTATATCTCCAACCGCAATAACTTTGAATTGTTTTTGAGTGTAATCCTTCCTATTTATATAGTGAATCTTTATGCAAGTTAAATTGCATATATTCTCGCCTTCCTTTTTTAATTCCCTTCCTTTTTTGCATATTTTTTCGGTTCTTCTTTTTATTATAACTAAAACACGAACGTTACAATGTGATCGATAAAAAACATTCGATTATTTATTGACATGTTTGAATAACACCTGTTAATATAACGGTAGAAACAATATTATATCGTACCTCATATAATCGCGGGGATATGGCCTGCAAGTCTCTACCTAACGACCGTTAATCGTTGGACTATGAGGGAAAGTCACTCGGTATTTTTCTATTCACATGAGATACTTATGCCTGAGTAGAGCACTTTCTCTCATAGTAAAAGGGGAAATGTTCTATATCAGGCTTTTTTTATTTGAATCGGGGGGATTCTAATATGAAACCACTAGTTGGGATCATTATGGGAAGCACGTCAGACTGGGAAACAATGAAGTATGCTTGTGAAATATTAGAAGAATTAAATATTCCGTATGAGAAAAAAGTTGTATCCGCTCATCGGACTCCAGATTATATGTTTGAATATGCAGAAACAGCTCGTGAACGTGGGTTAAAAGTTATTATCGCTGGAGCTGGTGGAGCCGCTCATTTACCAGGAATGGTTGCAGCGAAGACAAATCTTCCTGTAATCGGTATTCCTGTTCAGTCAAAAGCTTTAAATGGTTTAGATTCGTTACTGTCTATCGTTCAAATGCCAGGAGGGGTTCCGGTGGCGACTGTTGCGATCGGTAAGGCTGGTGCAACAAACGCAGGACTACTTGCAGCACAAATACTCGGATCATTTCATGATGATATATATGATGCATTAGAATTGAGAAGAGAAGCAATTGAGAAAAATGTGCGTGAAGGTAGTGAACTGATATGACAAGAATCATTTTACCTAGAAAAACAATTGGAATTATTGGCGGTGGCCAGCTTGGAAGAATGATGGCGCTAGCAGCGAAGGAAATGGGTTATAAGATTGCTGTACTAGATCCGGCAAAGCATTCGCCATGTGCACAGGTTGCTGATATTGAAATTGTTGCAGCATATGATGATTTGAAAGCGGTTCAGCATTTAGCGGAAATAAGCGATGTTATCACATATGAGTTTGAAAATATTGATTATAGATGTTTACAATGGCTTGAAAAACATGCGTATTTACCACAAGGTAGTCAATTGTTAAATAAAACGCAAAATCGTTTTACAGAAAAGAATGCAATCGTGAGTGTGGGCTTACCAGTTGCACCATATAGGCTCGTGCAGACGCAAGATGCACTTTTAGAAGCAATTACGGAACTTTCCTTTCCTTGTGTGTTAAAAACAACAACAGGGGGATATGACGGGAAAGGGCAAGTTGTTTTAAGAAGCGAAGCGGATGTTGTAAGAGCAAGGGAACTTGTAAAGCAAGCTGAATGTATTCTTGAAAAATGGGTGCCATTTGAAAAAGAAGTATCAGTTATTGTCACTCGCAGTGTTAGTGGTGAAACGAAGGTATTTCCAGTAGCTGAAAATATTCATGTAAATAACATTTTACATGAATCCATCGTACCAGCTCGCATCACAGAAGCACTTTCACAAAAAGCAATTGCATATGCACAGGTACTTGCGGATGAATTAAAACTGGTGGGGACACTAGCGGTAGAGATGTTTGCTACAGCAAATGGTGACATTTATATCAATGAGTTAGCACCAAGACCGCACAATTCTGGGCACTATACAATTGATGCTTGTGAAATCAGTCAATTCGGACAACATATTCGAGCAATCTGTAATTTACCTCTTGGAGAAACAATTTTGTTAAAACCAGTTGTCATGGTAAACATTTTAGGCGAACATATAGAGGGAGTCCTAAAGCAAGTGAATAGATTAACCGGGTGTTACTTGCATTTATATGGTAAAGAAGAAGCAAAACCGCAGCGTAAAATGGGGCACGTTAACATTTTAAATGATAAGATTGACGTTGCTTTAGAAAAAGCGCGCACATTGCATATTTGGGACCATCAAGAACAACTGTTGGAGGGAAAAAGATGATTAGTCGTTATACACGCCCTGAGATGGGTGCGATTTGGACGGAAGAAAACAAATTTAAAGCATGGTTAGAAGTTGAAATCTTAGCTTGTGAAGCATGGGCTGAACTTGGCGATATTCCGAAAGAAGATGTGAAAAAGCTTCGTGAAAATGCATCTTTCGATATCGATCGTATTTATGAAATTGAACAAGAAACACGTCATGATGTTGTAGCATTTACGCGTGCAGTATCTGAAACACCAACACTCGGTGAAGAGCGTAAATGGGTACATTACGGTTTAACATCTACAGACGTAGTAGATACAGCTTTATCTTATATCTTAAAACAAGCAAATGAAATCCTACTAAACGACTTAGAAAATTTCATTACTATTTTAGCTAACAAAGCGAAAGAACATAAATACACAATTATGATGGGAAGAACGCACGGTGTTCATGCAGAACCAACAACATTTGGTTTAAAACTTGGTCTTTGGTACGAAGAAATGAAACGTAACTTAGAACGTTTTAAACAAGCAGCTGATACAGTTCGCGTTGGTAAATTGTCTGGTGCAGTTGGTACATTCGCGAACATTAATCCATTCGTAGAAAAATATGTTTGTGAAAACTTAGGGTTAGAAGCAGCTCCGATTTCAACACAAACATTGCAACGTGATCGTCATGCACATTACATGTCAACACTTGCATTAATTGCAACATCTATTGAGAAAATGGCAGTTGAAATTCGCGGCCTGCAAAAGAGTGAAACACGTGAAGTGGAAGAGTCATTTGCAAAAGGACAAAAAGGTTCTTCTGCAATGCCACATAAACGAAATCCAATCGGTTCTGAAAATATGACTGGTTTAGCTCGTGTTATCCGTGGTTATATGATGACATCTTACGAGAATGTTCCACTATGGCATGAACGTGATATTTCACACTCTTCTGCAGAGCGCGTTATTTTACCAGATGCAACAATCGCGTTAAATTACATGTTAAATCGTTTCGGTAATATCGTAAAAAACTTAACGGTATTCCCAGAAAACATGAAACGCAATATGGAAAGAACGTATGGCTTAATTTACTCTCAGCGCGTAATGCTTACGTTAATCGACAAAGGTATGGTACGTGAAGAAGCTTATGATATTGTACAACCTAAAGCGATGGAAGCATGGGAAACACAAGTGCAATTTAAAGAGCTTGTAGAAGCTGACGAGCGTATTACAAGCAAATTAACACAAGAAGAAATCAATGAATGTTTCAACTATGAACATCACTTGCAACATGTTGATACAATTTTTGAACGTCTTGGCTTAAACTGATAATTTTATATGGCACAGAATCATTTCATTCTGTGCCATTCTTTATAAATATACTATTCATATTTTTCAAACTACAGGGGGCTTGCGAAATGCAAAAGCTAGAATTGCTGTATGAAGGTAAAGCAAAAAGAATTTATCGTACAGATTCAGCAGATATGGTTTGGGTAGAGTATAAAGATAGTGCTACTGCTTTCAATGGGGAAAAGAAAGCAACGATTACAGGAAAAGGTCGTCTGAACAACGAGATTACAACTCTTTTATTCAGAAAGTTACAAGAAGTGGGAATTAAAACACACTTTGTTGAGAAAGTATCAGAAACAGAACAAATTGTAAAAAAAGTAAGCATTATTCCATTAGAAGTTGTCACAAGAAATGTGATCGCGGGTAGTCTTTCAAAACGACTAGGTATGGAAGAAGGTACTACACTTACAACACCAATCGTCGAATTTTACTACAAAGATGATGATTTAGGGGATCCTCTTGTAACGGAAGATCATATTCGTGTGTTGAACGTTGCAACGCCAGAGCAAGTAAGCATACTACGAGAAAAAGCTCTACAAATCAATCAAGTGTTGATTGAGCATTTCGCAAGCTGCCGTGTAAGATTAGTAGATTTTAAATTAGAGTTCGGTGTAACAGAAGATGGAGAAATTTTATTAGCAGATGAAATTTCTCCAGACACGTGCCGCTTATGGGATGAAGCGAGCAATGAAAAATTTGATAAAGATGTATTCCGTCGTGATCTTGGGAATTTAACAGAGGCTTATGAAGAGATTTTAAAACGATTAGGGGGAGCTTCACATGTATAAAGTAAAGGTATATGTAACGTTAAGAGAAAGTGTATTAGATCCACAAGGAACAGCGGTAAAAGGAGCACTTCATAGTCTTTCCTTTACAGAAGTACAAGATGTTCGTATTGGTAAATATATGGAACTAACAATTGGTAGATCAGTTACAGATATTGATGCAATGGTAAAAGAAATGTGCGAAAAATTATTAACGAACGTAGTGATTGAAGATTATCGCTATGAAGTTGAGGAGGTTGTCGCGCAGTGAAATTTGCCGTAATCGTTTTCCCAGGTTCGAACTGTGATGTAGATATGTTTCATGCAATTAAAGATGAGCTTGGCCAAGATGTAGACTACGTTTGGCATAGTGAAGAAAACTTAGATCAGTACGATGCAATTTTACTACCAGGTGGTTTCTCTTACGGTGATTACCTTCGCTGCGGAGCTATTTCTCGCTTTGCAAACGCAATGAAAGGTGTACGAAAAGCAGCTGAAGCAGGAAAGCCAATCTTAGGTGTATGTAACGGATTTCAGATTTTAGTAGAGTCTGGACTATTGCCAGGTGCATTAATTCGCAATAAAAACTTAAAATTTATGTGCCGTACTGTTCAGCTTCGTGTTGAAAATAATACAACAATGTTTACATCACAATACGAGAAAGATGAAGTGATCGATATTCCAATCGCTCATGGTGAAGGAAACTACTATTGTGATGAAGCAATGTTGAAACAGTTAGAAGAAAAGAATCAAATTGTCTTCCGTTATGTAGAGAATCCAAACGGAAGCGTTTCAGATATTGCAGGGATTGTAAATGAACAAGGAAATGTACTTGGTATGATGCCGCATCCAGAACGTGCTGTTGATGAACTACTTGGAGGAGCGGATGGTCTAAAAGTATTTCAATCTATTTTGAAACATTGGAGGGAAACACATGTCGTTACTGCTTGAACCAAATCCAACTCAAATTAAAGAAGGGCGCATTTATGCGGAAATGGGATTAACAGACGAAGAGTTTGCCATGGTTGAAAAGATTTTAGGACGTCTGCCAAACTATACAGAAACAGGATTGTTCTCTGTTATGTGGTCAGAGCATTGTAGTTATAAAAATTCTAAGCCAGTTCTTCGTAAGTTTCCAACGACTGGTGAACGTGTACTACAAGGTCCTGGTGAAGGCGCCGGAATCGTAGATATCGGTGATAATCAAGCGGTAGTATTTAAAATGGAAAGTCATAACCATCCATCTGCAATTGAGCCATATCAAGGTGCAGCGACTGGGGTTGGCGGTATTATCCGTGATGTGTTTTCTATGGGAGCACGTCCAATTGCGATGTTAAATTCACTTCGCTTCGGTGAGCTACAATCACCGCGCGTAAAATACTTATTTGAAGAAGTTGTAGCAGGTATTGCAGGATACGGTAATTGCATTGGTATTCCAACTGTTGGCGGTGAAGTACAGTTCGATCCATGCTATGAAGGAAATCCACTTGTAAATGCAATGTGCGTTGGGTTAATTAATCATGAAGATATTAAAAAAGGACAAGCGCACGGTGCTGGTAATACAGTAATGTATGTTGGTGCTTCAACAGGGCGTGACGGTATTCACGGTGCAACGTTTGCATCAGAAGAGCTATCTGAGGATTCTGAAGCAAAACGTCCAGCGGTGCAAGTAGGCGATCCATTTATGGAGAAGCTTTTAATTGAGGCGTGCTTAGAGCTTGTAAAATCTGACGCACTTGTTGGTATTCAAGATATGGGAGCGGCAGGCTTAACGTCATCTTCTGCAGAAATGGCAAGTAAAGCAGGTATGGGTATTGAAATGTATTTAGATGATGTGCCGCAGCGTGAAACAGGTATGACACCATACGAGATGATGCTTTCTGAATCACAAGAGCGTATGTTAATCGTCGTGAAAAAAGGTAGAGAGCAAGAGATTGTAGAGTTATTTGAAAAATACGGCCTTGCAGCAGTAACAATGGGGAAAGTAACAGAAGATAAAATGCTTCGTTTATTCCATAAAGGTGAAATGGTTGCGGAAGTGCCAGCTGATGCATTAGCAGAAGAAGCGCCTGTTTATCATAAGCCTTCAAAA
This sequence comes from Bacillus sp. 123MFChir2, assembly GCF_000383235.1. Classification (GTDB taxonomy): domain Bacteria; phylum Bacillota; class Bacilli; order Bacillales; family Bacillaceae_G; genus Bacillus_A. The sequence continues at coordinate 7,059 of NZ_KB910977.1, forward strand.
GAAGCAGCGTATTTTGCAGAGTTCCAACAAATGAAGATGGAAACACCAAAAGTAGAAAACTATAAAGAAACATTACTTTCTTTACTTCAGCAACCAACGATTGCAAGTAAAGAGTGGGTATATGATCAATATGATTACCAAGTACGCACAAACACAGTTGTTACACCGGGGTCGGATGCAGCGGTTGTTCGTGTTCGCGAAACAAATAAAGCATTAGCAATGACAACGGATTGTAACTCTCGCTACATTTATTTAGATCCAGAAGTAGGCGGGAAAATTGCTGTGGCAGAAGCAGCTCGTAATATTGTATGTTCTGGTGGTGAGCCACTTGCAATTACAGATTGCTTAAACTTTGGTAACCCAGAAAAGCCAGAAATCTTCTGGCAAATTGAGAAGTCAGTAGATGGTATGAGTGAAGCGTGCCGTACGTTAAATACACCTGTTATTGGTGGGAACGTATCAATGTACAATGAGCGCAGCGGGGAAGCAGTATACCCAACGCCAACTGTTGGTATGGTTGGTCTTGTACATGATATAAAGCATGTAACAACGCAAGAGTTTAAGCAAGCTGGTGATCTCGTTTATGTAATTGGTGAAACAAAGGAAGAATTTGGCGGCAGCGAATTGCAAAAGATGGTGTATGGAAAGATTTTCGGTCAGGCACCAAGCATCGACTTAAAAGTAGAAGAAAAACGTCAAAAACAGTTATTAGCAGCGATTCAAGATGGACTTGTACAATCAGCGCATGATGTTGCAGAAGGCGGATTAGCAGTTGCGTTTGCAGAAAGTGCAATGGGGGCAAACGGGTTAGGCGCAGAAGTGAAATTAGTTGGGGAAACGACAGCGATGTTATTTGCAGAATCACAATCTCGCTTTATTGTTACAGTAAAACGTGAGCAAAAAGAAGCGTTTGAAAATATGGTAGATGCGCTTTGTGTTGGGGAAGTAACAAGCGCAAACCAATTAACAGTTCTTAATGAAGAAAATGAAGTATTGCTTACAGCAGATGTTGATGAAATGAGAACGGCTTGGAAAGGGGCTATTCCATGCTTAATGAAATAAAGGGGCTAAATGAAGAATGCGGCGTTTTTGGAATTTGGGGGCATGAAAATGCAGCACAAGTTACGTATTACGGGTTGCATAGTTTGCAGCACCGTGGTCAAGAAGGCGCTGGCATTGTTGTAAATAATGGGGAGAAAATCATTGGTCATAGAGGGCTTGGTTTAATATCAGAAGTGTTTTCACGCGGTGAGTTAGAAGATTTAAATGGAAAATCAGCAATTGGGCATGTTCGTTATGCAACAGCAGGCGGCGCTGAAGTAGCGAATGTTCAACCGTTGTTATTCCGCTTTTCAGACCATAGTATGGCATTAGCGCATAACGGTAATTTAATTAATGCGAAAATGCTTCGCCGTGAATTAGAGGCAGAGGGAAGTATTTTTCAAACAAGTTCGGATACAGAAGTATTGCTTCATCTAATTAAACGTAATACAAAAGGTACATTAATTGAAAGTGTAAAAGATGCATTAAACAAAGTAAAAGGTGCGTTTGCCTATTTGTTATTAACAGGAAACGAAATGATTGTTGCATTGGATCCAAATGGGTTTCGTCCGCTTTCGATTGGAAAGATGGGAGATGCATACGTTGTAGCATCTGAAACGTGTGCATTTGATGTTGTTGGTGCAACATACATTCGCGATGTAGAGCCTGGAGAAATCATTGTTATTAATGATGAGGGAATACACGTAGATCGCTATACAAATGATGTAGAGCATGCAATTTGTAGTATGGAGTATATTTACTTCGCGCGTCCTGATTCGAATATTGCTGGTGTTAATGTTCATGCCGCACGTAAAAACATGGGGAAATTGTTAGCGAAGGAAGCACCAGTTGAAGCAGATGTTGTAACTGGTGTACCAGATTCTAGTATTTCGGCGGCAATCGGTTATGCAGAAGCAACTGGAATCCCTTATGAATTAGGTTTAATTAAAAATCGTTATGTTGGACGTACGTTTATTCAACCTTCTCAAGAGTTGCGTGAACAAGGGGTAAAAATGAAACTTTCGGCAGTACGCGGTGTTGTTGAAGGCAAGCGTGTTGTTATGATTGATGATTCGATTGTGCGTGGTACAACAAGCAAGCGAATTGTTCGCATGCTTCGTGAGGCTGGGGCAACAGAAGTGCACGTGAGAATTGCTTCGCCGCCTCTTAAGTATCCGTGTTTCTATGGAATTGATATTCAAACAAGAAAAGAATTAATTGCAGCAAATCATTCAATAGAAGAAATTCGTGAGATCATTGGAGCAGACTCTTTAACATTTTTAAGTGAAGAGGGCTTAATTGATTCGATTGGCCGTCCTTATGAAGGGAAATATGGCGGTTTATGTATGGCTTATTTTAACGGGGATTATCCGACGGCTCTTTATGATTACGAACAAGAGCTTTTAGAAAGCATGAAGTAAAATATAGCAGCTTCTACTACAGGTGGTGTAGAAGCTCGCTTTTTCTTGGGAGAAATTCTTTCAGTATAAAAAGACGAGGTGTATAGAAACGATGGCGAATGCATATAAGCAAGCAGGAGTAGATATTGAAGCTGGATATGAAGCGGTATCTCGCATGAAAAAACACGTGCAAACAACGATGAGAAAAGAAGTGCTAGGCGGGTTAGGTGGTTTTGGAGGAATGTTTGATCTTTCGAAATTCGCATTAGAAGAGCCAGTGTTAGTATCTGGAACAGATGGTGTAGGAACAAAATTAATGCTCGCTTTCATGATGGACAAACATGACACAATCGGCATCGATGCAGTTGCAATGTGTGTAAATGACATTGTTGTGCAAGGGGCAGAGCCGCTCTTTTTCCTTGATTATATTGCTTGCGGTAAAGCAGAACCTAGTAAAGTTGAAAACATCGTCAAAGGAATTGCAGAAGGATGCCGTCAAGCTGGTTGTTCATTAATCGGTGGAGAAACAGCTGAAATGCCGGGTATGTACTCTGAGGAAGAATACGATTTAGCTGGTTTTACAGTTGGTATTGTTGATAAAAAGAAGATTGTTACAGGACAATCGATTGAAGTGGATCAAGTATTAATTGGGCTTGCTTCTAGCGGAATTCATAGTAATGGTTATTCTCTTGTCCGTAAAGTGTTATTAGAGGATGGACAACTTTCACTTGATCGTATTTATGGTCGTTTAGAACTACCACTTGGTGAAGAATTATTAAAACCAACAAAAATTTACGTCAAACCTATTTTAGAACTATTGAAGAAATATAACGTAACTGGTATGGCTCACATTACTGGCGGCGGATTTATTGAAAATATTCCGCGTATGTTGCCAGAAGGTATCGGAGCACAAATTGAACTTGGTTCTTGGTCAGTTCACCCAATTTTTGATTTACTGCAAGAAGTTGGTGAATTAAAGAAAGAAGAAATGTTCAATATTTTTAACATGGGTATTGGTATGATAGTAGCGGTTAAAGAAGAAGATGCAGAAGGTGCTATGAAACTTTTAGAAGAACAAGGGGAAGCAGCGCGAATCATCGGACGCACTGTGAAAGGTTCAGGTGTTACTTTTGCTGGAGGAGTAGTATTATGAGCCGATTAGCGATTTTTGCTTCAGGAAGCGGTTCTAATTTTCAAGCGCTTGTGGATGCAGTCGAAGCTGGAAGATTAGATGCACAGCTTAGTTTGCTCGTATGTGATCAGCCAGGCGCACGTGTTATAGAGCGCGCGAATAATCATCATGTTCCTTGTTTTTCCTTTTCAGCAAAAGCGTATGAGTCAAAGGAAGGATTCGAGCAAGAAATATTAACGAAATTGCAAGAATACGAGATTGATTGGATTATTTTAGCGGGGTATATGCGTTTAATTGGCCCGACATTACTAACTGCTTATGGAGGAAGAATTGTTAACATTCATCCCTCCCTATTACCAAGCTTTCCTGGGAAAGATGCAGTTGGACAAGCAATTGAAGCTAGTGTGAAAGTAACAGGTGTAACAATCCATTACGTTGATGCCGGGATGGACACGGGGCCAATTATCGCACAAGAAGCAGTAACAGTTTCTGAAGATGATACACGAGAAAGTTTACAAAAGAAAATTCAACTTGTTGAACATAGATTGTACGTGGATACGGTGAAATCTTTATTGCATTCTGAAGTGAAATTATAAGAGCAGCCATTTAATACAACTAGGGGTGGAGAATAAATGAAAAAGCGTGCATTAGTAAGTGTTTCAAATAAAGCTGGAGTTGTAGAATTTGTAAAAGGATTACTTGAGCAAGGTATTGAGGTTATTTCGACAGGCGGGACGAAGAAATTACTAGAAGAGAACGGCTTACAAGTAATTGGTATTTCTGAAGTAACAGGTTTTCCAGAAATTATGGACGGTCGCGTGAAAACATTACATCCAAACATTCACGGTGGACTTCTTGCTGTACGTGATAACGAAACGCATATGGCGCAAATGAATGAGCTTGATATTGAGCCGATTGACTTTGTTGTTGTAAATTTATATCCATTTAAAGAAACAATCGCAAAACCAGATGTGACATTTGCTGATGCAATTGAAAATATTGATATCGGCGGACCAACAATGATTCGTTCTGCTGCGAAAAACCATGAGTTTGTAACGGTTATTGTAGATCCAATAGACTACGACGTTGTATTAGGAGAACTAAAAGGAAGCGGAGATGTTTCAAAAGAAACAAAACGTAAATTAGCAGCGAAAGTATTCCGTCATACAGCGGCATATGATGCATTAATCTCGAACTATTTAACAGAACAAACAGGAGAAAAAAGCCCTGAAACGTTAACTGTTACATTTGAGAAAAAACAAGACTTACGTTACGGTGAAAATCCACATCAAAAAGCAACATTTTATAAAGCGCCGTTTGCAGCAACTTCTTCTGTTGCCTATGCAGAACAATTACATGGTAAAGAGTTATCTTATAATAACATCAATGACGCAGATGCAGCACTTAGCATTGTGAAAGAATTTACAGAGCCAGCAGTTGTAGCAGTAAAACATATGAATCCGTGCGGTGTTGGTGTTGGTACTGATATTCAAGAAGCATATACACGTGCTTACGAAGCGGATCCAGTATCAATTTTTGGCGGCATTATTGCAGCAAACCGTGAAATTGACAAAGTAACAGCAGAAAAGCTGCATGAAATTTTCTTAGAAATCATTATTGCACCTTCTTTCTCACAGGAAGCTTTAGAAGTCTTGCAAAGTAAGAAAAACTTACGATTGTTAACGGTGGATATCGCTAAAGCAGAAGCGGTAAGTAAAAAACTAACGTCAGTACAAGGTGGTTTACTTGTACAAGAAGAAGATACATTGTCATTAGATGAAGATGCAGTAACAATCCCAACAAAACGTGAACCGACAGAGCAAGAATGGAACGATTTGAAATTAGCATGGAAAGTTGTGAAACATGTAAAATCTAATGCGATTGTTTTAGCGAAAGATAATATGACAATTGGTGTTGGCGCAGGTCAAATGAACCGCGTTGGCTCAGCAAAAATCGCCATTACACAAGCTGGTGAGAAAGCACTAGGAAGCGCACTTGCTTCTGATGCATTCTTCCCAATGCCAGATACAGTAGAAGAAGCGGCTAAAGCCGGCATTACAGCAATCATTCAACCAGGCGGATCCATTCGTGATGAAGATTCCATTCAAAAAGCAGACGAGTACGGCATTACGATGGTGTTCACTGGCATACGTCATTTTAAACATTAATTGAGAAACAAAGGAGATGACCAAAAGTCCACTTTTGGATCATCTTCTTCTACTTTTGAATATGATCCAGCTCGTGTGTCGAGCGTTGTCGAAGGGTCTTTATATTGTGAAAGTCGCTGATATATCGCGAAGAGACTGGATTTTAACTTGAATAATGGAGGATGAAATATGAATGTTTTAGTAATTGGCCGCGGCGGACGTGAGCATGCGTTAGCGTGGAAATTTGCAGGGTCAAAGCAAGTAGAGGCTGTATATGTGGCGCCGGGAAATGAAGGGATGAAAGACGTTGCAACACCTATAGCAATCGATGAAAATAATTTTGACGCGCTTATTGCTTTTGCGAAAGAAAATAACGTTGGTTTAACATTTGTTGGTCCAGAAATTCCCCTTATGAACGGGATTGTTGATCGTTTTGAGGAAGCCGGTCTTCGTGTTTTTGGCCCGAATCAAGCAGCAGCTGTTATTGAAGGAAGTAAAGCTTTTACGAAAGAGCTTATGAAAAAGTATGATATTCCCACAGCAGCATATGAGACGTTTACAAACTATGAGGAAGCGGTAGCATACATTGAAAAAGTTGGCGCACCAATCGTTATTAAAGCAGATGGCTTAGCAGCTGGTAAAGGTGTAACGGTTGCCATGACGTTAGAAGAAGCACTGCAATCGTTAAAAGAAATGCTGCAAGACGTAAAGTTTGGAGAAGCTAGTAAAAAAGTTGTGATTGAAGAATTTTTAGATGGACAAGAGTTTTCGCTTATGGCATTTGTTAACGGAAAAACTGTACACCCAATGGTAATAGCCCAAGATCATAAACGTGCTTTTGATGGGGACAAAGGACCAAATACAGGGGGAATGGGTGCCTATTCTCCAGTACCACAAATTCCAGAGTCAGCCGTTGCAGAGGCGATTGAAACCGTTCTATACCCGACAGCAGCGGCAATGATACAAGAAGGACGTTCTTTTACAGGTATTTTATATGCAGGACTTATTTTAACAAGTGAAGGGCCGAAAGTAATTGAATTCAATGCGCGCTTTGGCGATCCGGAAACAGAGGTAATCTTACCTCGTTTAGAGAGTGATTTAGTTGATGTATGTAATCATGTACTAGACGGGAAAGAGCTTACTTTAGAGTGGTCTGAAGAAGCAGTAATTGGTGTTGTACTAGCTTCAAAAGGATATCCAGAAAGCTATGAAAAAGGCGCAGTCATTAAAGGTTTAGAAACGTTAGAGGGTGTAATTGTCTTTCATGCCGGAACAGATGTGAAAGACGGGGAATTTGTAACAAATGGCGGGCGTGTGTTGTTTGTTGCTTGTAAAGAAACGGACTTACAAGCAGCGAAAGATAAAGTGTATAAAGAAATTGCAAAAATTGAAAGTGATGGTTTGTTTTATCGAAGTGATATAGGGTACCGTGCGATTGGCCAGACTCTTTAAATACTGGCGATGATATGAGGCCTCAAAGCGAAAGTACATTTCGCTTTGGGGTCTTATTTTAATTTTGTAAAATTAGTAAGGAAATTCGTATATTCAATAAAAACATTATTTTTACTTTCTTCTTAACTTTGTTTGAACATCGCATGTGGCAGAAATAGGCACTGACCGCTTCTACGCATGGCCAGACGCTCTCGCCCATCTAAAAAGAAAAGGGTTTTAAATTTGGATTTATATATAAGGAAAAGAGTCCTACTCATAAAAAAGTTAGGACTCTTTCTCTTTTTTTAATTTACCTTTTTGCTTTGCCATTTCGCGAAGTAAATATTCAATATGAGCATTTACACTTCGAAATTCGTCGTTTGCCCATTTTTCAATAACTGCGTACAATTCGGGATCGATTCGTAATGGGAAGCTTTTCTTTTTAGCCATGATTACCTACAACCTTTAGTAGAGACTTCCTGTATTAATAACGGGTTGTGCTCCTTTATCTGAGACGATGGCAACTAATAAGTTATTAACCATATTTGCTTTTCTTTCGTCATCTAACTCAAGTACACCTTCTTCATCGAGCTTTTGAATCGAATCTTTCGCCATTTGTACGGCACCTTCTACAATTTCTTTTCTCGCAGCTAATACTGCTTTTGCTTGTTGACGCTGAAGCATGGCGTGGGCAATTTCAGTTGCATACGCTAAGTGCGTTAAACGAGTTTCGATTACTTCTACTCCTGCAATTTCTAAACGTGCTTCTAATTCGCGTTTTAATTCGTCGGAAATTTCTTCTGAGTTTCCGCGCAGTGTAACGATGTGGTCATCTTGGAAATTATCATACGGATATTTCGTTGCTACGTGGCGAATTGCTGTTTCGCTTTGAATTTCCACGAAAGCATCATAATGCTCAACACCGAAGATTGCTTTTGCTGAGTCGACAACTTTATAAACAACAACAGCTGCAATTTCAATTGGATTCCCCTCGACATCGTTTACCTTTAATTTTTTACTATTAAAGTTTTCCACACGTAGTGAAACGGTTTGACGAAATGCAAATGGAACTGTTAAAAACAGGCCATTTTCACGAATGGTTCCTAAATAGTTACCGAAAAATGTAATCACTTTTGCTTGGTTTGGCTGTACCATGCCAATGCCACTTGCAAGGATTGCAGCTAATAAAAAAGAAGGAATACCAATAGCAAATAGTTCATTAATAAGACTTAATAAACCAACCCCAATTAAAACTAGAACTGCGAGCAGTCCTAAAAATCCATTCACATGAAATACTTGTTTTTCTTTCATAATCTCGCCTCCTTTTGATATAAAAATGATATCACTTTTATATCAAAGGTGACAATAGGTTTCTGTTATAATTTATAGAAAAAATGTAAATACTCAGCTATATCTTTTAGAAATTTAGAAAAGGGTATGATTTTAGTGAAGATTTGTCTCTCTATTACTTATAAATTCATTTTGGGCATATAGACTGCTGTCATGCAAACAGGGCAGGAGCCTGCACTTATTATCTACTTTTGTTTTCAAACCTTGCCCGTGGTAGGGAAAGGTCCTGACCGCTCCTATGCATGGCCAGTCCCTCTCACCGATTTAAAAAAATGCTTTTCTGCTTTTTTGAGTAGTTACGAAAAAAAAATTAGGGAATAGAACATTAGTTCTCGTTTGTGGTAAAATAAAGTAAAAGAAAACTTAGCCGCCCACTGCAGCGACTAAGTTTCTTTGAGAGCATCTTGCGTGTTGACAAATGATTCAAAGCGGTTTGGACATAAGAGCATTTTCAAGCTCAGCCTCAATTTCCTTATCAGAAGCATCATAACTTCCATGGCTTGTCTCCTCACCTTTGTGAGAAGTATGAGATGCTTCTTGTTTATTAGACTGTCCATTCTTCATAAAATCCATGCCTGGCATTTTTAAATCGGGCATGTTCATATATTTACTAAATTTGCATGCTTCTACAATAGGGCAGAAACGAATGATGCCTTCTGCGATTTTCATTGCTCCGACCCAAAGCATAATCTTTGACCAAGTACACCATGGTTTTCTTACAAGCTTTGCAGTGCTGCAGCTAAGCAGAATAAAACCAAGTGTAATACGAATAAGAGCATTGATTGTGCCAATGTTTTGCTTGCTCAAGACATCCACTCCTTTTCAGCAGCTTTGAAATAGATTTATCCATTTCAAGAGTTATTGTTCCTTGTATGCTTTTCCTATATACAATCCAACATTTGACGTAGAAAAAGATGTTGCATGGAACGTGTGTCAGCAGCTTATTTTTTGTTATAATGAAAGAATGCGTAAAGACGATTAGAGAAAAGAAAGGGTGTTTTCATGTACGATATTTCACAGTGGAAACATGTATTTAAACTTGATCCGAATAAGGAGTTAAGTGATGAACATTTAGAGCTTATTTGTGAATCGGGAACGGACGCTGTTATTGTTGGCGGAAGTGACGGGATCACAATTGATAATGTATTACACATGCTAGTAAGCATTCGTAGATATGCGGTTCCTTGTGTATTAGAAGTTTCAACGCTGGATTCGATTACACCAGGATTCGATTTTTATTACATCCCAAGTGTATTAAACAGTCAAAAGGTAGACTGGGTAACAGGTCTTCATCATGCGGCCTTGAAAGAATATGGGGATATTATGAACTGGGATGAAATTTTCATGCAAGGATATTGTGTGTTAAATCCAGAAGCGAAAGTAGCAAAGTTAACGGAAGCAAATTGTGAACTATCAGAAGACGATGTGATTGCATATGCACGTATGGCAGATAAACTTCTCCATTTACCAATTTTCTATTTGGAATACAGCGGCACATATGGAGATGCGGAACTTGTAAGAAAAGTGAAAGCTGAGCTGCAGAGTGCAACATTATATTATGGCGGCGGGATTGCACATGCAGACCAAGCGAAAGAAATGGCGCAATATGCGGATACAGTTGTCGTTGGAAATTTAATTTATGAAGATATAAAGAAAGCTTTAGCAACAGTACAAGCTGTAAAAGGAAAGTAGGTGGCCGAATACATGAGTATAACAGAAAAATTATTAACAGGATTAAATCCGCAGCAACAAAAAGCTGTCCAAGCAACGTCTGGACCATTGTTACTTATGGCGGGAGCAGGTAGTGGTAAGACGCGTGTGTTAACGCACCGCATTGCTTATTTACTTGGCGAAAAAGGTGTTGCACCGTGGAATGTGCTTGCGATTACGTTTACAAATAAAGCGGCGCGTGAAATGCGTGAGCGTATTGATAAACTCGTTGGGCCAGAAGCAGAGGATATTTGGATTTCAACATTCCACTCTATGTGTGTGCGCATTTTACGACGAGATATTGATCGCATTGGTATTAATCGTAACTTTACGATTTTAGATGCAAGTGATCAATTAACAGTTGTGAAAAAAATTATGAAAGAGCGCAATATTGATCCGAAGAAATTTGAACCGCGTTCTATTCTTGCGGGAATTAGCAATGCAAAAAATGAATTGTTATCTTCAGAAAAATATGCGAAAAAAATCTCAATTGCAGATCCATACGAAAAGTTGACGAGCGATGTGTATACAGAATACCAAAAGCGTCTTCTTAAAAATAGTGCACTTGATTTTGATGATTTAATTATGACGACGATTCAATTATTTGAACGGGTGCCAGAAGTACTGGAATTTTATCAACGTAAATTCCAATATATTCACGTTGATGAGTATCAAGATACGAACCGTGCTCAGTATATTCTTGTTAATCAATTGGCAGCGCGCTTTAAAAATCTTTGTGTAGTTGGTGACTCAGATCAATCGATTTATCGTTGGCGCGGAGCTGATATTGCGAACATCTTGTCATTTGAAAAAGATTATAATAATGCACAAGTTATTTTATTAGAACAAAACTATCGCTCAACGCAAAGTATTTTAAATGCAGCAAATGCGGTTATTGAAAATAATACAAATCGTAAACCGAAAAAGTTATGGACGGATAATCAAATCGGAAGTAAAATTTCGTATTACCGCGCTGCAACTGAAAAAGATGAAGCATATTTTGTTGCGAAAAAGATTCGTGATGAAATTCAAATGGGAAATCGAAAATATACGGACTTCGCAGTACTGTATCGTACGAACGCCCAGTCTCGTATGGTCGAGGAGATTTTCTTAAAATCAAATATTCCATACAAAATTGTTGGCGGCATTAAGTTCTATGACCGTAAAGAGATTAAAGATATGCTGGCGTATTTACGTTTAATTGCAAACCCGGATGATGAAATTAGTTTTGCACGTATTATTAATGTGCCAAAACGTGGCGTTGGAGCAACATCTATTGATAAGATTATTAATTATGGCGTGCAAAATGGTCTTTCATTGACAGCTGTATTAGATGAAATTGAGCATGTCGGTGTAAGTGCCAAAATCGCGAAGACAGTAGCAGAATTTGCAAAGCAGCTTCATAATTGGGTCAACATGCAAGAATATTTATCGGTAACAGAACTTGTAGAAGAAGTATTAGAAAAAACAGGTTACCGAGATGCGCTGAAGAATGAACGTACATTAGAATCAGAGGGACGCTTAGAAAACTTAGATGAATTTTTATCTGTTACACAGACGTTTGAATCACAAAGTGAAGATAAGAGTCTTGTTGCGTTCTTAACCGATTTAGCGCTTGTTGCTGATATTGATCGTGTAGATGAAGATCCAACTGCTGGTGAAGAAGTCATTTTAATGACGATGCACTCTGCAAAAGGATTAGAATTCCCTGTTGTCTTCATTTTAGGATTAGAAGAAGGGATTTTTCCGCATACTCGTTCTTTAATGGAAGAAGATGAAATGCAAGAAGAACGCCGCTTAGCATACGTTGGGATTACACGTGCCGAAGAAGAATTGTACGTAACGAATGCCCAAATGCGAACGATATTTGGTAGAACGAGCATGAATAAAGAATCACGTTTCATCTCGGAAATTCCTGAGGGACTTATTGAAACGCTTCATGAAGTAAAACCAAAGCGTGAAACTTTTGGTGCAAAGTCTAAGCCTACAACTACAACAGCCGTTCGCTCTCGTTCAGCCTTTGTTCGGCCGGCTGCGAAAACAACAGGCGGTGAGCAAATTGGCTGGTCAGTTGGTGATAAAGCATCACATCAAAAATGGGGAATTGGCACTGTTGTGAGTGTGAAAGGTGAAGGAGATGGGAAAGAATTAGACATCGCGTTCCCAAGTCCGATTGGCATTAAACGATTGATGGCAAAATTTGCCCCAGTGACGAAAGTGTAAGAAAGGAATGAGGTCATGTCGAAAGAAGCAGCACAAAAGCGTATTGAAGAGCTTCGTGACATTTTAAATAAGCTTAATTATGAGTATCACGTGCTAGATCAGCCATCTGTATCAGATGCAGAGTATGATCGTCACATGCAAGAGTTAATTAAATTAGAAACAGAACATCCAGAATTTTTTACAGAAGATTCTCCAACCGTTCGTGTTGGCGGAGAAATTCTTGATATTTTTGAGAAAGTAACACATAAATCACCGATGTTAAGTTTAGGAAATGCTTTTAATGAAGGAGATTTACGTGATTTTGATCGCAAGGTACGCCAAGGAATTGACGATCAAAATGTAAGATACGTGTGCGAATTAAAAATTGACGGACTGGCGGTTTCCCTTCATTATGAAAAAGGACGCTTCATTCAAGGAGCAACTCGTGGTGATGGTATAACGGGTGAAGATATTACGCAAAATTTAAAAACGATTAAAGCGATTCCTCTGCGTTTAACAGAAGAAATGACGCTAGAAGCGCGCGGAGAAGCGTATATGCCGAAACGTTCATTTGTGAAATTAAATGAAGAAAAAGAACAGAACGGAGAAGCTGTCTTTGCGAACCCTCGAAATGCAGCTGCGGGTTCATTGCGTCAATTAGATCCAAAAATTGCAGCAAAGCGCAATTTATCTTTATTCGTATATGGACTTACGAATTTAGAAGGAAGAACGATTACATCGCATAGTGAATCGTTAAACCTTTTAGGAGAGCTTGGATTTAAAACAAACCCGAATCGCCGAGTTTGCGAAACAATTGATGAGGTCATTCATTACGTGCAAGAGTGGCAAGAAAAACGTCCGCATCTTGATTATGAAATTGATGGTATCGTTATTAAAGTAGACAATCTATCACTTCAAGAAAGCTTAGGAACAACAGCCAAAAGTCCAAGATGGGCCATTGCGTATAAGTTCCCAGCTGAAGAAGTTATTACAAAACTGACGGGTATTGAACTCAGTGTTGGACGTACAGGTGTTGTAACCCCAACTGCTGAGTTAGAACCAGTACGCGTGGCAGGAACGATTGTCCGCCGTGCTTCCTTACACAATGAGGATTTAATTCGTGAGAAAGATATTCGCATTGGCGACTATGTTGTTGTAAAGAAAGCTGGAGATATCATTCCTGAAGTTGTAAATGTGATTGTAGACCGCCGTACAGGTGAAGAAGAAGAGTTTTATATGCCAACGCATTGCCCGGCATGTGAGAGTGAACTTGTTCGTTTAGAAGAAGAGGTTGCACTTCGATGCATTAATCCAGCATGCCCAGCACAAATTCGGGAAGGATTAATTCACTTTGTATCACGTAATGCGATGAATATTGATGGATTAGGCGAACGGGTCATTACGCAGTTATTTGATGCGGATTATATTCGTACATTTGCAGATCTTTATACATTAACGAAAGAACAGTTATTACAACTAGAACGGTTTGGAGAAAAATCTGCTTCCAATCTAGTACAAGCGATCGAAGCTTCAAAAGAAAATTCGTTAGAGCGATTACTGTTCGGTCTTGGTATTCGCCACGTTGGAGCAAAAGCTGCTCGTACGTTAGCGGAACATTATGAAACGATGGATCACATCGTGAATGCTACAGAAGAAGAGCTAACAACTATTAATGAAATTGGCGAAAAAATGGCGCAATCGATCGTTACGTATTTTGATAATGAAGATGTACAAGAGCTATTACAACAATTTAAGTCATATAGTGTAAATATGACTTATAAAGGGATAAAACGAGCAGATTTAGAAGACATTGAGTCTTATTTTGCAGGAAAAACAGTTGTGTTAACAGGAAAATTAGAAGTGATGGGCCGAAGTGAAGCGAAAAAGAAAATTGAAGCGCTTGGTGGAAAAGTCACAGGTAGTGTAAGCAAAAGTACAGACTTAGTCATTGCAGGAGAAGCTGCTGGTTCTAAGTTAGCACAAGCAGAAAAACATAACGTTGAGGTTTGGGATGAAGCGAGGTTCTTACAAGAGCTCAATAATTAAGAGGTGCAAAGTTACCATGAAAAAAGTGATATTAGCAGCGTTAAGCCTTGGATTACTCCTTAGTGGATGTAGTATAGGGCCAAAAAAAGAAGAACAAATCTCAGAAAAAGGGAATTCGAAGGAGAAATCAATTATTTCGAAATACTCGATTTCTGATGATTATTATAAAACGGCACTTCCGTTTGAAAAAGGATCGGCACGCGGGTTAGCTGTAAAAGGATTAAATAGCCGTTTAGATGTTGATGAATTTGAAACGGGATTAATGCGCATTGCGAAAGAATCGTATAGTACGAAAGATTATATATTTCAAGGCGGAAAGTATTTAGATAAAGATACGATACAAGCATTAATTGAGAGAAAACGTACGCCCGAACAGCAAAGTAATTTAGAAAAAGCGTTGAAGAAGAAGTTACCGAATGGTTTAAATCCAGCGCTACCACCAGGAGAACCAGAAACATTAGAAGCGAGAAATCAAAAGAGTCCAATGTATTTATCGCAAATTTTAGAACAGGATTACTTGAAAATAAAAGGTGAGAACGAAGCAGAGATAGGCGGAGTTGTTATCGGTCTTGCGATGAATTCTGTTCATTATTATACAGAACAGCACGGTTATCCGCGTGAACAAAAAAATGATGATACAAAATTGCTAGAAGAAGGGAAAAAAATGGCGCAAGAAATCTTACCGATTCTGCGCAACAAAGATGAATTAAAAAATGTTCCAATTACGTTTGCAATCTACAGGCAGGAAGCGAAATCTTCACTTGTACCAGGCTCCTTTTTATCATATACAGCAGTTGATAAAGGCAGTGATAAAGTAGATGATTGGAAAGCGTTGGACGAAAAGTATTATTTATTCCCTTCGAATGAAGCAGAAAAAGATTATCGTGACGATGCAACAAATGTGAAGAACTTCAATGCGAGAATAGCAAAGTATTTTACAGGTGATTATACTGCAGTCGTAGGCAGAGGATTTTATAAAGATGGTCAATTAAAAGAACTGAAGCTTGAGATTCCAGTTCAGTTTAGTGGAAAAGCGGAGGTTATTGGATTTACACAATTTGTAGCTGGTGCTGTTATGGATTTCCCTAATTATATTAAAGTACAAGTTACAATTAAATCAGTAGACCGTCCAGAAGCAATTATTATTCGCGACGTGAAACAAGATAAGCCGTTTGTTCAAGTGTTAGATTAAGCAAAGTCGTTCCTTTGATGAGGAACGGCTTTTTTGTATATAAATCCATTTTGATTTTTAAGCATATAATTCACTGACCGTTTCTATGCATGGCCAGGTGCTCTCACCCACCTAAAAAAAGGTTCTTTATTTGGTGTTTTTAATTTATATGTATATAGTAGAAATTTTGCTATAATTTTTAATGTTGTTAATAAAAAAGGGGATCGAGGGAACGTACAGATGGAAGATTTAAGTTTGCAAGTCATTATACTACTTATTGCTTTCGGTTTTTTAGCATCATTTATTGATTCTATTGTTGGAGGAGGCGGTTTAATTTCGCTTCCGGCACTTATGTTTGTAGGTTTACCTCCAGTTTCGGCAATCGCAACAAATAAGTTGGCGGCAACAATGGGTTCGTTTACGAGTACAATGTATTTTATTCGTTCTAAAAAAGTAGATTTTCGCATTGTAGGGAAACTGATTCCGTTCACAATTGTTGGGGCAGTTGCAGGTGCATTTGTTGTAAAGTTCATTCCACCGGATGTGTTGCGTCCTCTTGTATTAGTTTTACTTGTATTAATTGCTATTTATATTATTGTAAAAAAGGATTGGGGTAGTGTATCTACTTATAAAAAAATGACGAAGGGAAAAACATTTTTATTCTATCTAGTCATTTTGATTATCGGATTTTATGATGGTTTTTTTGGGCCAGGCACAGGTTCATTTTTAATTTTTGCATTTTTATTAATTGGTTTGGATTTTATCCGCGCAGCTGCCGCTGGTCGGATTTTAAATTTTGTTAGCAATATTGTATCGTTGATTACATTTTTATTTTTAGGAGCAATTCAATTTAAATATGGTTTAATTATGGGTGTATCAATGGTTGCAGGTGCATATTTTGGATCGAGATTTGCTGTTAAAAAAGGTGTAGGGTATGTACGAATTTTATTTTTAGTAGTAACAATTTTATTAATTGGTAAGAATTTTTGGGAATACATTCGTATTTCATAACATGGTGCATATGCATCATGTTGTTTTTTTATTTATTATATTTGAAAAATTATTTAATTTTAAAAATATAAGTCTAAGAATATTTGAACAAATCTAAATTATCGTGTAGAATAATATTGTATTTAATGTAAACGTTTTTTTCTAAGGGGAGGCTAAAATAATGGTAGTAGCATACAAACATGAGCCATTTACAGATTTTACAGTAGAGGCAAATAAAGTTGCGTTTGAAGAAGGTTTAAAGAAAGTAGAATCTTATCTTGGACAAGACTATCCATTAATTATTGGGGGAGAAAAGGTCACTACAGACGAGAAAATTGTTTCTGTAAATCCTGCAAATAAAGAAGAAGTCGTTGGTCGCGTTTCAAAAGCAAGTCGTGAATTAGCAGAGAAAGCAATGCAAGTAGCGGATGAAACATTCCAAACTTGGAGAAAAACAAAACCAGAAATGCGTGCAGATATTTTATTCCGCGCAGCTGCAATCGTTCGCCGCAGAAAACATGAGTTTTCCGCAATTCTTGTAAAAGAAGCAGGTAAGCCATGGAATGAGGCAGATGCTGATACAGCAGAAGCAATTGATTTCATGGAGTATTATGGTCGTCAAATGTTGAAATTAAAAGATGGCATGCCAGTAGAAAGCCGTCCAATTGAATATAATCGTTTTTCTTACATTCCATTAGGAGTAGGTGTTATCATTTCTCCTTGGAACTTCCCATTTGCTATTATGGCAGGTATGACAACAGCTGCATTAGTGTCTGGTAACACTGTATTATTAAAACCAGCTAGTACAACACCTGTAGTAGCAGCGAAGTTTATGGAAGTATTAGAAGAAGCTGGCTTACCAGCAGGCGTAGTAAACTTCGTGCCTGGTAACGGTTCTGAAGTTGGTGACTACTTAGTAGATCATCCTCGTACACGCTTCGTCAGCTTCACTGGATCACGCGATGTTGGTATTCGTATTTACGAACGCGCAGCAAAAGTAAATCCAGGACAAATTTGGTTAAAACGCGTTATCGCTGAAATGGGCGGTAAAGATACAATCGTTGTTGATAAAGAAGCAGATCTTGAATTAGCAGCAAAATCTATCGTTGCATCTGCATTTGGATTCTCAGGACAAAAATGTTCTGCATGTTCTCGCGCAGTAATCCATGAAGATGTATACGATCACGTATTAAACCGTGCAATTGAATTAACAAATGAATTAACAGTAGGAAACCCAGCTGAAAAAGGCATAAACATGGGACCTGTTAACGACCAAGCTGCATTTGATAAAGTAATGAGCTACGTTGCAATTGGTAAAGAAGAAGGTAAACTTGTAGCAGGTGGCGAAGGTGATGATTCTCAAGGTTGGTTCATTAAACCAACAATCATTGCTGACGTTGCAGAAGATGCTCGTCTTATGAAAGAAGAAATCTTCGGACCAGTTGTAGCATTCTGCAAAGCAAAAGACTTCGATCATGCACTTGCAATTGCGAACAATACAGAATACGGTTTAACTGGAGCTGTAGTTTCTAATAACCGTGAACATATCGAAAAAGCACGTGAAGACTTCCACGTTGGTAACTTATACTTCAACCGTGGATGTACTGGTGCAATCGTAGGTTACCAACCATTCGGTGGCTTTAACATGTCTGGTACAGACTCTAAAGCAGGTGGCCCTGACTACTTAGCACTTCACATGCAAGCAAAAACTACTTCTGAAACTTTATAAGAAGTATAGGGAAGACCTTCTCGTTGGTGGGAAGGTCTTTAATTATTGTAATTATTAATCTGTACCCTTTGTAAAGGACATTTTTAAAAAAGCCTAGGCAGTTTTAAGAAGATGCTCCTTGAATTGAATAGGGCTCATCTTTTTTAAATTCCATTGGCATCTGTCGTGGTTGTAATATTTCATATATTGCTTTATTTCATGTTTTAGTTCAGCTAGGCTTGTACATGATTTAATAAAGGCTTCGTCTTTAAAATGTCCAAAGAATGATTCTTGAGGAGCGTTATCCCAACAGTTCCCCTTTCTTGACATTGATTGAAGTAGCCCTAGTTTCTTTACTAACTTTTGGAAGCTTGGGTGTGTATAGTGAACTCCTTGATCTGAGTGAATTAAGGCATCTTTTGTCTTC
>NZ_KB910978.1 GCF_000383235.1 Bacillus sp. 123MFChir2
AAAAAAACTTTTGAAGGTGCAGGTCGAGTACCTGGGTTTTCTTTAGGGTTAAAGAATTATTTATACATTAATGATGGAAATACTTTATATGTCTTAGATAAAGATGGGAATGAAATTAAAAAATGGAGCACACAATCCGCAAACCATTCATCTTCAGCTCCTACAATTTACTCAAAAGATGGAACAATTTACGTTGGTGGTGCGGATGGTATCTTTGCGTATAATCCAGATTATACATTAAAGTGGAAGTATTCTGCCGGAATCGTTACAGAATCACCAGTAATTGATAAAAATGGTATCGTTTATTTTAAAGCATCCAATGAAATACATGCCTTAAATCCAGATGGAACATTAAAATGGAAAATGCCACTTGCATTAACGAATACGAATGCAAATAATTCTATAACAATCGGTGCGGATGGTACGCTATATACTGTAGGAGCTGGTGGATCACTTATAGACGATTCTTATTATTATTCTCTAATCGCAATTGGAGACACGTATATAGATAAAGTATGTACAAAAGGAAGTACATTCATGGAAGTACTTAAATCACTTGAAGCAAAAAGTAAGAATGCGAAATTAACAGAAGAAGAAAAGAAAGAAGCCCGCGATATCTTAAATAAGCTTCCTAGTATCACACAAGGTGAACAAGGAAAGAAAGAAGCGTGCGATATCTTAAATAAGCTTTCTAGCACACAAGGTGAACAATTTGAACAAGGGAAATATGATTTACAAGCTGGATCTCCTTTCGGACAGAATTGGAGCAGGAATTTACTTTATGCTGGAACAGAACCGAATAAGATAAAATGGGAGTATAAACTTTACCATAAGGATGTTACAGAAACTCCTCAAAGTCTGAATACACCATCATTTGGAGCGAATCCAGCAATTGGACGTGATGAAACTATTTATGTAACAACTGGATGTTTGACTAGTAGTCCGAATACTAAGTTACACGCTTTAAATGCAGATGGTTCGGTAAAATGGAAGAAGGAAATTATGTCGGGAGCATACAGCATGCCTGTTATTGCTGAAGATGGAACTATTTATGTTACTGCGGGTCATTTACTTGCTTTCAATCCAGATGGTTCAATTAAATGGCAAGTGAACTGTCCATCTACAGAGACTCCTGTTTTGGATCGTGACGGTACAATTTATGTAAGAAATACAGCAGCAAAACGATTAGAGGCCTATAATCCAGATGGCTCAAAGAAATGGTCATCTCCAATAAGTGATGCATCACCTGGAAATAATTCTATGCTCATTTCAAAAGATGGAACAATCTATACGTTAGTTACGAATGGTGAGAATAAATATCTCTATGCCCATGATAAAACTGGTAAGCTATTGTGGAGTAAAACTTTCCGGGGGGAATACTACGGTCAGGGACTCACTTTAGGGATAAATAATGAAATACTTGTAAATACACGGGACAAATTATATGTTTTTGATAAGAATGGGAACATAGTGCATCAGTGGAAAGAAAAAAAGGAAGAAGTATTGCTTTCCGCACCTACGGTTTCTTCTACAGATGGAACAATTTATGTTGGTGGAGCAGGTTATATTTACGCATATAATCCAGACTATTCCTTAAAGTGGAAATATCTAATTCCAACTAAAAGGATTGATAGGAATGTTGGTGGGGCACCAGTAATCGATAAAAATGGTGTCATTTATTTTAACACAGCTAGTGAAATATATGCCTTAAACCCAGATGGGACATTGAAATGGGAAATGTCTAAATCAACAACATCCTTTGCTAATTATTATTATGGTGCTAATAACTCAATAACAATTAGCAAAGATGGTACTATATATCTTGTAGGTCGAGGTGGTGAAGGGAAAGACGGTGGTTATGCGTCCTTAATAGCAATTGGAGACTCTTATACAGACAATGTATGTACAAAAGAAAGTACATTCATAGAAGTACTGAAATCCCTTGAAGCGAAAAGCAAGAATGCCAAATTAACAGAAGAAGAAAAGAAAGAAGCACGTGAGATCTTAAATAAAATTTCTAATGATCTTGATAAGAAAGATAACTAAATTCAACTTTTTTAGAATTAAATAACTTGTAAAAAGGAGTGGCTATGGCTGCTCTTTTTCTTTTTAAAAGCACATTAATAATAAAAAAAGATGAGTAACGAAAAAGATGCTCATCTTTTAATACACGTCTATTGGTTCATTATCATAATGGAATTCATCTTCAATTTTTTTATTACAGTCATTGCAATAATGCCGATATCCAAAGCCTGTACTAACAGAATGCCAACCACCATTATTTCCACGACTGCAAAATTCTTGCTCTTTTTCAGTAATCATAAAATGACAACTTCTCATTCTTTTAGTTCTTATTGATATGTCTGTAAGATTAACTATATTACATACTTATCGTCAAATCATGATAAGACTCATAATCCATAATACAAAATGAAGAAAAATCATCAAAAATGTAAAAGTTTTTTTAAAATGGGTATTTTCGCCCATCCCCCTCGAAATGGGGGAATAGCAAGTGAACTATTAGGTCCCACCATATCATTCCGGGAATTCTGTACGTTTAGACACACTTTCGTCACAATCACCCTTTTTACTGTACGCTAAGAGATATTTGTTCAGAAAACCTTATGTTTGTGGACAGAGGATAAAACTCAATAATATCAACGTTTCCTAGCTATAATCATGTTCATAAAGTGTGTAAATAAATCAATGTTCAATTAAACTTAAGCTTTTATCTTTCTGAACATGTACGTACCTTTAAAAAATACTGTAATGATAAGGTTTTGTAGTCCTTAGCGTACAATTTTTCCAAAATGATATAGTGACCCCTAATTGGCCACCTTGCATCTTTGACACTATCAGTTCAGTTACCTTCGCCACTGCTACTGGGAGGGATCAAGCAGCTTCATAGCACGTATGGACTTCTGGCAGTAATGAAAGGAGGCATAATTGGTGTTTTTATCTACCGACAAAAATTCACGAGTGATATCCGAAAAATGCTGTGTGGTATTTGACCCCTCCGATGGAGCCATTCACCACATACATAGTGTCGTAAACATGGAGGGTGCTGAAGAACCGGAACATACTATCAAGCAACGGACTCTTGAATTAGCGAAAGAATTTGGAGTTGCTGTTGAACAAATGCAGATACTTCATGTGGAGCCAAGTAGCTTCGAACATAATAAGCTTTATGCAGTAGATGTAAGCAAACGATGCTTGATGGTAGTCGAGCAACCAATTGACTAAGCACAAAAATAAGCAGCTATACTACTTATATTCCACAAACGGGCGCTTTAATGGAATAAGGATTACAAAAATAATCAAACTGTGGATTTAAAAGAAAGTCGCGACGTTTATAAAAATGTTGCGATGCTCTATCCCTTTAGATGGTTATCTAAAGGGATGTTTTTATAGCGAAAAGGAAAAGAACATCTGAATTGCAAGATAGATTAAGGAACTGTTGAGTGGCAATAAGGTATTCCGTTAAAGGGCCATATAGTTTAATAAATAAATCCCAATTTCTCAATTATGACACTGAGCGATTGGGATTTTGAATGCTGGAATGTAAATGATCAAAAAACTCTATTTTTTTAATGATATATTTCATGCTAGAAATAAGAATATTTTACATAAAAAGATTGAATGAGTGCATTCTAATAGTATGGATAAAAAAGCAAGGGAGGGAAATTCATGAGTTATAAACTCAGTTTATTTCCGTTCAAAATCGAGAGAGTAATTGAGGATATTAAAGAAATTCCAGAGGGGGTTAAAATGATAAGAGCCCCTGAAGTTTGGGATACTGGTCAGAAAGGATTGGGAGTGGTAATTGCTGTAATAGACACTGGTTGTCAAAAAGAACATCCTGACCTCCGTGATAACATTATTTCTGGAAAAAACTTCTCTAATGATGGTAACGATGATGATTACTCCGATAATATAGGGCACGGTACTCATGTAGCAGGAACCATTGCAGCCGTTATAAATGGAGATGGAGTGATTGGGGTGGCTCCAGAAGCAAGCCTTCTTATCCTGAAGGTTTTTGACGTAGATGGTTACGCGAAAAACGAGAATGTGATTAAAGCTATTGACCATGCGATAGCATACACAGGACCTAATCAAGAAAAAGTAAGAATTATAAATCTGTCATTCGGTTCTAGTCAAGATGACCCCCGCCTTCACGAGGCGGTTAAACGAGCTGTTAATGCAAACATTCTAGTAGTTTGTGCTGCTGGAAATGAAGGAGATAATGACAGGTCAACAATAGAGATTGGATACCCAGCTGCTTACTCGGAAAGTGTCTGTGTCGGAGCTGTTGATTTAAATAAAAAAATAACTAGTTTTACTAACACTAATGATGAAGTGGATCTGGTTGCACCAGGACAAGGTATTTTATCTACATTTCCTGTAGGTATTGAAGATAATAATCCTGATTCCAAGCCAGGATATGCTATCCTAAGTGGTACCTCTATGGCCACACCTCATGTCTCTGGAGCGGTAGCAATCATTATCAATCAAAGCGAACAAGACTTTAAACGAATTCTGACAGAAGATGAAATTTATGCTCAACTAGTCAAGCGAACTGTATCATTAGGATATAGCAAGCAAGAAGAAGGTAATGGCTTATTAATTTTAACGGAATAGTGTTCTACTCTTCATTGAATGTTGTTTTAAGAAGAGGTTGCTTAGAAAATGTTTTAAAATGAATTATAAACAGCATTCTCAAAGTATTCATAAATTAGGAGGGCGTTTTTAATGGCAGAAGAACAATTAGATATTGAAAGGCTAGCTGAAGTACCGGTACACCGACTCAAAAAATTCCTTAGTTTTATCGCGGAGCATAACCTGTGGGACGATTTGGAACAACACCTAAAAGATCGAGGTTGTAAGAAACTGCTTATGAGTTTTGAACCAGTTAAAGAAATCGGAAACATAATACAAACGAAGTCGGCTGGGCTTATAAGTGTACAGGATAGAGAGGGCTCCATGCAGTTGAAATGTGGTTGTGATGGATGTAATGGAGGGTCTTCTAACAAAGACCCTGGCGATGGTGGCTTACCTCCTGGTGGCACACCAAAGTGATTTTAAAGAACTAGTGACAATTTAATCTTATAGTATTAAGGGATTTATCTTAAAAGATGGTATTACTTTAATGCTATCTTTTAAAAGGATAACTTTACAATACGAAATGGCGCTATTATTGAACAACATAAGTAAAAAAGATCAATCTTTTTTATAAAAACCAATCTTAAATCTACTAGAAAAGCATCCATTTTGATCAATCTTTTTTCAACATGGATGCTTTTTATTTATTGTAAAATGCTGGATTTCGGGGTATTTTTGATCAAACTTTCAAAGCTACATCAGAATTATAAAGCCCGCAGTGACTAAACTGAAAAATTTTCCTTGTGACATAATGTGCAAAGAAAGTAAAAAGTGAGGAACATGCGATTTCTACCATTAGTTTATAAAATAAAACAGTAGCATGAATTCTAATGAGTTCATGCTACTGAAGAATAGAGATTATTTAGCTTTTACAGCTTCTTTTAATGCTTTCCCTGCTTTAAAGGCTGGTACTTTACTCGCAGGAATTGACATGGATTCCCCTGTTTGTGGATTGCGTCCTTCACGGGCAGCACGCTCTCGAACTTCGAATGTTCCGAAACCAACTAGTTGTACATTGTCTCCATTTTGTAACGCATTTTGAATGGAATCAAACACAGCATCTACAGCAAGACTTGCTTTTTGTTTTGTTAGTTCGGATTCCATTGCGACTTTTTGAATTAATTCTGTTTTGTTCATAAAAACACCTCATTGAAATAGATATCTGCTTTAGTATAAAGGGACGAACGGAACAGGGCAAGATAGCTTGTGTAACTACAAATCTGCAAATCTGAAAGAATACTCAGTAATATATATAATTTCACGTACCACACTGATTAATAAAAATAAAACCCACAAAACAATTCATCAAGGGTTGCTTCTTCTTGTCTCTCTCCAATACAATAGACATATAGAATAACTGAAAAGAAAGGTGACTCTATCCATGAATCAACCTTTAGTGAATTTACGAATCGACTTTGCATTTAAGCAATTATTTGGGGTACAAGGACAAGAGGAATTATTGATTTCTTTTTTAAATGCTATTTTGCACGATTCTTTAACTACACCGATTGTATCACTGAAAATTGAAGACCCACATTTGCATAAAGAATATGAAGAAGATAAATTATCCATACTAGATATACTTGCTACACTTCAGGATGGAACAAAAATAAATGTGGAAATACAGTTGAAAAATACACAAGAGATTGTAAAACGTTCCTTATATTATTGGAGTAAATTATATACTTCACAATTAGAAAAAGGTATGTCTTACCGTTCCTTACGGAAGACAATTGCGATTAATATATTAGATTTTGATCTCTTTCCTCATTATGATGATATGCATACAGTTGGACAGTTTTGGAGTCAACAACAGCAGCAAGTCTTACTCGATGATCTAGAAATTCATTTTATTGAAATTCCAAAATTGCTTCAACAATGGAGAGAAGAAAAAATTAATCCGTGGGAAAATGAATTTGCTCGTTGGTTACTCTTGTTACCAGCGCATGAAGATGAACATTTGACCCGCACATTGGAGGATATCGCCATGAAACAAGACCCAATGTTACAAAAAGCGATCCACAAATGGGAAAATATGAGTCAGAGTAGTTCCTTCCGTTTAGCATATGAAGCACGGGAAAAAGTATTAGTTGATGAACAAGCAAAATTAGCACATGCCCGTGAAGTTGGTATGGAAGAAGGTAAATTAACCGAAAGAAAACAGTTAATCCGAGGCATGTATAAAAATGGTATGGATATAGAAGATATTGCGAAGTTTACCAATATGGATATTTTAGAAGTACGCAATATTTTAGAACAATAAAAGGTATACATCTCTTATGAAGGAGATGTATACCTTTTATTTTCTGACTATTATAAATTTAGGTGTTTTTCCTTGCTAGGTTTCTTTGCCCAACCCCCGAAAAAGGGGGATAAGACAGAAAATACCAATTGATAAGCGATAAGCGTAACAAAAAGGTAGAAGATTTATATTGTGACAAATTATTTTTGAGACAGTATTTAGTTACATCAAAACTCAGTACGATCTAGGTTAGAATGTAAAAAGAAAAAATGTAACAAAAACGTTCAGTATTTTTACGGTGTAAATAATCCTTAGCGTGGGTTTTATGTTAGTGAGTTGGCTGAACCCCCTATAGTACCTACCTTAAATTTGAATTTTTTTCTAAATTACGTTAAACTATATCAGAATAATTAAATTTAGAATCTCCCGGCGAAAGATTCTAGAATACCCTAAAAAAGAGTCATGTTTTACATTCACATGACTCTTTTTTGTTTCTATAATTTTTGATTAATCAAAACACGCTGTTTCTATATTCAATTGAATCATTCTTTTATGAAAAAGTTTGATAAATTTTGTTATCCTTGCTCAATTAAAGCGACCTTCATCTTGAAAAATCATTCATCGTTAGCTTTGAATGTTGAAGCCAGGAACTGCCCTGTTAGCCAACCATGCTGCACTTCATAGCACCATAGATAATGAAAAACCTTCGTTCTTTCATGGGAGTTGAAGAAGGGGGCACGATAACAATCATTTTCTATTTATTTTTGACCTTAAGGGCCTTAATTACTTCTGCTGTTGCCTCAGCAATAAGCTTGTCGTTATAATCAGCATCTTTTTTATCACGACTTGAAAGTATAGCAAGAACAATAGGGTCTCCTTTTGATGGCCAAATGATCGCAATGTCATTTCGTGTACCATATGATCCGGCTCCAGTCTTATCAGCCACTACCCAACCTTTCGGCACTCCAGCACGAATTAACGCACCTCCAGTAGTATTTCTCTTCATCCAATCTATTAAAAGTTCACGTTTCTCAGTTGAAAGTGTATCTTTCAATGTAAAAGCCTGAAGACTAGTAGCAAGTGCTCTTGGTGTACTCGTGTCATGAGTTTCACCAGGATTAACTTCATTTAAATATGGCTCAAATCGCTCAGGATTGGTAATATTATCCCTAATTTCCTCCAGTTCTTTTTTAAACCCAGTCGGTCCCCCCAGTTGTTTAAGGATAAGGTTTCCAGCAGTATTGTCACTGTATCGAAGAGAAGCATCACAAAGCTCCTTAAGAGTCATTCCCGTATCAACATGCTTTTCTGTAATCGGACTATAATTAACAAGATCCTCACGTGTATAGGTAATTCTTTGATCAAGGTCTTCTATTGCCTTCTGTTGTAAAAGTGCTCCTACAGCTAGAGCCTTATGAGTAGATGCATAAGCAAAACGTTCATCTGGATGATAGGTTACTGTTTGTTTTGTACCAGTATCCAACGCAAAGACACCAAGCCTCGCATCATATTCCTTCTCAAGTTGTTCAAATTTCTCCATTGTAGTTTCTTTTGCCGTTATATGTTCTGACGTTTGGTTAGTTCCCTCTGTATGTTCTGATTGTTGTACAATCTGTTTTTTCTCATCTGAGCAGCCTGCAACCATAAGCACCAAGCCTATTGGTGCTAGCATTTGATAAAACCCTCTTTTGTTCATGATGAAAAACCTCCTAATTATTTGATTAGACTCTTATGTACGATTGAAAAAAAACCCTTATTTAAGTAGTTTTAAAAGACTACATTTGTAGTCGGATTACATCTGTAGTACAATATTACAGATGTAATCCTATAAAGTCAACTCTTTATTTTTTACCATCAAGCTACTATAAATATGCTATATACCTGTTTTTAAAAATTAAAAAATCCAAGAGAGTTGGTGTTGAGAGACATGTTTTTAACTCATTTTATAATTGGCCTATTGGTGTCTTCATTTTCCGTTACTGTTATTCTACTTATACGAAAATGGTTTGGAAGACAACTAACAGCAAAATGGCACTATCATTTGTGGATGTTTGTTTTTATCGCTTTAGCACTTCCATTCATACCTACTTATTTATATAATTTTAGTTCTCTCTTTAGCGGTGGGAATACATATCAGACTAATACGCTCATCCCTAATACAAAAATAACTGGAACTAATATGATGCAGGGCCTACACCTGATAAAAGACTTTTCTGTATCCGTCAATCGGCCGGATCTGTCCTTACTTAATATGGGAGTGATGGGATTATGGATGTCAGGGGTGCTATTATATACTTTTATTATGGTTCGTGGATGGATTACACTTAGAAGGATAAAGAATCATTCTTCTAAGTTTTCCAATCAAGAAGTTCTGGTGCTTTTCGAAGAATGCAAGAAAAGACTACAGATTAAAAAATCAATAAAGATTGTTATTTCAAAAAGAGTCCAATCTCCAATGATATTTGGACTTTTTCAAACATATATCGTCTTACCTTCTCAGCATGAAAACTGGCTTAGCTTGAAACATTACGAGTATATCTTTCTTCATGAACTGAATCACTATAAAAATAAGGATTTGCTGACAAATTACGTGATATTGTTCTATCAAATCATTTATTGGTTTAATCCCCTTGTCTGGCTTGCTTTTAGAGAAATGCGATTAGATCGGGAAATCGCATGTGATACATCTGTTTTACATTTACTAGATGATAATTCATTTAGTGAATATGGAAATACAATTATTAATTTTTTGGATTTTTCGAAACGGTCAAGTAAGCTACAGTTAGTAACAAAAATAAACGGTTCGAAGAGTCAAATCAAAAAACGAATTGAACAAATTGCTGCCTATAAGGCTGGTACAAAGAAATCAATAAGAAAAAGCTTATTGATTTATGCGTTGGCTAGTATCATTTTGACAGTCCAATTACCTCTCATTTCCGCATTTGCGACGGAAAACGACCGATATTATTTTAATAATAACAGGGTAGTTTATGAGGATTTACATCAATTCTTTAAAGGGTATGAAGGAAGCTTTGTTTTATATGATTATAACGCACAGCAATATCGCATTTATAATGAAGAGAAAAGTACGTTGCGGGTATCACCTGATTCCACATACAAAATCTATAGTGCCTTATTTGCACTAGAATCAAATGTGATATCACCCGAAGAATCCACCCTTTCATGGGACGGGACGAAGCAACCCTATGACGCTTGGAATATAGATCAGGATGTCTCATCTGCTTTACAAAAATCTGTAAACTGGTATTTCCAAGAACTAGATCGTAGAACAGGATTTGAAACCATACAATCTAATCTCCAAGATATGAAATATGGAAACTCCAATGTATCTGGGGGATTGGATAAATTCTGGCACGAATCCTCACTAAAAATTTCTCCAGTCGAGCAAGTGCAACTGCTGCAAGCCTTTTATTACAATCAATTGGGATATAAGGAAATGAATATCGAAGCTGTGAAGGAAGCACTACTCTTAGAAAAGAATGAGGAAGCTCGCCTATCAGGAAAAACAGGTACAGGAACAGTGAATGGAAAAAACATCAATGGTTGGTTTATCGGGTATGTAGAGACGAAGCACAATACTTATTTCTTTGCTACCAATATACAAAATAAAGATGATGCATCGGGAAGTAAGGCTGTAGAAATTACTTTATCAACTTTAAAAGATTTAAGAATCTATTAAAGAAAATGGAGGGGATAAATATGGAGAAAAACATTCCTAGTATATCAGAATCAGAATGGGGAATCATGAACGTACTTTGGGACAAAGCTCCCCAAACGGCGAATGACATCATACTTTCCTTACAGGAGAGTACTGATTGGAAGCCGAAAACCATACGCACTCTTCTCGATCGATTGGTTCAAAAAGATGTAGTAGGTGTCAATAAAAATTTAAGAGTTTACACCTTTTACCCGCTCTATACGCAGGAAGAGTGCCAGCGTGCTGAGACCAAATCATTTATCAAGCGTATCTATGGAGGTGCCTTGAAATCCATGCTTACTCAATTTATTCAGGGAGATACCCTATCTGATGATGAAATCAACGAACTACGCTTTATTTTAGATAAGAAACCTAAAAAGCAATGAATAAGAGGAAACGTATGAGTCAAGACACTTCGTTCCGTAAAGAATATGAGGAAAGGGAAAAAGCATTAATGGATGAAGCTGCTGGAATTGCTCATGCACTCAATAAAGGGCGTGAGCAAGGGCATACAACAAGGAAAGATACAATTAGTTCGTGGTATGCATAAGAATGGTGTATCTGTACAGAATATTGCTAAAATGACTGGATTGTCAGAAACAGAAATACAACGATTCTTACAAGGGTAATCTAATTAGGATGAAACAAAAGCTACCCTATATGGGATCACCTTATCAAAAAAAGAAAAGCACTCCTCGGAGTACTTTTCTTTTTAATAAATATCATCTATACTAGTTTTTACTAGGAGTTAAGTTTAGAGTATACTCTCCTAAGTTTAATGATACGTTTTATTTAATAAACCGCAAAATTGGCTGATTTTGTGGTTTATTTTTATGGACGATAAAATTTAACATGGTTACCATTACGATCGAACCAACCTCTAAATGCCCAGTTAATCCATCCACCATCACCTTGATTCGTAAATTCCCCATCTTCAAATACCCAAATTCCAAAAGTGATTCCATCATATACTGTTGTTCCGAAGAATTTAACACCGTTAAAACGATCATGATAGTTTTGGTTTAAATTAAAAACCATAACATTATAGCGTTGACCTGCAGAATAAAATGTTGATTCCATTACGCCTTTTACAAATCCTGAACGGTTAGTTTGAGTATTGATGGAATTCCTAATCATGTTAGCGATACCTAATACATCTATACTTACATTTAAATTTGCACTAGCTTTCGCTGCTTTTGGTAAATTAGACTCTACAAAATTAATAGGTAATTCAGTAGATAGGTTAGTAGGAATATTTGTTGTAGAAGGGGAGATTTCAGCCGCACTTGCATCTGTTGGTGCAAACGCTCCTAATCCTCCTAAACCGATAGCTCCAGCTAAAGCAATGTTCGTCAACTTTTTCATTTTTTTCATAAAAAACCCTCCCTTTATATTTTTATAAGGTATTATCCCCTACACTTTAAAGTATATATTTCTTATACAGAAGAGGTAAACCATTTAATTGGAAAGGAATTAAATGGTTAATAGTCGAAAAAAAGAATAAATATACAAAAACAATAAAATTTATGTATATTTGAAACTAAATTTAAGTTAAATATACATTTATAGGAATAAAAAATATTGACTGAATCTTTTGTCGATAATTGAAAAATTTTTTATTTTAGTATCTTGGGTTCTGGCACAAATATATGAAGAAGAATATAGATGATAGTAGATTTGTTGGTTTATAAAATGTTTGATCAAAATTTAATCTATTAACGCTGATTTACCCAATAGGGGGTCACCATACATCGTCATCAAGTTAAAATTTTATAATGCCCCCAAAAATGAAAAATTAGGGGCTTTAATAGCAACGAAATTCATTTTTATCGTTTTTGGGGCAACCTGTTCTGTTAGCTTGATGGGCATGTAAAGTAACCTCTTATAGGGTGTTTTTTATAAACTGGACTGTAAATTAAGACTCTTTTTCATACCTCTTTCGGACGGGAACACTAATTGACCATTTGTAATCAATAAAAAACGCTCCATTTGTGGAATTAGTACATGTATAATCTTTATACCATTGGAAAACTCTTTGACTGGAGAATAATAGATAGAAAAATGTTGTTGATGTAATCGCTCTTGTAGTTCTTCGATGTAAAGTATTAAATTACGTTCTGAAAATCTCGGTAAATCCTCAAACGAAACATAAGTGGCTGGAAATTGATTAAATACGGAGCACATATCCATTTCTGCACAAGCATAGTGACGAGGATACGGCTGTAATTGGTTCAAAAAATGCTCTCGATGTGCTAGCTCATCACCAATATTTGCAGAAGCGATATGATTCACCTGAACCAGTTCTGTAATACTTCGTAAGATAGCATATTCAGGGTATAAAGATGTACCAAGACCAAATATACCAGTATGCTTTTTATTTTTTGTAACAGCTAATATAGTTGGAATTGCAACTTCCGTTGTAATATCTAATAGTATAATTTCCTCTTGTAATTCCTCTTCTGCGTGTACAATCATTTCTTTTAGGGATGGTGAAAGCGTATTTGGATGAATTATTTTTAATGTATGATCTGGCATATCATAATAGAAATAACGAAGTAAGAATAAAGAAAAGGCATCTCTTTCAATGACTTCATTCGTTGCATGTATAATCGCCTCATGTAAAGTGGAACCAATGGCTGTACCACTATTAGAACTGTATCGTTGCACTTTCTGATACTGATAAGTATCCGTTTCAATTGGATGTTGCATATAATGTGGATTAGCAATGAAAAATGGGTACCATACATGTTGTTGTGTATTATTCAAAGAATAGTATTTTTTACAAAGTAATTGTTGATCAGGTTCCTCTACTATCAACTGCATAACACGCTCTCCGTCAAATATTGGGTTCTTCGCAATATGATGAGAAGAGAAAAAATCACACTCTTTCATTGATATATTCTCCAGAGTATAATGCTCTAAGGCCTCAAACAATGCGCCTAATTCATTGTACTTCCCTTTTCCTACGCCGAATGATTCAATTTGTTGATTTAAATTAAATAATTCCACATATGTGGTTTGTATTTTATCTCCAAAAGCTTTTTTTTTCACTGAAAAACTTAATTCTTTGAACGTATCCATAATACGTTGATGCGCAGTTTCTTCTAAGGTTTCTCTTTCCCAGGAATATAGCATTCTAATAACCTCCAGTTAAATAAATTAAATGAATACAATTTTTTATGGATTTATGTATAGATAAAGAGGACATCATAAGAATGTCCTCTTTATCTTCTTTATTTTTTTTCTTGTAGTTTCTGTAATTCTTTTGTTTCAGACACTGTTAATTTAGGTTCATGCTTTTCACTTGTTACTATAATCCAACGTCCCATTATGAACTCCTCCTTTATTATATAATCATGTGGTACATCTAAATTATATGAGGGAAATATTAGGGGGAACAACCTATTTTTATGAAAATTCAAATTTATCAATAAATTAAATTTCTATAATTACAATTTTTATGTATTTAGTGATAAGGAGAACTCTCAATGTGTCCATATAAGTATACCTTTACAGATAGATAGAAACCTATAAAAAACTACGTCTATAAATGTCGGTTTCTCCTTTTACAGACATCTGTATATTTTGTGCACCTTTACAGACGTAATTGGTATAATTACCAGTGAGGTGTAGTGTATGAAACATAAAAAATTTGGATATGTACGAGTTTCGAGTAAAGATCAAAATGAAGAACGGCAAATTCAGAATATGAAGAATTTAGGGATAGAAGATCGGGATATTTTCATTGATAAAGAATCTGGGAAAAATATGGAGCGAGAGAATTATCAAATGTTAAAACGCCTTGTTCGTACAGGAGACACGATTGTGTTTGACTCCTTAACAAGACTTGGGAGAAATATGAATGATACATTAGAGGAATTTAGGTACTATGAAAAGCATAGGGTAAATTTAGAATTTATCAAGGAACCCTATATTAACGTCAATTACACTGGGGAAAGTACAAATGATGTCATTCAGAGCGCAATTCAAAAAGCAACTCTTACAATATTATCAGCCTTTGCAGAAAAAGAGCGCATTGATATTAAACAACGTCAAGCTGAAGGAATTGCTCTTGCCAGAAAACAAGGAAAACACTTAGGACGTCCTCCTGTCGAAATAACAGAAAAATTTATTGAGGCTTATAAGGAATGGAAATCCGGTTCGATTACAGCAGTAGGGGCCATGAAAAAGTATGGCATCAAACGTTCTTCTTTTTATAAGCTTGCTAAACAGTATGAGGAAAGGATGAAAAAATAAAGAGGCATATGCAAACAAAAACAAACCCTCATAACAGAGAGCTTGTTCTCGTATGTTTTCTACAAGAAAATAGGATGATAGGGTATTGGCTATGACAATTTAACTTTATCATACGTTGAATAATTTTGTATTGAGAAATAAAAGTACCATTTTGTTAAGTTGGAAATAGGGTGTCTTTTACTACAAACTCATAAAATCGTATTTTCTCCTTAAAAAACACGAAAATATATCGCTGAGAATCGCATTTTAAGCCAATTAACTTTGATTTTATGTACAATGACCTTACTAATCTCCCTCTAGGGCTTATCTGGGGTACTGCCGTCAAAACGAAATGCTGGTGGAACCCCTAATACAGGACATTCATAAACCTGAAAAGTCCTAATATCTCTACAATGTATAAAATCATGAATAATACGATACAAAAAGAAAACGGACAAACCTAATTATATCAAAGGTTTGTCCGTTTTTCTTGCTACCGATAATAGGACGTTATGTTAACCGATCATGTATAGAATATTTATTAATCAAAGAAAGTGTAATCTTGAAATATAGTTTGATTTACAAAGAAGTTATTTACGTGATTTATTAAAAAATATTGCAATAACTAATAATAATACTCCTATTATTGAAATTAAAGATGAAAAGTTATTCATTCCCTTTTCCCCCTTTTATTACGATGATAACAAAAAGTTCGTTAAATTTGTAAAGCAGCTCCCATTTACTTTACTTTTTGCTTAGCGTGTTTTTTTCAAAAATGTGGCGATACCCCACCCAAAGGGTTCTGGTGCAAAAAATCTATCAAACTTGGACATACTGATATTATCAATCTACAAAAGGACGTGATCAGTATGAAAAAGCAAAATTTATTTAAGTGGAAACATTATCAGCCTGATGTGATTATATTAACAGTCAGATGGTACTTACGGTACAGCCTAAGCTTTCGTGATTTAGTGGAAATGATGGAAGAACGAGGCTTATCTATTTCTCACACAACCATTATGCGGTGGGTACATCAATACGGTCCTGAGTTAGATAAACGAATTCGGCGATATCTTAAACAAACGAATGACTTCTGGAGAGTCGATGAAACATATATCAAAGTAAAAGGTCAATGGATGTATCTATATCGTGCAGTGGATTCCAAAGGAAACACGATTGATTTTTATCTCAGTGAAACAAGAGACACAAAGGCTGCAAAGCGCTTTTTCAAGAAAGCTTTGCGGTCTTTTCATGTTTCACAACCCCGTGTGATAACTATTGATAAGAATCCCGCCTATCCTGTAGCAATTGAAGAGTTGAAGAATGAAAAAAAGATGCCTGTAGGCATCCAAATAAGGCAAGTGAAATATCTTAATAACATCGTGGAACAAGATCATAGTTGATAATTATATTTACTTAATCAAAATCCTTTTATGCTTTTATCTTGAATCTTAAAAGAGCCACAATCCCAGCCGTTGGGGATTGTGGCTCTTTTTCTTTCTTAGTTGTTTATTATGAATTCCCTCTTAAAATATGTTCAACTTCTTCTATACTTAATTTACTTGCTTTTGCGATCGTTTCAATTGGTACACCAAGTTCATGCATACCTTTAATCATTTGTATTTTCCCTTGCTGAACCCCTTCTTGAATACCTTCTTTTTTCCCTTCATTACGAGCATGAGCAAATTTTGCGGCCTCATCCATCAACGCTCTCTCCCTTGCTTCATACGCTTGTCGGAAAGAAGAATCTTGACTCATACGTTCCCATTTATTCATTGCTTTTTGTAAAATTGGGTCTTGGTTCATCGCAATATCCTCCAATGTTTGGGTTAATTGTTCATCTTCATTCGCTGGAAGTAATAATAACCAACGAACAAACGAATCTTCCCAGGGATTAACTTGTTCATTACGCCACTGTTGCATCAGTTTGGGAATCTCCACGATGTGAACTTCAATATCACTACTCAATATCTTCTGTTGTTGCTGATTCCATAGGATGCCTGTTGTATGGAATGCCTCATATTCAGGAAACATAACGAAATTTAATAAATTAATTGTAATCGTTTTATGAAGAGAACTATATGGCATTCCCTTTTGTAGCTGAGATGTATATAACCTTCCCCAGTAATATAAACTTCTCTTAATCATGTCATGATTATTATTCAGTTGTATTTCTACATTTACCTTTGTGCCTGTATCTAATGTAGCGGAAATATCTAAAATCGATAATTTATCCTCTTCATGTTCTCGGTGCAAGTGCGGGTCTTCTAACTGTAACGAAGCAATCGGTGACTCTAACGAGTCTTGTAACATGGCATTTAAAAAAGCAATCAGAATATCTTCATTTCCGCTTGTACCAAATAATTGTTTAAAAGCAAAATCAATACGTAAATTCACTAACTGTTGGTTGGACATGGGTTTTCCTCTCCCCATCTCATACGATGTTTTTCTTTTATTGTACATAAAAGGAGAGTACGCTTGCAAACAAGTTCTTTCGGCGGCATAAACAAGAACTTATACCTTATGGGGTACCGCCAGCATTTTGGAAAAACCCCACGTTAAGCAAATTTCGACATAAAAATAAGCAATTTTACTTAACGCACGTATTACGAAAGAATCCCAAAAAAGGTATGAGCACTATTCTAATAAAGGGCGTATTTAAAATGATACATATCCTAAAAGGAGCAACTTAGATGTACATTCAACATATCCATCTATTATCACCTATTACCTCGTAAAAGTAACTTTATATAAATCATTTTTTAACAATTTAGAAATAGAAACCATACCATAAATAATGTTTTGTTATTATTAGACTAAGTCAATGAAAATGCCCTATATAAAGGAGACTTCTATATTAGGAGTCTCCTTTATTATGTAGAAATTGCTTAGCGTATAAGTGATTAATGAATTGATTGTGTAGGGGAATTAGTAAGAGGACGACTGTACATAACAGCAAAGTTAATTGGCTTAAAATGCAATTCTCGGTGACATAAATAAGGGGAAGAATGAAATATACGATTATTAATTTAGGTTTCTTTGCCCATCCCCTCGAAAAAAGAAGGGGGAATAAGAAAAAATTATTGTACTCGCTCTTTATAAGAGATAGCACCAAACATTTTAAGAATTTCATGTAATTAGATGAACCAACAAACGGATTTGATCCACGAATTGTTCATATGAATCTAATAGTTATTACGAGTAAGGCCGATTAACCAGCGCCACTTAGACCTAATAGGGGTGTATACCCATGCCCATCAACTTAAGAAATTTTAGTACCCCAATAGAGAAATTGAGTTGAATATATAAAACCGAGATACTCCCATTTTTTTCGATTTAGGAATATCCTGGTTTTATTAGCTTGATAACGGTGTTTCCGTAACCCTATAAAAATCAACTTTTCCAGGGTATTTAATTATTAATTTATTGAGGTTATACTACATTATCTAAAAGAGATATTTTAAAGAAAACAATTCTAATGATAAATTTTTTCTGATGTTTTTTATATTTGTAAATCTAACATCTTTATTTATGGCGTACATGCATCACCTTTAGGAAAGACATGAGGCGATAATTGACATAGGCTATGTGCTTCTCTATATCTATCAATAGTAGCTAAATGTATTAAGTCTTCTGTTAGAGTACCTGAAACAGAACTGAATTCATCCGAAATTCCTTTATCAATAGATCCTTTGGTTCCAAAATAGTTGAATTTTTTTGAATGAAGTTTTTGGAAACGATTTAACCATTCATTTGAAATATATAAATTTTTTATTGCTTTATTATATAGACCCTTTTTATTTTCATCCCATTGTTTGTCTGGAACAGAACCTTCCTTGATAGGTAAGGTATTAAATGTATAAACTCCGCTAATCGATTTTTTAATTTCGCCACCATATTTCCAATTAGGTCCACTTACTAACCAATTGGCTGAACGAAGATCAAGATACAATTTTGTTGCTAACCATCCGCCAAGAGAGTGTCCTGTTAAATACCAATCATACGAAGCGTATTGAGGAAAATTTTTGTATATATAATTTGTATAAAGTTGCGCATGGGAAATTTGTCCTGGGTTATCATTCTCTATTACATTTTTTGCAGCATTGAAATCATATATATTTTTTTCACTACCAGCAATTGCGATAAATAACTTCTTACTGGATGGAACGACTACTGCCATTGCTTTGAATCCTGTTGCATCTAATTTATTAATCTCACCTGACTTATTTGTGGCCATAGGATGGTAGCGATTTCCATTTACATCAATGGTATCAATTATTACATACTTACCTGCTTGTCCTAAATTTGAATTGTTTAGTTTATATTGCAAATCATTCAAGTTTTCTGCTGATCCATTTACTTTATAAACTAGACTTGATAACCTATGGTACACACCTGAAGGATTGTCCTGAAAGCCAGCAGCATTTACCTCTATTAAACTAGCATTAAATAAAACAAAAAAAACAAAAAAACATCCAAGATACCTACTTAACCTCTTCTTCATTATTTCACCCCATCTAATTTACATGTATTAACATTTATAGATTAACTTAACAAAAGATTTTTTACAATATTTTTCTTTAATAACTTAATGTGGTAATATATAGACGGATACACAAAAAATATTACTAATAGGAGTGAAAATATGATTAAATTGAAAAAATTATCCACAGTATTAATTGCAAGCGCTTTACTCATATTACCTACAACTGCAAGTGCAGCGAGCTTGTACGGTGTTGTGAGTAATAAATGGGATGGAAGAGGCACCATTGAGAATGCTGTAGGTCTCGATGGGGACACTGTTTTTGTTGGCAATTCTAGTGATTTAGCTGTATTAAGCACTGAATCTGGTGGATCAACAATTTCACATGAAAAAAACAAACCTTCTTTTCCTACAAAAGGCATGGTAAAAACATCTGATGGCAACATTTTTATTGCGGGAACACAAGGAAGATGGAAAGTTGTAGATTCATCTGCAAGTTTAGTTGAACAAGGGCAACTATCGGACAAACGTAATCCGAGATTTGTTAAGCTACTATCGGATGGAAGGATTTTATTAGTTTACGATAAAGGTTATTATACTATTCTTGATGGTGATTCTCACGGCGTAACACGAACAGGAAAATGGCCAAATGATTGGAATATTAACGATTCAATTGAGTTAAGTAAAAGCCAAATCTTGATGGTAGGGGATAAAGGAAATTATCAAGTCATGTCGCTAGAAAACGGAAACGTCATCAACTCTGGGGATTGGGGATCAACAAAAGATGATATTATGTCAATTGATAAACTTTCTGATGGTACTATGTTAGCTGTTGGGGAAGGTTCAAAATTCGCCCTCTTTAAAGACGGAAAAAAGATTGATAGTGCAGAACTGACTGATAAAGAATATAAGAATTATAAATGGAATAAAGTCGTGGCTCTCAAGAATAAACATGCAATAGTAATTAGTTCCAATGGTCAGATGCTTTTGGTTCAGGTTGATGGAAATAATAAAATTTCTGTTAAAGCAAAAACAAAACTAGACCATTATACTTCTAACGGTAGTGCAGTAAAGATTAAAGAGAATCAAGTATTCTTTACACTTTCTAGTGGTAACTATATGGTTTATCAAGCGGATTTATAAAAATATAGACCTATTATTGATGACGTTTTACATACGGAAGAATTAGCATTTCCTTTTTTAAGGTTACTTGTTTTATGTGGGGATAATCCTTCAATTCCTCAATCTTCACTTGACTTGTATTTTATGTTGAAAGCAAAGTAAGAGAATCCGGTTCTGGTGCAAAAAATCTATCAAACTTGGACATACTGATATTATCAATCTACAAAAGGACGTGATCAGTATGAAAAAGCAAAATTTATTTAAGTGGAAACATTATCAGCCTGATGTGATTATATTAACAGTCAGATGGTACTTACGGTACAGCCTAAGCTTTCGTGATTTAGTGGAAATGATGGAAGAACAAGGCTTATCTATTTCTCACACAACCATTATGCGGTGGGTACATCAATATGGTTCTGAGTTAGATAAACGAATTCGGCGCTATCTTAAACAAACGAATGACGGTTCTGGTGCAAAGATTTGAAGAAGGACACGAATAATAGTAGATTCCTAACGGAATCGTATTTTATGCTATAAGTCCAAATACTTGGTGAATGAACTCTTTTTGATTTTGGACAGACTGATTCGGTAAATTAATCTGTCCCTTTTTTATCATATGCATGGCTTCAACACCACTCAATATAGAGGTTGCTGTTTTAAATGACTCGAATCCCAACATAGAACGTACACGTTTCTTAATAAAACGATGATCTTGTTCCACGATATTATTGAGATATCTAACTTGTCTTAGTTGTATGCCTTCAGGCATATGTTTCTCTCCCTTCAACTCTTGAATCGCTACAGGATAGGCAGGGTTCTTATCTACTATTATCACACGAGGTTTAGAAACATACGAAAAAGCCAAGGCTTTCTTGAAAAAGCGCTTGGCTGCTTGTTTATCTCTTGATTTACTTAGATAAAAATCAATTGTATTGCCCTCTGAATCAACCGCACGATATAAGTACATCCATTGCCCTTTTACTTTAATATAGGTTTCATCGACTCTCCACGAGTCATTTGTTGATTTAAGATGATGTCGTACTTTCTCTTCTAATTGAGGTCCATATTGATGAACCCAGCGCATAATCGTTGTGTGAGCAATTGATAATTCTCTTTCCTCCATCATTTCCACCAGGTTACGGAAGCTCAAATTGTACCGCAGGTACCATCTTACTGTTAATAAGATTAGTTCGGGCTGATAATGCTTCCATTTAAACAAATTTTCCTTTTCCATACTGATCACGCACCTTTTTTAGAGTCATACATATCAGTATGTCCAAGATTAGGAGATTACTTACAAGAATCTTGGAATTTTGCACCAGAACCTTTAGGCTAATAGGGGGATCGCCAGCATTTTGAAACCCCCCACATTAAGAAAAAAAATACAATGAGCCGCCCGTATGGACAGCTCATTTACATAATTCTCGAAAGCCGAAGTCATTTTAAAGTCCTATATGTGGACTTTTTTCTTATTCCAAAGATACACCACCAAACTAAAGCTAAAAGTAGTATGAGAAGCGGTATTCCCTGAATACAGAGAAATCCTTTCCAAAAATTAAGTTCAGTACTGTCTGGGGGATCTGTTGCCATCACACCTATAAAAATTGCCATTGGAATAGCGAGTATATTTATCCCTAAACCGACCATTACGAATGATAGATTTTTTTTCCTGATTTTTGGTGAATCAGCCTTGATAATTAAGAATATTCCAGTGCCGAATATAAGAAACAGTATTCCATAAAATTCAATATAACCCATAATATATCCCATAATAACCCTCCATGACTTTAATTGTACCATCAGTAAGGACAATCTTGTGCAAATTCGGATGAATATTATATTCATGCTGGCTTACCCGACTTAACTTTACATGTATAGGATATACATCCAAAAATCTGAACAAATCAGTTCTCTGAAATGGTATAATAAGGAAAAATATTAGGTGTGAAGGAGAAACTATATGAAAGAAAAGATTTGTAATCAATGCGGAATACCGTTGACAAAAAACCTTCTAAAAGCTGTAGGAGGAAGTGTTGGTATTTTAAACAAACCATCCCAATATGCTGTTGTAAATGCAACGTATAGTGAAGTAATTCCATATGTTTGTTCTACATGTGGAGAAGTTCGTTTCTTTGTTAATGATCCAGAAAAATATAAAGAACAGTAAATTTTCTCTTAAACAATAGGAGAGGTTTGCTATGAAAGTCATTAATGGGAGATAAAACATGAATTTTACAAAGAAAGAAATAAAAAAAGAAATTAAGAAAACCAAACGAAAATCGTTAATTGTATTATTTTGTATAGTTGGTTTGTTCGTGTACGGAGTGTATTGGGGGTTTTTCAGTATGGATCGACTACCAACAGGTGAAAAGATTGCTGAAAAACAGTCTCCTGACGGAACATATACATTCAAAGCTTACGTAACAAGCGGTGGAGCGACAACGGGTTTTGCTGTTAGAGGGGAGTTAGTATTTAATCACCGCAAATATTTTAAGACAAAGAATGTGTATTGGAATTACCGAGAGGATACAGCAAAAATTGTTTGGCAAGACAATAATACAGTAATCATTAACGGACATACATTAAATGTTCCTGAAGATACATACGATTTCAGAAACGATTGACTGCTGAGAACGTGAATTATGTGAACAAAAAAGTCCCCCAGCTAAACTAATCTGGAGGACTTTTTTTATCCTAGTACCAGCGTAACTAGGATAAAGGTA
The DNA here is from genome assembly GCF_000383235.1 of Bacillus sp. 123MFChir2. GTDB lineage: Bacteria > Bacillota > Bacilli > Bacillales > Bacillaceae_G > Bacillus_A. The sequence continues at coordinate 23,184 of NZ_KB910978.1, forward strand.
ACAAATCCGCTGCCTTTTTTAAAATTTTGCATAAAAAAAGGAACCTAGTTTCCTAGGTTCAAAATAAAGTGTAAATTGGAATAACTCGTTGGATTCATTAAGAACTATATTTATATTATAGAATATATTTTAAATATACACAAGAATTTATCTTGAAATGGTAGATAACATATATCAAAAACTATTTATAACATTATAAATTGAAACCTTTTTTGTTGTTTGTTCTTGTCTTTTGGTCTTACATTTTCTTTTTGGCTAGAGTGCTGGCTCGTCGTGTGGGGGCGAAACCCCACGTAGGGGTCCCGCCACATACCTATCAAGCTAAGATTTTGAAGTACCCCTTAAATGAAAATTTTCTTTCTCTATAGTTAGTTATTTTGAGAAGTCAGCTCATTTTTTCATTTTAGGAGTGTTTACTTATCTTAAGTTAATTGGTATGCAGCGAGACCCCTAAAATAAAGTTGTACTTATTTCTCAACTAATTAAATAGATAAATATGGTAAAAATATATTTGGATGTAAGTTCAATATAAAAGTAAAGTGGTTATCAAGTCGAAGAAAGGCACTCAAAAGAGTGCTTTTTCTTTACAAAAAAATAGACTACTTCTTTTTCTCTTTCATATTGTTTAATAATAAACAAAAATTCAAGGAGGTTATAGTTTTGAAACGGTTATTTCTCTGTATGGAACGAGAACTTGTTGTCTTAGAAGAAAAAAACGAAGAGTATCAAATTCAATACCATTTACAAGGTATGCAGCCTACCTGTATTGCGGTAGACCCATTTCAATCCAACCGTATATATTGCGGTACGTTTAGCCGGGGATTATGGTTAAGTGACGATAGGGGAGATTCTTGGAGACCGATTGGCGATTCTTACCGTTACTTTGATTTTCCTAAAGAAGATGGTATTTTACATTCTTCTATTACTGCGATAACTGTAAGCTCCAATAAGAAAGTGAATGGCTATGGCGTCGTTTATGTCGGTACAGAACCTAGTGCCTTATTTTTCTCAGAAAATGGTGGTGAAACGTGGAACGAATGTAAAAACATGAAATCATTACTTTCTTCATATACGTGGGCATTTCCCCCTCGTCCTTTCACGCATCATGTACGATGGATTACAGTTGATCCAAATAAACAAGATACGCTACATGTATCGATTGAAGCCGGGGCTGTTATTCAAAGTAACGATAATGGACAAACATGGGAAGATAAAAAATTCGGTGCTCCAATCGATGCTCATCAATTGCTTGTGCACCCTGATGCTTCTAATCGTCTTTATGCATCATGCGGTGACGGATTTATAAACGGTCCTGATCGTGCCTATCTCGAAAGTTATAATGGTGGAAGTAGCTGGACTTCATGCAGTGAAGGACTAGAACATCATTATTTATACAGTATGGCTATCGATCCTGCTGATTGTGATACGATTCTCGTTTCTGCTGCGCCAAGTGCTGATCTAGCTCACCACCGTATTCCTTATGAGTCTTATATTTATCGAAAAACGAAAGATACACCTTTCCAACAAGTACATCAAGGACTACCACCTGCAATCGGTACAGTTATTTCCATGCTTGCAACAAATCCTGCCGAGCCTCATACGTTTTACACTTTAAATAATAATGGTGTCTTTCAATCTATGGATAGCGGACAAACGTGGGAACAACTAAACATTCCATGGAAAGAGGAATATAAAACACAGCACCCCCATGCGTTACTCGTTACTAGTTCACAACTCGCATAGTTTTCCGGCCAAAAAAGTTCCTAAAATATCAGCTGCTCAAATTAATATTGGAAACAGCATAGATTGTATGTCATTTATTTTTATTTCTTTCACGTTTATTCATAAGAGTTCGGCTCATTTTTTTCGCTTTGGAGAACAATTATTTCTTAAGTTGATAAGCATGGGGCCCGCCCACATTTTAACGAAAATATACTCTAAGCAATTTTCGACATTAAGAAACGTTGATTTTACTACTCTAAGCAAATTATTAATCTCAAAAACTGTGCGTACTACCCCAATAATAAAATAAAAACTAGCCGCCTCGTGAGAGACTGGTCTAGTTTTTATTTTATTATCATTTAAAGTAATAAATTACAATATATAGTTAATATGTTATTATTTTAAACGTTATGTCTCACAAATTATTACATAGGAGGAAAACTATGAAAAAGAAATTTATGTTAATGCTGCTACTGTTTTCTTTGATGGTAGGATTAAGTCCTCATTTAATAACACAGGCACAAACTACTAACACACAGGGTGCTCAATTTGAACAAGGGAATTATGATCTACAAGCAGAATTTCCTTTTGGACAAAGTTGGAGCAAGAACTCACCATATGCTGGAACAGATGTTAATAAAGTGAAATGGGAATACAAACTTTACTTTAACGATGGTTCCAACAATAATCTTGTACAGGCATTCTCTTCCCCACCAGCAATTGGACGAGATGGTACTGTATATGCAACAAATCAAAATGGTAAGTTATATGCATTTAATAAAGACGGCTCTATCAAATGGGTTAAAGAGGATATGGTAACAGCACATACAACACCCGTTATTGCGAAAGATGGAACAATTTATGTTGCAGGTATGAAATTTACTGCTTTAAATCCAGATGGATCAATAAAATGGCAAGTTAACGATGTGAATATCCAAGATACACCTATTATAGATAGTAAAGGTATCATTTATGTACGTAATATAAAGACAAATAAATTAGAAGCA
>NZ_KB910979.1 GCF_000383235.1 Bacillus sp. 123MFChir2
CGGAGTTTTGCCGATGCAAAAGAACTACATGGCTATCGATACGCTCGGTTCCGAGGGATGAAGTCTGTCCAAATACAGGCATATCTCACCGCAGCCTGCCAAAACATGAAAAAAATAGCCCTTCATCTGACCAGAAAGGGTCAGTTGAAGGGCTGTTTTTCTTATTTTTTATTGTTTCGTACAATTTTTTTATACATAGTTACAATAAAGGTCATCAGAGGTTGGGAAACCCAAAGGGTTTCCCAACACTCTGGTAAAAGCACTTGCATACGGCAAGTGCTTTTATTTTTATATAACGGCTCGGCTACTAGGGTGCCGGATACTGCCGAACTGCCAATATATTGCAAATAACAGTCGGTAACGGAAAAAAAGACCAACTTCAAAAGGCACCTAGATGCCTTTTGAAGTTAGTTCCTTGTCCTTTATGAAATACACTATCTAGCTGTGACATCTTTTATTGCTTCAGAAATACGATCAACTGTTGCTTTTCCAGCATTTTCAACAGCATCAACGGCATTTTGCATTGCATCGCTTGCTGCTTCAATGCCGCGTTTTGTTTTATTGCGACCTTCGTCAATAGCAGCTTGATTTCGATTTTGTTCAGCCATTTTCTAGCCCTCCTAAAGTCAGTTTTCAACCTTAGTATAAGAAAATATTATTTCACTATTCATGAATGAACTGGAAATAACAATGTGACCTGAATAAGCCCATTTGTTACGGCTGTGATTTCTTTGCATATAAATACAAATTGGAAAACGGACATAAAAACTCTCTTCTTTTTAGGTGAGGACGAGAGCATCTTTCTGCCACATGCGAGCATTTTTAATTCTATGTAGGCGCGGCTTATATGCTGAAAAATTAAAGTGTAGATATAAGGGATAACATTTTTTATTACATAACATATAATCATACCATGTTTGTGAAAAGGTTAACAAAGAAATTGTGAATAAAATTCGAAAATATGATTGTAAATAAAGGGGAATATGATAAAGTATAAATATAACATTAATGAAAACGTTTTCTAGGAGCGTTTTATTTTTTAGATTTAAAGGTCTGATGACCTGGTGGTCTATTTATATGGTTGTTAGCAAACAGGGGATATTAGAAAGGAAGAGGGACTATGAACACATGGACACAAATTTATGATCCGCTAGGTAACATTTGGCTTTCGGCAGCAGTTGCAATGATTCCAATTATATTTTTCTTCTTAGCATTAGCAGTTTTTCGTATGAAAGGCTATGTTGCAGGATTTATTACAGTCGTATTAACAGTTATAATTGCACTTTTCGTTTATAAAATGCCATTTACGATGGCGATGGCAGCAACCGGTTATGGTTTTGCTTATGGCTTATGGCCGATTGCATGGATTATCGTTATGTCAGTGTTTTTATACAAAATTTCAGTAAAAACAGGACAGTTTGATGTTATTCGTGCATCTGTTCTTTCTATTACAAGTGATCATCGTCTACTTGTTATTTTGATTGGCTTCTCATTCGGGGCGTTTTTAGAAGGAGCAGCAGGATTTGGAGCACCAGTAGCGATTACGGCGGCGCTTCTTGCAGGACTTGGTTTAAACCCTTTATACGCAGCAGGACTTTGCTTAATTGCAAATACAGCACCAGTAGCGTTCGGAGCTATGGGTATTCCAATTTTAGTAGCTGGTCAAGTAACAGGTATTGATCCTCATAAAGTAGGACAAATGGCTGGGCATCAATTGCCGCTTCTATCATTATTTGTTCCATTTTTCATCGTATTCTTAATGGATGGATTAAAAGGTGTGAAACAAACGTGGCCTGCATTATTTGTAGCAGGTGGATCGTTTGGGATTACGCAGTTTATTACAGCGACATATCTTGGACCTGAGCTTCCAGACATTACATCAGCATTAGTAAGCTTAGTGAGTTTATCCCTATTCTTAAAAGTATGGCAGCCAAAAGAAATTTATTGTTCTGGAAAAGGACAAGCTGAAGCTGCGGCAACGATAGATGCTAGTTCTACAATGAACTTAACAACGGGAAAAGTTTTAAAAGCATGGTCACCGTTTATTATCTTAACGGTAATGGTTGTGATTTGGAGCCAAAAATTCTTTAAAGATCTATTTGTTCCAGGCGGTGCGCTTGAAAGTTTAGTATTTAAATTTAAAGTTCCAGGTCTGCATAATTTAGTCATGAAGGCGGAGCCAATCGTTAATAAACCAACGCCGTATGAAGCTGTATTGAAGCTTGATATTTTATCGGCAACAGGAACAGCAATTTTAATCGCATGTATCATTACAATGTTTGTTTTAAAAATGAGTCCAAAACAAGCAGTAGCTACATTTAAAGAAACGTTGCATGAATTAAAAATGCCAATTCTATCAATTGGACTCGTACTTGGTTTTGCATTTATCGCAAATTACTCTGGACTTTCATCAACGTTAGCATTAGCGTTGGCGGGAACTGGAAGTTTATTCCCGTTCTTCTCACCATTCCTTGGATGGATTGGGGTATTCTTAACAGGATCAGATACATCTGCAAATGCGTTGTTCTCAAACCTACAAGCGATTACAGCGCAGCAAGTAGGTGTGAAGGAAGTATTGCTTGTTGCTGCAAATACAACAGGTGGTGTAACGGGTAAGATGATTTCGCCGCAATCGATTGCAATTGCATGTGCGGCAGTTGGACTTACTGGGAAAGAATCGGATTTATTCCGCTTCACAGTGAAACACAGTTTATTCTTTGTAACAATTATTGGTATTATCACATATATTCAAGCTTATTATTTAACTTGGATGATTCCTTAAACAACAAAGGGGCTTCTCTTAACGAGAGGTCCCCTTTTTAATTATTTTTGATTTTGATAAGGGAAATGAACCGTTTTAATATGGTATAAATTGAAATGAAAATGTTGATTGCGTGCTGTAATGAGTTCAATTTGACTGTCAGTTACTTCTGTTAATTTTCCAACTTTGTAAGATTGTATGCCTAAATCAAGTAATACAATATGTTGTTTTAGCTTTTTCAATTGTTCAGAAAATGTCCGGGCAAGTGTGAGTTTTGAGGCTGCTGGTGATAGTCTTTCTCTTTCTAAGCCATAGGGCGTTTCAGCTTCTTGATATGGAATAAGATATTTTACGTGATGAAATGGAATGTATAATGTTTGATAGACAGGTGAGAGGAAGACAAAATAGTCATTCATAATATGAGTGACATATCCATGTAAAAAATGTTCGTGTGATAGTGCGAGTTCAATAAATTGTCCTTTTGCCACTTGTAGTGTCTTTCGAAGTGAAATTGTGGATTCGGTTGATAACATATCTTGTGGTAGTAAAGATTCTGGAATTGTGAGATTTTCAAAGAGTAAGGATTCTATGAGTGGAGTTAAATGTTGAATGTGTAAACTAGAGATATACATGTATTTTTCTCCATCATACAATACGATTATATCTGATCCTTTATCAATCATAATCCCTTCAAATGGGAGTTGATTCCCAGATATTGTTACTTGTATGGGCTGATTAACATATTTTTGTAAATGAAGCATAATAATCTCCTTTCTTGTAATGACATACGCTTTTTTTCCTCACTTTTAAGCTGTGAAGACCAATTTCACCCAATAATATAAGCAAAGTAGCGTGAAAATGACAGTTGGCGGAATGACGAGAAATGTCACTTTCATATACGTTCCCCAGCTGATATTTACTTTTCCTTTTCTTGTAATATACATCCACATTAAGGTTGCTAATGTACCGATTGGGAGTAGTAGTGAGCCCATGTCGCTACCGATGATGTTTGCAAGATAAATCGTTTTCAATGTAATCGGATCTAGTCCCATTTCGGTGAGTGCGATCGTACCAATCATTAAGGCAGGATGGTTATTAAAGATGTTAGAGAGGATGGAAAGTAAGCCACCCATAATAAAGTCGGCATGAAATAAACTGCTGGTAATGAGTGGATGAAGTTTTGTAACGAGAAATTCGGTTAAACCGATGTTGTGAAGTCCATACACAATTACGTACATTGAAAATGCGAAAACTAACACATACCAAGGTGTTTTCTTAATCATGTCAATTGGGGGGATACGCAGTTTGTACCATCTCCACCCAAGTAAAATAATAGAGCCAATGACCGCTGTGATGGCGATAGAAAATTGAAAGTACGATGCAATAAACAAGCTGATACGAACGCATAAAACAAATAATAGGATTCCAAACATAAATCGTGTTCGCTTACGGTTTGCATCTATTTGGGGCCTTGGCTGCAATGGATGAAAAGATTTTTTGACGAAATTTTCATCTAAATGTATCGGTAAAACCGGGAGCGTTTTCGGTAATTGTTTTTGAAAGATGAGGAATAATAGGAACGCCATAAAAAGCAGGCCTAAAGTGGCAGGAACAAACATCATTGCTGTATGCATGTATAAATCCATATGGACGATTTTTAAAGCGATTAAATTTACAATATTGCTTACACCAATTGGTGCACTTGAGGCGGTGGCGATGAGTGCGCCGCTTAATAAGTAAGGTATTTTTTGATCATGTGTAAGTCGTAAATGATGTAACAAAAGCAGTAAAATGGGAGTTGTAATTAATATGCTACCATCATTATTAAAGAATAACGTCATGAGAAAACAAAGAAGATTTGTATACCAAAAGAGGCGAATACCAGAGCTTTTGGCTTTTTTGGCAAGTTGAACCGCGCACCAATGAAAAAAGCCGAAACTCTCTAGTACGATTGCCATAACAATGGTTGCCATAATTGTTATAGCAGCGCCAATAATTTTTGAGCTAATATCACCTAAGTCAGCAAAAGAAACGGTACCGCTTAAAATGACAATCATTGCCCCAATTGTTGCTGGAATTGCTTCATTCATTCCTTTTGGTCGCCAAAAGATGATAAGCATAGTTCCGAGAAAAGCTAGTATGGTTATTGTAGATTGTAGGCTGATCAACTCTTTCACTCCTGTTCTTATAGTGAAGTGTCCGTACAAAGTATATTCCTATACCGGCTTATATTACATATGTATGACGTGTGGATTTTGCTTGTACTAAGTGAAATAACTATTTTTTGAGTGAAAAAGAAAAAATGTAAATATCTTTGCATTTTTTAGACAATGATGTATGATAGGAGCGTAGTAAAAATTTAATCAGTGATAAACTAGGGGTGCCCGATAGAGCTGGGCTGAGAGAGAAGCGTGTTGAAGCTTCTTAACCCTTTGGACCTGATCTGGTTCGTACCAGCGGAGGGAAGTTGACGGCTTTACATAACAATGTCTTTATGTTGCCAGGTCCTATTCTTTATTATGGACCTGGCTTTTTTATTTGGCATTGCTAGCCGCTAGTTCTCATCCTTGTCACTAGAAAAGTGAAGCCGACTGTTTAGGAGGCGAAACCGAATCTAAAGAAAAGTGAAGCCACAGGGGAGGAAAAAATGATGAAACAATCTGTTTCAGCTGAGCAAATTGAACTTAAGTCAAGTTTACCAGGGAGCAAGAAAGTATATGTAGAAGGTACACGTGAAGGCATGAAAGTACCAATGCGTGAGATTGCACAAAGCGATACAAATGGTGTACCAAACCCGGCTATTCGTGTATATGATACGAGCGGTCCTTATACAGATCCGAATTACAAAGTGGAGTTAGAAAAGGGATTGCAAGCGCCGCGCCGCTCATGGATTGTGGAACGAGGAGATGTAGAGGAGTATGAAGGTCGTGAAGTGAAGCCGGAAGATGATGGGGTGAAAGCAGCGTCTACACATACGCCTGTATTCCCGCAAATGGGACGGAAGCCACTTCGTGCAAGAGACGGGGCAAATGTTACGCAAATGCATTATGCGCGTAAAGGGATCATTACACCGGAGATGGAATATGTAGCAATTCGCGAAGGTATGGAGCCGGAGTTTGTGCGTAAGGAAATCGCTGAAGGCCGCGCTATTTTACCAGCAAATATTAATCACCCAGAAGCAGAACCAATGATTATTGGCCGTAACTTCCATGTGAAAGTAAATGCGAATATTGGGAACTCAGCTGTTTCATCATCTATTGCTGAAGAAGTTGAGAAGATGACGTGGGCAACACGCTGGGGTGCTGATACAATTATGGATCTTTCTACCGGGAAAAATATTCATACGACGCGTGAATGGATTATACGAAATGCTCCTGTACCAGTTGGAACAGTACCAATTTATCAAGCGCTTGAAAAGGTAAACGGAATTGCCGAAGATTTAACGTGGGAAGTATACCGTGATACGCTAATTGAACAAGCGGAGCAAGGAGTAGACTACTTTACAATTCATGCTGGTGTACTGCTTCGTTACATTCCGCTTACAGCGAAGCGTGTAACAGGAATTGTATCACGCGGCGGTTCGATTATGGCGCAGTGGTGTTTATACCATCATCAAGAAAACTTCTTATACACACACTTTGAAGAAATTTGTGAAATTATGAAGAAGTACGATGTTTCCTTCTCTCTTGGAGATGGGTTACGCCCTGGTTCGATTGCGGATGCAAACGATGAATCTCAATTCTCTGAGCTTGAAACATTAGGAGAACTTACGAAAATTGCTTGGAAGCATGACGTCCAAGTGATGATTGAAGGGCCAGGACATGTACCGATGCATTTAATTAAAGAGAATATGGATAAAGAACTTGAAATTTGTCAAGGTGCACCGTTTTATACGCTTGGACCGTTAACGACAGACATTGCACCTGGGTATGATCATATTACTTCTGCAATCGGTGCAGCGATGATCGGCTGGTTTGGTACAGCAATGCTTTGTTATGTAACACCGAAAGAGCATCTAGGCTTGCCAAACAAAGATGACGTTCGTGAAGGTGTCATTACGTATAAAATTGCTGCACACGCTGCTGATCTTGCGAAAGGTCACAAAACAGCACACGAGCGTGATGACGCTCTTTCAAAAGCACGCTTTGAATTCCGCTGGCGCGATCAATTTAATTTATCATTAGACCCTGAACGTGCAATGGAATATCACGATGAAACATTGCCGGCAGAAGGAGCAAAGACAGCGCATTTCTGCTCTATGTGTGGTCCGAAGTTTTGCAGTATGAGAATTTCGCATGATATTCGTGAGTATGCGAAAGAGAATGATTTAGAAACAACAGAAGCAATTGAGAAAGGTATGAAAGAAAAAGCGGAAGAGTTTAAAGAAGCGGGTAGTCAGTTATATAAATAAGTAGAAAAGCTGAAATAAAGAACCTAAAAAAATATATAGATGCAAATTGAAAAACCGACACAACCCCCCCTTTTTTAGGGGAGGACGAGAGCGTCTGGCCGCGCATAGTAGCGGTCAGTGCCTTTTCCTGCCACATGCAATGTAAAACAAAGATAGAAGGCAAGTGGAGGGCCTGTTTTGTTTTATGTGCTAGGGTTTTTAATAGATTTATATAGAAAGCACCTTTTTGAACACATCTTCAATCTATGATTATGTGTACCTAACTTAATATAGATGATTATCCCCCCGCTGAGCGAGAGCGGGGGGATTTGTTGTTCTATGGAGATGGGAAATGAGACGAATGATAGTAAAATTATGTTTAGTAGTTTTAATATTCAAAGAATTATAAAATTAGTTAAAATACTATATAATGAATATGAACAATAACCAATATTTGGTTTTTGTTTATTGTATAAATCCACTTTAGTTTTCCGACATATAGATTGCTGTTATGCAGAGAAAAAGGGAACTTTACTCGCTTGCTATCTCTGGTTTTCACTACGCATGTAGCAAAAATAGGCCCTGACCGCTTCTACGCATGGCCAGACGCTCTCGACCATCTAAAAAGAAAAGGGGTTTATGTTAGGCTTTTAATTTGGATTTATATATATGTTACGAAAAGGAGATGAGGTATTGGAATTAGATAGATTAAGAGAGGATATAGCGGCAAGAGGTAAACGGGGATTGCATTTTATTCTGGCTTCAATCATGATTTGGAGTGCTATCTTAGTATTATGGCTACTTCCGTTGAAAGGGATATCAACAAAAAACTTATTAACATTTTGCATTACTGCAACACTGTTACCAATCGCTTTTATGATATCTAAATTAATTAAAGCGGAATTTTCAACGAAAGATAATTCGTTAAACAATTTAGGGATATTATTTTCTTGTAATCAATTCCTATATATTTTAATAGCAATGTGGATTTATCAAGCAGTCCCTGAAAAAATGGTTATGATATTAGCAATAATATTTGGAGCACATTTACTACCTTTTGGATGGCTGTATAAATCTAAAGCGTATTTTGTAATGGCTATCGTTGTTTCTTTCGCATCTTTAGTAGTAGGAATTATTTTTAACCCAGTAATAGTGGCAATCGTTATGATATTTTTAGAAATTGTATTCTCTATATGGCTAAGTTTTGAGATTAAGGCTTTAGGAAATTAGGATGTATATAAATACAAATTGAAAAAATGACATAAAAACCTCTTTCTTTTTTAGGGGAGGACGAGAGCAACTGGCCATGCATAGAGGCGGTCAGTACCTTTTCCTGCCACGTGCAATGTTTTAAAACAAAGATAGACAGTAAGTAGCAGCCATGTTTTGTTCTGCATAGCAGCGACTCAGATGTTAAAAGGTCAACTTGTATTTATATAAATAATCATCCCCCTGCTGAGCGAGAGCAGGGGGATTTTGTTTCGTTTGATAAGTTAACGGGCGAAAACGAGCTGTACCCAGTAGAATAAGAGGAAGAGTGTTACGATTGTGGTGAGTGGGATAACAATTAAGGAGACGCTCAAGTAATCTTTCCATTTTACTTTAATTTTATTTTGCTTTAGGATATACATCCAAATAAGAGAAGCAAGTGTACCGATTGGTAATAATAATGATCCCATATCGCTCCCAATGATGTTTGCAAGATAGATGGTTTTGAGGGTAATTGGATCTAATCCCATTTCTGTTAAGGTAATTGTTCCAATCATTAAGGCAGGATGGTTGTTAAAGATGTTTGATAGAAGTGAAACGAGTCCCCCCATGGTAAAGCTGGCATATAATAAACTTTGATTGACAATCGGTTCGCATGCTTGGACAAGCCAAGCTGTTAATCCAGCATTATGAAGCCCGTAAATCATAACGTACATGGAGAAAGCGAAAATGAGAATGTGCCACGGTGTCTTTTTTAATATATCGACTGGGTTTGTTCGTAAATAATACCATCTCCAGATGAGGAGAACGAGAGAGCCAATCACGGCAACAATTTCAATCGGAATGGCAAAGAACGAGGCGACGAAAAGAAGACAACGCATAAGGAAGACAAACAGTAACACTTTTAACATAAATTTCGTGCGTTTACTTTTCGTATCAATCGAATTTTTCCCTTTTAATGGATGGAAGTGTTTTGTGAAGAAGACCTCTTCAATGTCGTAAGCGGATTTTGGTAGTTGTTTCGGTAATTTCTTTTTCACAACTATATACATGAGCCATGACATAAAGAGAAGTCCTAATGTTGCAGGCACAAACATCATTGCTGTATGCATATAGAGCGTCATATGAACGATATTTAGTGCGATTAAATTTACAATATTACTAACGCCAATTGGAGCACTAGAAGCAGTTGCAATTAATGCGCCGCTTAATAAATATGGAATTTGTTGATGCGGTTTTAATTGAAGGTTTTTTAGAAGTAAAATTAAAATTGGTGTTGTAATTAAAATACTACCATCGTTATTGAACAATAATGTCATAAGAAAACAGAGCAATTGGATATACCAATATAAGCGATGCCCAGAGCCTTTTGCTAAGTTTGCGAGTCTGGCTGCTGCCCAGTGAAAGAAACCAAAACTTTCTAATATAACAGCCATAACGATCGTGGCGAGGATGGTAATAGAGGCGCCGCCGATTTTACTAATGATATTGGCAATGTCACTGCGTGATACGAGCCCGGCAATAATGATAATCCCGGCTCCAATTGCAGCTGGCCATGCTTCATTTAATCCGCCTGGTCGCCAAAATATGATGGTCATGGTAAGAAGAAAAACAACGACCGTAATCCAAATTTCGATACCCATAGCTAGCCTACCCTTCTAATTTTTGAAATTTGAACAAGAGTATTTCGACTTGTCCAAGACTTTCTACTTAATCATATTCAAATTGTTAAAAGAAGGTATAAGTCATTACACTAACTATTGTAAATATGTACGTTTGATACCTTAGGGGAAAGATCTAGTATATAGGAATTTTGGGATGAAAATAGGCACATATTCAGTATGTGCCTATTAGGTATTTATAAGAGAAAAGTGAATGCGTGCATCTACCTAATTTTCTTTTGCTAGGTAAATGCGGAGTGAAATCTACTCTTTATTTTGTGGTAGGTGATGTTTGACTAAGAACTTTTAATTATATATAGATGCAAATTGAAAGATTAACATAAAAAACCTTTTCTTTTTCGGTGGTCGAGAGGGACTGGCCATGCATAGAATCGGTCAGAGCTAACTATCAGTGAGAAAAGCGTCGCTGATGGAAGTTTCACTTTAAAAACGATCGATCCTTCAAGAATAAGTTCCAGAAGAAGATGAAGCCTGGTAATAAAATTGCGATACCGATAGCATAGAGGACGAGCAGTGCATAAAATGTTTCTGTCGTCGTAAAACTTGTGAATACGGTCACCTCTGGATAAATAATATACGGAAGATGGGCAACGCCGTAAGCATAGCTTGCAAATCCATATTGGGCGACGACAGAAAGAACAGCAATGCGTGGCCAACCTAGTATTCCTTTCCTTTTGTTTGTCCACCAAAGTGAGGAATAGCCAATAATAAAAAAGATAATTGAGATTGTAAACCATAGAAACTGTTTAATTAAACCTTCCATGAGCCAATGTGTTTCTGGTTCCATGACGACAAGTGCGATGATAGCAGTGACAAGCGTTGCAGGGCCGAGTAAAATAGCATTTCGCCGATAGAGACGATATGTATCTTTTGAGCCTTGTTCGCTAGCAAAGTCAGCGAGAAAGAGAGCTGATAAAAAGAGTTCGGATGTTAGGCCAAAGAGCATGTACCAATATACAACTGGACTTGATAATAACTTTCCATATAGTAACGTTTCTTTCCCGTTAGCCGTGGTAATGAAAGCTCCTTCCGTTACAGGGAGAACTGTAATTAAGAGAGCTGGAATTAATAGACCTGTAATGCCTGAAATTGTACGCAGTATACGTTCGTATTTTGGTACAGAGTAAGCGAACACCATAAAGGTACTACGAATGGCAACGAGAATGAGAATTAAGGTAACGGGTACAAACATTGCTGTTGCAAGTGTAAATGCAGCTTTTGGAAAGAAGCCAAGGAACGCTACAACGACAAAGACTAGAAATGTATTCGTAACTTCCCATGTTGGAGATAAGTAGCGATTCGCCAGCTTTCCAGCAAGTGTTGGATGCTTTGCGTAAACCATTCCCCAAAAGCCGGCTCCGAAGTCAATGGAGCCTAAAATACTGTATACAAAAACGACGGCCCAGAGAATGATAATGGCGATACTTGCTTCATGCATGTGAATCCCCCCTGTTCGGTTGTAAGTCGTTCTTTAGTGGATGGCGCTTAAAGAATGTTCGTAATACGAAGACAGTTAGAGCACCAAGTGCAATGTAAAGGATGACAAATACGACGAATAATGGTCCGACAAAATCAGCGCGCGTGGCAGCATCTGTCGTCCGCTGAAATCCATAAATTGTCCAAGGCTGCCGGCCGCTGCAGCTGAAAATCCAACCAAATTCAATGCCAAGAAGCATAATTGGACCGCACGCCGCAGTAGCCCATAGCATCCATTTCGGCAATTGTCCTCCTTTTTTTCGATAAATGAAGTACCAATATCCAAGGGCAATTGCAGCAACAGCGAATGTAAATGTAGCTGCTCCGACCATTAAATCAAAGAATAGATGAGTGTAAAAAGGCGGCCATGTTTCTTTTGGAAATTCATTTAATCCTTTTACAACTGTACTTGGAGAAAAACCAACTAACATGCTCAGCAGATTTGGAAATTCAATAGCGTATTTTAATTTGTTTGTTTCTGGATCAAGTACGCCGCCAACAGCTAGCGGTGCATGTGATTGAGTCTGATATAATGCTTCTGCTGCTGCTAATTTCTCTGGTGAGTGCTCATGCAGTGCAATCGCAGATTCATGTCCAGAAAGCCACATGATTGCGCCTGCAATAAATGTGACAATTAGACCTAAATATAGTCCTTTTTTATGATAGGTAATCTCCTGTGCGCTCTTATTTCGTTTTAATAATTTAAAACCGGCGATTGAGGCGATGACAGCAGCCCCTGTTGCATAAGCTGTAATAACAACATGGATGGAGCTTGTGACAAAGCTTGGATTAAAAAAGGCTTTCCAAGGGTCGACATTATAGACTGAGCCGTCTGCAGCCATTGAAAATCCGGCTGGTGTATTCATCCATGTATTTGCTGATGTAATAAGTACAGCAGATGCAGTTGCACCGAACATCACAAAAAAGAGCGATATTAATCGCATGGATGGTGGCAACTTATCAGCAGCATACACATAAATGGACATGAACAATGCTTCTAGGAAGAAGGCGAAAATTTCAATTTGAAATGGGACGGAAATGACTTGTCCGACAATCTTAGCAAAGCCAGGCCAAAGCAAGGAAATCTGGACGCCTACAATTGTTCCTGTTGGAATGGCAACACCGAGGAGAATCGCAAATGCTTTCGTCCACCTCTTGGCCATCACAGAATAATCGGGATCCTTTTTCCAGTGATATAACACTTCACTTATAAAAATCATTAAAGAAAGTCCGATTCCTAGCGTTGCAAAAATAATATGGAAAGCTAACGATGATCCAAAGAAAGCGCGCGATAGTGTAACAGTATCCATATGTCCTACTCCTCTTCTTTTTTTGCCATTATTTTCTTACTGTTGTGGAAAATTTATTCAAAAAAGTGACGAAAAATATGTGTGTACTTGAGGAGAGATTATGATATTATAATGTTGAAATCTTTAGAAAATAAACAAAAAGAAGAATTTGTATTTTAGAATTGTGCTTTGAAGAAAAATGTTTTATAATGCTTTATGCGAACGTTAGTTCCGTTTTTATCTTTTATAAACGATAAGGCAGAAGTGCTAATGTTCACTGGATTTAGTCGTATTCATGAAACGGAGGGGGAAGTTTTCATGTATCCAGAAGTCATTAAAAAAATGGCATTTTCGAAAGAGCATAAAGATTTATTGTTAAAGTTATATAATAAAGAAATTACAAGGCGCGAATATGATCGTCTCGTACAGGTATTATATCGGCCAGCAAAAGAAAGTGTGTAATGAAGGGATAACTTCATTCTATAGTATTGAAGAAAAAGAGGTAATCTGAAAAAGGTTACCTCTTTTGTGTGTCGTTATTTGCGAAATTAAGCGCTTCTTGATTAAAGTTTCACTTTATATAGATGCGAATTGAAAAACTAACATAAAACCCCTTTTCTTTTTCGGTGGGCGAGAGCAACTGGCCATGCATAGAGGCGGTCAGTACCTTTTCCTGCCACGTGCAATGTTTTAAAACAAAGATAGACAGCAAGTAGCAGCCATGTTTTGTTCTGCATAGCAGCGACTTAGATGTTAAAAAGTCAACTTGTAATATATATGCTCGTCATATAAGAATTTCTCTAGACATATATATAGGTTAGCTTAACCTTATGGTGAGCTGTAACGAGCTAATGAGAAAGGGGGAGGGTATATGAATATTTTACTTTGCTGCGCCGCGGGGATGTCTACGAGTTTGCTTGTTACAAAGATGGAGAGAGCAGCAGAGGCGCAAGGGATAGAAGCTAGAATTTGGGCCGTATCTGGGGCGGAAGTGCAGGGGCATATCGATGAAGCGGATGTATTATTACTTGGCCCGCAAGTACGTTATCTATTACCGAAAATGCAAGAGCTCTGTAAAGAAAAAGGAATACCTGTGAATGTCATTCAATCTGTACATTATGGACTTTGTAATGGAGAAGCGGTGTTACAAGCAGCGTTGTCAATGAAGGCATAAGGAGAGTGAAGAGAATGACGGGATTTTTGGAAAGATACGTTATGCCTTTAGCAGGAAGAATTGCAGAGCAGCGTCACTTACAAGCTGTTCGAGACGGAATTATTTTAACGATGCCTTTCTTAATTATCGGATCATTTTTCTTAATTATTAGTGCGTTGCCGATACCTGGATATAATGAGTTCATGGCCAACTTATTTGGGGATGGCTGGCAAAAAGCATTAGGGTATCCGGTAAGTGCCACGTTTAATATTATGTCTTTCATCGCTAGTTTTGGAATCGCTTACAGACTGGCGGAACAATATAAAGTAGATGCATTAGCATCAGGGACATTGTCGCTTGTATCCTTCTTATTAGCAACACCATTTCAAGTTTTTCATATTGTAGAAACGACAAAGGAAAGTATTTTAGTAGAAGGCGTGATCCCAGCTGCACTTACTGGTAGCCAAGGATTATTTGTGGCAATGATTTTAGCACTTATATCTACAGAAATATACCGCGTTATTATCCAGAGAAATATTGTGATTAAAATGCCAGAAACAGTACCGCCAGCAGTGGCGCGTTCGTTTGTTGCACTTATCCCTGGTTTTGTTGTGATTACTGTAGTGTGGATTATACGGCTAATTTTGGAACATACCTCGTTTGGTAGCATTCATAATATTGTGGGACAATTGCTACAAGCGCCGCTTAGTACACTTGGTGCTAGCGTATTTGGAGCAGTGATTGCGATTATTCTTGTTCAATTATTGTGGGCATGCGGGATTCACGGGGCAGCGATTGTTGGGGGCGTAATGGATCCCATTTGGCTCTCATTAATGGATCAAAACCGCATTGCCTTTCAAGCTGGGCAGGATGTGCCAAATACAATTACAAAGCAATTCTTTGATTTATGGATTTATATGGGTGGTTCTGGGGCAACGCTCGCACTTGTCGTAGCAATGTTACTATTCGCACGAAGTCAGCAATTAAAAAGTTTAGGCCGGTTATCTATTGGACCAGGTATTTTTAATATTAATGAGATGGTGACATTTGGAATGCCAATTGTATTAAACCCCCTTCTTCTTATTCCATTTATTCTTGTTCCTCTTGTTCTAACGATTGTGACATATTTTGCGATGGAATGGGGCCTCGTAGCGCGGCCGAGCGGCGCAGCTGTACCGTGGACAACACCTATTCTATTTAGTGGCTATTTAGCAACAGGTGGTAAGGTTTCAGGTGTTGTAATGCAGCTAGTAAACTTCTTCTTAGCTTTTTTTATCTATTTCCCATTCTTAAAAATGTGGGATAAGCAAAAGCAGGCAGAAGAAAAGGGGGGCAGGTAGAGGGATATGGATACGACAGAGACAACGGCTTTTCATTTAATTTTACACGGGGGAAATGCGAGAAGCTCAGCGATGGAGGCAATTCAATTTGCGAAACAAGGACAGCTTTCCGAAGCGGACGGAAAATTACAAGAGGCGGACAGCGAGTTAAAGGAAGCGCATCGCTTACAAACAGCGTTGATTCAACGAGAGGCAGGCGGCGAAAAGGTCGAACTTACGCTACTGTTCGTTCACGCACAGGATCACCTTATGAATGCTATGACAATGAGGGAATTAGCGAGTGAGTTTGTTGATTTGTATAGGAAGATGTTAGATGGAAAATAGGCCTTGCGGGTGCAAGGTCTTTTTTATGCACCGAAAACGACAAGTTAAACAAATAACGGGGCCACTTATGTACATATCCATTTATTTTTCCCACATTTATGTAAAAATAAAGTAGTAAAGGGGGGCTGATATGAAGGTTCATATTGATTTAGACCCAGCACATGAAGAACTAGAAATCGTGATAAGGACGAAAGAAATGACTGAAGATGTTCAGCACATTTTGAAAATATTAGAAGGGGGGACGATCAAGCAAATTGTTGGGATAGCAGGTCAACAGTTTTATTTATTGGAGTTTAAGGAGATATATTGGTTCTATTCGGAAGACAGGAAGGTATTTGCTCAAACGACAAAAGGGAATTTGGAAGTAAAACACCGGTTGTACGAATTAGAGACTTCCTTACAGCGAGAAGGATTTGTTAGGTTCTCAAAATCGACAATTGCAAATATAAAGCATGTAAAAAGTTTTGAAATGTCGTTTAGTGGCAGTATGTGTGCTCATTTTTCAAATGGAATGAAAGAGTACGTTTCGCGAAAATATGTACCACTTATTAAAGAATTTTTGAATATAGGAGGTTAGTATGATAATGGATAGAATAGGTGCAAGGCTAGCAACTGGTATGGGGATGGCGATGTTTTATAGTTTGTTATTTTTGGGAATCGGTTATGCAAACGGGATGGAGACGATAGAGACAAGGACATTGTTAATCCAACTTGTTGTAGCAAATATAATTGGGATTATCTTTTCGATAGCTTCCTTTGTTTTTGAGAGAGAGGAATGGAGCTTATTAAAACAAACAACCACTCATTTCATTATATTATTAGGAACATTTCTTCCAGTGGCAGTATGGCTGGGATGGGTTCCTAATCAAGCGAGTTCCATTCTCATTTGTGTAGGAGTCTTTATAATCGTTTACTTCGTGATCTGGTTTGCGATGACGATGTATTGGAAGAAAAAGATTGAGGGATTAAATAACCAAATTAAATAAGAAGGAGAATACAAAACACGCCGTGTATGGAAAGTACTTGGCGTGTTTTGTATGAATGTGATCGTTTAGTTAATAACTGTGATTTCTCCTAAGCCGCGAATCAGCCGTTTTATATGCAATTGTTTCGGCTTGAATATAGGTAATATATAATCGATGGCTTGTTGCGGGTCTACCTTTGTTCCACACGTATAGCAGTCAATGGCTGCGAATTTTTTTTCTGGATACGTATGAATAGAGATATGACTTTCCGATAGTAAAACTAATATTGTAACTCCAGATGGTTCGAATGTTCTGGAGTCTACTGATAATATAGTTGCACCGCACACATTGGCTGCCGTGACTAAATGTTGTTGTAAGAATTCACAATCATTTAATAAGGCGGTGTCTATCCCCCACATATCTACTATTATATGTCTTCCAAATGTTGAATACTCCATGATACCTCCTGTTTATATAAGACTAATATTCCATATCTTCTTGATAGCAACGGTGTAGAGTAAGTTTGTTCTCTGTGTTGATTACTGCATTTTTCTGTTCCTCTAAGAGGTCTTCTCTAAAGCGAAATAATAAAGCGAGGTTGTTTGGAAGTGTTCGATGAGGAACGGTTACGGGTAGTGGGTTTCTATTGCGCATAATAGAAGAAGAATTGGTCGCGATATGAAAGCCCCAATCGTTTCCGAAAGAAGGAACTATTGTATGATAGCTTGCAACTGTTAGTCCAATGCTACGAATTGTTCGGCCTATGCTCCAATAGGTAAGCGGTGCATCTTCTGGTGAGTTAGATTGACAGACGAACGCTCCACCTTTCGTAAGGAACCTAGATACAACAGAAAATAATTCTTTCGTATATAGCTGACTTAATGTCTCGGTTGCAGGGTCTGGGAAGTCGATAATAATCACGTCATATTTACGAGATTTTGTACGTAAAAATTTCCGAGCATCGTATGCATGGATTTTTACACGCTTATCGAAAAAAGCACCTTCATTTAATGCGACAACTTCCGGCACATTGGTTGCAATTTTGATAACTTCTTCATCCAAATCGACAAGATCGACGAGGCGAACCGTTTGATATTTTAAAACTTCTCTTAATGCAAGGCCATCCCCGCCCCCTAAAATGAGAACAGATTTTGGAGAATCTACTAGCGCCATTGCAGGATGAACAAGTGCTTCATGATACAGTCGCTCATCTACAGAGCTAAATTGTAATTGCTCATCAAGATACATTCTTACATCATTTACCTTTAGCAGATCAATCTTTTGGTATTGGCTCTTTCCTTGAAATAGAGCAGTATGTTTGTCTGCTAATATTTCTCCTAAACTCAGTTTGTCCCATATATCCCCATGGCTGTAACTTTGAGATGATGTTGAGTCTGATTTATTGCTGTTATATTTTTTACAATCTGAAGTAGATTCTTTCTTTTGATCTTGCTTCCGACAGTTTCTCGACATGTTGAGCCCCTTTCTTTTATGTGAAATAGATTTTGTAGGTTCATGTTAGTATATGTAAATTACCAGGGAAGAATTGGGTTACTTTCAATTTTGGGAGAAATTTTTTATAGAATAGATTCATAGAGAATTTTGTTCGGAAAAACTGTTTTCTACACGTATACGACTATATATAACTGACTAGTTTCTTCATCTTCTGTGCTTATTCTCTCAAAATCTTGTCCATACTGGTTCCAAGGACAAGAAAAAGGAGCGGATTATGATGAAGCGTTTGAAGATTACAAATACACATGGCCTTACAATTACTGACTTGCGGATACAAGAAAAACAGGAAAACAATGCATTTTTTCGCACACGTATTATGGCCGTGCGTCTCGTCATGCAAGGGAAATTGGGTAAAGAAGTAGCCGAGATTTGTGGGATCCATCGTCAGTCTGTTTCCGAATACGTAAAACGGTTTAATGAAGGTGGCATGGACCTCCTTCTCGAGCGTAAAATGGCACCGGGACGTGCATGTTTTCTAACGGACGACCAACAACAGGCGCTCAAAGAAATCATTCTAACGAGCACACCGACGGATCAAGGGTTGGGAAGCGCTGTGTCCTGGACTACACCAGTCATTCAGGAATATTTGCGTCGTACGTATGATGTAGAAATGTCGACTACAGGTGTTTTACGCATGCTTTGGCGGTTGAAGTTAAGTTATACCCGTCCGACCTACACACTCAAGAAGGCAGATCCCAAAAAACAGTGTATGTTCCGACATCAAATTACTTTGATTAAAAAAAACTGCTGACCGAGGATATGGTTCTTCTCTATCAAGACGAGACGCATGTACGGGCGTATCAAAGTCTACACGCTACTTGGTCACAACGGGGATCGCAAAAATAGATTCCAACTTATGGTCATCATGCTAGCGTAACCGTTTTTGGAACAGTAAACGCCCAAACAGGAGAAGTCGTACACCAAACAGCGTCTTCCTGTAAACAGGAAGATTTTTTGTCATTCCTCTTCTATGTACTAAAGCAATATAAAGATAAGTTTGTGGTCATGGTCACAGACAACGCTCGCATTCATAAAAGTAAATCCGTGCAAAACTTCTTGCATGAACAGAAAGAGCGGCTGATGTTGGTATATCTTCCTCCATACTCGCCGAATTTAAATCCAATTGAGAGACTGTGGAAATGGTTAAAACAACAGGTTATTGCCAACAGATTTCATCCGACACAAGCATCCATAAAAGAGGCGGTACAAGACTTTTTTTCAGACATTGCTATCACTCCCCAAGCCGTACTTCGTCGGCTTGGGTTGCATTAAGTCACATGTCGAAAAGACAAGTCAGTTATATATAGAAAACTAATTGCTGTATAAATTTCATGTAAATGTGTGTCAATAATGCGTTCTTTTTGTAACACATAGTCTTATTTCTAGTAATACAAAAGAAAAACGTGCAAAAAACATTGATAGAAGTTTCACTTTATTACATTTGATTCTTTAATCATTATTACTCCGACAACACCAGAAGAAGCAATTCAAGAAGCGCATCATTTTCAAACCAGGCTCATACAATCAGAAACAAGAGGAGAAAAAATAGGGATTACATTACTACACTGAATAAACTTTCAATTTATAAAAAATCAATGCGAAAGGAGAACATGTAGCATGCGTGGAATAAAAATTGCAACCATTGGCGGTGGCTCTAGTTATACGCCGGAGTTGATTGAAGGTTTTATTAAGCGCTATCATGAACTGCCTGTTCGGGAAATTTGGTTAATTGATGTGGAAGAAGGGAAGGAAAAGTTAGAGATTGTTGGCAACTTAGCAAAGCGTATGGTGAAAAAAGCAGGAGTACCAATTGATATTCATCTGACGCTAGATCGCCGTGAAGGATTAAAGGATGCAGACTTTGTGACAACGCAGTTTCGCGTTGGATTGTTAGAAGCGCGCGGCAAAGATGAAGCCATTCCGTTAAAATATGATGTCATCGGTCAGGAGACAAATGGTCCTGGCGGTTTATTTAAAGCTTTACGAACAATTCCGGTTATTCTAGCTATTTGTAAAGACATAGAGGAGCTTTGTCCAAACGCATGGTTAATCAATTTTACAAATCCAGCGGGCATGGTAACAGAAGCTGTTCTTCGCTATACAAATATTCAAAAAGTCGTTGGCTTATGCAACGTTCCGATTGGGATTCGTATGGAATTAGCAAAGATTCTCGAGGTAGATTCAAGCCGTGTACACGTTGATTTTGCAGGCTTAAATCATATGGTGTACGGATTGGATGTGTATGTAGATGGTGTGAGCATCATGGATCGTGTGCTGGAATTAATGACTGATCCAGAGAAACAAATGACGATGAAAAATATTGCCATGCTGGATTGGGAGCCTGATTTTATTCGTGCGCTTCGGGCAATTCCATGTCCATACCATCGTTATTATTACAAAACACGCGAAATGTTAGAAGAAGAAAAGAAGGCGTCCCTGGAAAATGGCACACGTGCAGAAGTAGTGAAAAAGCTAGAGAATGATTTGTTTAAGCTGTATAAAGATCCGAACTTAGATAGTAAACCACTGCAACTAGAAAAACGCGGCGGAGCATATTATAGCGATGCGGCCTGTAGTTTAATTACGTCTATTTATAACAATAAGGGTGATATTCAGCCTGTAAATACACGAAATAATGGTGCAATCGCAAGTTTGCCGGCAGATTCTGCTGTTGAGGTAAATTGTGTGATTACAAAGGATGGCCCAAAACCGATTACGGTTGGGGACTTACCAGTGCCAGTTCGCGGTTTAGTTCAGCAAATTAAATCGTTTGAACGTGTAACAATTGAAGCCGCTATAACAGGCGATTATCATAAAGCGCTGCTGGCGATGACCATTAATCCACTTGTGCCATCTGATAAAGTAGCCAAACAAATTTTAGATGAAATGCTGGAAGCTCATAAAGAGTATCTCCCGCGGTTTTTCAAAAAGACGTAAAAACTCTTTTCTTTTATGATGGGGGCGAGGGGGACTGGCCGTGCGTAGTAGCGGTCAGTGCCCTTTTCAGCCTCGTGCGATGTGAAAACAAAAGGTAGGAAATGAGTACGGGTCATTATGTGTTTAGTATGCCTGCGACTTGTTTGTTGAAAAGCCTCTAAAAGCCCATGTTTTTTAGAGGGACGAGAGGAACTGGCTGTGTATAGTAGCGGTTAGAGCTTGTTTTTCTCTGTGCGATGAAGTAGTGGGTATTGAGATTTTTCTGCTGAAAAATCAAAATGGCTGTATATAGGGGGCTGTCATGATTCAATTAATTGTAAACGCAGATGATTTTGGCTTAACACGAGGGGTAAACTACGGTATTATTGATGCGCATGTGAATGGGCTTGTTAATTCGACAACGCTGATGATGAATATGCCGGGTTTAGAACATGCCGTGCAATTAGCGAAGGAATATAAGACGCTTGGAGTTGGGGTACATCTTGTCTTAACCGCAGGGAAACCACTTCTTTCTGATGTACCTTCACTTGTAAAAGAAGATGGTTCGTTTCATTCGCAAAGTACGGTGTGGGAAGGAAGGGTAGATCCATATGAGGCTGAGCGAGAATGGACTGCACAAATTGAAAAGTTTCTATCATATGGTTTAACACCGACGCATTTGGATAGCCATCATCATGTACATGCACTGCCGATTTTGCATGATGTATTAGAGAAATTAGCAGAGAAATATCATCTTCTGGTGCGCCGCTGCGAACAAAAACGTGCAGTACGTCCATTTTCTGATGTGTTTTTTCACGACTTTTACGGAGATGGTGTAACGGACGATTACTTTACAAAACTAAGTGAGCGTGTACAAGACGGGACAACAGTTGAAGTTATGGTACATCCGGCTTATATAGATGCAGAGCTTGTGAAACGCTCGTCTTATGTCATGAAGCGTGTTGAAGAGTTACGTATTTTAACAGAGAGTAAGCTTCCGAGCGGGATTGAGCTTGTGAAGTTTTAGGAGTCGTACAAATGGGGACCTAAACCTGCAAAGTGCAGTTTAGGTTCTATGTAAATTCATTTTGATTTTTCAGCGCATAAGTCGCTGCTATGTAAAACAAAACAGGACCTGCACTCGCTTGCTCTCTTTGTTTGAAACCTCACATATGGAAGAAAAAGGAACTGACCGATTCTATGCACGGCCAGTTCCTCTCGCCCATCTAAAAAGAAAAGGGTTTTTTATGGTTTGTAATGATTTAGTGTTATTTCACCCAGCGTCTTACTAATTCTAACTCACTAGCTGAATATTCTTTTTCTCCGTAACGGACTCTTTCATAAATCGGTATAATGTTTGTTGGCTTATTAAGTCTTAGTAGCCACCGCTGTACGGTTTCGTATGATTTTCTTCTGTTATGTTTAGGTAGATTTTTTTCCCATTTCATTAGTTCTAATCGAATTTCATTATGAATCGAATTGATGTCATTGTTATGTTTATCTGCCATAGGAGTAGTTTCTGTGTGAGTTTGTTGTATAGGACGTACAATAGAGGGGGATTCAGTTGATTTTCTATGTTTTTTCTTTTTGAAATATAGAAAAGCAAGAATGATAGTTGCAGTAATAATTATGATAGTTAGCCATGATTTTTTGTTATTTTGAATGGTTTCATTGATCGCACCTAAAATCTTATCTTTCCATGGTATTTGAATAGGTGGGCCTTCTTGGTCACCGTCGTCTTCAATTTCTATTGGGTCATCATGTGGTGCTGGCATTTGTTTTTTCCAATCTGCTTCATAGTTATAATAATGTCCCCAACCTATAAATTTTCTAAATTCCTGCTGTGTAAATAAAGAAAATGTAGATAGTCCCCATGAAATGATTATAAACAGGACAACAATTATCGTTCGAGAGAACCAGAGCCGATTTTTAGGCATGCGCAATGCAACTCCTGTTTCTAAATTTGTTTGTTCTGTAGATCGTAACATAATTTGTAGGGAATATAAATTAAATATTCTAAAAATTAAAAGAAACGAGTTCAAAGGTCTGCTTCTTATACTTTTTGATACGATCCAGCGCTTACCCGCATGTTGGGTATCGTCGAAGGGGCTTTAAATTGTGTCGAACCGCCGATAAAAGTGACACTTCCGCCGACATATTGGTAGAAACGTAAAAACGAGACTGACGGAAACAGCATCTATGTGCTTTTTCCATCAGTCTCGTTTCAGAGGATCGACAAAATCATCCCGCTTATCGCACCAATAATAACAATGACCCACGGCGGTATTTTCCAAAAGGAAAGCATTGTAAATAAGAGTAATGCGACAACGAAATCAGCGGGCTGCATCACCGAGCTTGTCCAAATTGGATGATAGAAAGCGGCGAGTAAAATGCCGACAACAGCTGCATTTATCCCGAACATAGCTCCTTGTACGTACGGTTTGCGGCGCAGTGCATCCCAAAAAGGCAATACACCGACAACGAGTAAGAAGGCGGGAAGGAAAATGGCAATTGTCGCGATTGTTGCCCCGATTGTTCCGTCCATAATGGCCCCGATATAAGCAGCAAATGTAAATAATGGCCCAGGAACGGCTTGCGTCATTCCGTAGCCAGCGAGAAATTGTTCTTTCGTTATATAGCCGTTTGACACAAATTCATTTTCTAGGAGCGGAAGAACGACATGACCGCCGCCAAAGACGAGAGAGCCTGAGCGATAGAAACTATCAAACATAGCAATCCAGTGCGAGAAAGGGCGTAGTATCGGCAATAGTATGAATAAGAGAAAGAATAAAAATAGACATAGTGCTCCGACTTTGCGTGAGGTGGGAATAGATATCGCTGTTTCAGCAGTTATCGTATGTTCTCTGTATAAGAGCCATCCAATGATGCCCGCAAATAGAATAACGATAATTTGTATCCAAGCGGTTTGGATTAATAGAACGGCAGCTGCTGCAATGACTGCAATCGCTATGCGGTTTCGGTCTGGTGTTAGCTTTTGCGCCATTCCCCATAATGCATGAGCGACGATTGCTACGGCTACTAGTTTTAGGCCGTGAATCCACCCAGCGTGTGCGATTTCGATCTGCTGCAGTAATGAAGCAAACAGGACGAGAATAAGAACGGAAGGGAGCGTAAATCCAAGCCAAGAAACAATAGACCCAAGTATACCGCCTCGTGATAACCCAATTCCGATTCCAACTTGACTACTAGCAGGGCCGGGAAGGAATTGACAAAGTGCTACAAAATCAGCGTAGCTTCTTTCATCCATCCATTTTCGTTTCTGAACGTATTCGTTATGAAAATAGCCAAGATGTGCAACAGGACCTCCGAAGGAAGTGAGCCCAAGCTTTGTGGAAACGAGAAAGATTTCTATTAATATTTGCAAGTGTTTTACGATACTTTGTTTAGATTTCATAGCGATGGGAGTCACCTTTTTCTTGAGAAAGTTTTTGGTAAACCTAGCGGCTGCTTCTATATGAATCCATTTTAATTTTCCGACATATAGATTGCTGCTATGCAGACTGCAACACGAACTGTACTCGCTTGCACCTTTGTTTTAAAATATCGCATGTGGCAGTAAAAGGCCTTGACCCCTTCTATGCATGGCCAGATGCTCTCGCCCACCTAAAAAAAGATGGTTTTATGTCGTCTTTTTAAATTTGGATATATATAAAGGGCCAGTTTTATAAATCATATCGAATCTATGTAAATAAGAAAATATCAAGAATGTTATGAGTATGTAAAATTGCATGTGTGAGAAGTAACTTTTTATGTTACATTAAAAATGTAAGAAGATAGCCTCCTAACTATCTTTGAGCCAACGGATAATAGTTCTGCAAAATCACTTGTCATTGAGAAAGAACAAAAGGATCCTCTTCGTTGAGACTTCTTTTGTTCTTTTTCTTTTTAACAAAGAAATACATGATAAAAACTACTTCAACTAATTTTAAGTACTTTTCATTTGGTTGAAGTGGTTTTTATTTTTGCATGTTTTAAGTGTTTTTTCGCGATTGTATATAAATACAAACTGACTTTTTAACATCTAAGTCGTTGCTATGCAGAACAAAACATGGCCGCTACTTGCTGTCTATCTTTGTTTTAAACTTTGCACGTGGCAGGAAAAGGCTCTGACCGCCTCTATGCATCGCCAGTTGCTCTCGCCCACCGAAAAAGAAAAGGTTTTTTATGTTAGTTTTTCAATTTGTATCCATATACATATAAAAGTTGAACAGCTTTAGTAGAGACTAAAGCTGTTATAATCTCGCGTCTTTCCAAAAGTTCACTTCTGAATGAGAAGAAGGATGATAAGGAAGGAGTATATATCCTTGTGAATAAAGATAGTCAATAACTTTTGGTAAGATTTGTACAGTGACGTTTGAATCATGCATTAAAATGACTTCGACTGGTTTATCACTT
>NZ_KB910980.1 GCF_000383235.1 Bacillus sp. 123MFChir2
GTTCCCGTGCTATTTGGCACAACATCAAATGCGGTGTTCAATCAGTTGTTCACAGCTATGATTGCCTACGTTTTACTAAAATTTCTTCACGTAAAAGGTAGTAAGAAAAAACATATCAAACCGTTGTCATTCGCAGGTTTCACACGCCTGTTTCTTTGTGATACTCTGCCGTTTGAGTGGAGAATTTGTTTGAAAGAAATACTGGCATTCCATCGGCAAATAAGTCAAATGGATACTGTATAATTTTGGTTAATCAACACGTGTGTAAAAATAACATTTATATGCAATGAATAATAAATGGTTGTGCGAAACATATATTTTTAGAAGGTCAATATAAAGGGTAATTAGAAGTTTTAAGAGGAAATTTGATTTATTAAAAAGCGAAGTTTGTCGATTTCAAAGTAGCAAAATTGAAAGGGGAAAAATAAAGAATTGCCGAATTATTTATATTGACTTGTTCTATATAAGGAACTAAAATTTACCTTAAATATAATAAATTGTATTTTTTTCATAACGGTATGCTTTTGCACGAAAAGATGTACATAGATAAATTTTAAAAAATCTCTGAATATATAAAGTGCGGAGGGAACCAAATGGAAAAAGAAATTAATCTAAAAAAGTTATTTAGTGTTATAAAAAGAAGACTATGGATCATTATCGTACTCACAATAATTACTACAGTGGCTGGTGCGGTCTATAGTATTCTTTTAAAAACTCCATTATACGCATATTCTGCAAGAATCATTATTCAAGCTAATAATGCTGAAATGATGAACACACTTAAAGTAATGATTAATGAGCCAGCTGTGTTAGAAAAAGTAGCTGCAGAATTGCATACTGACAGATCAGCAAGTGCATTAAGCGGACAAATCAGTACGGAAAGTGTACAAGGTTCTCAAGTAGTGAAAATTAATGTAGTGGATGCTGACCCCGAATTTGCAGCTAAAATTGCGAATACTACAGCGACAGTTTATAAGCAAGAAGTCTCCACTTTGTTAAATTTTAATAATGTTAGCGTTTTATCAGAAGCGAAAGCTTCGAAGTATCCTGTACCTATAAACATAAATCATTCAAATACAATAAGGCTTTTCTTTTTTATTGGCATCATATTAAGCATTGGCTTTGTGTTTTTACTAGATTCTTTGGATGATACTATTAAATCGGAGCGATCTATGGAGGAATTATTAGGAATTCCAACGTTAGGGGGCATTTCTAAAATGAATAAACGAAATATAGTAGACAAATATAGCAAAGGCAGATCAGTGGCATTAAGGGGGAACGGCAATTGGATTACACAAATAGAAGAAAAACAGACAAAATTAAGAAAGAAGGCCTAGTTACTTATTTGGCTCCAAACTCCAAGATTTCTGAACAATATCGTGCAATTCGTACAAATATTCAATTTGCATCCGTGAATCGTAAAACGCAGACGATTGTTATTACCTCTCCAGGTTCTAGAGAGGGGAAGTCAACTACTGTAGTTAATTTAGCTGTCTCAATAGCTCAGCAAGGGGAAAAGGTATTAGTCGTTGACGCAAATTTACGAAGCCCAGCCATTCATAAAATCTTCAACTTAGAAAATATGATTGGAATGACGGATATTTTAATCGGAAAAGCAACATTGGAGGGGGCTGTCATGCAAACGGAGGTTGGGAATCTCTCTGTATTAACAAGTGGTCCAGCCCCTTTTAACCCTGCAGAATTACTTAGCTCAGTACCGATGGAGAATCTAATTCAAAAAGCAATGGAACAATATGATTTTATATTATTTGACTCTCCGTCGGTTTTAGATGTAACTGATACGAGTATTTTAGCTGATCAGTGTGATGGAGTAGTATTAGTAATAAGCTGTAATCATACTGTAAATGAAGATGCAGTGGAAGCAAAACGAATCTTAAGTTTTACAAGAGGACGGTTAGTAGGTGCTATATTAAATAATAAAGTGTAAAAATTTTCGCAATACAATAAACTCCTATATTTGCTAAGTGTACACATACCTTATGTACGAATCAATCGTTACAGCCACTTTAACAAGAATTTCTCCATACATTACAAGCATATATTGAAATCATTTTTTGTTTCTTCTATGAAAGATTATTAAGAACATCCTTCCACTTTTAGACGCAGACTTCGTATTCTAAACTATAGCCAATTATTCATTATATATAAATACAAGTTGATTTTTTAACATATAAGTCTCTGCTATGCAGAACAAAACATAGCCGCTACTTGCTTTCTACCTTTGTTTTAAACTTTGCACGTGGCAGGAAAAGGAACTGACCGCTTCTATGCATGGCCAGATGCTTTCGTCCTCCCCTAAAAAGAAAGAAGTTTTTATGTTGGTTTTTTAATTTGGATATATATAATGTGGTGATGTCTCCTTACCGGTATCAATGGAGGAACTCGGTCATGCTGTGGGTTGCGATAAACCTTAGATGCTAGTCATCAAGAGTGTGATGTGAGGGCGGGTTAGATGCCCAATTTTTATTAAAGTTTTTAACTATGAGTTTTTTGAAAAAACCTTATAGTTAAAAATTTTAATTTTTAAAAAATTAACAACTAAAAGGGGGGAGTTTATGACATATCGTCAAAGATTATCGCTATTACTTTTAGTAGATTCACTCATAGTATTAAGTACAATTTTCTTTAGTTATTTTTTAGTGAATGCTAGTTTCCATGTTATTACGTTCTCATCAGTAATTAGCTCCATAACTTTACTACTCAGCCATCATTTATTTGCTTTTATTTACAAGTTGTACAAAAAGGCATGGGAATATGCAAGTATAGGAGAATTATTAATTATTTTTAAAGCAATCACATTTTCTGTTGTTATTACGGCTATAGTACAAGAAATATTTTTGAAAGGTATTTATTTTCGTTTGCTTGTTGTCACTTGGATGATTCACATTTTATTAATCGGAGGATCTCGTTTTGGTTGGCGGATGTTACGGGATGTATATTTTAAAAAAGGTGATACCAAAAAGAGAACTTTAATAATTGGTGCGGGCTCTGCTGGAACAATGATAACGAGACAATTGCTAAAGAATAATGATACAGAATTATTACCTGTTGCGTTTATTGATGATAATAAGAAAAAGCATAATCTTGATATTTTAGGTATTCCAGTAATTGGTGGTGTGAATCAAATTGAGCGTGCTGTTCACGATTTGAATATTGAAAGCATTATAATAGCAATCCCTTCTCTAAGTAAAAAAGGTTTGAATGCTATTTTTAAAGAATGTTCAAAAACAAAAGCGAAAACGCAAATTCTTCCTATGTTAGAAGATTTAGTGACAGGAAAAGTCTCAGTTAATGAGTTCCGTGATGTGCAAGTAGAAGATTTGTTAGGTCGAGATCCTGTTGAATTGGATATAAATAGCATTTCAGGATGTGTAACCGATAAAGTCATTCTAGTAACTGGTGCGGGTGGTTCAATTGGTTCAGAGGTTTGTAGACAAATTTCAAAATTTAATCCGAAGCAATTGATCTTATTAGGTCATGGTGAAAATAGTGTTTACTCAATTGAAATGGAATTGAAAGAGTTATATGGTGATACGAAGATTACGTTTATTTCAGAAATTGCAGATATACAAGACTATAAGAAGATGATATCGGTAATGAATCAATATCGTCCTCATGTTGTCTATCATGCTGCTGCACATAAACATGTACCGTTAATGGAATATAATCCAGAAGAAGCTGTAAAAAACAATTTGATTGGGACGATGAATGTTGCAGAAGCTGCAAGCTGGCACGATGTAGAAACGTTTGTCATGATTTCTTCGGATAAAGCAGTGAACCCAACAAGTGTTATGGGAGCAACGAAAAGGTTGTCTGAAATGATTATTCAGCATAAAGATAAAATGAGTCATACAAAGTTCGTTGCAGTTCGTTTTGGTAATGTATTAGGAAGTCGAGGTAGTGTAATTCCGCTATTTAAGAAGCAAATTCAAAAAGGTGGACCGGTTACAGTTACTCATCCCGATATGGTTCGTTATTTTATGACCATTCCGGAAGCATCAAGGCTTGTTATACAAGCTGGAGCTGTTGCTAAGGGGGGAGAAATTTTTGTGTTAGATATGGGAGAGCCAGTAAAAATTGTTGATCTTGCAAAAAATTTAATTAAACTATCTGGAAACTCTATTGAAGAAATAGGAATAGAATTCACTGGAATGAGACCAGGGGAGAAGCTTTTTGAAGAGTTGCTAAAAAATGACGAAATGAATGAAAAACAAATTTATCCGAGAATTTATATAGGGAAAGAAACGAATATTTATATAGAAGAAATTGAAAAAATTATTTCTACATACTCAGATTTAAATAAAGAAGAGTTGCGAAATAAACTATTACATTTGGCTAATAAACGTAATGTTTCAAAAGCTTTAATTCCGATATCTAGTTAAGAAAAGCAGTATTTTCATTGAAAATATAGTTGAATGGGTGTGGTCTAAGTGTCTAAGAGAGTTTTGTTTTGTGCAACAGTAGACTATCATTTCAAAGCATTTCATTTACCTTATATGAAATGGTTCACAGAGCAAGGCTGGGAGGTACATGTTGCTGCAAGTGGCAATATACAGCTTCCATATGTAGATAAAAAGTACGACATTCCTATCAAAAGATCTCCTTTAAAACTACAAAACTTTCATGCATACAAAGAGCTTACAGCAATCATAAATACAAATAAGTACAGTATTATTCATTGTCATACTCCAATGGGCGGAGTACTTGCTCGCCTAGCAGCAAGAACAGCAAGAAGAGAAGGAACAAAGGTAATGTATACAGCTCATGGATTTCATTTTTGTAAAGATGGTCCGCTTATAAATTGGTTTACATATTATCCAATTGAAAAAAGCTTAGCTCATTATACGGATTGTCTCATAACGATCAATAAGGAAGATTATAATCTTGCCGTGAAACATCGATTTAAAGCAGGGAGTATTGAACATGTTCATGGAATAGGTGTGGATACGGAACAATTTAGACCGATAACCGAGGCTCGTAAACGAAATTTAAAGGTGCAATTTGGTTTTAAGCCAGACAATTTTTTAATGTTTTATGCTGCAGAATTTAACAAAAATAAAAATCAGCAATTCCTGATTCAGTCATTATCTATATTAAAAAATGAAGTTCCGCATGCAAAGCTTTTACTTGCAGGAAACGGTCCATTAATGGAGGAGTGTAAAAAATTAGCTTCTCGTTTAGGAGTTACTGAGATGGTTCATTTTCTTGGTTATCGAAATGATATTGCTTCGTTATTACCAATGTGTGATCTTGCTGTTGCATCTAGTCTTCGCGAAGGTTTACCAGTGAATATTATGGAGGCGATGGCTTGCGCTCTTCCAGTTGTAGCTACTGATAATAGAGGGCACAGGGAGCTTGTTCTTAATGATGAAAATGGTTGGCTCGTAAGCCATGACAATATAGAAGAGATGTCTAATAAAGTAAAACTTTTTACGCAAAAGCCTGAACTGGGGCTTCAATTTGGGAGTACTGGGCGTAAGATAGTTGAAAATAAATACGCTATTCATGAAGTGTTAGAAGAGAAAGAAGATATTTATGCTATGTTCATGGGGGAAACGGAGGAATTAAAGTGGGCTTTCCATTAAGGATATTGCACGTAGTTGTAAATATGAATCGAGGTGGAGCGGAAACTTTAATTATGAATTTATACCGAAATTTAGATCGCTCTAAAGTCCAATTTGATTTTTTAACTTGTAAAGAAGGTGTATTCGATGAGGAAATAGCAGCGTTAGGTGGAAAAGTTCATAGGGTTCCATATGTTACCGATGTTGGACATACAGAATACATCAAAGGTCTAGATACTTTTTTTTCGTCTCATCAAGAATATAAAGTTGTGCACTCCCACATGGATAAAATGAGCGGATTTGTCCTGCGATCGGCTCAAAAAGCGGGTATACCAATTCGAATTGCTCATAGTCATAGTACGAGCAGTGAGGGCGGCATTGCGGCAAAAATGTATAAATGGTATGCAGGGAATTTTATTTTGCCATGTGCAACACATTTGTTAGCATGTTCGAATACAGCGGCTCAGTGGTTGTTTGCGGATCGAGCAAATATAGCTAAAATTTTAAAGAATGGAATAGAATGTGAGGAATTTTCGTTTTCTCCCAAAATTAGAAAACAGGTAAGAGAGGAACTGCAACTTCATCAAGATACTCTCGTAATTGGACACGTTGGGAGATTTGCTTATCCCAAAAATCATTCTTTTCTTGTAGATATGTTTGCTCAATTACTTTTACTAGAACCCAATTGCATTCTTTTATTAGCAGGAGATGGTCCACTTCGCTTACAGATGGAAAAAAAAGTAGAGGAGCTAGATTTAAGAGATAGT
Source organism: Bacillus sp. 123MFChir2 (assembly GCF_000383235.1). Lineage (GTDB taxonomy): Bacteria > Bacillota > Bacilli > Bacillales > Bacillaceae_G > Bacillus_A. The sequence continues at coordinate 6,353 of NZ_KB910980.1, forward strand.
GTAAAGTTTCTTGGGATACGAAATGATATTAATCAGTTGCTTCAAGCATTTGATGTGTTTGTATTTCCATCTATTTATGAAGGTCTGCCGGTTACTCTTATAGAGGCACAAGGAGCAGGTTTACCTTGTATTATATCTGATGCTGTTACAAAGGAAGTTGATTTGGGTATGAATTTAGTTGAGTATTTCCCTCTGACTGATAAGAGAATATGTATAGAAAAAATAAAAAGCGTAGCATCTAGGGACTTATCGAGAAATATGCCAGATCAAGCGTTATCTAACAAAGGGTATGATATAAAAAAAACTGCGGAATTAACGCAAGATTTTTATTTAGCAGTGTCGAGGTGAATCAGTTGAAGAAGTTAACTATTTTTACGCCTACTTATAACAGGGCATATTGTCTTCATAAATGTTATGAAAGTTTAAAGCGTCAAACAAACAAGGATTTTATATGGTTAATTATAGACGATGGTTCCAGTGATCATACAAAAGAATTGGTAAGCAGCTGGAGAGCTGAAAATTGTATAGAAATAAACTATTATTGGCAGCAAAATCAAGGTATGCACGGTGCTCACAATACAGCTTATGAATTGATTGATACGGAATTAAATGTATGTATTGATTCTGATGACTACATGCCGGATGATGCTGTGGAAAAAATTCTTTCTTTTTGGATGAAATATGGAAGTGATGAAATCAGCGGCATAATTGGATTGGATTCATACACAGATGGACGAATCATTGGTTCGAAGTTACCTGGAAATCTTAAACGCACCACACTTTTTAATCTCTATAACAAGCATGATATAACGGGTGATAAAAAGCTTGTATATCGCACGGAACTGACGAAGCAGTATCCATACCCAATTTTTAAGAATGAAAAATATGTAGGATTAGCGTATAAGTACTATATGCTTGATAGACAATACGAAATGTTACTGATGAATGAAGTCCTTTGTTGTGTTGAATATTTGCCTGATGGTTCATCTATGAACATGCTAAAACAGTACCGGAGAAATCCAAAAGGTTTTGCTTTTTATCGTAAGGAGCTTATGAAGTTGCCGTTTGTAAGCCGATCATTTAAATACAGACAAGCTATTCACTATATATCTAGTAGTCTTATATCTAAAAATAGAAGGTTTATTAATGAGACACCATGTAAAATCCTTACATTTTTAGCCATTCCATTTGGGATTATACTTTATTGTTACATCACAGCAAAAACAAGAATGTTAGAAGTAACATAGGGATTTAGTACCATGTTGAAAGGAAATAACAAATGACCATACTTTGGATGAACCTCGCTATAGTGTTTATATTATCTTTTTTTGCTAGATATTTTGCTGTGCCTGTAACCACGGGGCATGCATTAATAAAGCCGAATCAATTACTGGTTTTAATGACCTCTCTATCGCTTGTGTTGGTAGCAGGGCTTCGAAGTAATATCGGGGATACATACTTTTATATGCATGCGTACACTGTTACTGATTTCAATTGGGAGTATATTCAAAAGAACAAGGACATGGGATTCAATATTTTTCAAATGGTTTTACAAAGGTATACAGATGATCCTCAGGTCATGGTTTTTAGTACTGCATTAATAACAAATGTACTAATCGTATTCATTTTATATAAGTATTCAAGGTTAATCGATTTAAGCTTATATGTCTATATCACATCTGGGATGTACTTAACATCAATGAATGGAATTAGACAATATTTAGCTGCAGCTATAATTTTTGCTGCCACCAAATATATCCTTGATGGTAACTGGAAAAAATACATACTCATTGTTCTGCTTGCATCAACATTTCATCAGAGTGCACTTGTTCTGATACCAATATATTTTTTAATTCGAAGAAAGGCTTGGTCATCAACAACGTTTATCCTTCTTTTTTTAGCGGTACTGATCGTAATAGGATTTAATCAATTTTCTGAAGTTTTCTTTGCTGCGATCGGGGATACTCAGTATGGTCACTATAAGGATTTTCATGAAGGTGGTGCCAATATACTTAGGGTTGCTGTTGATGCTGCACCGCTCATTCTTGCTTATCTTGGCAGAAAAAGACTTAGAGAGCTCTTTCCGAAGAGTGATTATATTGTGAATTTATCTTTATTAGGTACGGTTTTTATGCTTATTTCTACCCAAAATTGGATTTTTGCAAGGTTTGCCATTTATTTTGGATTGTACCAATTAATATTAATTTCTTGGGTTGTAAAGCTATTTACTAAAAAGGATCAGAAGTTTATCTATTATGCGATTGTAGTGTGTTATTTTGTTTATTTTGTTTATGAGCATGTAATTACTTTGAGAATTATTTATAAGAGTAATTTTTTGGGATAATAAAGGTTCAATATATGGAATCGATTATAAGATTGGGGTAGGTTTCAATGGTTAAGGCTAAAAAGACCACAAGAGTTTTGCACATTGTCAGTGCCATGAATCGAGGTGGTGCTGAAACGCTGTTGATGAATATATATAGAAATATAGACAAATCGCAAATTCAATTTGATTTTGTGTCTCACAGAACTGAGAAGTGTGACTATGATGAAGAAATAGCAGTATTAGGCGGTAAAGTCTATAGAATTCCAAGCTTAGGGCAAGTAGGGCCTTTTGCGTATATTAAAGAACTTACAAAGATAATGTCTGATAATCAATATGTAGCTGTACATGCACATACCGATTATCAAGGTGGCTTTGCTGCGGTGGCTGCGAAAATGGTAGGTATAAAGAAAAGGGTTTGTCATTCTCATAGTAATAATTGGCCTCAAGGATCTGGGATTAAAGCGAAAATTACCCTAAAGGTTTTGCAATCTATTATTAAATATGCTGGAACAGATTATTGTGCGTGCAGTATTGAAGCTGCACGTTTTTTATTTGGTGACGGAATAATTAACGATAATAGGGTAGAGTTGATCAAAAATGGAATAGAAATTAGCCAATTTACTGATGTGGACATAAGAGATGTTGCCAGTACGAGAAAAGAGCTTAATATACCAGATGAGGCGAAAATAATAGGTCATATTGGCCGTTTTTCAGAATCAAAGAATCATATTTTTATCCTACAAGTTCTAAAAGAAATTTTAAAGGGAGATACAAATTTTATCGCTGTTTTAGTGGGGGATGGTCCGTTAAAAAGCTCTATTGAATTAAAAGCAAAAGAACTAGGTATTTATAACAATATAAGATTTTTAGGAGTGAGGACAGATATACCAAGATTGTTGAAAGCATTCGATGTTTTCTTATTTCCTTCTTTATTCGAGGGTTTCGGTATTGTAACGTTAGAAGCGCAATGCTCAGGTACACCTTGTGTTGTTGCAGATACGATACCTAGAAATACTGATATGGATTTAGGGATAATCTCATTTATTAGTTTAAACGAAAAGCTTGAGATATGGTTTGAAGAAATTTATAAAGCTTTATCAAAAGAAAAACCTGAAAGACGAAAGATAATTAATAATATATCAAAATTAGGTTTTGATATTAATAGTAACATTCCCGATTGGTTATCGTTATATGGAATAGAGTGTAAAGAATATAGAGGATAATTTTGTTTCATCACCACTTTGCGTAACGCAATCGATTATAGTTGTCAGGGAAAGTAAGGAGCTATCGTAAGGGATAATAGAAGTTGACAATTGATTTTGTGAGGTATTTGATAATGAAAAAGAAAAAAATATTAATCACTTCTTTTGATATGGCAATCGGTGGCGTAGAACGAAGTCTGATTGGATTACTAAATAAGATTGATTACAGTAGATATGACGTAGATTTGATGTTATTTAAACACGAGGGAGAATTTTTCTCTTTATTACCAAAAGAACCAAATTTATTACCAGAAATACCTCAATACACTACCTTTAGAAAATCAATTAAACAAATACTGCAAGAGGGTAATACATCTATTGGTATAACAAGATTGATAGCGAGAGTGATGGGTATTTTACATGGTAAGTATATAAAGAGTGAAGAACCTGGATACTTGATTATTCAATACGGATGGAAAATGTCCCTGTCATATCTTCCAAAATTGGAGGAAGAATATGACGTTGCAATTAGCTTTTTATGGCCGCATTATTTCGTAGGTGATAAGGTCCGTGCAAAAAGAAAGATTGGCTGGATTCATACAGACTACTCAAACATACCGCTTAATAAACGTATGGAGGATCAAATGTGGAAGGGAATGGATAGTATTGTGGCGGTTTCTGAAAGTTGTAGGGAGTCATTTCTTAATATTTTTCCATACGTTAATAAAAGAGTAGAGGTTATCGAAAATATAATATCTCCTGAGTTTGTACGTGAACAATCGAATCAAGATGTTACACATGAAATGCCAGTAACTTCTAATCAGATAAAGCTGGTAACTGTAGGTAGACTTTCGCATGCTAAAGGGATTGATGATGCTATATATGCATTTCGAAAACTATTGAATCAGGGATACGATATGAAATGGTACATTGTTGGGTATGGTCCTTTAGAGGCTGAACTTAAAATATTGATAGATAAATTAGAACTTCAAGATAGATTTTTTCTACTGGGGAAGAAGACTAATCCTTATCCGTACCTAAAAGCGTGTGATATATATGTACAACCATCTAGATATGAAGGAAAGGCTGTGACAGTCCGTGAAGCACAAATTCTTGGAAAGCCTGTGCTTATAACTAATTTTCCAACTGCAAAAAGCCAGCTAGAGGATGGAGTAGATGGATGTATTTGTCCAATGGGTGTTGATGGAATTATCGAAGGTATAAAAAAATTAGTTGATGATGCCGAATTTCGAAATAAAATTGTCAACAATGTTAGTCAACGGAATTATGGTAATGAAGTAGAAGTGGAAAAGATATATAGGTTAATTGAGTGATAATATATAAATACAATTTGACTAATTAACACACAAGTCGCCGCCATGCCAAGCAAAAAGTGACATGCTACTTTCTTCCTCTCTTTGTTTGAACATCGCATGTGGAAGAAAAAGGCCCTGACCGTTTCTACGCATGGCCAGACGTCCTCGCCCACCTAAAAGAAAAGGGGGTTATGTCAGTTTTAAAATTTGGATTTATATAAGTTAATCCATAAAACTAATAAATCCTTATTGTTTCATAAAATATACTTGGAGGTATTATTTTTATGGATAATGTTTTAGTGTTAGATACGTCGGTAGGTTCCCTTAACAAGGGAGATGACATAATAATGAAGTGTATAAAATATGAGCTGAATGATATAACTAAAAACACATATGTTTTAACATTACCGACTCACGTTTCACCGTTTCATTGGTATCAAGTCGCAAGAGGATCACATAGAGTAAAGATTTATAGTGATGCTAAATATAAATTTGTAGGTGGTTCAAATTTACTAACAATGGACATGCTCACTCATTTTCCACAATGGAATATTAATATGTTTAATTGTGGTCCTTTGAAAGGTAGTATTCTAGTTGGTGTTGGTGCGGGAAAAGGTAATAAGATAAACGCATATACAAAAATGTTATATAAAAAAGTACTGTCACATGAATATATACATAGTGTTAGAGACGAAAGAACAAAAAAATTTTTAGAAGAAATGGGATTTAAGGTTTTAAATACAGGCTGTGCAACATTATGGTCACTTACACCTGAATTTTGTAAAGAGATTCCAGCTGAAAAATCAGATTCAGTTATTTTTACACTTACTCATCATTCAAAAGATCTTGAAAAAGATCAATTGTTGATAGATACACTGAATAAAAATTATAATAATATTTATTTTTGGATACAAGACGTGAAAGATTTAGAATACTTGAAACAATTGAGTGATATACAAAGAATAAAAGTTGTTCCCCCTACTATAGAAGAATATGAAAGTATACTTAATACAGATGTTGATTATATTGGAACAAGATTACACGGTGGGATATTTGCAATGAGACACAAAAAACGTGCAATAATTATTTCCATAGATGAAAGAGCCAAGGGCATGGGCGAGACATACAACCTTAATTTAATCGATAGGGCCGATTTTGATAATCTTGAAAAAATGATTAACTCAGAAATTATAACAGATGTTAAGGTGGATTTTGATGTGGTGGATCAATGGTTAAACCAATTTGCTCATTAACAAATCTTTTGTAATAAAGTGAAACTTTAATCAATGGGGGTATTACTGCACGTTAATGCGGGATAAAAGAGGAGATGTAATAGGTGGCTAAAATGAATAGTATAACTCTTGATAAAATTGTTGCAAAAAATAACAGGGTTGACTACTTTTTTAGTATTAAGGGGGACTTACAAAAATATTTTAAGGCAACTAATCATATGTTTCTTGAATACAACTATGATTTATCTGATATTCCAAATAGCATTTTAGCTATCCCGTTTGTTTCAAATGTAATTCCTCTCATGTGGATTACTGATTCAACAATATTGATAAACGAATTAGATAAAACTTTTTATGTATGTCTAAACAATATAAAGAATGCATATCAAAATATGTTCCCTAATGTCGAATTTAAAGGTTCTATTGTTGTAGATAAAGTTGTTGAAAATACTTATACTCCTGAACTTGAAGCAGCATCCCTGTTTAGTGGAGGTCTTGATGCACTTACTACCTTTATAAGAATAAAGGATAAAAAACCGTTATTAATTACTGAATATGGATGGCATGAAGACGATATAGAGAACAGTGATGTATGGAAAGCTGATAAAGAAAATGCTATAAATTTCGCAAAAGGTCAAGGATTAGAAAATATCCTAATACAATCTAATTTTGGTACGTTTATAATTGCAGGGAATATTGATCGTGATTTCAGAGAGAAGTTGGAAGATACGTGGTGGCATGGATTACACCATGGCTTAGCGATAATATCTGCAGCAATTCCTATAGCTTTCAAGCTTAAGATAAAATGCATATACATTGCAAGCTCTAATTCACCTCTATATCAAGTTACTTGTGCGTCTGATCCAACGGTGGACAATGAAATAAAGTATGCATCAGGTAAGGTTTTTCATGATGGATACGAACTCACAAGGCAAGATAAGGTTAAGGTGGTTGTTGATCATTATTCAGCTATTAAGAAATCGATTAATATCAGAGTATGTTTTAAAAATGAAGAAAATTGCTGTAAATGCGAAAAATGTTTAAGAACTATTATGGGAATTATTGCTGAAGGACAAGATCCTCGGGACTATGGCTTTAATATTCCGAATGATCTTTCTAAGTACGTTAAAACTGCTTTGAATAATGAGGTGAAGTTTTTTACCAATACATTCATTATTATTTATTGGAATATAATTCAAATTCGGATGAAGGAAAATTACAGTAACGTATTATATAAGGATTTGCTAGATTGGTTTTTAGATTATGATTTCAAAACACAGCGAAGAAAAGCATTACTAAAATATAGAGTAACAAAGTTCTTTCCTATTTTGAAACGAAAGATTAGTACTAAATTAAGTAGAATACTTGCACAAAACAATTAGAATTAGAAGGTATTATTATGAGAATACAAAATTCTTTAAAGAATATGTTATTCGGTTTGTCAGGGCAAATCATTAGTATTGGTATGGGATTCATTGTTAGAACCGTTTTTATTTATACACTAGGTATAGGTTATCTCGGCGTAGATGGACTATTTACAAGTATATTAATGATGTTGTCACTAGCTAACTTAGGTTTTGATACTGCTATAATTTATAGTTTGTATAGACCTTTAGCTGAGAATGATAGTTATAAAATACAAGCATTAATGAATCTGTATCAAAATGCATATAGATTAATAGGATTAATCGTTTTATTGATCGGATTATCGTTATTACCATTCCTTCCTCATTTAATGAATGGCGAGACTAAGATAAATAATATTAACATAATTTATGTGCTGTTTTTATTAAGTTCAGTTTCATCATACTATTTTGTGTATAAACGATCGATTCTTATCGCTGATCAGCGTAATTATATTATTTCTAAAATACACAGTGTATTCATAATTATATCCCACTCTTTACAAATTATTTTATTAATAATTATAGGAAATTACATTGTATTATTAATAATTCAATTGGCATTAAGCGTAATTGAAAATATATATATTGCAAATAAAGCAAATAAATTATATCCGTATCTACAAGGGAAAAATAATGCAAAATTATCGAAAGAGGACAGAAAGCTTTTCTTTGAAAACTTGTATGCTTTATTTTTATACAAAATTAGTGGTGTGGTAATTAATGGGACTGACAATATTGTTATCTCTAAATTTATTGGGATTACTTGGGTCGGAATATTCTCTAATTATTTATTGATTCTAAACACATTAAATACTTTGTTGGGATATTTATTTTATTCGATTACTGCCAGTGTTGGAAATTTAAATGTAAAAGAAAATGAAGAAAAAAAATATTTTATCTTCCGCACGTTGAATTTTTTGAATTTTTGGATATATGGATTCTGTACTGTTTGTCTTTGGAATTTAATAAATCCATTTATAACTTTATGGTTAGGTGAGCATTATGTGTTTAATAAGTGGATAATATTTTCAATAATACTAAATTTTTTTACTGCTGGAATGCAAAATACTTCTACAACTTTTAGAGAAACAACTGGTTTATTTAAAAAAGGAAAATATAGACCTATTATAGCGGCAGTTATAAATATTGTAGCTTCAATAATTCTTGCAAAACAAATAGGAATTGCAGGTGTATTTTTTGGCACCGTCATTAGCAGGCTGTGCACTTATTTCTGGTACGATCCTTATGTGGTATATAAATTTGTTTTCAAAAAGTCGGTAAAACTATATTTTGTTAGATATAGTTTGTTTGTATTACTAGTTTTTGCTTCTATATTAATAACGGATATTCTTGGTGGTATCTTCAATACTCATATACTCATAAACATGGTAATACGCGGAATTTTGTGTCTTGTAATTCCAAATATTATTTTTTTTATGCTATTTAGAAAATCTGAGGAATTTAAATATTTACAAAATACGGTAAAATTATTGATAAAAAAAATGACATCTAAGTTATCAGTTCACAAAGCTTCTAATAACAATTATTTGTGAAAAAATCTTTTAATAGTCACAGATATAATGTCGATAGGTGGAGTTTATCTCGATGAGGCCATTAACATGGCTGTGTCATTTACTACCTGTGTGCACAAAAAACGGATAGTAGGAAAAGAGGGAATGCCCCTTTAGTAAAGAAAAAAGAGCTATATTTTGTTTGTATAGGGGCCTTTAAGCTATTTTCTAAATGGTAAATTGTGTAGTGTTGTTTTCTTACAAAAAGGTAGTTTTAACTATATTGATATCCAATCAATTCACCTCATTAAACATAATATATAGAAAACTAAGAAAGAGGTGTAAATTGATGTGGTTAATCTTGGGAATCTTAGTGACTTAGATTTAACAACAAAGTTGCCTTCTAATAATGATGTTTTGACTTATGATAGTACTAAATCAAAATGGGTTCCAAAATATCCAAAAGATACAACTAATTCAAGCACGTATGTACTTGAATTAAATAGATGGAATGTTAAAAATGACGGAACTGATGCTGTAAACACTTCTCAAGGTATTAATAATGCTTTCGTTTGGGCGTCTCAACAAGGATATACAGAAGTTGTATTACCAAAAGGAACGTACTTGATTGAGAAAAATACCCCGATTGAACCACCAAGCTACCTAACGATCAATTTGAATGGTGCAACTTTAAAGATGGAAACAAACAACTTGACGGGATATGCGATTGTGAGTTTCCGTAACAATCAAGTGTATTCTAGGGTTACAAATGGCGTTATCCAGGGAGATAAAGATACACATGATTACTCTAGTGGAGGAACACATGAGGGAGGATATGGCATTGAATTGGGGAGTTTTACTCCGAGTGCAGATGGAGGGAATAATACAAGATTTGTATTGTTAGATAATCTAAATATCTTGGATTGTACAGGAGACGCCATTACACTTAATAGTACTTTTGGTCAGATTGCACCTTTTCCAACATCATTAGCTAGTTCGTTTGAACAAGGTTCAATTAGTACAACAGACGGTTCGTTAGTAAGTAGTACGACAAAGATACGATCCACATTACAAATTGATATGAAACAAGCTGCTATTGTAAAGTATGGTTACTTCGGTCTTTATGGAAATGGATTTGGCGGTTTAGGTCCCGATATAACATGTGATTATTATGATGTTATTTTTTATAATTCAAGTAACGAATTTATATCTGCTAAAACTAATGTGCAATTTTTTGATGAAGTCGAAGTTCCTAATGGAGCAAGCTATGCTAAAGTCGTTCTTCATCAAAGTACTGTTCCTGTTCCTGCAAATTGTTTAATAAATGTTCGGGTCCCTTCTTTTTCTCAATATACGTATATTGAGAAATGTAATTTACACAATTGTCGTAGACAAGGGATTAGTATAAGTGGTGCAAAGAATGTGTATATACGGGATAATGACATTCATCACATTGCAGGCACTGATCCACAAAGTGGAATTGATGTTGAAGATGGATATGATTTGAACCAATATATCCATATCGAAAGAAACAATTTTCATGACAATCAAAAATATAACATTATCGTTGTAAATGGGAAATTTATTTATATAGTAAACAATTCTATTATGAATACTATTTCAAATGCTTATGTTGGGATAACTATTAATGGTGGCGCAGATAGAGTAATTGTAATAGGGAATAATATCCGACTAACAAAGGTCTCTTTATCAGGAGATGTTATTTTCTCTAACAATTATGTGTATGGCGCACAAATAAATGCTCAAGGTGCATATGCAAACAAGTCTATTAATATATTTGATAATGTTTTTTGTAATAGTAAAATGATTATTGATACGTCTTTTGCTTATGTAGTTAAAGTTGATTCTTGTCGTTTTTTAAATGATGCAGATAAACTAAACTCCTTGTCATCATTGTATCAGTGGACTCTAGAGGTAAAAAATGAGCCGCAAACGATATCGAACTGCATGTTTGAAGGACAAGATGTGTTATATTTCAATTATTCAACAGCAGGAACATTTAAACCAGGTTGGATTTTTGAAAATACAATATTTAAAAATGTAAAAAATCCAACTTTATTTGCAGGAACATATACAAATTGTTTCTTTAAAGATATTCTGCTTTTAGGTGTACAATCAAGTACAACAAATTCATTGGAATTAAGAGGTTGTAAGATCATTAGCACGGATATAAATAATACGTTACTTACAGTAAACAATTTCAAAGCATTCAAGATGATAAATTGCTATATTGAAAAACAAAATGGAACAGTCTTAAATATTCAAAGCGTATCTGATGATATATTGTTAAGTGGAAATGTTATAAAAATTACAAATGATACCCTTCAAAGGGCCATTATTATTTTAGATGCAGCATTTGCAGGTAAACAAGCAGTAATTCAAAATAACAATGTAACTGCTTCGAATTTAACACAAGTTGGAATTGATAATAGAACAATAAGTAGTATTCTTCAACTTGTAATTCAAAATAACGTGTTAAATAATGCAACAATGATAATTACAGGGAAGGAATTTTTGCAAGAAAATATTGTTAACGGTGTAACAGACCCGTACTACAGTATGACAAACATTCCAACAGTAGGTTATTTTAGATTAGGACAAGAAGTGAAAAATTCAAATCCGACTGCAGGAGGATACATTGGATGGGTTTGTATAATAGCAGGATATGCAAATAACCAATCGTGGATGGCATCTAAAAATTATACGAAAGGTAGTAGGATTAATTTTGGTAATCATGTTTATGAAGCATTAAATACAGGTACATCATACACAACCATGCCTACCTTTTCGCTGGTTTCCGGTAGTACGGTTACTGATAATAATATTATATGGAAGGAAATTGGGGTATTAGCAGTATTCAAAACATTCGGATCTATAAACACATAATATGTTTATTTCCTGTTTGATATTAATATAGCAATAGAGAAAAACTACTATGTTCTTTTAATAAATATAGTAGTTTTTTTATTTACATGTAGATTCTTAAAATTCTAGGAGCAATTATTGGATAGTAATAATAAAAAGAATTACATCTGATTACGTCAAGCTAATGGTACGGAATACATATATAAATACAAATTGAAAAAATGACATAAAACCAATTTTTTAGAGGAGGAGACGAGAGCAACTGGCCATGCATAGTGGCGGTCAGCTCCTTTTCCTGCCACTTGCAAAGTTTAAAACAAAGATAGACAGCAAGTCTCTGCCATGTTTTGTTCTGCATAGCGGAGACTTAGATGTTAAAAAGTCAACTTGTATTTATATAGTAAGAGAGGCCAAGAGGTGAAAGGAGACATACGAATTCATGGGAATTTCAAAAAGTGAGACGAAAATGCTAAAAGGAGTAGCTATTTTAATGATGTTGTTACTTCATCTATTTGGCAGGAAAGAGATTAATGGATTGTATGAGGTCTTTCTAACAATCAACGGAATTCCCTTTGTTTATTATTTAGCATTATTTGCTGATGCGTGCGTATCTATATATTGTTTTGTAAGTGGCTATGGTTTATTTGTAACTTTTGATAAAGAACAGAAATTAAATGTAATGCAGAACTTTATACGTATCTTAAAATTGCTAATTAACTATTGGATAGTACTCGTAATATTTATTGTTGTTGGATTTCTTGCAGGTAAGGGCGAGTTCATCCCAGGTAATCTAGTTACGTTTTTTCTCAATTTCTTTGTACTATCATCCTCATATAATGGTGCATGGTGGTTCTTGCAAACATATATTATTCTTGTCTTTTTGGCACCTTTTCTTACAAAGTTAGTTAGAAATTATAATTCATTGAGTTTGCTAATCATTTTTTTGGCGCTATATTTAACGAGTTATATTCAGCGTATTAAACATGTCTTCGATTTTGGGGATTATATAGTCCTAAATTCGTTTGTAAATGCTATGGTATTGCTTGGTACCTCTTTACTGCCATTCATTGTGGGTTCTATTTTTGCAAAAGAAAAGATGTATTTGAAACTATATAGTTTGTGTCATAACTTATCTTATAAGAATACGTTATGTTTTATTGGTATAGTTATGTTGGTGGTTATCCATTCTTTATACGAATCTATGATTATAGCACCTTTTACAGCTATTGCGTTTATATGTTTTTTTAATCTTATGGATAAAAGCAATTTCATACAACGGATATTTACCTTTTTTGGTAACCACTCAACAAACATATGGTTAACTCATATGTTTTTTTATATGTCAATTTTTCCAAAGCTTACATTTGCACCTCGATATCCAATTATAATATTGGGTTGGTTGATAGTAATGTGCCTTGCGTCATCATATGTAATAAATTTCATATATCAGCATATAATACGAAATATTGAAAAAAGAAGCATTATTATACGTGAGAATCAAAAAGCGATTGGTTAGAAGGGTTAACTTAAACTAGTCCATTACAAAATTTTTAGAGGGTTGTGAAGCTCAACAAACGAATTGAGCTGTTTTTAGTATTACATGTAAACCTATAGAACAGAGAAAATTCAAAAAATGATAATCGCTTTGGGAGGGAAGAATATATGAAAATTCTAATCACAGGCGGAGCGGGTTATATCGGCACTCACACATGTGTAGAACTACTAAATGCTGGTTATGAAATCATTGTGGTAGACAATTTTTCAAACAGTAAACCAGAAGCTTTAAATCGCGTTCGTAAAATCACAGGAAAAGATTTTAGATTTTATCAGGTAGGTTTACAAGATAAGGATGAATTAGATCAGATTTTTTCAGAAAATTTGATTGATGCTGTTATTCATTTTGCGGGATTGAAGTCAGTTGGTGAGTCAGTTTCTTTACCGCTTTGGTATTACGAAAATAATGTGACAGGAACCCTTAGGTTGTGTGAAGTGATGAAAAAATATGGTGTAAAAAAGCTAGTCTTTAGTTCTTCAGCTACAGTATATGGAATGCCGGAATATGTACCGATATCTGAAGCTTGTTTACTTGGAGCAACGAACCCTTATGGACGTACAAAACAGATGATAGAAGAAATATTACGTGATCTGTATGTATCTGACCATGATTGGAGCGTTGCTCTTTTACGCTATTTTAACCCTATTGGAGCGCATAAAAGTGGAGAAATTGGAGAAGATCCAAGTGGCATTCCAAACAATCTTATCCCATATATTACACAAGTGGCTGTAGGAAAGTTAAAAGAATTAAAGGTTTTTGGTAATGACTATCCAACACAAGATGGAACAGGTGTAAGAGATTATATACATGTTGTAGATCTTGCAATTGGACATTTGAGAGCTCTTGAAAAAATATTGGGATTTAATGGGGTAGAAATATATAATTTGGGGACTGGTCGTGGGTATAGCGTATTAGAAATAATTACTGCTTTTGAAAAAATCTTAGGTAAGAGAATTCCCTATAGAATTGTAGATCGCCGTCCTGGTGATGTGGCTGTTTCTTATGCAGATGTAACAAAGGCCAACCTAGAGTTAGGATGGGTTGCCAAAAGAGGTATTGAAGAGATGTGTGAAGATTCATGGAGGTGGCAGTCAAGTAATCCAAACGGTTATGGGAAAGTTGATGCACTAAATATGAGTGGTGGGAGAGAGGGAAGTTGAAGTTAGGAAAAGTTTTTTTCAATTTGTTGTGAAATATAAAATGAAATATTTTCATACGATTTATTTAGATAAATACAAGTTGATTTTTTAACATATAAGTCGCTGCTATGTAGAACAAAACATGGCTGCTACTTGCTTTTTACCTTTGTTTTAAACTTTGCAAGTGGCAGGAAAAGGAACTGACCGCCTCTATGCATGGCCAGTTGCTCTGGTCTCCTCCCTTAAAAAAAGCGGTTTTTATGTCATTTTTTCAATTTGTATTTATATATAAGAATGTATTCACAAAAAATCTTGGTAAGGAGCATGATTACTAATGAAGAGACTCTTTGATTTGGTCATATCTTTGCCGTTATTATTCTGTTTTTCTTCAGTTATTCTTGTGGTCGCCATTCTAGTTAAATTGAAATTAGGATCTCCTATACTGTTTAAACAACAGCGTCCGGGATTACATGGTAAACCTTTTTATCTTTACAAATTTCGTACAATGACTAATGCAAAAGATAGTAATGGTGAGTTCTTACCTGATGAAGTTAGATTGACCTCGTTTGGAAAATTTCTCAGAAAATGTAGTATAGATGAGTTACCGCAACTTTTAAATGTTGTGAAGGGAGATCTAAGTTTAGTAGGACCGCGCCCCTTATTAATGGAATACTTACCTTTATATTCTAACGAACAAGCTAAACGACATCATGTAAGACCTGGAATTACTGGTTGGGCTCAAGTAAATGGGAGAAATAGTATATCATGGGATGAAAAATTTAAATTAGACATATGGTATGTTGAACATCAAAACTTTCTATTAGATTTAAAAATTTTATATTTAACCGTTATTAAAGTTTTAAAAACAGAAGGTATACAAAATGATAATCACGTAACTATGCCAATTTTTAAGGGGAGTATAAAACATGGTGAAAGATAATATGAATATCTTGTTTACTAGTTCTGGTAGGAGAGTAGCTTTAATAAAAAAGTTTAAAGAGTCATTGATACAAGAACAAATTTCTGGAAATATTATTACTGCTGACTTAAAAATGACTGCTCCGACTGTTTATTTTAGTGACAACCATTATATTGTTCCAAGAGTAACTGAAGAAAGATATATAGAGGAGCTTTTAACAATATGTCAAAAAGAAAAGATTTGTTTAATCATTCCTTTAATTGATACAGAATTGCTTCTTTTAGCTAAAAATAATCAGCTTTTTGAAGAAATTGGTGTGAAAGTATTAGTTTCTAGTAAAGAATTAAATGAGATATCTAATAATAAAATAAACACTTATAATTTTTTTGCTTTTCATAATATACTTACTCCTAAAGTATATAGTGATGAAGAAATTAATGAAAAAAAGTATCAATTTCCATTATTGATTAAGCCGCGTAACGGCAGTTCTAGTAAAGGTGTTACAAAAATTAGAAATGAGCAGGAGTTGAATTTTTTTAAGGATTACATACCTAATGCGATGGTCCAAGAGTATGTTTCGGGAGAAGAATATACAATAGATGTAATGGTAGATTTCGATAGCAATATAAAAACTATCGTTCCTAGATTACGCATAGAAACGCGAGCAGGGGAGGTAAGTAAAGGGGTTACTAAGAAAGATATGGAAATCATAAAAGCAGCAGAGAAGGTTGTTGGATTTTTGCCTAATCCCATTGGTTGTATTACTTTGCAATGTTTTAAAAAGGAAAATGGAGAAATTACATTTATTGAAATAAATCCTCGCTTTGGTGGAGGAATCCCATTATCAATAGAAGCAGGAGCAAATTTTCCTCTCTGGACAATTAAAATGTGTCAAGGGGAAGTTTTTAAAGAAAAAGATTTCAATTGGAAAGAAAACTTTACGATGCTTAGATATGACGATGCAGTCTTTATGGAGAATATACAACATGTTAATTAAGGCAATTGTTTTTGATATGGATGATACTTTATATAGGGAAAAAGATTATATCATAAGCGGTTTTAAAGCGGTGGATCATTGGTTGAAAAACAGATATAAAAAAACTGGGTTTTATAATGTTGCTATTCAATTATTTGATTCTGGGGAAAAAAAATTTATTTTTAATAAGGCACTTCAGCAATTAAATATTAATTATGATGAAAAACTGATTAGTGATATGTTAGAACAGTTTAGGTCTCACGAACCGGATATTCAATTATTAGAAGAAGCTGAATGGGTATTACATAATTTAATTCATACTATAAAAATTGGACTTATTTCAGATGGTTATTTAATTCCCCAAGAAAAAAAAGTCAATGCATTAAAGT
This sequence comes from Bacillus sp. 123MFChir2, assembly GCF_000383235.1. GTDB lineage: Bacteria > Bacillota > Bacilli > Bacillales > Bacillaceae_G > Bacillus_A. The sequence continues at coordinate 23,210 of NZ_KB910980.1, forward strand.
TAAAAGAAAAGTTTCATTCCATAGTTCTTACTGATAGATTTGGTAAAGAGCATTGGAAGCCAAGTCAAATTCCTTACCAACAAATGAGTATGGAACTTCAAATTCCTCATCATCAGTGTGTTTATATAGGAGATAATTCAACTAAAGATTTTATAACGGCTAAAAAGTTAGGGTGGACAACAGTTCATATTAATAGGAAGAATGGTATCTACTATAATCTTGAAGTCGAACAAGAATATACAGCACATTACATAATTAATGACTTAAGAAAATTGTCAAGTATACCTGAATTAAAGCATATGTTTTTAGGTGCATAAAATCTAATTATGTATAAAAGGTTGTGCTTATATGGAAATAGTTAAAAATAAAAAACGAATCTATCTCTCTTCTCCGCACATGAGTGGCAATGAGCAAAAATATATTCAAGATGCATTTGATACAAATTGGATTGCTCCTCTTGGTCCAAATGTAGATGCTTTTGAAAGGGAACTTGCATCAGTTGTTGGAGTTAAGGGTGCTGCCGCGGTTAGTTCGGGCACTGCTGCTATTCATTTAGCTCTGCGGTTATTGGATGTCCAAAAAGGAGATAGGGTATTTTGTTCAAGTCTTACTTTTGTAGCAAGTGCCAATCCAATTGTATATTTAGGGGCTGAACCAATATTTATTGATTCAGAACCAAAAACTTGGAATATGTCACCTCAAGCATTGGAGCGTGCGTTACGTGATGCGGATGAAGACGGGACATTGCCAAAAGCTATTATCGTTGTTCATTTATATGGACAGAGTGCCAAGATGAATGAAATTCTTTCATTATCTAAAAAATATAATGTTCCTGTAATTGAAGATGCAGCAGAATCGCTTGGATCTACATATAAAGGAAAAGTAAGTGGTACATTGGGGGATTTTGGCGTATATTCATTTAATGGTAATAAGATTATTACCACTTCTGGTGGAGGGATGCTTGTTTCTAATGACATTGATGCATTACATCAAGCTCGGTTTTTAGCGACCCAAGCAAGAGATACAGCACTCCATTACCAGCATAGTGAGATAGGTTACAATTATCGAATGAGCAATATATTGGCTGGTGTTGGAAGAGCTCAATTAGAGGTATTAGATGAGAGAGTAAGGGCTAGAAGATTTATATTCGAGCGTTATTATGAAGAATTATCCAGCCTGCCTGGATTGTACTTTATGCCCGAGTTAGAAAATACTTCGTCGAATCGCTGGCTTACAACGTTAACGATCGATGAAAAAATAGCAGGCGTATCAATTGAATTATTGCTAGAGGCTTTAGCTAAAGAAAATATTGAAGCTCGTCCGGTTTGGAAGCCGCTTCATTTGCAGCCGCTTTTTGAAGGAAGGAAATATTATCCTCATAGTATAAATAATCATGTGTCGGAGCAGTTATTTAAAAGGGGTATATGTCTTCCTTCTAGTTCGAACATGGCAGATGAGGATCAACGACGGGTCATTCAATGTGTAAAAAACGTCTTATAAAATACAGTTCCCTATGTAGAAGCAGGAGGAGCTTCTTCTATGTGGTTTTTTTAATTTGGATATATATAAATACAAGTTGACTTTGTAACATCTAAGTCGCTGCTATGCAGAACAAAACATGGTCGCTACTGAGGCCACTGAAAAAGTCTTCATAGAAAAAACGAAAGCTTCCTCGATGAAATCGAGGAAGCTTTCGTTTTTTTCATGTATAATAGTTGTAATAATTCTAGGTGGTGTCTCGGATGATTTCAAAACAACAATCTCTTAACCTTAGCCCATTCATGGCGATTTACGATATCGTCATACCAAAAGATAATATGCTCCGTCAATTTAATGAAATGGTAGATTTTTCTTTTGTTTTAGAGGAACTGAAAAGTAAATATTGTCTCGATAATGGCCGCAACGCAGTGCCGCCCGTTCGTATG
>NZ_KB910981.1 GCF_000383235.1 Bacillus sp. 123MFChir2
CAAGCTTTTCCATTCATTTGTCGCAGCACTAATCAAATAAGAAATAACAGTAGAAACCGTGCATTTTCGGGCTGTCTCGGTGTGGTTGAACTCCGTTAAAATCGCCTGGAGCTCTGCTTCTGAAAGAAAGTTTTGAATCAATGTGTGGGACGTGGTATTCTTGTTCATGAGAGATTCCTCGTTTCGTCAATGTTGGTGTGGTAACTTACATTGTACAAGAGGAATCTCTCTTTTTGTATTCATTTTTTGGTAGAATTTAGATAATCAACAGACGTGTTATTTTTATATTAAATACGTATTCATAATCTTACGGGTAATGAATCTATATAAATACAAGTTGACTTTTTAACATATAAGGCGCTGCTATGCAGAACAAAACATGGCCGCTACTTGCTGTCTATCTTTGTTTTAAACTTTGCACGCGGCAGGAAAAGGAACTGATCGCCTCTATGCATGGCCAATTGCTCTCGTCTCCTCCCCTAAAAAATTGGTTTTTATGTCATTTTTTCAATTTGTATTCATATAAAAGTTCCCCACCTGCATTTCTATAAAATTCAAATTGCATAAAACTTAGATTCCCTATATCCACTTATATTTGGACACATTTACCAATATTATCCCCCCGAAATTTATGTTAAATTTATTTAGTCAAGTATGCCATTACTTGACAAATTACCCTAAGAAGTCCCGTATATCCCGGGGCTTCTTTCTTTAGAGTGCTTCTGACGCATTCTTCAAAATTATATTAAAGACCCATCTAATCATGAGTATATGCTTATAAACATTTTCAAATCTCAAGTAGTTGAGAAGAATTCACAAGAAAAAGTAGTGAAGGATTTTGCATTCGACTTCTTGCAAAAACCAAAATATAACTATCGTGGTGTTGAAAAAACAACAAGTACAGTAACCTTAACAAATGTATGACAAATGGATAAATCATTGAATAAAATGCGTCGATAAAAACAAAAGTCCTTCACACGAGAGAGCTTTGTTTGTTTTAATGTAATTATTCACCAATTGTGCATTTCTATTCAAAAAATATCATTTTATATCAATAGTCGGATATATAAACCTATATTTATATATCCGACTATTGATATAAAATGATATTAATGCTAAATTTTAACTATAGGAGTGATTACTATGAATAGAATTGATAGCTTTTTCGAATCATCGTTAAGTACATGCAAGACATTACAATTAAGTTTACTCCCAAATATACCTGGGCAAGAAGAAACTGTACCCCATAAGCTAGTTTCTTATCACTTAAAAGAAACTGTTTCTGGTTTTCTATTAGAATTGAACTTAGAAAATATAGAAACAAATGAACAATATATTTTCACATACAATGATATTCGGAAAATAGAATATTATGGTGGATCTACACATCAAAATCAAAAATATTATATATACTGTTTAAATAGACACTTATATAATATACAACACAGCAATGAACTACTCGACGGTAGAAAACTAAATGTTTCATACGAAGATGAACATTGTATTGATATATATAGAATTATGATTTATAAATAAACTTACAATTATTTACAACCTAAAGATCTAGTATGTTTTTCGAAATATATACCATATTTTTCTATCTATAGAAACCATTTTCTGATTAGTATCTAAGTCATTTTACTTTTATTAACAAAACACTTCCAATAACATTATTGCATTATTATAATGCAATAATGTTATTTTCTACTTTTTTGTAATGTCATAACCAATGTTTGATTAAGAAACTGTCATCTTGTCAAACAACAAAAAACTCTGATGTTCTACTTCATCAGAGCTTTTTGTTAGTTATCTCAACCAATTCACATAAGACTCATCAAGTTTATACCAATAGGGTGACAACTAAATAAGCGACCGTTCTCCATTTCTCAAATAACGATTTTATTACGCTTTGTTTAAATTTTTTAAATTAATCACTGATTTCATCCGATAGCTCACGATGAATTCTACATTTACATTTTTGACTTGTTCCTCTGTGTATTCATAAAAATCCACTGCTACACGTTTGGCAAACCGCTCCGCATATTTATCTTCTTTTACAGGGACAGAAACTATAAAACTCATATGCTCGTTATATACATGGTATTGATAACTCGTGTTAGCCATCTTCTTCTCCCTTTCTACAAATAAGGATTTTATTAAATATATAAATCAAACTTGACTTTCCAACACACAAATCACCGACATGCTAAACAAAAAATAACCTGCTACTTTCGTTTTCTCTTTGTTTGAACTTCGCACGTGGAAGAAAAAGGTCCTGACCGCTTCTGCGCATGGCCAAACGCTTAGGGCCATCTAAAAAGAAAAGGGGTTTATGTCAGGTTTTTAATTTGATTTATATATTCAATTGGGCCTTTTTATACTCTCTGTATTACTAGCCCGCTAGATACTCAGAAACTTCACGAAATTATAAAAATAATGCAGAAGTTCTCGATTTGAACTAATGTATTTATGTACTAAATATCGGAAATACATATAAAAGTCGAAACATTTATGAATTTTGAAGACAATCGTAAACTAGATATTCAATTAAGTTATATGGTGGAAACAGATACTACACAATATGTAGTATTTAAAAAGAATGAAAAAGCCCCGATACCATTAGTATCAAGGCTTCCAACTCTTAGTAAAGAGTCATATATTGATCGCGTTCCCATTGGTGAACTTGCGTGCGGAACATATCCCACTCGATTTCTTTCGCTTCGATAAAGTGCTCCAGTAAGTGTTCTCCTAATGCACCGCAAATAATTTCGTTTGATTTTAGTTCATTTAGCGCTTGTGCTAATGTAGCTGGTAAATCAATAATACCTGCTTTTTCACGTTCTTCTGGAGTCATTACATAAATATTGCGATCTACTGCAGGTGGTACCGCAAGTTTATTTTTAATTCCATCAAGACCTGCTGCTAATAATACCGCCATTGCTAAATATGGGTTTGCAGCTGGATCAACGCTACGTACTTCTACACGTGTACTTACACCGCGAGATGCAGGGATACGTATTAATGGGCTACGGTTTTGTGCAGACCATGCTACGTAACAAGGCGCTTCATATCCAGGCACTAAACGTTTATAAGAGTTTACAGTTGGATTAGTTACCGCTGTAAAACTTGATGCATGTTTTAAAATACCTGCGATAAAGTGGCGAGCATCATCACTTAATTGTAAATCACCATTTTGATCGTAGAATACATTCTCACCATTTTTGAATAGTGATAAGTTACAGTGCATACCAGAACCATTTACACCAAATAGCGGTTTTGGCATAAATGTTGCGTGTAAACCGTGTTTGCGTGCAATTGTTTTTACAACAAGTTTAAATGTTTGAATATCGTCACACGCTTTAACTGCATTTGCATATTTGAAGTCAATTTCATGTTGCCCTGGTGCAACTTCATGGTGAGATGCCTCGATTTCAAAGCCCATTTCTTCCAATTCAAGAACGATGTCACGACGACAGTTTTCTCCTAAATCCATCGGTGCAAGGTCAAAGTATCCGCCATTATCATTTAATTCTAATGTTGGATTTCCTTTTTCATCAACTTTAAATAAGAAGAACTCCGGTTCTGGTCCAAGATTAAAATCAGTAAATCCTAGTTCTTCCATTTCTTTCAAGATGCGTTTTAAATTGTTACGTGGATCACCATCAAACGGTGTTCCGTCTGGATTATAAATGTCACAAATTAGTCGTGCTACTTTCCCTTTTTCAGCTGTCCACGGGAAAATTACCCATGTATCTAGGTCTGGATATAAGTACATGTCGGATTCTTCAATGCGAACGAATCCTTCAATAGAAGATCCGTCAAACATCATTTTGTTATCTAGAGCTTTTGTTAACTGACTAACTGGAATTTCTACGTTTTTAATACTTCCTAAAAGATCCGTAAATTGTAGACGGATATACTTTACATTCTCTTCTTTCGCCAAGCTGAAAATATCTTCTTTTGTGTACTTTGCCATTTAAAATTCCTCCTTAGTCCCTCTAAACATTCTCAAAATTATCAATCATCAATGAAAAAACCTTGAAATATCACCTTGTCGTAAAGATGTTCGATTAAATCTGCCTGTATGTTGCAGTTCATCTCGAAGAATTTTACGAAGCTCAGATTTCGAAATTTCCTTCACTTCTTCTCTTGCTTGTATCACTTCTGATTGATTTTCCTTCATTAGTAGTACTTGTTTAATACCAGCCATGTTTAAACCTTGATCTAACAAGTCTTTAATCTCTAACAATTTATCTACGTCGTTAAATGAAAATAATCTACGATTTCCTTTTGTACGGGTTGGGGAAATCAATTTATGTTCTTCATAGTACCGAATTTGACGCGCAGATAACTGTGTTAAATCCATAACTATACTTATCGGAAACAGCGGAGCAGAACGTCGATCATGTTGTGTCACTTCAGTTCCTCCTTCGCCTTAACTTGATTCTCATTTTATATCATGTTATGTCTCATGTCAACGGATGTTAACTTTTCTAACGTGAATTTTTATAAATTTTTTTACTTTTATTAAAATGTCTCAATTCTTTACTTATATACAAAAAAGCTGCCAAAATCGGCAGCTTTCATTTATGAAATTACTAATAGATTTTTTTCAATTAGCGTATCAATAGCAGAACAAATCGCAATCTTCACGTGTGAATATGTCAACCCACCTTGTACATAAGCAACATAAGGCGGACGAATTGGACCATCTGCTGATAATTCAATACTCGCCCCTTGAATAAATGTACCTGCAGCCATAATTACATCATCTTCATAGCCCGGCATGTAATTCGGATACGGTGTAAAATGCGAATTGATTGGTGATGCATATTGAATTGCTTGGCAAAATGCAATCATACGTTCTTTATCATCAAATTGAACTGATTGTATTAAATCTGTTCGCGGCGCATCCCAAGTTGGTGATGTATTCATACCAAGCCTCTCTAAAAAAGCCGCTGTAAAAATAGCACCTTTTAACGCTTGACCAGCAACATGAGGCGCTAAGAAAAAACCTTGATACATCTCTTGCAAACTATATAAAGATGCACCAGCTTCCGCTCCGATACCTGGAGACGTTAAACGATATGCGCACGCTTCTACATATTGCTCTTTCCCAACAATATAGCCTCCCGTTTTCACAATGCCGCCACCTGGATTTTTAATAAGTGAACCAGCCATTAAATCTGCACCGACATGACATGGTTCTAGCCCTTCTATAAATTCTCCATAGCAGTTGTCTACAAACACAACAACATCAGGTTTAATTTCTTTTACGAATGCAATCATTTCTTTAATTTCAGCTATTGTAAATGATGGACGAGTTGCATAACCCTTTGAACGTTGGATTCCAATCATTTTTGTATTTTCATGGATTGCCGCTTGCACTGCAGCAAAATCAACACGCTCCTCTTCTGTTAAAGCAACTGCCTGATAGCCGATATTATACTCTTTAAATGAGCCAACACCTTTTCCACGAACACCAACGATTTCTTCTAACGTATCATACGGCTTCCCAGTTATATATAACAATTCATCACCAGGTCGTAATATACCAAACAACGCTGTAGAGATTGCATGAGTCCCAGAAATAATTTGCGGACGTACAAGGCCTGCTTCCGCCCCAAATACATCAGCATACACCTTCTCTAACGTATCACGGCCAATATCATCGTATCCATATCCTGTTGTTGGAATAAAATGCGCGTCACTAATTTTATGATTACGAAAACTTTCTAACACACGAAATTGATTACTTTCAATTACTTCTTCAATCTGTTTATGTATATCCGCAATTTGCATTTCTACTTCTTTTACAATCGGAGCAATCTTTTCACCATTTTTCAATCGATTAAACATCTTCTTTCTCTTCTCCTTTTCTCGTTGAATATTTATAAATTTGTCCATTAAGCGGAGAATGAGCAAAAACATACCCTGTACATTCATATGCTTGCTTCTCTTCTTGAAAGGTCATTGCTGTTAATACTGTTTCTGTTTTTAAAAGCGTCAACAATCTACCTTCACACACCGGAATCATTAATTCATACGAATCCATTCGCTTCATCATTTCTATTTCTACAACTTTTTTTAGTTTTTCTAAATCCGCCTCATGAAAAGCACTTGTCATAATAAAATCATTCTCCGGGAACGGAATGAAGTTTGGATGTAACTTATCTTTTTTATTGTACACAGTAATAATCGGAATGTGATCAACTTCAAGTTCTTGCAATAATTTTTTAACTGTCTCTTCATGCCCTAAATAATTGGGATCAGCTGAATCAATAACATGCAAAATAACATCTGCTTCATTTACTTCCTCTAATGTCGAACGAAACGCGGCAATTAAAGACGTCGGTAAATCTTGAATGAATCCAACTGTATCTGTTAATAACACTGTATAACCACATGACAATTGCATTTTACGCGTTGTTGGATCAAGTGTTGCAAATAATAAATCTTCCTCAAACGTATCAGCAGCCGTTAATCTGTTAAATAACGTAGATTTCCCAGCGTTTGTATACCCAACTAAAGAAACTTGAAAGACTTGATTTTCTTTACGCCGCTCCCGATATCTCTTACGGTGTTCAACCACACTAGAAAGTTGCCTTTTGATTTCATCAATACGAGAGCGAATATGACGACGATCCGTTTCTAATTTCGTTTCTCCCGGACCTCTTGTTCCAATACCACCACCAAGACGAGATAACGCTTTCCCTTGTCCTACAAGACGCGGCAACGCATATTGAAGCTGCGCAAGTTCCACTTGCAATTTACCTTCTCTGGACTTCGCACGCTGAGCAAAAATATCTAATATAAGCTGTGTACGATCAATAACCCTCGCATCTAACTCCGCTGATAAATTTCGAATTTGACTTGGTGTTAATTCATTATTAAAAATGATAACATCTGGCTCTAGTTCTTCCGCAAGCACAGAAAGTTCTTCTAACTTCCCTTTTCCAACATACGTTGCTGGATGGAACTTAGTACGTTTTTGCATCGCCATAACTAACACTTCTGCTTGTGCTGTTTTTGCTAATGATGCTAGCTCTTCCATTGAATGTTCAAAACGTTCGTCATCATCTTGGGGTAATTGACAGCCGACTAGTATCACTTTTTCTTTTTCTTCTAACAAATATCTTCACTCATCCTTTTCGAAAATTAAACCTTCTAATATAATAGCAGAGTAAGAACATTTCATCTAGTTAGTGAGGGAGAATTTCATGGCATGGGATTTATTTAGCATCATTGGTACAATCGCATTCGCTTTAAGCGGAGCAATCATCGCGATGGAAGAAGAATACGATATTTTCGGGGTTTATATTTTAGGGATGGCAACCGCGTTTGGGGGAGGCGCACTGCGTAATTTATTAATCGGCTATCCAATTGTTTCGCTTTGGCAACAAGATATGTTATTTGAAATTGCAATGTTGTCAATGACTATTATATTTTTATTCCCGAACAAACTTATCAGACATTGGAAACGTTGGGAAAATATCACCGATGCAATCGGTTTATCTGCATTTGCAATTCAAGGTGCATTATATGCACAAAAACTAAACCTACCAATTAGTGCAACGATCGTCGCAGCAGTCTTAACAGGAATCGGCGGCGGTATTATCCGTGATTTATTAGCACGTCGTAAACCACTTGTACTACGAGCAGAGATTTATGCACTTTGGACAATTTTAGCTGGATTTTTAATTGGGGCTAAAATTATTGTGAGCGACTGGGCATTATATGTATTATTCCTCCTTATCGTATGTCTCCGTATGGTTTCACTCTATTACAAATGGCACCTACCACATCGTAGTGTAGAAAAGATTGAACATTTCAGCGAGAGATAACAAATTAACCCTTTACTTTTTTGTAAAGGGTTTTTCTATTTTCCCCTATCCTAATAAAAAAAACATTTCCATTACTCCTCCTTATCATTATTAGAAATGAAAAACACCACTCATAGTTGCGATAGGTAAAACTTTGAAGTTATCTCCATCTTTTCCCCCGCTTAACACTGTACGTGCGACTTTCATCGCATACAGCGTCCCATCTTATTCTTCTATACTAAAGTAACTAGATTACAAGCTTTACGAAGTTTGTTTATTTTCTTCAATTGCTTATCGTTCAATTGAAGAATTCTCATGTACGTTCTAATCGTCTCTTCATTTGTAGCGTGAATCAGTCTGTGGACAAATTCATGTACAATAATTAGGTTATTGAACTCGTCAGTTCCTCCCATACCTTTCGGTACTTTGTGATGACAGTGTGCTTCATCAGCTAGCAAAAAGATTCCTGTAATAGCACATTTCCCATTTTGCATGGAATATCTTGATATCCTGTTATCTGCATACTCCATGCTTTTCCCTTTGGTGGAGGATAGCAACATTTTTTTAACTTCATTAGTAATGTTTCCTTTTAGGTTTTTGATGAGTTTCTTTCTTCCCTTTTCAGTATAGTTACATATGTCTTGACTGAAACTTTGAGGGAATCGTGTTTGTATATCCGCTAGTGGAAATATGTGATTACCTGCTACTTCAAAGGTTCTATAATTATTCCTGTGAATTTTTTTGTATAATGCGTTAGCATTGGTAGGTATTTTATATTTCCCTATTGATTTTAGACGATTGAACAAGGTTTTCGAGAGACGAAAGGCTATTTCAGCAAAGTCTACATTTACATGTGTTGCGATTCTGTAATAGTTTTTTATGCCAAGTACATAGGCGTTATAATCCAGTACCGCTTTTACTGTTGGATTCTTTTGGATTGTTTTAATCCTTGTTTTTGCTTTTTCAAGGATATCCTTTTTCTTTTTCTCGCTTACATGTGTGTTCGCTACATATCTTTTGCGCTTTTTTACAGATTTGATGGAGAATCCTAGAAAATCCGAAGATTTTCTTTTTAGGTTAGTTATAGTTGATTTTTCATTAGATATATTAAGGTTTAGTTGATTTTTGAGATATCCTTCCACTGCATGGAATATTTTGATTGCAGATTGATGGTTATTAGTAAATATTTTAAAATCATCTGCATACCTAACTATATACATTTTCTTCAATTTTGCTTTTATCAACAATGGGTTTTTAGTTGCTATTGTATATGGTTTCCTTGTTTTAATATTCTCCCACTGACTGGATATCCACCAATCCAAATCGTTTAGTACAACATTACTAAGTAATGGACTTAGAATTCCTCCTTGCGGAGTTCCTTTTGTAGGAATGCCTTTTCCTTTGATTGGGGCTTTTAACATTTTTGAGATAATTGTCAGTACTCTTTTATCAGTTATACCTATGTTGTATAGTTGTTTTAATAATTTGGAATGATTTACATTGTCAAAGAAACCTTGTATATCAATATCTACTACGTGACTAAATCTCCCTCTGTTTATCAAGAATTGACACCTAGCCATTGCATGGTGTGTTGACCTGTTGGGTCTGAATCCATATGAATGTTTGTAGAATTTTGCTTCGCATATTGGTTCTAAAACTTGTTTGAACATTTGTTGAATCAATCTATCTCTCATTGTAGGGATTCCTAATGGGCGTTTCTTTCCATTCGGTTTTGGTATTTCGACCCTACGGACCGTATTTGGTTTATAATCCACAAGAGCTTTTCTTATGTTATCAATGAAAGAATCCACATCTTCCATTTTATAGTGGTCGATTGTAATACCGTCTGTTCCTTCGGTTTTAGAACCAGTGTTAGCCTTTATATTTCTATATGCTAGTAGAATATTTTCTTTTGATGTGATGTGCTTATATAAATTTACACCTTTAGTAGCATTGTTTTGGCTTCGTTGATATAAATCATCAAACACTTTTTGCATGTTGTAATATTCTGCATGTCGTAATGTTGTACTCACCGATGTATTAATTCCCCTTTCTTACGAAAAGTCCCATCATCTTACTCGATCCTGTGAGTTACATCTAGTTAATTTAGTTTTCAAAGAACAAGACTAGGGACTATCCCTCCACATTCGTTACATGCTTCTTCGGTACTGTGTCCCCACCTTCACAAGAATGAAGCAATTTCGGTTCGTTAGAACCTTATATGCATCTGTCCGCTAGTAGGCGTTGGTGACAGTTTCTTGCTTACCACGTTCCGTTTAACTTAGCTATACATATATCCTTAGGTGCTTGCTTTAAGCCTGTTATCTTTACATCCTCATCGTTAGATGTTCCGAATTTCGTATCCTTTACTCTTACTTTTCGGTAGATAACGTCATCATTGACGACATACACATTTCTATTGTATTAATAATTTAGACCCGTACATTCGCAAGTTCGCCAGTCCATTATTTGGGACATTCTCACCATAGATATTTTGTAGCATCCCGACCTATCCATTACCATATGATTTCTCACTTAGGTTTTGTTCAGCCGACTTCACCTAGCTTCATACAATTTGTGACTACTATCACGCCTTGCATGTAGGAGTATCAGATAAGTAGTTTCAGCTCAACCTGACGGCTTTCATTCCTACTTTCAGTCAATCAGTTGTTGTTATCAAATTGATAACCCTCCTATTTCGTGTTTACACACTTATAAGGAAACGTGTCGCACAAAGGATTATTTTATTGCATGTTTTTTGTACATATTCGCAAATACTATTCCTTAAAGAGAGGTGAAACAAATGACAAAGCATGTAAATAAAGGTGCACAAAGAAGTTCTGTAGATCAATCTGGGCATGATCTAAATTCATCATACGAAAAAAGCAAAAAAATGGAACGTTATCATAAAGCTTATCAACAAAAAGCAAAAGAAGAGCAGGAGTGAAATAATATGGCAAAAGGAAACAACAAACGCAATCGCGGACAAGGTAGTAGCGTTAATCCACAAGGACTCGCTTCAGATGCAGCTGATCAAAGTCCAAAAAGCCAATTAGAGCAGCGTGCAAAAACAAAGAATACGAAATAAAACACGAAGCGTAACGCTTCGTGTTTTATTATAAACTATGCACTTCTTCTTCAAGAGTTAAATCGCTACTAGAAATTGTTATTAAATCATATTTATCATAGGCTTCTTCCTGAAGCAATCTCATCGCTTGTGTACGAATCGACTTTTCCACAATATTACGGACGTAACGCCCATTGCTAAAAGAAGTGATATGTGATGAATATTTTACTGTATTTAAATGCTCGCGAAGGTTCCACTCTGCCTCTTTTGATAGTTGATACTCTCTTTCTTCATACATCTGTTTCCCTATTTCTAATAGTTGATTGACTGTGTAATCCGAAAACTCAATAATGAAAGGAAAGCGAGATTGCAAACCTGGGTTAAGTGATAGAAAATGGTTCATCTCCCTTGAATACCCTGCTAAAATGAGCACAAAAGCATGCTGTTTATCTTCCATATGTTTAACGAGCGTATCAATTGCTTCTTTTCCAAAATCTTTTTCTCCCCCGCGTGCAAGCGAATATGCCTCGTCAATAAACAAAATCCCTCCCATTGCTTTTCGAATAAGATCTCGCGTTTTTTGTGCCGTATGTCCAATATATTCACCAACTAAATCTGCCCGTTCCGCTTCAACTAAATGTCCTTTCGATAACACATTCATTTCAAATAATAATTTCCCTATCATTCTAGCAACAGTCGTTTTCCCCGTCCCCGGATTTCCTTTAAATAACATATGAAGGACTTGTTTCTCTGATTTCAAGCCCATTTCTTGCCGTTTTTTATTTACATAAATCCATGCATAAATTTCTTTTATAATTTTTTTGATTTCCTGCATTCCCACAAGCTTGCTCATTTCTTCTTCAATCCGCTGCAACATTTCATGTTTTGTAACAGTTTCATTTGAAAGATTTTGCTTTTGTTCTGGAGAAGAAACAGAAATTTTATTTCGGTGATTTAGCACAATGTTAATCTGATTATTGTTCTTCTTTCGCATCGACTGTTCCATACAATCACCTCATTTTTTATCATCTCACTGACGAATATTGTCAACATTTGCGCTTTCCCAAGAAATAAACATTTTCTGAAAATTTTTGTTATAATGTAAGAAAACTAGGGAGGTGGGACTATGTCAACAAAAGAAATTAATGATACATTACAGGCTTTCTGCGCTTACTTATTAAATAAGGGACGAAAACCTTCAACCATTAAACGATACGTCTACGACATCGAGGATTTTGTCCATTGGTTAGAAAAGTACAAAAAAATTTCTTCTAATAATATATGGGGGACACTTTGTACAAAAGACTATGAAGATTATTTTTCAGAATTAAAAATAAAACGTCATTACTCCGAAAAAACAATGCATCGTGTTTTTATTGTATTAAATCGACTGTATCATTTCTTAAACTTGCCTAGCCCCCTGAAAGATATGGAACTTGTTATACAACCAGATCGTACACTGCGAGATGAAGATTTCATTTCGCAACAAGAAGAACAGCGTTTAAAATATATTTTAACTTCTTTGGAAGGACTGTCAGATAAACAACGACCTGTACGTCCATTACTTATGGATCGAAACGTATGTATTATAATGCTTCTTCTTGACTACGGTTTATCATTACAAGAGCTCATCTCGTTGAATATGCATCACGTTCATTTTGAAAATAATACATTATCTATTCCTGCTGTATCTGGAATAGAGCGAGTTATTACATTAACAAAAGAAGATAAAAAAAAGTTATATCAATACTATAAAAATATCCCCGAGCCAGTACGTCCAAAATACCATAGCATGGATTCATTATTTGTGGCTTTTGATTTTAACCGAAATACATTCCGTTGGGTATATGAAAATGACGCTCCAAAAGGATTAACAGAGATTTCCGTACAAAAAATGATTCGACTTGAAGTAGCGCGTGCAGGGCTACGTAAAGGTATCTCTGGCCAGCATTTACGCAATACTTTTATTTTACGTCTCATCCAAAATCATGTTCCGGAACAAGAAATTATAAAACGAATCGGTTTTAAATCAAAAATTTCATTAAAAAGATATTATAACTATGCAAAGCAAAAAGAAAACGCCTCGTAATAGGCGTTTTTATTATTTTTTATAACAATACCCCGTCTCCCTATTCCTTTTTATACATTACTTGCATCTACTAAGATAGAATTCTTCACCATGACAATTAGGAAGGAGACTTTCAATGTCTTATTTTAATGATAATGAGAAAAATGTTTCAATGCCTTATTTTCCAATACACTCCCACCGAATTCCAGCTGTTCATTACACTCATGCTTCTACATCATCCATCAAACGTTTGCAAAAAACACTAAGTGACTTAACTCATTTAATTCCAGCTGTATTTTCAACACCGTCACAATCAAACGTAAAGGGACTTATAAACATATTAGAAGCAATCCAATGGGACCTAAAACGTTTAAACGTATCACTCACACAGCGAGGAACCGGTATTGAGATTGCTAGGGATTTAATCACTATTTTGAACAATCAACCGTTTTCGGCCAATGTAGTATATATTGGATTACAAAATTTACTCAACTTTTCGCTGTATATTATAAAATCGTTTAAGATGAACCACCATGTATCTGAAAATATTATTGAACAAACAAAGAATTTACAAATAGCTTTACTTCAAATAATGCCGCTCGGAATGAATGATCAACTTAAAGATGATCAAGAGAATCAAGACGAACACCATACACAAGAGGAATTCGAATTTCTAGATGAACACTGTGTACAAAATAATCTTAAGCTTTTAGATGAACACCATGAACAAAACGAACTTGAGCTTTCAAATGAACACTACGTACAAAACGAACTTGAGCTTTCAAATGAACACTACGTACAAAACGAACTTGAGCTTTCAAATGAACACTACGTACAAAACGATCTTGCACTTTTAGATGAGCATCAGCATAAAGATAAGCAATTTCAAGAAAGCGAAGAGGAGCTACTCTCCCTACATCTACCTGTGTAATACGTAAAATCGACTCAAAATGCCCATTTTCACACCTTTTCCAACATAAGTTTTCAATAAGTAAGATACATTTTTTACTTTCAACAACGTTTAAGAATCATCTTTTTTATTTTCGCATTTTCATTCTTTAGACAAATAACAAAACATCTAGATTCTCTATCTCCTAACTAGATTTCCATGTATTTTTTAAAATTAAAAAAAGAGCGAATCATTCGCTCTTTTTACTATGTACAATTCTTTTACTATTCTAATTCGATTGAAACGTTCTTTTGTGGAACAAATGTAGAAATCGCATGTTTATAAATAAGCTGTTGCTTACCTTCTGTTTCCAACAATACTGTAAAATTATCGAATCCTTTAATTAAACCACGAAGTTGGAAGCCATTTAATAAGTACAGCGTAACAAACGTATTCTCTTTACGGAGTTGATTTAAAAATTGATCTTGAATATTGATTGATTGCTTCATGTCGAATCCTCCTCTTTTTCTCTACTACTTATTATTCGCCTTAAGTTGTAGCTTTCCTTCTGTATACTGTAAAATTTCTTGATTTTTTTCACCGCTTGTAACATCAAACCATTTAACATCCATTTTATTTCGGAACCAAGTTAATTGTCGTTTGGCATAACGGCGGGAATTCGTTTTTAAAGCAATTACCGCTTCTTCTAACGAAATTTCCCCATCAAAATATTCATACAACTCTTTATAACCAATCGCTTGAATAGATTGGCAATCCCGAATTCTTTCTTCATACAAACACTTAACTTCCTCTAACAAACCTTGCTTCATCATAATATCTACACGTAAATTAATACGGCTATATAATAAATCTCGATCCATTATTAAACCAATTAAAGCCACGTCATATAACAATTCATTTTCTTGTTGCTCTAATTGGTCACTCATCTTCTGCCCTGTTGTATGAAAAATTTCTAATGCACGAATGACACGTCTCACATTATTTGGATGAATGCGCTTTGCACTTTTCGGATCAATTTCTTCCAGCTTTCCGTGTATATACTCTACACCATGTTCCTCTACTACTTCCTCTAACTGTTTACGGTACACAGGGTCTCCTGGTTCATCAGAAAACTGGTAATCATATAGTACAGATTGTATATATAAACCCGTCCCGCCAACAATGATAGGTAGTTTACCACGACTTGTAATATCTGCTATATGACCGCGTACAAGCTCTTGAAACTCAGCAACAGAAAATGCATCTTCTGGATTTTTTATATCAATCATATAATGCGGAATTCCGTCCATCTCTTCTTCCGTAACTTTCGCCGTACCTATATTCATACTACGATAGATTTGCATAGAATCACCGCTTATAATCTCTCCATTTAACGCTTTTGCCAATTCAATGCTAAGCTTCGTTTTTCCAACTGCAGTTGGTCCAATAATAACAACAACCTTGTCCTGCTTTTCTTCTCCCATATACTCCAACTCTCTTTATGTATAGTTATACATCTGATTATTATATCCAATCTTACCAATTTTAACAGTCAAAATGCAAGTAATCTTATTACGGTAATTGAAATTATATATATATTTGTTAAAAATATAATCTATTTTGCATGTTTTGTCCAATCACTTCATATACATGGTAGAAATCAAAATGGAGATGGAGATGATACGATGAGGATTGGACAAGCTACTATTGATTTTCGCTCGTTATCAGAAGAGTTAATTCTAGCAACCGCAACAAAAGGAAAGAATTTCTCTCAGGAAGAGTTATACTTTGCGCTAAATTGTATTCTGCGTTCGTTCCATACGATACTTACAGATGAAGAAACAGATATAAAAACTAACGAATATACACAATCACAGTTTTGCGCTGCATATAACATTTTGACAGGACAAACGATATATCCATTCTAAATAATCTTCTCATTTCCTCAAAATATTTAATAGGTTCGTTCATCTATGTTTTGAAGAGACTCTTACGTTCATCATCCTCTCTTCTGCCATTTCATAATAATGAAGTCTTAGTTATAGCTAAATATTAGCCCAACGTTTGCCCTTGCAAGTAAACAGAAACTTCTCCAGTTCCTTTTCCCTTTACAACGACTTTTGCATATTTAAGAAAACGAACTGGAGAAATTGTTGCCATTTGAAGAGGATCAACCTTAAATGTGATTGTATCTGTAAAGTAATGAACAGAGTCCGGGCTAATTTGTACATACGTTTCAATTGCAGCATTTGTATTATTAATAATTGCAAAAGAATATTGATTTAGCTCTGAAACGTCAAATATTACAAAGTCCTCTTCTTCCTGAGAAATATGTAAAATAACTTCTCTGTTGAAAAACATTTTTCTCATTACTGGCATATCAACACCTAATGGAGCAAAGCAACTCATATAGCTCAATTGCTTATATTTTTCATACAACTTACTGTTTCTCCCATAATTTTTTTCCTTAAATGCCCCCTCTTCACCTTTTACACTATATTCCTTTGTTAATAAATATCCTTCATCGTCCACTCTTAACGGTCTTGCTTCTTCATTCTCTGTTATTCCATATAAAAATAGGATTGGTTGTTCTTCAACTCCTTCTTCTTGCATCCCGTTTCTTTGTTTCTCTTCACTTTCTTCTCGTAATGCGATCTGTTTTGTCGTCATTCCAGATTGTAATGGAGGTGGTAAAATAGGTTGATTTTTCTTTCGAGCTGAAAACGGTGAAAAAACATCCTTTTTTCCTTTCTCGCTATGCCCCTTATTTGATGATCCCTTTTTACCCGCCACCTATATCACCTTCTTTATCCATTTTCCGAAATACAGCTATCTAGAATGAATGTAAAGAAATATTTTTAACAAACGACTCCAATCAATCTTTGTTATTTCACCATTACTTTTCTTATACTGTTCCAAGTCAAATATGTTGCACTGCATCAAATGATGAAAACACCGCTTTTCCCGTTTCTTTTTATGTGATGCTAAAGCTAAACATGGCCAATCATATAATCTAAAGGTTGCCTCACATGCTGATTCCATATTTCTTCAATTGTTTTTAAATGATCTACTGAAGCTTTTTCAAAAAAATAACATATGTTGTAATCTACGATATCTTTTAACGAACATTTAATTACTAATTTTTTAAATATCTATATTTCAAATCTTCATGATTTGAATGTGCAACTAATTGTTTATACTATTCCTGCACTTCTTTAAAGGCATACTTTCGTGCTAGTAGTAACAAACACGACTCCTTGCTAACCTCTGAAGAAGTTGAATAGTAATGTTCATGTTCGCATGTTTCCAGGCAATGCTTTATTGCTTTCTCTCCCTCTATATACTTGTTCATTTTTAAAAGAATTATAGATTTAGCATAAAAAATCTGAAAAATCCAAATACCTATCTTGATATTGTTCTATCAATTTTAAAGCATTCTCATACTGCATACAGCCCATATAGCTATATATTGTTTTTATAACTAAATCAGAAAAAAAGCTTCTTGTTCACAAACAAATAACAGTGGTACATATACAAGTAATGCTTCCTTATATTTCTCATGTTAAAAAAATTCCGTTGCATATGCATATTGCATATACGCATCATCATAGCATTTTTCCAACGTTCGCTTTAGAATTTTCATATTTCTGCTTTCTTTTTCTTTTCGATACACTTCCTCTTCTAAATACCCGCTATGTTCAATCACAATGTTCGTAAATTGGATTTGTTCTTGTGAAAATGCATAGGTTATATCTTCATGTATAGCACCTCTATACGTAAGAAAAGGTTCATTTTTAAACAATCGACAACAATAGTCCACCATATAATCACAATTTCTCTTACAATACCTTTTACTGATTCTAAACAAATAGGCAAATCCTTTTCCTCATCACAAACAATCATACATAACGTTACATTTGAAGGTTGCATCATCATCTGATCCTTTTATTTATAAATTGGTTGTATAGAAACTCGTTTATTTATATATACCTCGGGAATTTTCGCAATATGTAAACTATATACATATTGCCTATATATCTGTTCCTCTTTCCCATTCACAATTGATATAAAGTAACGCCACAATGATGTGATTTGCCATAGTTTATGGTGATTTTCTTTTTGTAAGGCTAATTGAAAGCCATATTGAATACATAACCAGTCTTCTTCGCTTGGAAATATGTCATCAGGCCATTCACCAGTTCGTAAAAAAGATATAAAAACATGCGTCTTATTTTTCATTCTTAATTGTTTATTTTCTACCCAATCATGAAACGCTGTTATAATAGATTGATGAATCGTACGATGCTCCATATATGCAGCCATGTCATATAGTAAGTCGTTTGATAAATTTCCTCTTTCATATATATAAATAATTAACGAATTTTTTTGCTGTTGAAAGAACATTTCACATGTTTTTTGTAATAAGGGTAAATCATCCCAATAATGAAACGTTTGAAATATATCTTCCACTTCTTCTATACTCTCTAGCAATGCCATTATCCTTTCTAATACTTCTCTTTGCTGGGAATCATGTTGTAAAACCTTCTTATACAAAGCAAGCGCTTCTTTCCGATTTTTTCTTTCTAATAACTTTGCAAGTTCAAACGGCGCCTTCTTCTTAAGAATTCCTTCGTCCATTGTATAATGCAATGGAACTTCTGTTATTGATACAATGATGCGATAAACACGAATAGCTTCTGCAAATAAACCAATCTCAGCTGCAACACGCCCCCACAAAAATAGTAAATCTGGAAAATAAGGAAAGCGTTTATTTTCTTTGCGACATACATTCAATACCTCTTTTTTTCTATTCAAGCTATATAGTGTGAAAATTTCCTTTTTTATTGTTAAAGGTCCAAATCCCATATGACTAATATCACAAAGCTCCTTTACCTTTTGCAAATGAAGCAACGCATCTTCTAGGCTACCTACACGTATATACTCACCAGCTAAGTTGTAATGATGAAAAGGGTTATCTGGTTCTCTCCTTACTTGTTTTAAGACTAGCGTCATATTACGTTCTTTTTTCTTTTTTTCTTGAACAATTTCTTCTAAATATCCATAATGGTGAATTTGAATTTGTGTATAAGCAACTGACTCATTATGATATACTTCCGCAATCGCACCACCAATTTGCTCGTGCACCTCACCTGTAAAACGAATTCGGTTATCATTCCGAAAAAAACGTAATACAGGACATGTTTCCACAACCTTCTCTCCCTTATTAGATATATGATTAACAATTTGTAGAAAATATGCCGGATGTTTATTTTCTTTAGCAAGGGAGCGTAATAATGGTGCGGTTTGCTCATCTAATTCTTCATCTGCATCCAAAAATAAAATCCATTCCCCCGCTGCATGCTCTAATGCATAATTACGAGCAGCTGAAAAATCATCATTCCACACAAAATGAAGGGTTTTCGTTGCGTAACGTTCTGCAATTTCTACTGTGCGGTCTATAGACCCTGTATCAACAACAATAATTTCATCTACAATATCCACAATACTTTTTAAACAAGCCTCAATCCTTTTCTCTTCATCCTTACAAATCATACAAAATGAAATGAGACTCATAAATGATAATTCCTCCTTTGCACAAACGTTCTATCTGTCATCCATGCCTTCTCATCTATCGCTTGTAATGATTGCATAACAGCAGAAAGTTGCCGATTAAGAAAAGAACGATTCGAAACACCTTCTTTTATATTTTGCAAACGCTCATAAGCCTCATATAAATACGAATGTGCAGCTGCTATTCTAGCCTTTTCATGGTACGGATTATATTCTAAAATTCTTTCTAATTGCGTGATCGCATGTGCATACTGCTTATTACGAAAAAGCATCTCTCCCATATAAAACAATATTTCTTCATCATACTCTTCTTTCATTAATTTATAAAATAAATGTCCGGCTCGTTCAATATAGCCTTCTTTATACAAACTTTTCGCATAATGAATTGTCAATTCTATATCATCTGCACTTTCAAGAATAGATTCACAAGCAGATAGAAGTTGAAGCTGAAGACACCTTTCGATAAAGTGTTTAACCTTCTTTTTTTCATCATTACGCCACGTACTTACATCGTAAATAGAAAAGGAATAACCATATTGTTCACGTATAACAAGAGGCGCTTCTTCTCCATTAGCTATATACGTAAGAAAGTGATCTACTAACCACCTATTCTTTTCTTCTGCTGTTAATGCTGGACCAATGTTTAATACATAGTTTTGTATTAACAGCGCTCGCTCTAATTGCCCTTTCCTTATGTAGCACTCATTTTGCACAAATAAATCTTTTTGAGAAAAAGATTCATATTCTTTATATAAATCCAGAATTCTATCATGAGCTCCATATTCTTGTAAAATACTAATAAGAAGCTCTTTCTCCGCTCCTGCTTTCAACACCCTTTTTATAGCTTGTGATAATGTATAATCGGCACTTTGTAAACACAGTTCAACAATAGCCTGGTACACTTCTTGAAAATACGGTTGCAAAGCAATCGTTGCACAATAATCGCGTAATGCAGCAACGTCATTTCTGTTTTTACGATGAATTTCCCCGCGATAAAAAAATACGATATGATGTAAATTTTCTCTTTCAGACACATAACGTGATGAATGATTCGTATATGTTTGTACCTTTTCAACTACTTTGAATGCCTGATTATAGAGCCCTTGTTCATATAAGATTTGAATCTGTAATATATACAAGTCTATATAATCTTCATATTTTTGAAGCGCTTCCTCTAGTAATAATAGTGCTTCAGAACTTTTTTTAAGTGCCTTTTTAGTTAAAATTAAGTAGTAATATAATGTATGCAGATACGAAGCGTTCTCTTTCTCTTTCGCCAAACACAGTTCAAATAAATCTTCACTTTTTTCATAATTTCCAATTCGTAAATATTCAACTCCAAGATTATACATATAAAAAGCGGTCATGAATCCTTCCGAAATCGCCATCTCTAATAATTTCATATTCCTGCTTACTTTAGAAAACTTTTGTATGTGCTGCTCAGTATATCCGTAATGCGTAATAGTCAATTGACTTTCTTGTATATGTTCTAATGAAAAACTCTCTACAATTGTCATTAAAATTTGTTCATGTATACGACCTTTAAATCGAAATCGTTGATCATTTCGAAACAACCGCAACGCACGATGATACGTACTATTATATGTGTCTGTCATATTCTTTACTTCAACCCAATACCCTTGAACAGTATCTGTTTGTAAATACTTCCTTGTCTCATCTTCAGTAGCGGTATATATTTCATCTGCATCCAATACTAAAATCCAATCTCCAGTTGAATGATTAATTGCTATATTTCTTGCTTCGCTAAAACTATCTTTCCATGTTGCTTCAACTAACTTTGCGTTATACTGTTTTATTTTCATAATTGTCTCATCTGTAGAGCCAGTATCAATAATTACAATTTCATCTACCCATGATGCGACACTATGTAAACATTGTTCAATCGTATCAGCCGCATTTTTGACAATGATATTGACCGATAGCTTTACTTTATTCACTACATACCCCCTCCTTACCATTAAGGTATGAAAGCCAAAGCATGTATTAGTCATATTTAAGCCCATAAAATAGAAAAAGAGGGCTCTCCCCTCTTTTTCCTACTAATGGAAATCCCACTTTATCCTTGTGCATTAAACCAAACATCAATTGTACTACTACCACTCGTTACCTTATATGAAACACGTGTATACTTCATAAAATATTTTGGTGTTACCGGAACAACTGTATTCACTATATTTGTAATTTCTGTATCCGGATAATAATCTGTATCATTAGGACTAATTTCTAATAAAATATTAACGGTGTTCCCAGTTTGATTTTTGACAAAATAAGTATATTTATCATAATATTCTGTGACCCTTGAAAGTGTTGCGCTTGGTATTGGTGTATAGCTTGTCGTAGTAACTGGAATATTAAGAGCGTTACTTTCAACAAAATTTTGCTGCGAAATTGCAATAACTGTTGTTACTTGATTTACTGTATTTAACGTTCCACCTTGGATTGTTGTTACCGTTGCTCCATTCACTGCATTTACTGTGTTCACTACATTTAACGTTCCACCTAATATCGTTGTCACTGTTGCACTTTCTATTGAAGTAACAGATAAATTACCAACTACTTCAACCCTACCGGCCGTATCTGTTAATACAGGTCGTAATGTACCTGTCCCATCTTGTCCGTAAATGCTCGTTTGAAATTCTGCTGGATTTAAATTAAAAGTATTATAATTTGGCACATGACTCCCCTCCCCTAAAAATGATTCACATACACATAACATATGAATAAAATACATATTGTAACTTACAAAAAGCATGTATGCGTAAAATTTTTAGTTACATATATCCAGCGGTTTCGAGAAGTTTTTTAAAATCATAACTTCTCTTACACAAACATATAGAAATTATATTGATGTTTCCACATAACAAACAAATGATTCTAAATGGAAACGGAGAAAAAGATGCCAAACTATTTCGTTTTTAACACCCCAAATAATTATTTATATTCACTTATAACCAATACATATACAGCTCCAGCAATTAGTTCTACCTCTGAGGGAGCTGCCGCTACATCTCAAATTGTATACACCCTTCCATTACAATAAATGCTTCCTTATCAGTAGCTGGTGTACTTTCTACAAATGCGAATATATCTTGGCGGGAATACTAACAAACAAAAAACACCTTTCTATAGAAAAGGTGTTTTTTGTTTGTTTATAACGACGCTTGATAAATTTTTACAACATCTTGTTTATTTAATTTTTTAAATTGTCCGAACTCACCATATGCCATTGCTTTTTCTGCCATAACATCAATTTGTTCTTCACCAATTTCATAATCTGCTAAACGAGATGGTGCTCCAATAGATGTCCAAAATTGACGCAATGCTTCAATTCCTTCTAACGCTATGTCAACATCCGCTTTATCTTCTGTTTGAACATGAAATACTCGAATCGCAAATTGTTTAAAACGATCTACATTTTCATGTAAAACATGTTGCATCCAATTTGGGAATAATACCGCTAAACCACCGCCATGCGGAATATCGTACACTGCTGAAACAGCATGCTCAATGTTATGCGTTGCCCAGTCTCCTCGTACCCCCATCGCCAAAATACCATTTAGCGCCATTGTACCACAATATAAAATTGTTTCTCGGTGCTCATAACTTTCTAAATCATTTAACAGTTTCGGAGCTGTCTCAATAACCGTTTGTAAAATAGATTCACAGTATCGGTCCTGTAATGCCGTATTTGTGCCTTGGTGAAAATATTGCTCAAGTACATGCGACATAATATCAACAATACCGTAAATGGTTTGGTTGCGCGGTACAGATATTGTATGATTTGGATCTAAAATTGAAAATTGCGGAAATGTGACTGGACTCCCCCAGCCATACTTCTCATTTGTTTCCCAATTTGTAATAACCGAACCTGCATTCATTTCAGAGCCTGTTGCCGCTAAAGTTAACACTGTTCCAAAAGGCAATGCTTCAACTGCAATCGCTTTTTGCGTAACAAGATCCCACACATCTCCATCATACTTGCTGCCAGCCGCAATCGCTTTCGTGCAATCAATTACGCTTCCACCGCCCACAGCTAATATAAATTCGACATTATTTTCTTTACAAATTTGAATCCCTTTATTTACTGTTGATAAACGTGGATTTGGTTCTACACCACTCAACTCAAAAATTTCTGCATCTATTTCTTTTAACATAGATATTACATGATCATAAATCCCATTTTGTTTAATACTTCCACCACCATATACGAGTAACACCTTTTTCCCGTATTGAGGTATTTCTAGTTTCAATTGTTCTAATTGACCTGTTCCAAAAATAAGCTTTGTCGGATTACGAAACATAAAGTTTTGCATACACTTCATCCTTTCTAGATAAAAGTAACTATACTTTTGTATATCATATATTTAGTCTTTTACAAAAAAATCTGCTTATACAAAAAAGAGTCTCAGCTGAAACTGAGACTCTTTTAATAATAAGGTGAAATCATTAAGTATACGATAACGCCAGAAAGGCTTACATATAACCAAATTGGCATTGTCCAACGTACAATTTTACGATGGCGAGTCAATTGGTTTGTAAATCCGTACACTAAAGAAAATAATGCAAGCGGCACAATTATAGCAGCAAGGAAAATATGTGTAATTAAAATAAAGAAATATACATATTTAATGACTCCTTCTCCACCAAAATGCGTTGCTGGCGCTAAATAATGATACGACAAATACGAAACGCAAAATAGCAATGTTGTTGTAAATGCGGCAAGAATAAATCCTCTATGTAGCTTCACATTCTTTTTAATGATTGAGAACAACGCTGCTAGTAAAAACACGAATGTAAAACTATTACAAATCGCATTAATAAGTGGCAAAATCGTTACATCAAAATGTACTTCTCCTTTGTATCCAACCGATCCAAAAAACAAAAATAAAATAATCGCATTGACGATCACAGAAAGCGTTATCACAACAGGAGCATAGCTCTTCTGTTTCACAGAACCATCAGTCAAATTGTTCACTCCCTCATTCTTCTTAAAATATATAGTGGCTTCATTATTTTAACATATTATTAACCGTATAAATGTGACAAATGTTTGAAATAATCATGTGATGTGAAGCCTCAGCGTTGATAATCTTTTCATACACAAGTGGCAAAAAATAAACAATCCTGGTTTAAAAAACTTATAAAAATCTATCAAAACGTTGGCGAACCAAGACAAAAGCCAACTACCGAAAAGGAATCTCACCTTTTTCCTGTCCGCAAGGCTATCACCTTCTCATTCACCTACTGTGAAAGAATAACGGCAGGTTCCTGTTAGGAACGGTCTTGTTTTGCGCATAATCATTCATCCGAGTCAACTATACGCAAAGGGATATAAGTTTTAAACCAGGTTCCCTCCCTTCTTGATTTGAAATAAAATTTGTTGATTACTCATATACACTGTTTTATGAAGG
>NZ_KB910982.1 GCF_000383235.1 Bacillus sp. 123MFChir2
CATTCATATAGAAAAAAGTCAACACAATACAATATGTTGCAGAGCCGTAAAGTGTGCAACAATGCATTGTGTTTCTTTCTTAAGTATGAAGTGCATTTCTTTAAAATTTATTTTCTAACTAAGAAGCCCATGTTTTAGGATGTGTTTTCATCCCGCATTAACGGTCAGTAATACTCCCGCCTCAAAATTCAGCAAAAGCAAAGAAGTTAGGCGGGAGATAAACTGCCCGTAAAAGCCCGATTGGTTCAACTAATAATCAGTGGGGGATGAAGAAAATCCCCACTGATTAAAGTTTCACTTTATGAAAGCATAAAAAACTATGTAAGGAGGGAAAGGAATGACAGAAGAAAATCAAAACAATTATACGATCTCACAGGAAAATTGGTCCCTCCATCGTAAAGGACACGATGATCAGCAACGTCATCAAGAAAAAGTACAAGAGGCAATAAAAAATAATTTACCAGACCTTGTTACAGAAGAGAGCATTATCATGTCCAATGGCAGGGATGTTGTAAAAATACCAATTCGTTCACTAGATGAATATAAAATTCGTTATAACTATGATAAAAATAAGCATGTTGGTCAAGGAACAGGCGATAGTAAGGTCGGTGATGTTGTAGCGAGAGATGGCTCTGGTCAAAAACAAAAAGGACCAGGAAAAGGGAAAGGCGCCGGGGACTCTGCAGGAGAAGATTACTACGAGGCAGAAGTATCGATTTTAGAGTTGGAGCAAGCATTTTTTAAAGAATTAGAGCTTCCTAATTTACAGCAAAAAGAAATGGACGAAAATCGCGTTGAACATATTGAATTTAACGACATTCGCAAAATGGGCCTTTGGGGAAATATTGATAAAAAACGGACGATAATCTCTGCCTATAAACGAAATGCAATGAATGGTAATCCGGCCTTCCACCCAATTAAACGAGAAGATTTAAAATTCCGTACGTGGAACGAAGTTTTAAAGCCAGAATCAAAAGCTGTTGTGTTAGCAATGATGGATACGAGCGGTTCGATGGGTCTTTGGGAAAAATATATGGCCCGCAGCTTTTTCTTCTGGATGTCTCGTTTTTTACGTACAAAATATGAAACAGTTGATATTGAATTTATTGCGCACCATACAGAAGCAAAAGTTGTTACAGAAGAAGAATTTTTCTCAAAAGGTGAAAGCGGTGGAACCATTTGTTCCTCAGCATACAGAAAAGCATTAGAACTAATCGAAACAAAATACTCTCCAGAACGCTATAACATATATCCATTCCATTTCTCAGATGGAGATAATTTAACCTCTGATAATGCACGCTGTGTCAAACTGGTGCAGGAGTTGATGAAAGTATCTAACATGTTTGGGTATGGAGAGGTGAACCAGTATAATCGCTCATCATCTACCCTTTTTTCGGTTTATAAAAGCATTGAAGATGAGAAGTTTAAGTATTATATAGTGAAAAATAAGAAGGATATTTTTCACTGCCTTAAAAAGTTCCTTAAGAAATAAATTTAAACATAAAAATATTTAAATGTATAGAAATCATAAGGCTGCAAGGCGATTCTTTAAGAAAGCTTTGCGGTCTTTTCATGTCTCTAAAACCCGGGTGATTATAGTTGATAAAAATCCAGCTTATCTAATAACCATGGGAAAATTGGGGAAAGAAAAAAAGATGCCACTAGGCATCCCAATCAGGCAGATAAAATATCTAAATAACATTGTGGAACAAGATCATCGTTTTATTAAGAAACGCATACGCTCTATGATGGAATTCAAATCACTTTAAACAGCAACCGCTATATTGAGTGGTGTGGAAGTCATGCATATGATGAAAAAGAGACAGACTAATTTAAAGAATCAGTCTGTCCAAAATCAAAAAGAATTCATCCATCAATTATTTAGGCTGATAGTATAAAATACAATCCCGTTAGAAATATATGTGCTATATTCCCTTTTATTTTATCTTTGCACTAGAACCAAATATATCGGTTTTTGATTAGTAAATGATGAAATGGTGATACTAATCAATATTGAATGTAAATGACAAAGGAATGAGAATATGATTTTTATTTACACTGATTATGGTGGAACGCATACAACCTCACTAGCTGCAGCGTATCATTTAAACAAACTACCAACTAATCGGAAATTAACGAGAGAAGAAATTTTAAATGTGGACTATTTTAATAAACTTAAAACTTCTGATATGGGAAAAATTATTTTTCATGGCCGAGATGAGGGAGGCAATCCTGTTTATACAGTAGGGTGCGGGGCATCGAAAGTTGTGGTACCATCTATGAAAAATCTAGGCAGAATTCTTCAACATCAATATCAAAACAACGAAAAAATCATTTTTTCAAATACGTCACCAACTGTTCCACTTCCTATGACATTTGGTGGTTTATTCTCTAGAAGATTACATATTGATTTTATTGGTGTTCCATTACTTGTATGGGGCGCAAAAATTTGTTGTGACAATGTACAAAGACTGGTGGATTATACAAAAGAAGCTGGTAGACTGACAAATGATTACGTTGTTATATTAGAGAATAAGACTTTTAAATGAAAAAGGCAGGATATATTGCTATCCTGCTTTTTTCTATAACATTTCAACTTTCTTTCGAATCATAACCTTATCAATTTCGGGTTCTTCATCGCCGATAAATAAGCCGCGTTCTTTCAAATACATTTCAAAATATAAATCAGCTTCCGCACGTTCATCATAAGGTTTTACAGATAAAACAAATCCTCACTCTCTAGCTAATTGTTCTAAAGCATCAGGTGACATATATCGTTGTAACTCTTTAGAAAACAATTCTAGTTTATCAAAAGTCGATAAGTTCATGCCAAACACGCCATCCTTTCCCATGTTTCTACAGGAAGAATAGCGTGTTTTTTTATTTTAAGGAAATTTAGTATTGTTAGCTTGATGATGATGGGGCGATACCCCTTTTATAAGTATTTTGGATAAGAGTCATCGTATATTATTGATTTTGAGAGTTATATTTTAGTATATAATTCCACTACAAACTCATCTTTTCTTTTCCACTCTTTTTTCCGTAAATAAGTCACTTTTTCAAGCACCGATTTGAGAAGATGATTTTTCTTCTCTATATCATTCGTTGCATAATAAGCTTCTAAAACATTTTTGATTCTCGGAACAAATTCATGTATATGTTTTTCTTTTTTTAATATCTTTTTAATTTCATGTTTAAGCTCTTCGATTGCCTCTTGGGTAGTCTTCAATCGTACAGCAATAGATTTTTGCCTCTCTAAGAATGTGTCAACATCATATACACCTTTTTCTAAAAAATCATGGAGATTGCTTTTTTGTTTTTGTAGATCATTTATTTGTTGTTCTTTCTTTTCTAGAGCTTTCTGTTGTAAATGAATATTATTGCTCGATATCTCTTTTTGTACCATGTTTTCTTGTATCTCAAAGCTTTCAATAATTTGTTTTAATCCATCAAGTATGCGCTGTTCAACAAGTGATAAGGATGCTCCTTTTTGAACACCTTTACAGGATGGTTGAACACAACGAACTTGGGGATTAGGCCGATCTTTTCGTGGCTGATAAAGCATGGAATGTCCGCATAGTTCACATAGTAAGATTCCAGCCAATGGATTAGAAAGTTTTTTTGTTTTTATTGTAGGAGGTCTCCAACGTTTACTATGAGCCATGTTAGCTTTTTGAAATAATTCTTCTGATACAAGTGGAGAGTGAGCGTGATTGTGTCGTTGCCATCCTTCTTTTGGTACTTTTTTTCGTATATACTTACCATTTTGTTTTGTATAGCGTATCTTTCCCCAAATGATATGACCGAGATATACTTCATTTTTAATAATGGATGAGATAGTTGAAGGATTCCAGTATTCGCCTTCTGGAGGCGAAATACTTAATCTATCTAATTCTTGCGCGATTGCCTGTCTACCCAGTCTGCCAGCCATGCTTTCAAAAATTTTAGATACTACCCAGCTTTTTTCAGGATCAGGATAAAGTTTTAAATTATTATCTCGTAAGTACCCGTAAGGTGGAACACGCGAGATGGATTTTCCTTCTTTGGCAGAAGCTCTTCTGCCACGCTGCATACGTTTCACAATTGTTTTTAATTCTTCTCGAGCAATTAAAGATTTGATACTAAATGTTAACTCTTGATTTTCATCATTTGGGTTAATGACTTCTGTTGGTGTAATAATGAATGTTTCTGAATAGCGAAATACACGATAAATCGTTCCCTGATCCACCATATCACCACGACCGAGGCGATCTAGATCCATTACTAATACAGCATCAGCTATGCCAGTTTCTACTTCACGAAGCAATTTTTGCATCATTGGTCTTTCAGATATATATTCACCCGAAACAACCTCTTCAAAAATATCAATTATATTATGATGCTCTTTATGAGCGAGTTCTAATAATTGAGTTCGATGGCGTTCAAGCGTATCGTAATGTTGTCCATGTTCCATCGCTTTTTTTTCTTCTTCAAGATCTTTTCGACTTTTACGTAAATAGATGAATACATCAAGTTCTTCTGGACGATACATTCGTTTCACCTACCAGCTTGTCTAGTATTATTGTTATAGATATGTATGGCTAACTTGTCCTATGAAAATGATAGTTCGTCTTTTTTCTTGTCATGCATACATATAATGCAAGGGGGGATATGATGAAAGAATTTCAATTTGGTAATACAAAAGTCATTATTCATTCATCACTTGCATTAATGGGAAAAGAAGAACAAAAAGAATGGTTTCAACAAGAGTGGGAAAAGAAAAATCCAATTTTAAGATCTATAGTTGAAGCGGCAGTAAGTTGCCAAGAAGATGAAAAATAAAAAGAGCATTCTCTTTCCTTAAGAGATATGCTCTTCTTTTTTGATTAAATTATTCATTAAAATAAATAGTTGTTTTTAATGATGAATAGCTTTTCTAGTTCTGTAAATAATAATCTTGATCGTTGTTATGGAAAGTAAGTGAAACTTGAGATAGATCAATACCTTTTTCTAAGGTTTCTAATAAGTAATATCCCAATGCTTTATCTTGTTGTATCAAATTATGTAATAGGGTGCTTGCGCGGGTAATTCTATATTTTATTTCATCTTGAATTAATAAAGAATTATCCATTGTAATGAGGTGAAGTTCATCTTGCAGTTTTTGTAATAGTGAAAGTTGAATGGTATCTGTCTTTCCGGTTTCAAGATTACTTAAATAAGCTGGTGATACACCAAGTTGTTTTGCAAAAGTGTTTAATCCAATTCCTTTTTGAGTACGAAGTGTACGAATGTGTTTTCCAAGTTCATGTATCATAACATTAACCTCCAATGATTTTTTGAAAGGAATAGAAGTAATGAAAAAGAAAAAAGAAATTAAAATTATATCTGTCAGTTATATTCATGATCCAGAATCAGCTCAAAAATGGTTTGAAGCTTATATAGAAATTGTTAAAAAAGAATTAACAAAAGCCGTCGAAAAGGACTAGCAATTCTTTTTTATACATACAGTGTAAATAGAACATCATGAGAGGAGGTCTTGAATTGAAGACAGTTGCATACTATAGAAGTTCAATTGATTCACAAGAAAACTCAATCGAAATGCAACAAAATTCAGTTCTTACTCGCTCCATTGATATGGCATTGATTATTGATGAAGAGTATATTGATGAAGCGGTATCAGCTAGAAAAGTTAGCTTAAAAAAACGTCCAGCTTTACAAAAATTATTAAAAGATATCAAGAATAACAATGTAACAAATTTATTTTTATTTAAACGAGATCGACTAGCCCGAAATGTAATGGAGTATTATGAAATTTATCAAATACTAAGAAGCAAGAAGATAAATGTTATTTTAACTGCACCGAATGAGCCACCAATGTACTATACACCGATTGGTGAGTATCTTGAGTTAATTATGGCCGGTATGGCTCAACGTGAAGGTGAACAAATTATTGAACGATTAAAGCAAACATTAAAAGCTAATTTTCAAAGTGGGAAGAATCCTGGACGTCTTCCATATGGATACAAATGGAATAAAGAAACAAGAGAAATCGAACTAATAAATGAACAAATACAAGTAGTAAAAATGATTTTTCAAGAACTTGTAGCGGAAAAGTATGAATCTCTGAAAGAATTGTGTAGTGTATTGGGATTAAAGGAAAATGGTAAGCATTGGACTTCGTCTGATATTAGGAAAATCGTATTCAATCCTACATACGTTGGATTACGTACTATGAATATTTTTGGTGAAGATGTCACTAGTAAATATGAAAAACTGTCTATTGTTGATAAGGATATATGGGAAAAGACTTGTAGTATCGTCACTATTTTATCTCCTTTAAAGACTCATCAAGATTACGTATTTGAACAAGTACTATTTCCATTACAAGGATTATTAACTTGTTCGAAATGTAATGAATCATTACAAAAAGTAAAGGCTAGAAAAAAGGAAAGTTTAAAGTATAAATGTTTAAATCATTCTTCGATTTATGTTCTGAAGAGTACAATTGAACCATTAGTCTTCGAACGCTGTAAGGAATATTTTGATAGCTTACTTACTCCCCATTTTCATGAACTATTCGATCGATATGAACAAAATGCAAAAAAACAAGTGAAACAGAATATCCAAACCATTGAAGAGAAAATCCAACTTATTAATGAAAAATTGATTGCTAAAGTAGATACGTGGTATCAGGATACTGATGCACCTTATAAGGAACAAAAAGAAATTGAAATTATGACGCTGTATGATGAGCTTGCTAAATATAAAAAACAAAAAGAACAGGTAATACAGGAATTAAATGATGTAAAGCAACTACGTGAAAAGGTAAGTAATTATCAATCCTCTATGTCGTTATCCTATGACAAGATAAAGGAGAATCTACAGCTGGGTTCCTTTTTTCAAGATTTAATACAGCAAGTCAAAACTGACGGAAAGAACTGCGAAATAGTTTTTAAACACCCATTCTTACGAACTCAAGAGGTGCTGACACCATGAAGCTCTCTCATATTTTAAAGCCAAATATGAAGGCTGCTTTTTACGGGCGACATTCTACTGATAAACAGGACATGGATATGCAATTGAACTCTGTTATGGAAGTGATTCGCAAATATGATTGCATTCATACTCATTCTTTTCTTGATAAGGCTGTTTCCGCTCGGAAAAATAAAATAACTAGTAGAAAAGAACTTGAAAACATGTTTGAAGCGGCAAAAAGAAAAGAATTTGATTTTGTCATTGTTTATAAAAGTGATCGCCTTGCTAGGGATCCACTTGAACATCAAACCATTCGTATTATCATGAAGACACTTGCCATTCCCATTATTATTAGTTCGAACGAAAGTGTGTACAATGCTGATAATGATTTAATTGTGCAACTTATGGAGGATGGTTTTACTAAATATGAAGTTGACACCATTATCGCAAGAACACGATCAGGCCTAGAAAACAAAGCAAAACAAGGAAAATGGCTTGGTGGTAAGCCGCCATTTGGTTACACATATGATAAGAATAGTGGGCAGTTTATTGAATACCCTGAAGAGCTTTGCTATGTAAAAGAAATATTCAACTTATATTTAAATGGTCATGGGTTTCAGCACATTGCTAATACACTCCCCAACGGTTCTCGGCGCGGAAAGGACTGGGGGAAAGAGAATGTAAAGGCGATTGTACTTAATCCTTTTTATTGTGGCTTATTATCATGGCGACGACAAACAGATGGTAAGCAAAATGCAAGGGATATTTGGATTGAAGCACCCAATCACTATGTGAAACCAATCATTTCACGAACGATATGGGAAGCATGTTGGCGTATTTATTCAGAAAAACGTAATGGCAACATGATTCCTAAACATTACAAAACAAGTTTTCTGCTACAAGGGTTGCTTTCTTGTGAAAAATGCCAGGAACTAATGAAAACAAAGAATCAACAAACAGTAAGTTCTACAAATAAAAAGTATGGAGGGAAAATTTATTTTTGTAATAACTGCAAATTAAGAATAGATGCAGATCTCCTTCATGATAAAGTAGTGAATCAAACACTTACTGATGTGAAAATAAGTGGATTTCACAATGTATATCATGCGATAGAACAAAAAATTCAGTATGAGATACAAGAGTTGAATAACAATATTCAAAAGCATCAGCATCTCTTCGAAAACTACACCATCAAACTTCACAATATTACAGAAGAGCTCAAGCAGCGTATGAAAAATAACGATGATAAACGTTTTTTGAAGTCTTTAGCAATTTATCGCTCGGATGTACAGCGAAAATTAGATGGAATCATACAACAAATGAACGACTTTAAACAGCAAATTATTCTCAAAGAAAAAATTGAAAAAAGTAAAGAAACATGGTCATATACTTTGAATGAAGTATTTCAAGATGATGTCAAGCTTCAAGAAATAAGTGATATGGATAAAAGAAGATTTTTACTACCTCTAATTCAGTCTGTATCTGTTAAAGAGAATAAAAAGCGTAATGAGTATGATATTTCATTACAATTACGCACAGATTTTTCGAAACGTGATGTAAAGAATCAAATCAGCTTGATTTTGTAGAACAGCTATCAACATTGGTAGCTGTTTTTTGACTATTTATGGTATCGGTATTTAGGAAGAACTTTGGATAGAAGTTCTTCGCTTTCTCGGTGATTGGGAAGGCGTGGTATACCACTCTACCCTAATCACCGAGTTTGATACTCTTGAGAAAGAGCTTGTATCTTAAGGATAAAGGGTTTGTCTTTATTTATTATTATGGACAGTGATTTAGAGAAATAAACATACTCGGTGATTAGGGGATAGGTAACTATTTAAAACATTTGAGAGCTCGGTAATTGGGTAAATAAAAAATGCCTTATCATTCTCCCTGTAAGGAGGCATGAGGGGGGCCACCTTACATACCCATCAACTTAAAGAAAATAAAGGCCCAAAAAAAAATGAGCCGAACTCTTATGAATAACTGTGAAAAGGTAAAATTTTTGTAATGGGAGGTTTCTGAAAATCTTAGCTTGATGGGCATGGGGTCCCACCACATCGCTATCAAGCTAAGCTCATACAACGTCAATTATAGTAAAGGTTGTTTCTTTTTTCTAAAGGCTACGTGTAGAGAATTTAAAGATTTGCATACGAAATAAACCCTAATGGGTTTCATTTTTTAAATTTAAGCCGCTTGATCATCCGACATGGTACAATTGTAAACGACACCTAATATATCAAAGACTGTTTTCTTCTTATACCTATGAGATTTTCGCCCGTTTTGCTGTAGGAGGTTGAACAGGCGAATTAGAATCTTTGATAGCTCTTGGGTGTCTTTCTGTATAGCTTGGAAAAGAAGAAAAAAATAGTCTTTAATCATATAAATAGCTTTATATTCACTCAATTCTTGTTTCTTTTTCATAAGAAGTAATTTCCGCATTTGAAACATAATAGAGGAACAGAGTAGAATGGCGATCAGTTGCTCATACAAATGGCATTCCAATCGTTCTTGTTTTATCTTTTTACAATGATGAATGCAAAAGAATGATTTCCACGTTTTAAATAAAATTTCGATTTGTCAACGTAAAGAATACCAATCATGTACTTGTCCCATTGGGACAACATCTGTAGGAGTGTTTGTCATATATACATTGATACCACTGAGTCGTTTACTACGAGGAGAATACTTCATTCCTTTCTTTTTTTCTCTTATAGTTTGATCTTGTAATCGTTTTTCTTGTTGTTCTTTTGTTAGTCGATGAACAATCACACGAGTAGGTACTTTATCAGTCATTCCTACATAAGCGTCGGGTATTTCACATGTTTGTCCTGGCTGAAGAGAGTTCATTAACACCTCCATATCTATCTGAATATACTCCGTACCTTTTTTGATTCTTCCATCTCGAAAATAATCAGGATTGGGATTTTTTTGATAAATACGTGTATTCGACTTGATACGAGAGATATAGTAAGCTTTTTGGTCTTGTATATGTTGAAGATCTTTCAAATGAAAATATCCTAAATCTCGAATACATAAATCATTCGCTGTCACAGTTGGGACACACAGAGAACCGTAGGTTCGATCATGTTGTTTACCTGGACCGGTATGAATATGTAGGAACCGTCCACTTAATAAATCATATTCAAGCTGAATTTTCACCCCCGCTGTATGGCTGCAGCCTCCTGCACCTGGATAAACGAATGAAAAGGAATCTGGGAGTTGAAATGCAGTTGAATCTAAAATACGAATACGCTTGAAAACAGAAGTATATGGAGAAGAAATCGGTATAGATGAGCCCAATTTTTGGTTTAGTAGTTCCGCTAATATGTGTTGTAAAAATTGGACCGCCGCTTTATTAAACCGTTGATTCAATCCCTCAGGACTGATGAGCACTTCTGTTGATGCTTCTAAGCAGCTGGATAACTGAGTTAAAGAAGTTGTAGCGACATTTTGGCTCATCCATACACATAAAGCGACTAAATCCTTTGCTTGGTACTTACTGGTTCGCTGTACAAAACCAACATCTCTAGCAAGATTTCGTAAGATATTTGGGGATAAGAAACTTTGAATTTCTTGAGCAAATAGTTGTAATTTATCAGATACAGAAATAGACATACAAAAACACCATCCTTTCTTATGATTCTACAGAAAGAATAGCGTATTTTTTCATTTTAGGGGGGATTTTGTTTTATTAGCTTGATAGCGATGAGATGTTACCCCTATAATCGTTTTTTTTTTAGTTTCATAACGATTCCCCCATCCTATTGTAAAAAATGTATTTTTCTGTATATTCTTATATTATTTGTTTTGTTTACATAAATATAGGATTTTTTTAATATATTGAACATATTAAACCTTATGTATGCGCTTTCAAAATAAATAACGAACTAAATAATACATGTCATAATCGAATAGAAGATAAGTAAATTTGAATATCTTTTCTGTTATAAAGTTTAAAAACCTCTACATATAAGTAGAGGTTTTTGAATTGCATATTAATGAATTATGCTTTTTCATATAAACGAAGATTAATACATAATTTTAACTAGATTTATTATTAACTAATTTATCTACACCACCAAGCTCCGCCTCAATCTGCGAAGTCTTCGATGACTCATCCATACGCCAATACGTAATAAAGCTTATTGCGATACATCCACCACATAGAAGTAGAATAGTGACTCCATTCCGATACTCTTTGGCCATAAAGCGATGAATTCTGCAGTTCCACCGAATATCGAAACGGTTAGTGCATATGGTAAACCTACGCCTAGTGCGCGAATTTCAGTTGGGAAGAGTTCGGCTTTTACAATCGCGTTAATGGAAGTATAACCAGTCACGATTATGAGACCGACCATCATGAGTAAGAATGCTACCATTGGTTCTGTCGTTTTTTCCATTTGACGTTCAGACCGAATACCGTAAAAATAACCAATAAACATCATCTTAAATAAAACGATAGGATGAATAGAAGGACGACCATTATTTTCACAATAATAGGGATGCAACTTTTCCTTAATAAAATCAAAGTAAGTCGTAGCTTCAATTGTATGAAGGAAATGATCTTATGGCACTAACTTTTCTACAGAGGTTGATACACGTTCATCGCGATAATTCTTTAATGCACCCATCATAAAAAATCGCTTCTTATTCTCTTTTTTATCAGGATAGGTAAAACAGCAGACACAAAAACAGGTTGTGTAGAAATATCATTATTAACTAAAAAGTTACAATATCTCAAATTTATAAGTTCTCTTTTTATCAATATGCCCATCGTTTACGTATTAATTTACAAATGATTAAATATGCATGTGTTCTTCCATATAGAGATGAAATTTTAGAAGGACAGATAAAGCGCTTGAAAACGATAAAATAAATGCTGTATGTACGGGTTAGTTCAGCTGCATTGTAGGAATTCATATTATACAGATTTTGAGTTGTTATTTTAAAATATCAAAAGTCAATAGGAAAACAATGTTGTATAAGGTTCCTGAAAATTGGTATCGCAAAAAGCATTCTTATAGAGGTAAGTCGTTAAAAAGAGTAGATATCTTAATATAACCATTATATAATAACGGAAAAGAGAACTAGTGTTCTCGTTTTACTTGCGATTAAGAAGAGATATGTCTAAAAAAATTATTGTCTAATAACAAAAAAACGAGAACGTAAGCTCGACTTAGTGTTTACGATAGGAGGAAGATAGAATTGGATAAAAGTATTATATAATAATAAAAAAAGGAACGTAAGTTCGCTTAGTTATTTGCGATTGGAGAAAGGTAGGATCGAAAAATCTATTGTATAATAACGAAAATTCAGAATAAAAAACATTTAATTGTTTGCAATTGGGAATAAATGTGATTAGATATTTATTGTATAATAACAAAAATTCAGAATAAAGAATATTTAATCGTTTACAATTGGGAATAAATGTGATTAGATATTTATTGTGTAATAACAAAAAAAGGAATAGGTGATAAATTATGAAAATTGGTTCGAATGAGATTAAAGATTTTTCGAAATCATATATTATTGCAGAAATCGGTATTAATCATAACGGAAATGTTGATATTGCTAAGCAACTGATTAAAGTTGCACACGAAGCTGGATGCGATGCAGTAAAATTTCAAAAAAGAACAGTTAATGTAGTATACTCTGCTGCTGAACTTGCCGTTCCTAGGGAGAGTCCTTTTGGCTCCACCAACGGGGATTTGAAGCGAGGTCTTGAATTTGGTTTTGAAGAGTACAAAGAAATATTTGAATTTTGTAAAAAGTTAGGGATAGATTGTTTTGCTTCTCCATGGGATACGCTATCCGTAGATTTTCTTGAACAGTTTAACCCGGTATGTTACAAAGTTGCTTCTGCTACAATAACTGATATCGAACTTCTAGAGGCGATTAGAGAAACTGGAAGGCCGGTAATACTTTCAACTGGGATGTCTTCACTGGAGGAAATATCAAATGCAGTAAGGATTTTAAAACAAAATCAACTGATACTTACAGTTTGTACAAGTACCTATCCAAATTTAGTAGAAGAAATTAATCTTAACCGTTTAGACTCTTTGCGAAATCATTTTGATTGTAGCGTAGGATATTCAGGTCATGAGCTAGGCTATTGGCCTACTCTTGCAGCTGCTGCTAAGGGGGCAGCTGTTATAGAGCGACATATTACATTATCAAGAACTATGTGGGGATCTGACCAAAGTGCATCACTAGAACCAGAAGAGTTGAAAGATATGGTTGAGGGGATAAGGTGTATTGAATCCTCTCTTGGGAGTGCTGAAATTGGTATGATAGATAGAGAAATCCCCGTATTGCAAAAATTAAGACGTGTAAAAAGTTTAAGTGCGCTTTAAAGTTATTGACAGAAAATTATAAATATTAAACAGAAAGGAAATAACTAATTTATTGTTTAGTCGACAATAAAAAATTATGGATCTTTTAACAGGAGGATATTATGGGAATTCTTGCTCTTATCCCAGCACGGGGTGGATCGAAAGGAATAAAAAGAAAAAATCTTGCAACTATTAATGGGTTACCTCTTGTGGCTTACCCTATACTTACGGCACTTCAATCAAAATATATAACTAGGGTAATAGTTTCTACAGACGATGCTGAGATAGCCCAAGTTGCTAAAAAATTTGGTGCGGAGGTACCTTTCATAAGGCCAGTGGAATATGCTACTGACACGGCGACTGATTTACCGGTTTTTAAACACTGTTTAGAATGGATTGCTGCTAATGAAGGTGTAACCCAAAATTTAGTTGTTCAATTAAGGCCTACTGTACCATTAAGAGATTCAAGAATGATAGATAAAGCGATTGAATATATGTTATCTCAACCAGATGCCACTTCACTTCGCTCTG
Source organism: Bacillus sp. 123MFChir2 (assembly GCF_000383235.1). Classification (GTDB taxonomy): domain Bacteria; phylum Bacillota; class Bacilli; order Bacillales; family Bacillaceae_G; genus Bacillus_A. The sequence goes on from NZ_KB910982.1 coordinate 13,821, forward strand.
TATCAGGACCAGAATTTAGTCCATATAAAATGTGGGAAATAGACGATGAATCTACTCTCCAACCATTACTTAACCTTCCAGGTGTTAAGGATTTTTATGATCAGCCTAGACAGGCCTTACCTGTGGTTTATGCTCAAGATGGTTATGTAGATATCGTTAGAACAAACACGGTATTAAAGGATTCAAGTATGGCAGGGAAAAAGATCTTGGCATTTACGGATCATGGAATAGCCTATGATATTGACGATATTTATCAACTTGAACGTTTACAGAGACTAGTGGATACAAATTATGCTGATTTAAAGTCTAGAACCGTATATGGATCCTTAAATTTTGGAATTATACAAGGGAGACTAAGTCAAACTCCGCCAGAAGTGTTGCAAAAATTCCCTGATAATTGGAAAGAAGAATTCTTTCTTGCAAAGGAACTGGGGTTGAAATATATTGAATTACTTGTTGAACGCGAATTCAACCCTAATAATCCTATATATTCACCACAAGGATTAGCGGAGATAAAAAGTGTGAGTGAACAGACGGGAGTAGGCGTTAATTCTGTTTGTATAGATACATTTATTCAACAAGACTTTGAAGAAGGTTTTCATAAACTTATTGAATTGATTCCAAGTTTTGCAGCAATAGGTGTGCGACGTTTAATTATACCATTCTTTGAGTCAAGTGAGCTTAACAATGTGTCTATTCAGAGATATAAAGAGCCATTATTAAATTGTGCGAATATTGCGCGTGAATTTGGTGTGGAAATTTGCATTGAAAGTTCTCTTAAGGCGGATGAATTAATTAGTTTTTTAGATGACTTAAAGAACTCAAATGTCAAAGTTTGCTATGACATAGGGAACTCTACTTTTTTTGGACATGACGTAGCTGGTGACGTTGTAAAACTAGGTTCACGTATTACTCATGTTCATATTAAGGATAGGACATTCTCAGGAGAAAATGTTCTGCTTGGAGATGGTAATGCAGAAATAAGAAATGCTATATCCCTTTTGTGGAACTTAAATTACAAGGGAGGATTCACCTTTGAGACCACTAGAGGTGCTAATCCTGTTTTGACTGCTTCTAACCACAAACGATTATTAGAATCAATGCTTCAAGACATCTTATATGAAGGAAGTGTACTAATATGAAAAATACATTAATTCCTGAAGAGGGAAAAGATACAATTAATAATTTAATTAAGGTAGCGAAAGAAGTACTTAGAAATGATCTTGTCTCCATATATGGTATGGGGAGTTTAGGATATGGTGGTTTTGTTAATGGTTGGAGTGATTTCGACATCGATATAATTTTAGCTGATGATACAGATATCGATTTTATCCAGGCAATGTATAAAATTGAAGGGAAACTTCACGATATGGGTTATGGGAGAGTAGATGTTAAATGTTACTCCGTAAAAGAATTAAATGCTGAGACTCTTCCTTATACATATGGTACTCGTAACCGAGCAGTTATGTTATGCGACAGTGCGACATTAATTTACGGTGAGAATATTTCTGATAGGATAGTGAGACCTAGTATAGAGGAACTAAGAAAGGAGTCTATTAGTTTAGTACAATCCTTACTTTCAAAAGATAATGACTGGTGGTTTAGTCGACCTATTGATGACACGGCGGCTCTCTTAGCCCTTCCTGCTCGTTTAGTATTTACATGCACAACAGGAGAAGTAACTCATAAAGCGAAGGCAATTGATTATTTAATGGAACAACATGAAAAAGAAATATCTCCAAATTTATGGGCATGGGTTATTTGGGCGAGAGCTTGTCGCGAAATTCCATATGCACAAAATTTGCCAAGAGACTTATATGAGAATGCAATTAAAGCAGCCCATGGACAGATGTTATGGGTTGAAAATCAACTTTTAGCCAACTGTGGGGTGAAGTTATGATTTTACCACGAAATCATTTGATTGGTCTAGAGAGACCTAATCAAGATTATAATACTCGACTGGATGGATTGAGACTGGATTATAATGAGATGGTACCTTACTTAGAACCTGAATTATTTCAAGCAATCAAGGATAAGCTTACACCAGAACTTTTAACAGCCTATCCTGAAGTTAAACCTGTATATGAAATTTTAGCGAACAGTTTGGGGGTTAGACCTGAACAGTTAGTACTTACATCAGGATCGGATAGCGGAATCAAACAAATATACGAGACGTTCTGTAATGAAGGTGATGAAGTAATCATTACATTTCCGACATATGGCATGTTCCAAGGATATTGTGAGTTAATGAATCTTTCATGCAAGAAAGTATTGCATAATTCAGATGACTTTCGGATTGCTCCTCAAAATATTATAAATAACATTACTGAAAGAACTAAGATAATTGCGATTGCGAACCCAAATGGAAATGTGGGTTCTGCTATGCCTGATTATGATCTAGAATATATAATTAAAGAAGCCGAGCGAAAAGGTGTAGTCGTCTTACTTGACCAAGCTTATAACGATTATTATGAAGATAACTGGGGCTCACGAATTGATGAGTTTGATAATCTAGTTATTGTTAGAACATTTTCTAAAGCTTGGGGAATAGCCGGACTTAGATTTGGTTATATCTTAACAAATGAAACTCTTAGAAAATATATTTACGCTATGAAACCGGTTGTTGAAATTAATAGTGTTGCAGCTTTAGTAGCGGAATACTTGTTAACGAGCGGGGTTGAAAAAATTAAAGGGATAGTGATTGAAACAAAAAAAGGTAAAGAAAGACTTGCCCAAAGCATGGAAGAGTTAGATTTCAAGGTATATAGAGGATATGCAAACTTTATTCAAGTGTGGTTTGGTAGTCGGAAAGAAGACATAATGAACGAACTTAGAAATAAAAAAATATACGTGAAAGATAACGGAAATGAAGGACTTCTAGCCGGTAGTGTAAGAATTACAGTTGGTCCCGTGAGTCAAATGAATGTTTTGATAAATACTATCAAGGGGGTTCTTTCATATGAATCAACTAAATAACACTGATTTTTTTGAAAGTAGATTGTATTCTATGGATATAGATATTAAAAGCATTAGAGAAAAATTATTACACGAGCTGAAAACTGAGTTTGCTCAGAACCTTCATCACTATTCTACTGAAGCTGATTTAACCGGTGTTATTAATTATTTAGAGAATCCTACTATCCATTACTCAGAGGGTAGGGATTTAAGTTTCGATAAGCAATCATTCTCTGTCACGGAATTGAAAAATGTAATGAAATTGCCGACCTTTAAAGAGCGCATACAGTATCTAGTATATAGATACCGTTTCAATAATTATCCAAGGAATCAGTTAACATCTGAATTTCCAATTGTGCTATGTATTGAACCGACTAGTATTTGTAATCTTAGATGTACAATGTGTTTTCAAAGTGATTCGACGTTTTCAGGTGATAAATCTTTACAGGGACATATGTCATTCGAACTATTTAAAAAAATAATTGATGAAGGTGCAAAACATAATTTAGCATCTATTGTTCTTGCTAGTCGAGGAGAACCCTTACTCAATAAAGATATATATCGAATGATATCATATGCGAAAAAGAACGGTGTTTTGGATATTAAATTAAATACAAATGCTACAGTACTTACAGCAAATAATGCAAGAAAGTTATTAGAGTCTGGTTTGGATACTCTTGTTTTTTCTGTTGACTCAGCGATACCAGAAGAATATGAACGTATACGTCTTGGTGCTAAGTTCGAAAAAGTTGTAGAAAATATCAGAAGATTCAATAAAATTCACCAAGAAGAATATCCTGAAGTTAGTCTTAGAACAAGAACATCGATGGTAGTCGTTGATGAAGATCAAGATATTGAATATGCAAAAGAATTTTGGTCTGGATTAGTTGATGAGTTTGCATATCGTAAAGTAATTGACCGACTTAACATTTATGAGGGAATAGATATCTCAACAGAGAGGCCATGTTCTTTATTATGGGAGAGATTATATATTTGGTTTGATGGTACGACTAGTATATGCGATGAAGATTATAAAAGTATTTTGGCTCCTGGGAAGTTTGAAGGAAACACTTCTATTAGTGAGATTTGGAAAGGGAAAAGGTATCAGCAATTACGCCAAATGCATATTAAACAAGAGAAGTGTAGGTTACATCCTTGTGATAAATGTCCTGGATTCTAGAAAGGTAGGTTCTTGATATGCGTAGAATCATAATTACATGTAGGCATCCAGGCCCTACTTGGTTTATTGCAGAAGCAATTCCAACCTTAACTTCTAAATATGAGATTTATTTGTTACTTTCAGATACCGCCATTACGTTTATTGTTGAGCGTTATCCTTCCTTACTTATAAACGAAAGAGTACAAGTTTTTTATTTGAATAAAAATATAATAGAAAAAATAAATGTAAAGTCATTCGAACTTTCAAATGATAATATCGATGGAAGTATTGATACCTCTTTAATACTAGAGTCTATGATTAAATTCTTTAAGGAAATAGATTTTGATATTGTAATACGGACAACACCTGTAACTGGTATTGATGTGGATGAAATATTGCCTACTGCGGTTCGCAATGTAGGGTACTCGGGACCTATTCTAGGTATCCAAGACTATTATGGAGTAGGGAATATATTAAATGATGGGGAAGATGATTTGTTAAAGTATGGAGTTACACATTTAGCTACTGTGGATAATTTGGCTGTTGAAATTATGAAACATAGATTTTCTGGCCCTATATGTAGTACAGGGTGGCTAGCGCATGATTTATTCCTAAGATCAGATCCATTATCTATGGTTCGTGAAAATATAAGAAGTTCTTTAGGAATATCCCAAAATCAAAAAGTTGTATTCTATGCTTGTTCAGCGCTCCAATATGAATCAGATTTCATAGGGTTTGAACATGTTCTTACATCTCTAGTGGAACTAAATTTGGATGTTACTTTTTTATATAAAGTTCACCCAAGAATGACCCATCGTGAAATTTCTAAATACGCGGATATTTTAAATGAGTTTGGTAAGGGATTAAAAGTAGTACCGGAAGATGAATTTTCTGATTATCTCGAATATTTAGCTGTTTCTGATTTGGTTATTTCTACGGCCTCAATGGTAAACCTTGATACTCTGGCGTATACAACTTTACAAGGATCTTTTAATGATGTACCAGTTAGTCTTTATATTGAAGACGATTGTATAAGGCAAGCCATTCTAAAAGCTACAGGTTTATTAACATTGCCAACTCACCTCGCTGGTCATGGTAGTCTCTGTACAAATCTTTTGGATTTAAAAGAAACAATTAATCAAGGACTAGTTAACACTGTGTTAAGAGAGAATATTCTGAAGGAAGCAGCTTACTATTTTAAAATAAAAGATCCATCAGCTATACGACTTTTAGATTATATAGAAGAAATTTGGGGTGAATTTTGATGTGGGACACGTACAAGTTAAAATTACTTTCTAAAGCGGATTGGACCCCGGATAAATCAGATCTTGATCATTTACATACTTTAACGGGATCTAGAAATATCTACATATATACTGATTTGGAGGCTCAGAGTGAAGTTTTCAATTGGAGAACAATTATAGATATTGAGATAGATCAAGATATTTATAATTCACAAAAATTTAGTAACAGTATCTCCTCAGATAAATTAGTTCTAGAATATGGTCTAGATTTTTTAATGATGAAAAGTGCTTCATTTTCTAAAGGTAAATATCAGGAAGGGGCTGATGTTATAGTTTCTTTTTATTCCTGGGCACACGCTTTAGAAGAAAGTGAAAGGGAAAAGGCATTGTGGGAACACTTTAATATGGAGAAAGACCAGCCGTATTATTCATTAGTGAATTTTAATGCAGGCGTTAATGAAAATAATAGTACAAGTAACCCTACAGATTTTATGTTTGAGGGGTTTGTGGGTGATCCAGAAGGATTGTCAGAAATATATAGGAGTCCATTTCTTAATAAAATGCGGACACACTCAAAATTGTTTCTAAATACAGATACACGCCAATTAGCTTTTGGTAAACTTCATATTTCAAGATTGGATGGTTAAATTGAAAACTTTAAAAGAATACTTTGGACTAAATGGTAAGGTTGCTGTAATTACTGGTGGAGCTGGATTTTTAGGTTTAAAACACGCAGAAGCAATTATAGATGCTGGTGGGGTTCCTATACTTTTAGATATCAATACCGAAAGGCTAATGGAAGCAAAATCTCAGTTGAACTCTTTATATCCAGATAAAGCTGTTGAAGTTATAACAACCGATATAACTTCGGAACGAGATATTAAATCTGCATACGAAAAAATTATAGATAAGTATTCAAGAATAGATATATTGATTAATAATGCAGCTAATAATCCTCAAGTATCAAGAGAAATGGGTTTAAAAGAATCATTGCAGTTCGAGTATTTTACTCTTGAAAAATGGAATAAAGATTTTTCAGTTGGTCTTACCGGTGCTTTCTTGTGTTCTAAGGTATTTGGTACACATATGGCTAATAAGGGAAAGGGGATAATTGTAAATATTTCTTCAGATCTTTCCATAATTTCTCCTGACCAAAGACTTTATAGACGAGAGGGTATACCTGAAGAAGAACAAGATATAAAACCAGTTTCTTATTCTAGTGTAAAGACCGCCATACTAGGACTAACACGATATCTTTCTACTTATTGGGCAAATAAAAATGTAAGAGTAAATACATTAGTACTTGGTGGCGTTTTAAAGGATCAAGATAGTGAGTTTCTAAAACGGGTCGAATCACGAATACCATTAGGTCGATTAGCTAATCCAGATGAATATAGTGGTACTTTAATTTATATGTGTAGTGAATCATCCTCTTATATGACTGGGGCGACTCTGGTTATCGATGGTGGCCGAACAATTTGGTAAGTTAAAATGGTTTTGATATTAGTTTCCGTTTCTGAAAAATAAAAAATCAATATTATAAGGAGAATTAATGTGCAAAAAGAATATGTAGGCAAAAGACTTTATGATATAAATGAAGACTTGGTATCTGTTACAGACAGTTTTATTTCCTCTTATTTTTGTTTATTAAACACTTTTAAAAATGGAAATAAGGTGTTTGTTTGTGGAAATGGTGGTAGTTCTAGTGATGCTGAGCATATAGTGGCAGAATTAGTGAAAGATTACATGAAGGCTAGACCAATTAATGAGCTATTTATGAAAAAACTAACTGAGTTTTTCGGTTCTGATGGGGCTGAAATGGCAAAAAAATTACAGGGAGGATTACCCGCTATTTCTTTAACTTGCCCCTCTAGTGTTATAACTGCAATCTCAAATGATATTGACTATAGTTTGGTCTTTGCTCAACAACTGGTAGCACTTGGTAAAAATGGAGATTGTCTATTACTGCTAAGTACATCAGGTAACTCAGAGAATGTAATTCAAGCCGCAAAAGTAGCAAAGGCCATGGAGATAAAAACTATTGCTTTTACTGGATTAAACCAAGGGCAGTTAGATAATATTTGTGACATAGTAATAAAGATTCCTTCAACAATGACACCTGCCATCCAAGAGTCTCATAAAGCTATATCTCACTTACTTTGTGAGTTACTTGAGGAGGAACTATTTAAAACAGAAGATGTTTTAGTATGTTAAAAACTTTTTAGTATACTAAAAAATAAAGTTTGCTGGTTAATATTATAGAAATATATATTCGTAAATTTAACTAAATATTAAATTGATAGGGGATTTAATAGTGTTATCAAAAAATCTAGTAGATCAATATGAAAAAGAAGGTTATTTAAATAAGATTCCTGTTTTTGACAAAGATAAAGCAACTATGTTTAGATCTCATTTTGATTCTATGGTTGAAATAGAAGGATTACAAAACAAAAATATTAAAAGAGAACTTCATAATAGGCATATTGATCAAGACTATGTATGGGATGTTGCCATCTCTTCAGAAGTCTTAGATGTGGTTGAGTCTTTAATTGGTGAAAATATTTTTCTAATTGGTTCAAGATTTGTTTGTAAGTGGCCTGGGGATGACCATTATGTACCTTGGCATCAAGATTCTCGTTATCAGGAATTAAACCCTCCATGCCAAGTGTCAGTTTGGATTGCTATTGATGATTGTGATATTGACAATGGTTGCTTATATGTTATTCCTGGGTCAAATAATAAGGGGCTTGTGGAACATAAAAAAGCAGAAGGGAACAATGTTTTAGTATTTAATGAAGTAAGCTTAAAACAATCTGATGAAGAGGCTGCAATCCCTTTAGAGCTTAAAGCAGGAGAAATGTCTGTATTTCATGGAGATGTAATTCATGGAAGTCCTTTGAATCAATCGACAAGAAGAAGATGTGGATTAGTTTTCCGGTATGTCCCTACTTGGGTAAAACCAAATATTGAAGGGATGTGGCCTTCTATATTGGTAAGGGGAACTAATAAAGAGAAGAATTTTCCGAATATTACAAGGTGTGATGGCCTTAATTTTAAATACATAACTAAATAAAAAAGCATTAGCCCCAGGCCTAAAATTAATATTTTCAAGACTATAGATAGATCACCTTTATAAATGGAGGAACGTAAATGACAGTATTAATACTGAATAGATTAGGGCCGGATAAAAAATATATGACAAATTTTTTAGAATGGTTATCGGAATACCCGGAGCCAGTGTATATGTTTACAGATTCGAATTTTTCGGATCAATTCACTGGATACTCTTTGGTCAAGGGTTTTAGGAACTATGATTCAAATGGATTAGTTGAAGTTGAGGCAGTTAAGCTTGGTAAAGAACATTCTATAAGTCGTGTTATTGCATTAGATGAAAGAGACCTTTTACGTGCAGCAAGGATAAGGGAGGCTTTAGATATACCGGGACAGTCTGTAGAAAGTGCCCGCGCATTTCGTCATAAGCCAACCATGAAGTCATATATCAAAAAAGCAGGTTTGCCTTGTCCAGATTACATGGAAGTTTATTCTCCTATGGATTTGTATAAATTTATTCTTAAAAATGGATTCCCTATAGTTGTAAAACCACAAGATGGATTTGGCTCAATTAATACAAAGGTGATTTGGAACTGGGAACAAGCAGAAGAATTTATGGAGAGTACAGCCTTAGTTAATATGATGGTTGAGACTTTTGTAGATGGAGAAATGTATCATTCAAATGGTTTGATTATGGATGGGGAAATTGTTTTCCTAGCCGTTGGAAGATACGGAACGGTTCCCTTAAATCGTGTTGCAGGTGGTGGGTATCAACAAGTTTTAGGTGCATTAACTGAGTTGCTATCACCAGACGAAGAGATTTTTAGTCGCATTTACGAGTTTACTAATAACATAGTTAAATCTTTACCAGCTCCGAATCATTCATCATTTCACTGCGAAATGTTTCATACAGCTAATGATCAACTAGTTTTTTGTGAAATTGCAAGTAGAACGGCAGGCGCAAGAATAGGGGAATGTATTATTCAGTCTTATGGAGTGGATTTGAATGCTGAATGGTCTAGATTAGAGTGTGGACTGGATGTGACAGTTCCACGAAATATTGTTCCAAAACAACTTTCAGCTTCATATTTAATTCCGACAAGACGTGGAAAACTTATTTCAATGATTGATAGTTTTCCTTTTTCATGGGTTACAGAATATCAGCCTAGGGTGAAAGAAGGAGAAGAACTTAGGGAGAGTAAATCTTCTACAGGTACTATTGGGTCCGTTGTTTTTGTTGGTTCTTCTCGTGAGGAATTAAGAAAAAGGTTCCACGAAATATGTAAAGTAATAGATAAATCGATTTTCTTGGAAGATATTCCATGAAAGGAATTTAATTAAAAAAGGGTGATTTTTAAAAATGACTACCCGTTTAATCTAAAAAGGGCTAATACTAAAGTAAAAACAAATCATTATTATTTTTACATGGTTATGCATATAAGGGGGATTTATGAGTATGTTGCAGGTTTTATTCTTACTATTCTTACTATTTACAGCTAAGAATAGTAAGAATAAACTTTGGGATGATTTAGGTGGAAATGCATTAATCATTAGATTATAAATTATGAACGGAGCTCCATTTGTATAAGACGCAATGGAATTTATTATTTGGAGGAATTTTCTTGAAGTTTAAAAATGAGTTACACACAAAGGGAATTAGTTATGACATGAAATCCTTAAAGTATTGGTTAAAGAAATTAAGTGGTGATTTACCAGTACTACAGCTACCTACAGATTATGAGCGTCCATTAGTTCAGACATATACAGGAGGTCGGGTCACATATAGGCTAGGAAAAGATTTACTGAAAGATTTGTATAAATTGAGCCAACAGGAAGGCGTTACTTTATATATGACGCTGTTAGCTTCATTTAAAGTACTTCTATATCGGTATACAGGACAGGAAGACATACTGGTAGGAAGCCCTGTAGCGAATCGGAATCACAGAGAATTAGAAGAATTGATTGGATTCTTTGTAAATACCCTAGTAATGCGTTCAGATCTATCTGGAAATCCGAGTTTTAAAGAATTTCTGGGGCGTATGAAAGAAACTACTTTAGAGGCATATAATCATCAAGATTTACCATTTGAGAAGCTGGTTGAAGAATTACAGCCTGAGCGTAGCTTAGGACAGCACTCACCATTATTTCAAATTTTATTTGCGTTACAAAACGCGCCAGAAGGAGCTCAAACTTTTAACAATCTTGAATTACAATCTATAGATGTCGATATGGATGTTTCAAAGTTTGATTTGGCATTACATG
>NZ_KB910983.1 GCF_000383235.1 Bacillus sp. 123MFChir2
CTTTTCCATTCATTTGTCGCAGCACGAATCAAATAAGAAATAACAGTAGAAACCGTGCATTTTCGGGCTGTCTCGGTGTGGTTGAACTCCGTTAAAATCGCCTGGAGCTCTGCTTCTGAAAGAAAGTTTTGAATCAATGTGTGGGACGTGGTATTCTTATTCATGAGAGATTCCTCGTTTCGTTAATGTTGGTGTGGTAACTTACATTGTACAAGAGGAATCTCTCTTTTTGTATTCATTTTTTGGTAGAATTTAGATAATCAACAGACGTGTTATGTGTATTTTAAATGAAACAAAGCATACTAATAATATTATGATAAAGAAGGGAAGGAAGTTATATGACGAATCGCAATGGTAGTAAAGGAAGCGGGAATCAAGGAGCACCTAAAGCCGGCCAATATCAACAGGAATTTGGTACAGAGTTTAATACGGGTGATGATAACAAAGGAAAAGAATATCGTTCGAAAAAGGGAAGCAAATCAAGGAAGGAATGAAGTGTATAAATATAAATTGAAAAAACAACATAAAACCCCCCTTTCTTTTTAGGGAGGACGTGAGCGTCTAGCCGTGCATAGGAGCGGTCAGGACCTTTTCCTGCCACATGCGTTTAAAACAAAGGGAGCAAAGTGAGTAGGGGTCATGTTGTATGCTGCATAACAGGGACTTACTAGTTGGAAATTTCAAATGGATATATACAAGAAGGGAATAAAAGTAGTGAAATAAAAAAGCCATCTTTATTACAAGATGGCCTAGGGAGGGGGGACAATTTATGTCAATTTAAGTTAGGGACAGAAAGCTGTTCGAGACATTGGGGATGTCTCGTTATTAGGGAGGAACAGCTTCGATAGTTATACTATAAAAGACTGATGTGAATTCAATGTGAACTTGGAGTGAAGGAATTAGGAATTTTCTATTTTTTTATCATATCTGGCGAGAAGACTCTCATCTCAAGCGTGAAACGGTAGGTGGGGGTAGTTCAATTAGAAATAAAAGTTGAAATTCATAAGAAAAAAGATTATGCTCAACTATGTTACATATTTTGGAGGACGGATTAAGGGAGTTAGTGCTATGAAAATGATAGAAAAACGAGACTTAAACGATCGTTTTATACGATTAAGTCCACCACAAATTTTAGCAATTGGCTTTTTTGCTTTGATTATCGTTGGGGGAATATTGTTGAAATTACCACTTTCAATAAAAACACCTATTAGCTGGGTAGATGCTTTTTTTACAGCGACGTCAGCTGCGACTGTAACTGGTTTAGGTGTAGTAGATGTGAATAGTACATTTACCATATTTGGACAAGTTGTCATTATGTTTCTTATACAAACTGGTGGTTTAGGTTTAATGACAATAGCTATTTTAATAGTTTGGATGTTAGGTAAAAAGATAGGGTTGCGCCATCGCCTTCTTATTGGAGAGGCATTAAATCAAACGAACATTGGCGGACTTGTAAAATTAGTGAAACGTGTGTTTTTCTTCTCAATTTGTATTGAATTAGTAGGTGTTGTATTTTTATCTATTCGCTTAGTTCCTGAATTTGGACTTGGGAAAGGACTATATTACAGCTTATTCCATGTCGTGGCTGCTTATAATAATGCTGGATTTGCATTATGGCCAGATAATTTAACGAGATATGTTGGCGATCCTATTATTAATATTGGTATTTGTTCGTTAATTGTAACAGGCGGTTTAGGTTTTACCGTACTCATTGATATATGGTATAGCCGCAGTTTTCGAAAACTTGTGCTTCATTCAAAAATCATGATTATTGGTACGATTGTGTTAATTGCTGCTGCAATGCTTATCATATTTGTATTAGAGTATAATAACGCAAAAACATTAGGTTCTTTATCATTTGGTGAGAAGTTGTGGGCATCGTTCTTCCAAGCAATTACACCACGTACAGCTGGATTTAATACAGTTGATTACGGAAGTATGGGAGAGGCAACGCTATTCTTTACGATGGTGCTCATGTTTATTGGAGCAGGGAGCGTTTCGACTGGAGGCGGTATTAAGCTCACCACTTTTGTTATTTTAATTACATCTGTTCTTTCATTTTTCAAGAAAAAAGAAGACTTGATTTTATTTCGTCGTACGATAAAAATGTCGACAGTGACGAGAGCGTTGGCAATTGTCATTGCCAGTCAATTTTTAATTTTTGTGGCAGTATTTATACTAATGCTTACTGAGAATTTTAGTTTTATAGAAATCTTATTTGAAACAATTTCAGCATTTGGAACAGTTGGATTAACAATGGGGATTACGGCTAAATTATCAGCATTTGGAAAGTGTGTAATTATGTTTGTTATGTTTTGCGGATTAATTGGACCGCTAACACTTGTATTTTCACTTGCGCAGCCAGCAAAACAAAAAATTCGCTATCCATCTGAGGATGTATTTACAGGATAAGGTATCTTGCAAGAAGCAAGATACCTTTTATTGTGTTTAAAAAAGAGAGAAGAATAAACCGATCAGAGCTGCTCGGAATATTAATGCGACAATTGCTGCTATGCCGCCCATGACTGCAGCGATTCCACCTGTAACAGTAGCGCCGCGGTTATAAGCATAGATACCAACTAGGACAGAAAGAAGTCCAAAGAGTACTGGGAAAGTGAATAAAGATAAGACGGCAAGGGCAAGTGCGATAAATCCAGCTGTTCCTCCGCCGGTCTTTGTCGTTTCTCGTTCTCTGTCGTCAGTATAAGGCACACCGTTCGGTGCAATTTCAGCTGCATATTCTTCTTCGAAATGATCTTCGTTTTCTCTATAACGTTCTTCATGTTTATCAGTCAATGTGATATCTCCTTTCATAAAGAGCTTCATGTTTAGTATGAGCTACTTCTGTTTTTTTATCCTATTGTTCGCAAACCGTAAGCCGTCCTTTTAGCTCAAGTAACTTTTGGGAGAAGAATGTTCTGCAAGAAAGATTTACTTTCAAAAATTATTAAGTTGTAAAAATTGGTATGTCTTTATCGTTTTTGGAAACGATAAAAAGGAATTGAAAGGAAAAAGAGGTGCTTTCTATGATGCAACATCCAATTGAAAACTTAATGAAAACAGCAATGACAAATTTAAAAGAAATGGTTGATGTTAATACGATTGTCGGCAAGCCGGTATCAACAGCAGATGGCAGTATTATTTTAACTGTTTCAAAAGTTGCCTTTGGTTTTGGCGCAGGTGGAAGTGATTTTAATGTAAATGAACAAAAAACAGAGGCGCAGAGCTTACATCCATTTGGAGGTGGAAGTGGTGCTGGGGTTTCCATTAATCCTGTTGCATTTTTAGTAGTTGGGGAAAAAGGGGTCCAAGTAATGCACTTACATAGTGGTACACATCTTGTAGAAAAAGCATTGGAAACAGTGCCAAGTGCTATGCAAAAACTGGTAAATAAGCTTTAATAGGATACTTGCATTTTAAGGAAATTATGATATAGTAGATGAAGTGTGCTTAAAAATGATATGAATATAAGGTAAATGATAATATATAGAGAATGATGATTTATGAAAGGTCAAGGGAGAGGTATAAATGATTAATATTAAAAATTTTGTTGTCGGTTTATGTATGTTAGTGAGTGGATTTGTTGTGTACGTACTAAAGGAAAAAGCGCAATTTTAGCAAACAGGCTCATATGTTAGCCTGTTTTTATTTTGAAGAATTTGTTGACATTGTTATTTTAATGATGTATAATTTATTTTCGTGTCTCGGTTACAGCTAGTATATATTGATTATTCTTTGCTTATACAAATCAATGGATTACTAAAGATCGGGCGATAACGCCAACAACTTTAGTGATTACAAATATGATGGATTGTATTTGTAAACTGTATACACATACTAGTGTATCAGGAGCGGTCATTGGAGCCGTAATGATGAGAGAGAGGTAGGGCTTTCATCCAGTATATGTTACTTTCCCGTTAGTTAAATATAGAGAAGAAGGCTACTTTTTAATAATTGATAGCCTTCTTTTAATGTATTTCCGAATGAAGCCCCCATCTTCAAGCGTGTGATGGGAGCGCAAAATGAAGCTTTCTTTAGGGTTCTTTACTCATCAAGATTTCACTTTATTGAATTCTACTTTCGACTTGTTGACAAATTTCATCGGTTGTTAATCCTCTTGCGTCAATAACAGATCCCTTTATTACAGCATTACTAATCCCCGCTACATTAGAATCTTGACCGCTGATAACGCAGCAGTCACATCCTTGTACATCACTTTCAGATTGTAATGAGACTACGTCATGCCCCTTTTGCTGCAAAGCTTGTTGTACGTTTGTTAAAGAATTTTCTACTCCAATTTTCGCCATGTTATTCACCTCCTGCCATCTAGTAATATGTTCCTTTTTCGGAAGAATATTCACTAATTAGCAGAAGAGTTCCCACGTGTGGCAGAAGAAGAAATAAACTAGTCGTTATAAACCCCAGTTAACATATCACATACAAAACGATCATTTTGCACATCTTGCATCGTATCATCATTTGATTGTACATCAATAGAAGCAATATACATCGGATTTTGTGTTGTTTTATTTTGCTCCGTGTATGGAAGTAATTCTACATAATCTTCTAATTTACACAGCCCTTTTGTATTTATTAAATCAAATAATTGAAGCATTTCCATTACCTCTTGTCTTGTTCCTTTAATTTGTAAACATGTCATATGATTTAGCCCCCTTAAATTTGTCAAAATGATTTTTGAAAATAGGATTATGAGTAAAAAAGAAAAAATATGAGTGTTATCCTCAAATTTTATTTTTTATTTTTTCACTTCACTTTATGAATCCTCTTTTTCCTAAAAGAAGATAGAACGCCCGTTTATTGAATACAATACATTCGAATCTTTAGGAAAAAATCCTTCTCTTCAACAAATATTTTTTGTTGAAGAAAATGTCGGAAAATATTTTTTGACATTTTGTAAACGTTAACAATGTTGATGAAACAATCTAAAGAAGGTTGTTTTTATTTTTAAAAATTTAAAATTTTCAAAAATTTCTTTGATTTATTTAAAAAGGGAGCGTAAACTAGGAAACAATAAAAAATTCAAGGGAATAGGGGGCGCTTTTAAGTGAACGAGCAATGGATTTTCTTAAATGGAGAATTTGTTCCAAAAGATGAAGCAAAAGTTTCTGTTTATGATCATGGATATTTATATGGTGATGGGGTATTTGAGGGCATTCGTGTCTATAGTGGGAATGTTTTTCGATTAAAAGAGCACCTCATTCGTTTGTACGAATCAGCAAAATCCATTTTATTAGAAATTCCATATACGTTGGAAGAAGTGACCAACATTGTTGTTGAAACAATAAGGCGTAATCAGCTATCCAATGGATATATTCGTTTAGTTGTATCACGCGGGGCTGGAAATCTTGGTTTAGATCCCGATTCGTGTTTAAAGCCAAATGTCGTTGTCATTGCGGAACAACTAGCACTGTTTCCGGCGGAATATTATGAAAAGGGCATCCCGGTTGTGACAGTTGCGACAAGGCGTAATCGTCCAGACGTATTAACACCACAAGTGAAATCATTGAATTACCTCAATAATATTTTAGTTAGAATTGAAGCAAAACTTGCTGGTGTGCAGGAAGCGCTGATGTTAAATGAGCAAGGGTATGTTGCAGAAGGTTCAGGTGACAACGTCTTTATTGTAAAAGGCAATAAATTAATTACACCGCCAAGTTATGCGGGAGCGCTGGAAGGAATTACCCGAAATGCGATTATGGAAATTGGTGAGAAGCTTGGTTATGACGTAAGGGAAGAATTATTTACTCGCCATGATGTGTATGTAGCGGATGAAGTATTTTTAACAGGTACAGCAGCTGAAGTTATTGCGGTAACAAAGGTTGACGGAAGAGAAATTGGCGCTGGAAAACCAGGGACACATACAAATTGCTTATTAAAAGAATTCCGTAAGCTAGTCGTAGAAGATGGCGAAAAAATTTATGAAGCAAATGAAGTAAGTTGGTAGGTGAATAACCGATGCGAAGCAATATGATTAAACAAGGTATTGATCGGGCGCCGCATCGAAGTTTGCTTCATGCGGCAGGCGTTAAAGAAGAAGATTTTCATAAACCATTTATTGCAATTTGTAATTCATATATAGATATTGTTCCAGGACATATTCATTTAAGGGAACTTGCTGATGTAGCGAAAGCTGCGATTCGCGCGGCAGGAGGCGTTCCTTTTGAATTTAATACAATCGGTGTTGATGATGGAATTGCAATGGGACACATTGGAATGCGCTATTCACTTCCAAGTCGGGAGATTATTGCAGATGCGGCAGAAACTGTAATTCAAGCTCATTGGTTTGACGGGGTTATGTTTATGCCAAATTGTGACAAAATTACACCGGGAATGTTAATGGCATCTGTTCGAACGAATGTCCCTTCTGTGTTTGTCTCAGGGGGACCGATGGAAGCTGGAAAAGCAAAAGATGGAACTCCTCTTTCATTGGCATCTGTATTTGAAGGAGTTGGCGCTCATAAATCAGGGAAGTTAAGTTTAGAACAGCTGATTGATATGGAAAAATTAGCATGTCCAACGTGCGGTTCTTGTTCAGGGATGTTTACAGCAAATTCTATGAATACCATTATGGAAATGCTCGGTGTTGCCCTTCCCGGAAATGGAACGATTGTTGCAACAAGTGAAGAACGACGTAACTTAATTCGTCAAGCTGCGTCTCATTTAATGGATTTAATTAAGCGTGATATAAAACCGAGTGACATTATTACGAAAGAAGCAATTGATGATGCCTTTGCATTAGATATGGCGATGGGCGGATCGACAAATACCGTTTTACATATGTTAGCCATCGCGAATGAAGCTGGAATTAATTATGATTTGCAGCGTATTAATGATATTGCAAAGCGTGTTCCATACTTAGCGAAAATTAGCCCTGCTTCTCATTATTCTATGCATGATGTACATAAAGCTGGCGGGGTGGCAGCTATTATTAAAGAGCTTTCACAAATTCCAGGAGCAATTCATTCCGAGCGCATTACAATTACAGGAAAAAGCATCTATGAAACAGTAGAAGATGGAAAAATTTTAGATGAAAAAGTAATTCGTCCGAAAGAGCGGCCTTATCGTAAAACAGGTGGTCTTTCCATTCTCTTTGGAAATTTAGCGCTAGATGGTTCGGTCCTAAAAGTTGGAGCGATTGATGAATCAGTTACCTCGTTTGTGGGTGAAGCAATTTGCTTTGATTCTCATGATGAAGCAGTTGCTGCAATTGATAGTGGTATTGTGAAAGAAGGGCATGTTGTAGTCATCCGTTATGAAGGTCCAAAAGGAGGACCTGGTATGCCGGAAATGCTAGCTCCAACATCAGCAATCGTTGGAAGAGGACTAGGAACAAAGGTTGCACTGGTTACCGATGGACGCTTTTCCGGAGCAACAAGAGGGATTGCAATTGGGCATGTATCTCCAGAAGCAGCTGAAGGAGGACCAATTGCATATGTGAAAGACGGGGATTCCATCATCATTAATGTAAAAGATGGCAGTATTCATTGGGAAATTTCTAACGAAGTATTAGAAGAGCGAAAAAAACAATTTATTTCTCCAGAGCCGAAAGTGAAAACTGGGTATTTAGCAAGATACGCAAAGCTTGTTACTTCGGCAAACACTGGAGGAATTATGAAAGTATAAAGTGAAACTTCCGCGCGCGGATGGATAAAGCGTTGATAGGGAGGAGTAGTTGATTGTGAAGCCTCACAGAGAGTCGGTGGTTGGTGGAAACCGATGGTTCACGTTGACGAACATCGCCCTTGAGTGCCAAACTGAAGCACTTGTCTAAGTTTGGACGGTAGCTCCGTTATAAGCTTGATTCTATTAGAATCACTGAGGCAAGAATTTTTCTTGCAAAGAAGGGTGGTACCACGAGTCTTTCGTCACTTCAGCACATAGCTGAAGTGTGGGCGAAAGACTTTTTTATTTATCCCGTTACTAACGGGTAGTAAGGCCTTGATTGGTGAGGGAAGTTTCACCTTATATAGGTATTTTATAAAGGAGGTTTGTAGAAACGATGTCTTCAAAAACGGAAGAGAAAATGGCAACCGGTGCACAGCTTTTGTTACAGGCGCTTAGAAGGGAGAAGGTAGAAGTCATTTTTGGCTATCCAGGAGGAGCTGTTTTGCCACTATATGATGCGCTTTACGATTGTGAAATTCCTCATATTTTAACGCGGCATGAGCAAGGAGCAATTCATGCAGCAGGGAAATTAAAAGCGTTACGATCACTTACAAAATCGTAAAGGAGTGCTTGAAGATGGAAAAACGAATTGTATGTTTAGCTGGTGATGGAGTTGGGCCGGAAATTATGAAAAGTGCCAAGCAAGTACTGGGAATGGTAGAAAGGTTATACGGGCATCATTTTTATTTACAAGATGAATTGTTTGGAGGAGCTGCCATTGATGCATTTGGTCAGCCGCTTCCGTCCCGCACATTAACAGCGTGCTTAGCAAGTGATGCGGTATTATTAGGTGCAGTTGGAGGACCATACTGGGATCATGCGAAAGAACGTCCTGAACAAGGGCTTCTAACTTTGCGAAAAGGCTTAGGTGTATTCGCGAATGTTCGCCCAATTTCTGTAGAAGAAGCAACAGCGCACTTATCACCGTTAAAAGCAGCGGAGCAAGTTGATTTTGTTGTCGTTCGGGAATTAACAGGTGGCATCTATTTTTCGTTTCCGAAAGAGCGGACAGAAGAAACAGCAACAGATACACTTACTTATCATCGACGTGAAATAGAACGAATTGTTTCCTACGCATTTCAATTAGCGAAAAAACGTCGTAAAAAAGTAACTTCTATTGATAAGGCGAATGTTTTAGAATCTAGTAAACTATGGAGACAAGTTACAGAAGAAGTAGCAGCTCGTCATCCTGAGATAGAGCTAGAACATTTATTAGTAGATGCTGCTGCAATGGAACTCATTCGTAATCCAAGGCGATTTGATGTGATCGTTACAGAAAATTTATTTGGTGATATTTTAAGTGATGAAGCATCTGTATTAGCAGGTTCATTAGGCATGTTACCGTCTGCAAGTCATGCGGAGAATGGTTCATCTCTTTATGAGCCAATTCATGGATCAGCGCCAGATATTGCTGGGAAAAATAAAGTAAATCCAATCGCTATGCTTCGCTCAGTCGCAATGATGCTTGGACAATCATTTGGGTTAAGAAAAGAAGGAGAAGCAATTGAAGAAGCTATTTCTACAATTCTTTGTTCTGGAAAGTGTACTGCAGATTTAGGCGGGAATGAAACGACAGCTTCGTTTACAAAGTATGTATTACAAGCGATGGAAGAGCAGGCGCTAGTGGGGAAATGGCGATAATGGGGAAAACACTATTAGATAAACTATGGGAACGACATGTTGTAGCAACAGATGAGAATGAATTGGATTTATTATATATTAATCTTCATCTCGTTCATGAAGTAGCATCACCGCAAGCCTTTGGGGGCTTGCGACTTGCAAATCGAACTGTGCGGAGATAGTCATACAGCGACAAGACGAAAGCAGTGGAAGTAGAATTAAAAGAAAATTATTTACTTTCAATTTAATCGGTAGTATACTGACCTAAAATTAAGAGGAGAAAGGGAGTAATGACAATGTTTACTTTCCCATCAGTCATTTTATTTACACAACATCATCATACGTAAACCCTTGAACCTAGCGTGAAAAAACGTGTAGGTACAAGGGTTATTCCTGTTGTACCTACATTCTCCAAGGAGCTATGTAGGTATTTTTATCTACATAGCTCTTTTTTCGTTTTCTAAGCGCTACGTTATGGATGTATGAGTAATGGTGAAGATGAAACCGCTAGTGAGCGAAGTTCAAGAAATAAAAAAGGGATATATAAGAGAATCATGTTCAATATGTTATCTTTGTAGATTTTTTGAATACATGTGTTAAGAAAGTGGAGGTGTGACGATGAAAAAATGGAAACGAGCCAATCCAAACGGAACGAGAGATTTTCTGTTTCAAGAATGTACATTAATGGAGGAGACTGAACAAAGGTTAAGGCGTACATTTATTGAGAGAGGATACGAAGAAATACGGACACCTATGATTGAATTTTATGATGTGTTTGCGTTTCAAAATCGTCCGATTGACGAGGAGAAGATGTATAAGTTTTTTGATTCTGAGGGACGCATCCTCGTTCTTAGACCTGATATGACAATCCCGCTGGCACGCGTAATTGGAACAAAAAGAATGGAAGCCCCTTTGAAAGTAACCTATAGTGGAAATGTTTTTAGGGCAAATGAATCTTTAACAGGAAAATATAATGAAATTACACAAACTGGAATTGAGATTATCGGTATCGATAATATACGTGCTGAAATCGAGTGTATTATAAGTACAATTGTTGCCTTGCAATCAGTAGGTATTCAATCATTTAAAATTGAAATTGGTCAAGTGGAACTGTATAAGTCCATTGTGAAAAAGTTGTCTTTACGAGAAGTAGATGAATATACATTGCGAGAATATATTGAGAGTAAAAATTATGCTGCCTTGTCTCAGTTTCTCCAAGAAAAGCAATTAGATATGCAGGATGAAACAGTGCGATTATTACAAAAGTTACCACGTTTATTTGGTGGGTTAGAAGTCGTTGAAGAGGCTGAGAAGCTTGCTGTCAGTCAAGAGATGAAGCAAGCCATTGCACAGATCAAAAATATATATGAAAACATGGAACGTCTTGGTTATGGTGGGTATATTTCAATTGATTTAGGGATGATTCAACATCTTCATTATTACACGGGTGTAATCTTTCGTGGATATATAAGCGATATTGGGAAAGAGATTGTTAGTGGCGGGAGATATGATGAACTTATTGGGAATTTTGGAGAATCTTTATCTGCAGTAGGATTAGCGGTACAAGTAAATCAAATTGTTCGAACATTACAAGAACGGAAGGAAGCACCATATCAAAAACAAATCGACGCTCTTCTATATTACTCATTAGATATGATTTCAGAAGCAGAGAAATTACGTATTTTATTTAGGAAAGATGGTGTAAAAGCAGAACTATCCATGTTAGAAAATTTACAAGATACTTTTCAATTTGCAAGAACACTCGATGTAAAGACGGTAATTGATGTATCAGGAGATACGTTAACCCAGTATGTATGGAAAGGGAAATGGATTATGCGGAAAAAAGGAGAATCCTCATGCGTAACATTCAAATTGCGTTAACGAAAGGAAGACTAGAAAAATATGCAATTCCCCTATTTGAACGAATTGGTATTGATTGTTCGGAGCTAAAAGATAAAGGAAGGAAGCTCGTCTTTCAAAGTAGGAATTCAAACATTTCATTTATTCTTGTAAAGGCAGTTGATGTCGTAACATATGTCGAGCATGGTATAGCTGATATTGGTGTTGTGGGGAAAGATATTTTACTTGAATATGAGAATGATATATATGAAATGATTGACTTAGGAGTAGGCTGTTGTAAAGTTTGTGTTGCTTCCACTTTGTCTTATAATCCAAACGGTTATAACAAAAAAAGGATTGCAACTAAATATCCGAATGTTACTTCTGCATATTTTCGTAAGAAGGGAGAAGATGTAGAGATTATTAAAATAGAAGGTTCTGTTGAGATTGCGCCTTTGCTAGGATTAGCAGATGCAATCGTCGATATTGTAGAAACAGGACAAACGTTGAAAGAAAACGGCTTAGTCGTATTCGAAGAAGTTTGCGACATTTCAGCACGTTTCATTGTAAATAAAGCCTCTTTAAAAATGAGGAAAGTCGAAATATTCAATATTATAAATAAAATGGAGAGTGTTGTAGCAGAAAAGAAGTAAAGGGGGAAGGGAAGATGGACGTTATATATGAGGATTATTCTATTATCTTATGTAAGGTGAAACAACTTCGCGAACAAGCAAATACAGTAGAAGAAACGATTCAACAAGATGTGAAGAAAATTGTTACAAGTGTAAAGGAAAAGAAAGATGAAGCTCTTTTTTCGTATACAAAGGCTTTTGACGGAGTAGAGTTAGCGCAATTTCAAGTTTCGGAAGAAGAATTAGAATTCGCATATAGACGTGTCGACTCTGCATTTTTAGCCGCATTGCAAGAAGCAAAAAATAATATCATTTCATACCACGAAAAGCAAAAAAGACAGGCGTTTATTGATACAGAGGAAGAAGGGGTTATTCGAGGCCAAGTTATTAGGCCTTTGCAAACCGTTGGCGTGTATGTACCAGGGGGAACGGCAGCGTATCCATCATCGGTTCTAATGAATGTATTGCCAGCAAAAATTGCGGGCGTTAATAAAATTGTCATGGTAACACCGCCAAACCGTGAAGGAGTAGACCCTCATATTTTAGCAGCCGCAAAAGTTGCTGGGGTTGATGAGGTGTACACAGTGGGAGGAGCACAAGCAATTGCGGCGTTAGCATACGGAACGGAATCGATTCCGCGTGTTGATAAGATTGTAGGACCAGGAAATATATATGTTGCATTAGCGAAGCGCGAAGTATTTGGTTCCGTTCATATCGATATGATTGCTGGTCCTTCTGAAATTGTTGTTATTGCCGATGAAACGGGAAATGCGGCATATATTGCGGCTGATTTATTATCACAAGCAGAGCATGACAGACGAGCAACTGCTATTTGCATCACAACTTGTTTGGAATTAGCACAGGAAGTGAATAGGGAAATAGAAAAACAATTGCTGAACCTACCGAGAAGTGAAATAGCTCGTGAATCCATTAACAGAAACGGAGCAATTCTTGTTGTAGAGTCATTGGAACAAGCGTTTCAGCTTTCAAATGAAATAGCTCCGGAACATTTAGAACTGCACATCAAAGAACCGATGACAGCTCTCTCGTCTATTCAACATGCAGGCTCTATATTTTTAGGTCCATATGCGCCGGAGCCGTTAGGTGACTATATGGCAGGTCTGAATCACGTGTTACCAACAAGTGGAACAGCAAGGTTCTTTTCCCCATTATCTGTGGATGATTTTATTAAAAAATCGAGCTTTTTATTTTATACAAAAGAGGCTCTTGGAAAGGTGCAACATCATATTGTCAATTTAGCGGAAAAAGAAGGGTTACAAGCTCATGCGAGGGCAATTGAAATTCGTTTTAAGGGAGGAGAAAATTGATGCGCGCTGCAAAACAAACGAGAAATACAACAGAAACAAAAATTTCTGTAGCACTGCAATTAGATGGGAATCAAGAAATTTCAATTCAAACAGGAGTCGGATTTTTTGATCATATGCTGACTTTATTTGCAAAGCATGGTCGTTTCGGATTGCAAATTGAAGCTGATGGTGATGTGCATATTGATGCCCATCATACAGTAGAAGATGTTGGGATTGTTTTGGGAAGTTGTTTGAAAGAAGCACTTGGTGATAAAGCGGGAATTAACCGTTACGGTACAGCTTATGTACCAATGGATGAAGCATTAGGGTTTGTTACGGTTGATATAAGCGGAAGGTCGCACCTGGTATTTGATGGTGAATTTACAAATCCAAAACTTGGTGACTTTGATACAGAGCTAGCAGAAGAATTTTTTCGTGCAGTTGCTCATACAGCGAACATAACATTACATGTACGTGCTTTATATGGAAGCAACACGCATCACAAAATTGAAGCGCTCTTTAAAGCATTTGGCCGTGCACTCTGTGAGGCTACCAAGATAAATGAAAAAATTGTCGGGGTAAATTCTACGAAGGGATTGTTGTAATTTGATTGCAATTGTAGATTATGGAATGGGAAATATTCGAAGTGTCGAGCAAGCATTAAAGCATCTTGGTGCAGCGTATGTTGTAACAGATGAAACAGAAAGAATTGTAAATAGCAATGGTGTTATTTTGCCAGGAGTGGGTGCATTTCCAAGAGCGAAGCGCTGTTTACAAGAAAAAGGACTTATTTCCGTTATACAAAAGGTTGCTTGTGCAGGAAAGCCGCTTTTAGGAATTTGTTTAGGCATGCAGCTTTTATTTGAAGAAAGTGAAGAGATTGAGAGAACGAAAGGGTTAGGTTTGCTGCCAGGAAGAGTAAGGAAATTAAATGTGTCGTATAAAATTCCCCATATGGGATGGAATCAGCTGCAAAAGAAAATGGAACATCCCTTATGGAATGAAATAGAAGAAGAGTCTTTTGTTTATTATGTTCATTCTTATTATGTAGAATGTCCAATTGAAGTTGTAGTTGGTGGGAGTGAGTACGGTGTTTTCGTACCAGGGCTAGTTGCAAAAGAAAATGTATTCGGAGCTCAGTTTCACCCTGAAAAAAGTGGAGAAATAGGAATTCAAATCTTACGAAATTTTAAGGAGGTTATCGGGGCATGAAGGTCTTCCCAGCTATCGATTTGAAAAATGGTCGTTGCGTTCGTTTATATCAAGGGAAATTTCAAGAAGAAACAGTAATGAATGAAAACCCTGTTGCCCAGGCGTTGTTATTTGAACAATTAGGTGCACGTGCATTGCACCTTGTCGATTTAGACGGCGCAGTTTCGGGTCGTTCAGAGAATTTTTCTGTTATTGAAGACATTTGCAAAGCAGTGCGCATTCCAGTGCAAGTTGGAGGAGGGATTCGTTCGATTGTTGGGATCGAAACACTTTTATCAGTTGGAGTGATGAAAGTAATTATTGGAACGGCGGCATTGTATGATCGTACATTTTTAGAAGAGGCAGTTCATTTATATGACGACAAAATTATCGTTGGAATTGATGCGAAAAATGGATATGTAGCAACACGAGGATGGCTAGATATATCTGAAACGCCTTATGTACAATTAGCAAAGAAAATGGAGGAAGTAGGTGTACAGACACTTGTTTTTACTGACATTTCTAAAGATGGGACTCTTGCTGGTCCGAATTTCGAACAATTACAAAAATTAAAAGATGTGGTTTCGCTTCAAATTGTTGCTTCTGGTGGTGTGAGTTCTCTTGCTGATGTTGAGAAGTTACAGAATATGAACTTGTACGGCGTGATTATAGGGAAAGCACTATATGATAAAAAAGTTATGTTAGAAGAAGCATTGCAGGTGACAGGGGCATGTTAACGAAGCGAATTATTCCTTGTTTAGATGTGAAAAATGGTCGTGTTGTAAAAGGAGTAAATTTTGTAGGATTGCAAGATATTGGGGATCCTGTCGCAATTGCCGCTGCATACAACGAAGCAGGTGCGGATGAGCTTGTATTTTTAGATATTACGGCAACGTACGAAGATAGGAAAACGATGATTGATGTCGTAGAACGCACAGCATCGGAGGTATTTATTCCTCTTACAGTTGGCGGCGGGATCACTACTGTTCAAGATATGTATGGATTACTTCGGGCAGGTGCAGATAAAGTTTCATTAAACTCAGCGGCAGTGAAAAGACCGGCATTAATTGAAGAAGGAGCAGAGCAATTTGGCTCTCAATGTATAGTTGTTGCAATTGATGCGAAGAAAAGTGGAGAAAACAAATGGAATGTGTATGTAAATGGCGGCCGCATTGATACAAGAATGGATGTAGTCGAATGGGCAAAGCGAGTGGAATACCTAGGGGCTGGTGAATTACTGTTAACAAGCATGGATGCTGATGGAACAAAAGATGGTTATGATTTATTGTTAACAGAAACAGTTTCAAAAGCGGTTGGTATTCCGGTGATTGCTTCGGGGGGATGTGGATCCATTGAACATATTGCAGAGGTTTTTCAGCGAACATCGGCAAATGCTGCATTAGCAGCTTCCATCTTTCATTACGGCGAGGCAACGATTCAAGAAACGAAACAAAAGTTGCAAAAAGCGAAAATTGAGGTGAGATTGTGAAACCAGATTTTTCAAAAGGGTTATTACCAGCTGTTGTGATTGAAGAGGAGACAAAAGACATATTGATGTTAGCTTACATGAATGAAGAAGCGTATGAGAAAACAGTAGATACAAAAACGACGTGGTTTTATTCGCGCTCAAGAAGAGGTTTGTGGAATAAGGGAGAAACATCAGGACATATTCAGCACGTTAAAGCACTATATTTAGATTGCGATCAAGACGCGATTATGGTAGTTGTTCAGCAGATAGGTGTAGCTTGTCATACAGGAGAAAAATCATGTTTTCATAATAAGGTGCTATAAGGGGGACAAGAACATGAACGATGTGTTGCAACAGTTGTATGAAACGATTGAGCGGCGAAAGGATAATCCTGTTTTTGAGTCGTATACAAATTACTTATTTACAAAAGGAGAAGATAAAATATTAAAGAAGTTAGGAGAAGAATGTACGGAAGTTATCATTGCAGCGAAAAATAATGCAAAAGACGAGTTGATAAAAGAAGTTACAGATCTTACGTATCATTGCTTAGTATTACTCGTAGAAAAAAATGTCTCATTACAAGAGATAACTGAAGAATTACAAAAGCGGCAAGGTCAATTATCAAAAGTGGGCGAACGAAAAGACATTGATGCCTTATAGGAGGGGAGAAAAATGAGAGTAGATTATCACCTTCATTTAGAAGAAGGACCGTATTCAATGCGGTGGCTATCTCGCACAAATGAAGCGCTCGAGTATTTTACACCGATTAAAGAAGAGAAACATTCAATGGAATGGATATTAAAAGCTGGGGAGCGTTTGCAAAAGCGTGTAAAGGAAGGCGCATTTTCACAGGAGTGGATTGATTTATATTTAGAGGAAGCAGTGCACAAAGGAATACGGGAAGTTGGAATAGTTGACCACTTATATCGTTTTTACGAAGCTAAGGAATACTATGAGCGCTATGTCGATATTAGTGATACAGAACTTGGACATTTGCAAAAAGAATGGCTCAATCAGGTGAGAGTGGAATCAATTGCAAATTTCACAAGAGCAATTGAAGAGGCGAAAGAAAGATGGAGAAAACGAGGCGTGACATTACGACTTGGGATAGAAGCGGATTATTTCATAGGCGGAGAAGAAGAACTGGAAAAGTTATTAGCATTAGGAAATTGGGATTATGTGATTGGTTCTGTTCATTTTATTAATGGATGGGGATTTGATAATCCAGATACAGACAATTATTTTAGACAGCATGATTTACATGCGTTATACCATACATTTTTTCAAACGTTAGAAAAAGCAATACGTTCTCGCTTATTTGATATTGTTGCACATTTAGATAATATAAAAGTGTTTAATTATCGCATAGATGAAAATGAGCAATTACCATATTACGAAACAGTTGCGAAAGCTTTGATTGAAACGAATACAGCTACGGAAGTGAATGCTGGACTATATTATCGATATCCTGTAAGAGAAGTGTGTCCGAGTCCTTTGTTTTTACAGCGTTTAGTACATCATGGTGTTCCGATTACTATCTCGTCTGATGCACATTTTCCGAATGATTTAGGAAGTTACGTACAAGAAAATATAGAATTGCTTCGTAATCACGGTGTTACGCATATAGCAACATTTGAAAAAAGAATTCGTAGCATGAAACCGATCGAATATGTAAAAGAGAATGTTTGATGATAAAGTGAAACTTTCACCGGAAATGGAGACTTTATTCCTTACTGCCCGTGAATAGCGGGATGAAAATCTCCTTCTTTGTTTACACTAACGTTGAATAAAAAAGGAGGTTTTTTTTATGGCGAAACAACAATATAAAGATACTGGGAAGTTAACAAATGAGAGTAATGCTCAACAAAAAGATCAATCAGAGCAATCTGTTATACAAGAACAAATTAGTGATACAGTAGCAGAAGGAACAATTGATGTGAAGCTGGGCCAAGGAAGAGATAAATAAAGTGAAACTTCCATCAGTAGGGGGGCTTCATCGCCCACTGATGGTTAGTTGAACCAATCGGGCTTTTACGGGCAGTTATCCCCTCCATCTATCTTCTTCGACTCTCTCTGGATCTTGAGGTGGGGGTCGTACTGCCCGTTAATGCGAGATAAAGTGAAACAAACTTCTATATAAATACAAATTAGACCTAAAAACCCTCTTTCTTTTTAGGTGGGTGAGAGCATCTGGCCAGGGTCTTTTCTGCCGCGTGCATGGTCTATAACAAAAGAGGGAAACAAGTCGCGGTCATGTTAAATTCTACATAGCAGCGACTTAAATGTCGAAAATTAAAATGGATATATGGTAGTGAGAGGCTGAATTATTCAGCCTCTTTTTCACGATTTTGTAAAGAAGGGTAATTAGATTAATGATAATGTAATCAAATTCCTTGTCTTTTTTTGGCGGAATTTTCTACAATAATATTGAATGAGCATATTTTTATGTAAAAAAGAAAGGATGCTTAAACATGGCGAAAATTTTAATAGCAGGAAAAATTCCAGAAATCGGACTACAGTTGTTACGAGATCATGAAGTGGAAATGTATGATAAAGAAGAATTGATTGGCACAGAAGAGCTAGTAGCACGTGTAACGGATAAGGATGCATTATTAAGCTTACTTTCAACAAAAGTTCCGAAAGAAGTCATCGATGCAGCACCGCATTTAAAAATTATTGCAAACTACGGAGCTGGATATGACAATATTGATTATAAATATGCAGTGGAAAAGGATATAGCGGTTACGAATACACCGAAAGTTTCCACAGAGGCAACAGCAGAGCTAACATTTGCAATTCTGTTAGCAGCAGCGCGCCGTATTCCAGAAGGAGATACACTATGTCGTACAGTCGGTTTTAATGGCTGGGCACCGCTCTTTTTCTTAGGACGTGAAGTATACGGGAAAACGATTGGCATTATTGGTCTAGGAGAAATCGGAAAGGCGGTAGCTAAGCGAGCAAAAGCCTTTGGAATGAACATTGTATATACAGGACCAAGTCGTAAATATAGTGCGGAGCAAGAATTAGGGGCAACATACGTAACGTTAGAAGAACTATTACAAACAGCGGATTTTATTACGATTAACTGTGCGTATAATCCGAAGTTACATCATATGATTGCCGAGGAACAATTTAGCCTAATGAAAAAAACGGCTTACATTATTAATGCGGCACGTGGTCCCATTATGAATGAATCCGCGCTTGCAATTGCATTAGAAAGAAAGGAAATTGAAGGAGCAGCGCTGGATGTCTTTGAATTTGAACCGAAAATAACAGAGAGATTGAAAGAATTAACAAATGTTGTGCTAACACCGCATATTGGAAACGCAACGATTGAGACGCGCGATGCAATGGCCGAAATGGCAGTGCGCAATATTTTAGCAGTACTAGAAGGAAATGAACCATTAACACCAGTGTATAAAAAAGAACTTGTGACGAAATAAAAAAAGAAACCTTCCTTATGATTAGGAAGGTTTCTTTTTTTATTCTTTGTTTGTTCGCTTTTTTTGTGTTGGTCGTTGTCTTAGAAATTGTGACAGCATATACAAAATATAGAGTGGAATAGCAATAAATAAAAACACTGACATATTACCGAAGCTCGTTTTGTACATCGTATAAATGATTCCGACTAAAAAGAGTGTCACGATAATACTATATTTTGGAATCGGTACATCTTTCATGCTTGGAATACGAATACGACTAACCATAAGAAAAGCGAATGTCACGAATACTGTAATGAGTACAATTTTTGGAATCACATGTGAAAATAAAGTAAGGAAGGCAACAAGGCCACCTGCTGCTGTAATTGGTACACCAGTAAAGTATTTCATTGATGTTGATGATGGTGTGACATTGAAGCGAGCTAATCTGTATGCTCCAAATAGAGGGAAAAGTCCTGCTATGTATAATCCGATAATACCGTAATTAGAGAAGGATGTGTAATACATCAATACTGCGGGTGCAGCACCAAATGTAACTACGTCTGCTAATGAATCAAGTTCTTTTCCGAGCTGTGAATCGACGCGAAGTAGGCGTGCAATCCTTCCATCGAGGCTATCTAGCATCATTCCGATTAAAACTAAAATCGCCGCTGATTTGTAGTATCCTAATGAAGCGTAGCCGATAGATAGAAATCCACTATATAAATTTCCGAGCGTAAATAAGTTTGGAATGGCTGCTCTGTACAAAATCTGATCCCTTGCTTTCTATTATAGATTCTTGATTAGTTTATGAAAGTTTATCTTTTTTATCATAACATAAATTTCTTATGCTCGTCGCAAAAAATCTTCATTTTGAGAAAGATTTTAGCGTATTTTTTATTTGATGTAAGTTTGAAAGTGAGATAACTGTAATCTCTAAAAGTGTAAAAGATTTTGTATGTTTTAATGGAGGAAATATTGTATATTGTTACAATGTATAAAGCATACAATACAATTAGTTTATTTAAGAAAATTTGTGTAATTCAAAGCGTATCATATTATATGTATGAATCCATTTTAATTTTCTGACATATAAGTCGCTGCTATGCACTCGCTTTCTCTTTGTGTTTTAAACCTCGCATGTGGCAGGAAAAGGAACTGACCGCTTCTATGCACGGACAGATGCTCTCGTCCCTCCTAAAAAGAAAAGGGGTTTTAGGTCAATTTTTTAACTTGTATATATAAAAAATGAACCTCGAATCGTCATTGTTCGAGGTTCATTTTCTTATTCAAATTTGGTTGTCATCGTACCAGTCTTATATTGATTATGCGAATCAAATCGTAATAAATCACCGTAAATGAGTTTATCAGAGTAACTTAGTTCTGTTTTTGCTTTTTCAATATACGGTTGACAAATAGAAATATCGGCCGGCTCACCAGTTTTTTTGTTGTAGCATACATTTTTTGTATACAGATAATCATTTGTTACGAAGCTTCCGTCACGCATAACCATAAGTGGCTGATCATTTGTTTCAAATAAATCTGTGCCAAATTCAATCGAATTGTTTGTTTTTATACCGAGTAAATGTAGAAGTGTTGGCTTCACATCAATTTGCCCAGAAACTTTTGAAATGACTTGTCCTTTTTGACCGGGAATGTGAATGATGAGCGGCACTCTTTGGAGCTGCATCGTATCAAAAGGAGTAAGTGTTTCCTTTCCTAAAAATTGGGCCATAGCTGCATTATGGTTTTCAGAAATACCATAATGATCTCCGTAAATAATGATAATAGAATTATCGTATAATCCTTCTTTTTTTAATTGTTCAACAAAATGTTTTAGTGCTTCATCTGTGTAACGTACAGTTGGAAAATAACGATTTACAACGCCGCTTTCTGAAGTGTATTCATTAATGAATTGATCTTCCGGTTGCAGCAAAAATGGAAAATGATTTGTTAATGTAATGAATTTCGTATAGAACGGTTGTGGTAAAGATTTTAATTTTGGGATAGATTGTTCGAAAAATTCTTTATCCTTTAATCCCCAACCAACAGACATTTGTTCCGCATTTGTATAGTCTTGCAAATTAAAATAACGGTCATATCCGAGTGCAGGATACATCAAATCGCGATTCCAAAATGTTTTATCATTTGAATGAAATACAGCAGAGTAGTATCCATGTTTTTTAAGTTGTTCTGGTGTGGCTGTATATTCATTATTAGCATGTGTAAAGAAAACAGAGCCGCGATCAAGCGGATATAAAGAGTTTTCGATAATAAATTCGGCGTCTGATGTTTTTCCTTGTCCAGTTTGATGATAAAAGTTATTGAAATAATAGCTTTCTTTAATGAAGTCATTTAAAAATGGTGTAATTTCTTTTCCATTTATTTTTTGATTGATGACAAAACTTTGCGTAGATTCCATGGAGATTAAAATAACATTTTTTTCTTTTGCCACGCCGAACAATTCTTTATTTGCTTGTCTATCTTTTGTTTTGACAAAGTTATCTATTTCAGAAAAGGTATCACCACTTGCGAAGGCACGCTGAGCAGACGATTTCGATTGCAGTGCAATATCATAAATATGGTATGTATATAAGCCGAGATTTTTCACAACAGTTTGGCGATCAAATGAATGTGAAAAGAGTTGTGGTTTATAAATAACTGAAATAACCATTTGCAAGGCTAATGCTGCTGTTACACCACTAAAAAATGTTTGTTTTTCTTTTCTCGATAAAGGAGTTGTGTCACAAAAACTAGGGAATTTCCGAGATAATATGACTAAAATAATAGTATCTGCAAATAAAAGAAGTGTTTTATATGTAAATAGTTCTTTTATACTCGTTCCTAAATCAGCCATGTTATTTGTTTGAAATAATACTGGGAATGTTACAAAATCATTGTAAAACCCATAAAACATGGCGTTGCCAAATAAAATAAACGATAACACCATACTAATACTAATAATGATACGATTTCGATGTTTTGTTGCTAATAAAGCGAAACCGAAAAATAATAATAATGAAGCTAATGGGTTAAAGAACAACATAATTTGTTCGAATGCGTTATTGATCTTCATATCAAAAGCTAGTTTGTATACAATATATGTTTTGATCCATAATAGGACGACTGCTATGAGAGCGAATCGTACTTTGGGAAACAAGTGTTGCATCATATTTGGCTCCTCCTACTACCTACAAGTAACCGTTTGTTTCTGTATATAACCGGTTACATATTTCTATGTTTTTTTTACTATGTGTACTATTATATAAAAACATAGTGAATTTGTGGATGCTTTTCTCATAATTGGGTAGAAAAAGGGAAGCTGGATAAAATAATGTCATCGATGGAAAAGTGGAGGAGTACCATGAAGAAAATATGTTGTTTTATAGTAAGCTGCTTCATTTTACTTGGAAATCCAGCTCCTTTTTTGGCTGAACATGAACCGCTATTATTAGAAGATGCACTTTATTCGGTGCTGTTTCCGAGAATAAATGAAGCGATTCAAAAGTATTATGGAAAACAAAAGCCATATGAATGTCCAAAAATCGTTAGCATGAAAAAAATGTACAGCGGTACATATTTGTTCCGTGCTTCTATTGAAATAATTAAATATGAGCCAGGAATAGGAGGGGAAAAACTCCCGCCGTTTGAAAAAGTAACAATTACCTTTGAAAATGATGATGGTGAATGGACTGTGAAGAATATAGGTGTAAAGCGCTTACCAGATAATACGGAAATAAATTGTCGTAAACCAATTTAAAAAAGTATTTGACAAATAAATTACTCATTTGCTATTGTTAGTAGCAATAAAAAGGTGCTTGAAAATTAAATAGACTTACCTCATCTACACTCAAGGATAGAGGCTGCGATAATCAAAAGTAAGCTATAGGAGATAAAGTGGTATTCATGATTATAGTCTGAAAGGGATTTTCGCCGAAATATATGGATAACCACTTTATTCATATATTGGGACTGCATTAAATAAATGTAGTACTGTCATAAGTTTTTGACTTATGGAGAGCTATTAGGAGATGTTTGATGCGGTTTCTTATTTGAGAAAATAACACAAGTTTATTTTTTCGTCCTATATTTTTCTAATAAGAAACGCGCGTGAACATTGTTCCGCGCGTTTTTTGTTTACCTAATTAGGGATAATATGAACAACTAAGAGATGTAATAGAGGGTTTTAAGAAAAAAGGGAGGAATTCACATGTATTTACACGGCACAAGCCGCATTAACGAGCAAGGGCATTTAGAAATTGGCGGATGCGATGCTACTGAACTTACAGCGAAATATGGTACACCTCTTTATGTATATGATGAAGCGGCAATTCATGAGAAGTGTCGTGCATTTCATCGTGCTTTTAGAAAGAGTGGGTTCTCTTATCAAGTAGCCTATGCAAGTAAAGCATTCTTGTGCATGGAAATGTGCCGATTAGCTGCAGAAGAGAATATGTCGCTAGATGTTGTGTCTAGTGGAGAGTTATATACGGCATTGCAAGCAGGATTTCCAGCTGAACGTATTCATTTCCATGGCAACAATAAAGCAGAAGAAGAGATGAGGATGGCGCTAGAAGCTAATATTGGGTGTTTCGTTGTAGATAATTTTTTAGAGCTAGAAATATTACATGATTTGGCGAAAGAATACGGAAAAGTTGCTAGTGTTCTGCTTCGTGTGACTCCAGGAGTAGAAGCGCATA
>NZ_KB910984.1 GCF_000383235.1 Bacillus sp. 123MFChir2
TAGAGGAAAAGAATTTTCGTGTTATCAACGTGTAGAAAAAGATTTGGAAATCGCAGTGTTCTTTGCCGATCCTTATTCTTCCTGGCAACGTGGGAGTAACGAAAATGCAAATGGTCTATTACGTGAGTTTTACCCGAAAAAAACAGATTTGAGCCTTGTTTCACAAGAACAATTAAATCGAGCACTACTTCTTATAAATCAAAGACCAAGAAAATGTTTAGGTTGGAAAACTGCCCACGAAGCGTTTCAGGAGGAGCTGTCGCACTTAGATTGACAAACCGTCAAATAAAAAACTCTCACCCCCAAGATTAAAAATCTTGAGGACGAGAGTTGTGCTCATCGTGGTACCACCTCAGTTTATTAATATGTCACCATATCAACCTCTTCGGGTACGGCAAACTGCGTATACCCTATCTCTATAACGGGAGATCCCGTCGCATTATCCCTAATCAACTTAGTTCCATGCAAAGCTCCAAGTCTTTTTTCATTAAGAACGCTATCTCTCCTTCTCAGCTACCGGAGTTCTCTGTCACATAACATTTCTTAATTACTCTTCTCTTCATTGCTGTTAATATTTTCAATTTCTTAATTGTATCAATAATAATCAGAAAAATGATTATTGTCAATTATTTTTCTGATTATTATTTGTAGCAGGTTGCATCGTTTCACCAGTAGCGTACTTAAGTTAAAGGCTCTGTTAAGGGATATTGTCGATATTTGATACCTTTCGAATCTCTTAGTATAATCTCAATAAGAACGAATGTTCAGGAAAATCTTTAAGGGTGGCTAAGGCGCTTAGTAACTTGTTAAAATTTACCAATAAATTACCTCATACTAAAAAGGAACAAGTATATCAATGAGGAAAACACTTTGTAGATCCCATGGTGATCAGTTAAATTAATGAAATAAGAGAAACCCATTTTAAAGGTGCCGTAAACAAATATCTCGACAATTATCTTGATTGATTTTTTTGTAGATAATCGTAGTAACGAAAGCACAAAACAATATATTAAAGACTTTCTACTAACATCATTTGGATTTGGAGTGACTGAAACGTTTGACAGCATTCGATTGTCAAAATTCAATATGTAAACCTTTATTGGACTAACTCTTAATAGTTAAATAGCATATAAAAAAGAACCTCCAAATGAATGGAAGATTCTTTAGATTTCTTTTAAGTTACCTCTGAATAGCAGAACATTTACAACTACAAAATACAAAATAGATGCAAAAATGAAAACTTCATTATATCCGTTTTTACTAATGTAATAAAAAGTAGTAAATGGAACAAGTGCTGAAACTAATAAAGCCATTTTAGGATTCTTTTTTATGTTTAATGTAGCCAATACAACAGTACAAATAGTTATCAAAAGCATTATCCAACCCATAACATCACCTCGAAAAGTTGATAAAATTATTTACTTTATTTTACCATAAAATCACAATGATTATTGAACTATCAAAAAGTTTAGTCGAAAACAGGAAGCCTTTACAAAGTAGGCTTCCTTTAAATTTATCTAATTATCAACACTTAATTTTAACAGAGCCAAGTAAAAAGTAAATCACGTACCAAATCTTGACAAAATAAAACTTTTTCAGTAAGCTTACATAAATACTAAACGTTTAGTATTAAACGTTTTCTACTTTAACGGAGGGATAATGATGACAAGATTAATGGTACTTGGTTTATTAATGCAGTATGGTCCTATGTCTGGCTATGAATTACAGCAAGCCATGCAATCTGCACAAACGGATACGTGGGCAGGTGTTTTCCCAGCTTCCATTTACCATGCTTTGAAAAAAATGGACAAAGAAGGATTAGTGGAACTAGATACTGTTGAAAAAACAGGAAATCGTTCCAAGGCAATATATAGTATCACACCAGCTGGAAAAGATGAATTTTACAAGTTAATGATTGAATCTTTTCAGCAATCTTCGGTAGTTTTCCCAACTCATCTATATACAGCACTAACTTTTTTCACAGCTGATGCAGTTTCTGCCCCCAAAATTACAGTTGCTTTGCAGGAGCAAAAAAAAGAGATTCTAGATATGTTTGAAAATATGAAAGCAGGACAATCGATTAAAGAGAAAATGATTGACGTTCCAGAGCATGTAACTCTTATATTTGAAAATATTTATGAACAATGTGAGATGCAGCTTCGTTTTATCGAAAAGCTAGAAAAGAAGTTATCTATATTAGGAGAAAAGACCAGAGAGGAGGAAAAATGATGCACCCCCAAATAAAAATGTCTCGAATACAAAAAGCTGCTTTATGGATTGTAGCAGTGGCTGTCTTTACTGATATGCTTATTTATGGAATCATCGTACCCATCTTACCAAGCTACGCAAAAACGCTTGGGGCCACTCAAGCTGAAATTGGCTTTTTATTCGGTAGCTATGCAATTACTTTGCTGCTCGCTACTCCAATTTTAGGGTTGATCTCCGATAAAGTAGGAAGAAGACTCCCTATGATTCTAGGTTTGTTTGGATTAGCAGCTGCAACTTTGTTATTTGGATTTGCGAACAATTTTTGGTTATTGGTTGTAGCACGAATGCTACAAGGTATATCTGCCGCTGCAACATGGACAGCTGGGTTAGCCCTTCTTGCAGATGTATTCCCTCTAAAAGAACGCGGGAAAGCAATGGGGATAGCTTTATCCGGCCAAGCAATTGGGATGCTATTAGGTCCAACTATCGGTGGCTTTCTTTACCAATGGGGTGGCTATCACTTACCATTTATATTCGCAGCAGGAATCGCACTTATTGATGGTATATTACGAATCACATTACTTCATGATGAACCGAAACAGGATACTGAGCAACGCATTTCTTATCGTTCCATATTAAAGATGCACTCCTTATTTATGATTATCGGAATTATTATCATTGGAGCTGCCTTGCCTAGTGCTTTAGAGCCGACTCTTCCTTTATATTTACATAATGTTTTACACGCAAATTCAGGAACAATCGGACTTTTATTTGCAGTTCCTACACTCTCTTATGGATTTACTGCTCCAGTAATTGGGACACTGTCAAATAAGCTTGGCAGAAATCAAACAATGATTATTGGACTTATAATTGCTGCTCTTTGCTTTCCATTCTTAACACTCATTCCTAATATTATCGCTGTAATATTTGTTCTTGCTGTGCTAGGAATTAGCTTCAGTTTCTTATTAGCACCCGCTCTGCCAGAACTGACATATCTCGCAGATCAAAATGGCATTCGCGCATACGGTACACTCTTTGCTATTTATAATACAGCCTACTCTATTGGCATGTTCTTTGGTCCAACGTTAAGCGGAAGTTTATCTGATTTATTCGGATTAACAAATACACTGTACACCATTAGTTTTATTCTCCTATGTTATCTTGGGCTGTTTTTTTGGAAAATAAAAAAACAAGCGTGACTATCCTATAACGTATTTTTATAAGGTTTAACGTTAGATTAAAAATGTATCCAAGATACCATCTCACGGTTAGTAAAATAATACCAGGCAGATAATGCTTCCATTTGAACAAATTTTGATTTTCCATACCGATTACATCCCTTTTTTAGAGTACTAGCATTAATATGTCCAAAATTCAGAGATTAATTGCTATTATCTTGAGGTTTTTGCAC
Source organism: Bacillus sp. 123MFChir2 (assembly GCF_000383235.1). Lineage (GTDB taxonomy): Bacteria > Bacillota > Bacilli > Bacillales > Bacillaceae_G > Bacillus_A. Next base: position 3,620 of record NZ_KB910984.1, read on the forward strand.
CAAAACCAAGCGCTGCTTTTTCCCATTATTGGCGTTTATCATATAAACATTGTACGAAAGTTTGTTATCCCTATTAAGTAGAAACTTGCTATATAGAATAATTTTTTTATATGATAAAGTGGACTTATGTTTAAATGAAAAAAGGAGAGTGACCCAGATGACAAACCAAAATGAAACGAACGCTTTACCACCAAAAACATGTACGATTGAACGTCTCATCACGATTCAGGAGGACATTGAAAAAGTGCTTGCAGGACAGAAAACAGCAACTCGCCGCAACGGGAGATATGCGGATGTCGGGGAAGTGATGGAGCTTCAAGGTCACCGGTATGTTGTGGAGAAGGTCTATTCGCAGTCACTTGGTGAATTGACTGATGAGCATGCCCGTCAAGAAGGCTATGCGAATGTGGAGGAATATAAGCAATCTATCCTGTCTCTTCACCCTGGTATGCCATGGCTGCCAAATATGAGAGTTTGGGTTCATGAGTTCCATCCCATCGAAGGTTAATGTGATATAAGGATGGACATGTTGTATCGACTGCTTCTGTATGTACATATTTTCAGTGTAATCTTATCCATCGGCCCGTTTTTTGTATTGCTTCCGCTCATCAAAAAATTGCGGGCTTCAGAGACTCGCGCGCAGCAGGCTTATCTGGATGTATTCCGATTTTCGGTAAGGCTGGCCAAACATGCCGGGCATGTGCTGGTTGCATCCGGGGTTCTGCTTGTACTGGCGGGCCCTTGGACTTGGAAGACTCCTTGGATAGTGATGACCCTTATTCTTATGGCGAGTTCATTATTTTTCCTGGCCCGCGCCTTTTCGCCGACCATTCGGAAATTCGGCGAAAAGGGCCAAGACAAAGACGCCTTGATTCAATTGTTACGGCGTTCTGTTTGGATTTACATTGTTCTTTTAATGGCGATGTTATGGTTCATGGTGACAAAGCCTGTGTTGTGGCAGGGGTGATAGATTTAGGACGAATAGCAGCTTTATGTGATTGCCGTTTGAATTCGCTAGGCGGCATGGAACAAGGACAAGCCAAAACTGGCTTGTCCTTGTTGTAGTTACGTTTTGAAGAGGTGATGGAATAGCATTTTACAATCTAGGCCTATTCCCCCATCGCTATCAAGTTAAGAAATACATTCTTCCGCAAAATGAAAAAAACGAACTAAATTTCTAGGGACAACTATGACAGGATGAAGTTTTCATTTTGGGGATACTTCAAAATCTTAGGTTGATGGGCAAAAGACGGTACCTTCCCTTAAAGTTTTTTAAACCTAATTGGACTTACCATTAAGAGAGCGAGGATTAAGGTAATCCATGCATTACTATATGAAAACAATCCCATGACAGCCAATGGTAATCCAGCAGCTGGAATAGGTAACCCCATAAAATACCCAATGGTTGGTTTAACACTAAATTTAGCTAATCTTAAAGCACCCATCGTCGGGAAGAGGATAAATGCCAAAGAAGTTAAAATAGATGGTGCCGCTATCGAATGAAACAGAAGTGCAGGAGCAACCCCAAAACTAACAATATCAGCTAAAGAATCCAATTCTACGCCAAACTCACTATTCACTTTTAACTTTCTCGCAATCCTTCCATCAAGAAGATCTAAAACAGCCGAAAAGAAAATAAAAATGCAGGCTGCTTCCAAAAAGCCGCTCATATTTAAGGTAATTGAAAAAACACCGCATAATAAATTTCCAATCGTAAATAAATTAGGTATAGATTTTACTATCCAATTATACAAAATTGTCCCTCCTAAGTTTATAAAACTTCCTATTTATGTAGCATTTTCTATATATTCTCCTGTTATTCTGAAAAATACATGACTAGTGTACGCTAAGCATATTTCAACATAAAATGTATTATTGATTTGAGGCACTCCATTCAATTTGAAAGATGACTGCACAATAAATTAAATATAAAGTAACGGATTACCTGTCAATTTCGACAGGTTTTTTTAGTACAATCCTAAATTACAGCTTGCGGAATAGAACGGGATGAAGCATATGAATTAGAAGATAAACCAGAACCTGTGTTATTGAGCTAACTGTGCAGTTTAGGTGAAGAAGCAGGATTGATGAAATATTTGAAGAAATTATATTTAACAAATTTAAAAGTGGTGATAAAGACATTTATGTTGAAGAAAATAAACCTCATGTAAGAGCAGATCTCATTGTTAATGGAACTAAATAAATGTTTTTTCATTTAACGGGTAGCATTTCTTGAATAAGTATTCATTTCCCTAAGTCCATTAAAATGCCAAAAATCCCTGCTTCTTGATTGAAATCAGGAATTTTTTCTATGTCTAATGATTGTAGTTTATTTTGAAAATACTACACTACATTAAAAACAAATAAAGATATTTAATGACAAAAGACACACCTAAAAATATTTAATGTCGACTTTCCCAATTAATGTACAATAATTGCACGAATATACACTATATATAAATTAAGAGCAGAATTCTTTTCGTATTAATGATGAAATAAAAGTGAAACTATAAATTCTGAAGGGGTAATTGGTATGAAAATCGCGATAATAGCCGACATTCACGGAAATAAAGATGCCTTACAAGCTGTACTAACAGATATTAATAACCGAGGGATTCAATCTATTTATAATTTAGGAGATAGCTTATACGGTCCTTTATTTCCACTGGAAACCTATGATCTTTTAATGAACCAAAATATTCAAAGTATTAAAGGAAATTGTGATCGAATTTTATTAGAGCCTAATACGTCTAATGTAACAGTTCAATATGTACAGAATTTATTAGAGGATAAGCATAAAACGTGGATTTCTAATCTACCTAACTTCTTACAAACAGATGATTTCTATTTTTGTCATGGAACACCGACAAGTGATGAAATGTATTTGTTAGAGGAAATAAACTCTAATGGAGCAATGCTGAAAAAGACAGAAGATATAATAAAATTAGTAAGCGGTATCCCACAAAGGCTAATTTTTTGTGCACATACACATATACCAAGAGTCATTCATCTTCCAAATGATAAAATTATTATTAATCCTGGAAGTGTTGGGCTACCCGCTTATGAAGATGAATTACCAATCTATCATAAAATGGAATCAGGTTCACCATTTGCTAATTATGCAATTGCTACAAAACAAGAAGATGATTGGATGATAGAGCAATTACATATTCCATATAATCGAGATGAAGCAATTAACAAAAGCGAAAAAAACGGTCGCTTAGATTGGGCTAGAGCATTGAAAACAGGAAGAATTTAAAATAAAAGAATTTTAGTAGAAAATGTGATAATCGAATTAAACAATTTCATTATCCATTTTTTATAATTATAATGTGATTGATTGGAATTTAAACCACTTTAAAGAGCCTTACTAAAACCAAAATGTAGTAAGGCTCTAACTATTTCAGGTGAAAATTAATCCTCTACACAAAAGGTTCGCTTTCCCCTATTTACCGCTTCTCTCACAAACGTAAAATTAATTTTGTCTATAAACATCTGCCGCCAACTCTTGTAGTAAAAGTTTATTAATTACTTCAAAATAACTCCCCTTCTTTTCTAACACTCCTTTATCACAAAGAATATTTAATGTTCGCAGTAAATGTCGGTAACTTGTTCCTAACAACTCCGATATCTCGGTTAAATTTCCTTGAAATACCATTGTATTCTTTTCATTTTCAACACTTTCACCTGTCGCCAGAATATAACTCGCTAATCGATTCTCAAGTGGATAAAGTAAATTAATGGAGCTATTTTGAGCAAGTCTTGCAAGTTTATGTGCTAACGAATCACAAATAAAACTTAAAAAGGTTGCATCATGAAGTAAACGCGTTCTAATTTTTTCTAATGGAATGCCAATGCAATATGAATCCTCTATCACCTGGACATTCGAAAACGTTTTTTGAGAACGAACTAATTCTACATCTCCCATAACTTCAAACCCATTATAAAAAGTTAATAATAACGATTTACCGTTACTTAAAGTCGTATACACCTTTGCTTTTCCATCTACAAAAAAGTAAAGGTAATGAAGTGTTTCATTTTCTCTACATATATATTCATTCTTTTTAAATAACAACAACTCCATCACAGACTTTATGTCATGACTAAAAAAATCTTCAATATTATTATTTTGAATATACTCATCTAACTTCTTCGAATCATATATTTTTTTCATAAATTCTCCAAATCCCCTCTTCACTATGACATATGTCATAATATACAATACTTCAATCATGGTAAATTAACTTTAAAAATGCAAGGGGGAAATGCTATGTATAAATTACTTTCCGCATTTATCGGTGCTCTCATCGCGCTGATGATTCCACTAAATGGCATACTAGCAGAAGTTATAGGAAATTATAACGCTAGTGTTCTTATTCATATCGTTGGATTAATTGCGGTTATTATCATTTTATTAGTGGGTAAATTTAAAATTAAGATTCGTAAAGGAATTCCGCTTTACTTATATAGCGCAGGAGCTATCGGGGTGTTCACCGTACTCTTTACCAATGTTAGCTTTTCAACACTCGGTGTATCCTTAACAATCGCTTTAGGCTTACTCGGTCAGTCGATTACTTCTATTGTCATCGATCATTTTGGATTATTAGGAATGAAGGCTGTGAAGTTTGAAAAAAAGAAAATAGTCGGTTTATTACTGATCGCTTCTGGAATTATTGTAATGAATATTTATTAATGGAGGAGAAAAGATGTTATATATATGTATTGCCATTTTAGCTGGCTGCTCTATTGTAATTGCTAGGGTGATAAATGCGAATTTAGCAACTCAAATCGGAATTTTCCAAGGTACTTTTTTCAACTATGTTACTGGTCTCGCTTTTTCGTTGCTGTTTTTAGTTTTTAGTAATGAATCTTTTAACATGTCCTACACCACATTGCAGTCCATACCGTTTCTTGCTTATTTAGGAGGGTTGGTAGGTGTTGTAGTAATTGGATTATCAAACTATATTATTCCTAAAATATCTTCCTTCTATTTGACATTACTCATTTTTATCAGTCAATTAGGTATGGGCATTATCCTTGATTTTTTCAAATCATATGAAATATCGATTGGTAAGATAGTTGGTGGTTTGTTAGTATTAATGGGACTGACATATAATTTGATTATTGATCGAACAGATATATCTGTTCAAAGTAAGAAACAAGCCTATTGAGGCTTGTTTCTTATAAATTTATTTGCATATTATTTTCTAATAAATTCAACTTATAAATACTAAATTTCTCCGTCCACAATAGTTCTTAATTTGAATAGTAGCAGAAAAAATCCCAAAAATTCTGACCATCTTATAAATCCCTTTTCTTTACAAATATTTTGATTTTTCCATCTGTTTTGTCCACTCATTGTAAAAAAAGAGTTCGTATGAGGCATATAGAGAAAAAACAGGTAAACCTACAGTTGTAATCTATGTTTATAACTAGTTTGATTTACTTCTTTCTTTGTTTAAAATAAAATCAACTACTACCTTAGGAGCATCATCTTTAAGTCTGTAACCTTCACCGGATTCTTTTACTACAGAGACCTTATCTTTATCATTAATTAAAACGAAAAGAGTTTCTTTTGAACCGTTTTTGAAATTAATTTCCATTTCTATTGAAGATTTTTTTGCCTTTTTATCAAACTGAGATTTAATTGGTGAACCATCTTTTATAGTTTTGACAATATCTTTAATTAAGGATTCATTCGAAGTTAGAGACCTGTTGGTTATTAAATGACCATTACCATTTTGTGATTTTAATATGTTTATATCTTCTATTTCGCTATCTTTTAGTAAATTTAATTCCACTTGTTGTTCTTTCTCATTTATTACTATAGATGATTTTGCTTCTTTAGAAGAACATCCGATTAAACTAAAAAGTAAAACAATTACAAAATAGTAGAAGCATTTTTGTTTATTATTTCTCATTTTAAAATCCCTTTCCTCCCCAAAATACCATTATATATCTATGTATACAATTTTATCCTTTTTTGAATTAAAATGCATCTTAAATTTCTAATATTATTCCTTTTTTATCCTCGTTAATAAAAATCTTTAGTGGTGTTGTTCTTTACTATAAGGGGTATCGACGCATACCCATCATCTTAAAAATTTCTTTGTTGCCTAAAACGAGAATCTCGCATTTGTTTAGTCTAAGAATGTTAAGTATTTGGTTTTAGCAGGGCAATTTTTTTTGTTCTCCCCCAGAATGGCGTTATAATCCCTTCTAGGTTATTTATGTAATCCCTTTCCCTTAAACTCTTTCCAAATTTCTTCTATGAAAAGATTTGGATGATGGTAATTAGCACGATGTAAGATATCTATATATTCAAGGTTGTTTTTGAAAAAACGAGAAGAATATGCTTGTCTGAACGTTACGTTTGTAGCAGCTTTAAATTTTGGATCAGCAAAAATCAGTTCTTTTAACCGCTGTACTTCTTGATCAGCCTTTGCACGGCGATTCATTTTAATTTCTTCTAATTTTTCCTCTGGTATTTCCTGTATCGCTGTTTCAATAATATTTTCCAATGTTTCTTCATAAATAGAAGAGTCATCATCTTTAATAGTATGGTTATAGAATAAAAATCCCTCCTTTATATAATATATTAATAAACTATATGGTTTATCAAAGTCGATTTCTTTTATCGTTTTATTATGTTTAGCAATCTTCAATCTTATTTGTGATTGTATTATTTCTTCATATTCTTCGTACATATACTGATCTTCATCAGAGATAATATAGTTTTCCTCGTATTCAAACTCATATTCAAAGAATAATAATTTGTTATCTATATGTACCTGAAATTCTAGAAAATCTTTTATATTTGGTATTTCTACTTTATTGATTTCTGAACTTAGATCCACTTTTCCCTCGATAAGAAAAAACCCCATATCTTGAGCTTCTTTTTTCAATTCATTTGGTAGCAATACATGTCCATCCATAAATTCCCTCCTAAATTATTTTCATATTTTTCTCTAAGCTATATATCATCACAAATTAATTTTCACATTTATCGTTTCTCATGTGGAGTAAAATCAGGAAAATGTAGATCTACAACGATAAGGGGTATTGCCCCATAACAACAAAAATATTGTAATTACTCAGTCACTCTATGAAAGACCGATAGAAAATCATTTTTTTTAGTGGTCGAGATGAACTGGTCTCCTCCCCTAAAAAAAGTGATTTTTATGTCATTTTTTCAATTTGTATTTATATATTTTGTGACATGCTAAAAAACTAAAGTAATGAAAGAGACCGTTATCAACGATCTCTTTCATTAACATTGTACTTCACTCATTAAAGCATGTGTATTACCTTCTATATCTTTAAAGAATGCCATCCATGTTTCTATTTGTCCCATTTTCGCTACAATATGTGGTTCATCGATAAAAGTAATTTCCTTGCTTAATAGATCTATATACGTCTCTTTAATATTTTCAACTTGAAAATAAATGACTGAACTAGATTGAACAAATTTCTCTTTTTCTGGGAGGCTTAAAAAGAGACGCAACCCGTTACATTCAAAGAATGCCATACTATCAGTAGTAAATAACAGTGATAATCCAAGCTTGTCTTTATAAAAGTGAATTGCTCTATCTAAATCTTTAACTGGTACCCCAATTTGGGCAATTTTTTGAATCATAGTAGTTTCCAATGAGAATTCCCCTTTCAAATATCATTTCATTCTAAGAATATACGATCAAACTTTGTATTTCTTATCCAAAATCACCTTTTTTCGAAACTCAATAGGAGAAACCCCAACATGTTGTTTAAACATTTTGCTAAAAGATACAGGGTTTTGTAATCCCAGTTCAAATGTTATATCAGTCATATTGAAATCTAGTTGTGTTAAAAGCTTTTTCGCTTTTCGAATTCTAAACTCTGATATGTGCTGATGAGGTGTCTTACCATATATTTGTGAGTATGTTCTTAACAAATGGTTTGGCGATAAACAAGCAATTTGGGCAATTTCATTCAATTTAATTGTTTTATCATAATAGGCCCTTATATATTCATGTGCGATACTAATCCTTCTATACAATTCTTCTCTTGTAGAATTACGTATTGCTCTTAATGCTTCGACCTCTTTCCATGCGTCAAATTGTTCAAATAGAATGATTTGCATTAACTTATGAAATTGTTCTTCATAACCAACTGGATCATTCTCAAGAATAAATAAATTCTCTTTAAATTTTATTATTTGAGACAATAAAATCTCACTTGTATCATAAGTTTTTTCAAAGAAACCGATATCGTTCCTATCCTTAAAAGGATCGCTAAGAAGTCTATTATTTGATTCTCTTAATGAGTTTAAAATCTCCTCTCCAAATCCCTCTCTAAAAAAGATACAGAAAGATTCTACTTCCTTATTTTCATCAATCGAGATGGTATAAGATCCTTCATTAAGAAGTAAATATCTACTTTCCTCGACAGCAAAAAAACCTTTATTAGTCTTGTAATGTGCTTTTCCGTTAGAAAATGTTTTAATAGATAATTGACCGTTCCCTTCCCAATAAAACTGCTTACTTTTTGCATGTAAAGCAAAATTAGTAGAATCCATATAATTCATAATACCGTCTCCGTAAGAATGTAATTATAATTTTCAGATTACTTAATTATACATAATAATGGAAGATTAGCAAAAAATCGTTTACTTTCCTCACCAATCCATTACAGACCAATTATTATATAATAAGCATGAAAAAGGAGTGATCCTTATGACCACTCCTTTCCACTGAACGATTTACTTCCACTTGATTGTAAAAACTTCAGTTTTTCAATTACAAGGGTATCTACTCCAAATGAATGGATCCATCTCATAACTTCATACAATGTTTCTTGTATGATAAAGTCTCGTTTGTTCGCAGATACGGACATCATGCATTCAAAACACTTTAGAAGCACGAAAGTTTCCTTTTTCATGAATAATCGTCACAGACAAGTTATCTGGATTCATATCCATTCCTGCAACACCTTTTGAAAAATCAAGTTTTGCTGTTATTTCTTCTTCTAAAGTGCAATGAACTTCGTATCTGCCATTTCTTCGTTTTAAACGAATGGAATAGGATTCACCTGTTTCCAAATAAGAAGCGATGGTACATACAAATTTCTCAGGAAAACGAGCAAAAGTACATTTCGATCTTGTGCCGCTTGTTTATAATGCCTCAAAGTTAGTGGTAGATCGAATCAACAAAAAAATGAAAGAAATGAATCAAGCCGCTTAGCATTTTCCAAAAACCTACTTCTAAAATTCTGCCAATCCAACTCAAGAAAAGAAACAATCGTGAAATTGATTCAATTATTCGAGAGATGAATATACTCTTCTATATCCGTAATAATTTAATCAACAGATTGCTGCCAAAATTTAGGGCTAGAAAGATCAATATTAAAGTAGTCATATACTAATTCTTCAACTGGCCTTTTTCCAGTTTCACTTAAGAACCTTTTATATTTCGAATTAAATTCACTACCATCTTGCTTTGCGATGGCTAACAGACCTAAACCTAATAGATAACCAAAAGTATAAGGATAATTATAATAAGGAACGGTAGGTTCATAAAAATGCCATATTCCATCCAAACAAAAGGTTGATTAAATTTTTTTCTTATCCAATGATTTATGTGAGCCGTCACAGTTAGGTTGCTTTTGAGATAGCCCACAAGTACAATCATTTAATCCCTTTCCATCAAGAATTTTCTGGATATTTTTTCCGATCCTTGACTCTCGAGTTTTGGATTGTTTTGGTTGAGAAAAATAAAAAATGTATGCTCTTTGCCGTCCCGGTGTCAATGATTCAAAAGCAGTTTTAAAAGTAGGTATTTCATCGAATTTATTTTGAAGTTCTTCAGGAATTATGAATTCTTTATGCTCTTTCTTTTTCACTTCCAAACCGGATTTTTCAACTTCAATGGCTTCATAAATATAGGCTTTCAAGATAGGTTCCATTTCAACTATTTCTTTAACATTGGTGAACCGAATCTGGCGCGCCGCCTGTACATTCTCCGTTTGTTGGATTAGAATCCCCTGGGCATCCTGTAACAAGGCACCTTTGTGAAACAAAAGCGCACAATATTCTTTAAATCCATGTATTACAACTATGTTTTTTTTCTCAAACGTGTAACAAGGATGCATCCATTTAAATTCTTCGGTTAGCTCACAGTCAAGAACGATATTTCTCAACTTTTCATATTCTTCCTTCCACTTCTTGGCTGTATTTAAAAATTCTTCAATCTCAAATTTTTCCCATAATCCACTTAGCAAGCTTTCTTCATTTTCAAGCAAGATGCATCTAAACAATTAATACCCTTGGCAATTAATTAATTTATTTTCATATAACACTTTCGCACCAGGATTTGTTTCTAGAACACCAAGTTCCACTCTTTCAAGCATTAACCAATTATCTGTAAGGTCAAGTACTTTTGTAAGTAATGTTTTCCCAATTCCTTTATTATGATATTCACTATCTACTCCAATAAATAAATCTCCCGAATGCGATCTTCGGCCTTGCCCTTGCGTTAATCCTACAAATCCAACAACGTTACCATCAAGCTCAGCAACAAATTCAAATTGATTAGGTCCTAAATTGCGAATCCTATTTTCCATAGCGTCTACCCGCATACTCGGTAGGAAAACCATATATGGCAAAACTGCATCTTGTATGCAAATCTGATGAATTGCGCTAGCATCTTGTACTCGAACAGGTCGAATAGTTACTTCCATTACAACATCTCCTTCAATAAAAAATAAAAGTATGTTGGAATATTCTACAAAACGCCTAAAGATTCCTATTTAGTCCTAACTCATTCTTTTTATTCCTTATCAAATTCGACAGACTTTTTCTTTTTAAATTGTTCATCAAAACTCAAAAAAACTTGAGAAAAAAATTATTTGAATTTTCAGTATTCTAATAATAAAAACTTAATGGTACTATAAATTTACCGTTTTTCAATTTTTTGTTAGGGGGAAAGAATGATGAAGAAAAAAAGTCTAGCGTTCATGTTAGCAACTGGAATGGCAGTGACAACGTTCGGGGGAACAAACTCTGCCTTTGCAGATTCACAGAATGTACTTTCCACAAAGAAATACAATGAGACTACTCAGTCTCCAGAGTTTGTATCAGGAAACCTAACAAGCGAGTCAGGAAAGAAAGCAGAATCTATTGTATTTGATTATTTAAACGCCGCTAAAAAAGATTATAAACTAGGCGAAAAAAGTGCAGAAGAATCTTTTAAAGTACAAAAAGTTGTAAAAGATCCTATTGGAGAAGCAACCGTTGTCCGCTTACAGCAAATGTATGAAGGTGTACCCGTATGGGGATTTACTCAAGTTGCTCACATTGGAAAAGATGGTGTATTAAAGGTTGTATCAGGAACAGTTGCGCCTGATTTAGATAAGAAAGAGAAGCTAAAAAATAAAAATAAAATTGACGGAAAACAAGCAATTGCAGCTGCACAAAAAGACTTAGGGCTGAATCCAAAATATGAAGTAGAGCCGTCGGCGAACTTATTTGTATATCAAAATGGTGAGGAAACAACATACACATATGTTGTGAAGTTAAACTTCTTAGATCCAGAGCCAGGAAACTATTATTATTTCATTGAAGCGGATAGCGGTAAAGTACTGAATAAATACAATACAATTCATAATGCTAATACTGAAAATAATGAACCGATTCAACCTGTAACAGGAACAAATAAAGTTGGAACAGGTAAAGGGGTATTAGGAGATACAAAATCTATTAATACAACATTATCTAGATCTAGCTATTATTTACAAGACAATACACATGGCGCAACAATTTACACATATGATGCAAAGAATCGTACGACCCTTCCAGGAACTTTATGGGCAGATACAGATAACATCTTTAATGCTACCCGTGATGCGGCAGCAGTGGATGCACATTATTATGCAGGTGTAACATATGATTATTATAAGAAAACCTTTAGCCGCAACTCTTATAATGACGCTGGTGCACCGTTAAAATCTACGGTTCATTATGGAAGAAGTTATAACAATGCCTTCTGGAATGGATCACAAATGGTGTACGGTGATGGAGATGGATATACATTCATTCCACTTTCTGGAGGGATTGATGTTATCGGACATGAATTAACGCATGCCGTTACAGAATATAGTTCAAACCTTATTTATCAAAATGAGTCTGGTGCATTAAATGAAGCTATTTCAGATATCTTTGGTACGTTAGTAGAATACTATGATAACCGCAACCCAGATTGGGAAGTTGGAGAAGATATATATACCCCTGGTACAGCTGGGGATGCGCTTCGTTCGATGAGTGATCCAACAAAATATGGTGACCCAGATCATTACTCTAAACGCTATACAGGTACAAGTGATAATGGTGGCGTTCATACAAATAGCGGTATTATCAATAAAGCTGCTTACTTATTAGCAAATGGCGGAACACATTATGGTGTAACCGTAAATGGTATTGGTAAAGATAAAGTAGGCGCAATTTACTATCGTGCAAATACAGTATACTTAACTGAATCTACAACTTTTAGTCAAGCACGCGCTGCTTTAGTACAAGCAACAGCTGATTTATACGGCGCAAACTCTGCTGAAGTGACAGCGGTAAAACAGTCATATGATGCAGTTGGTGTGAAATAGGTACCACTTCCTTTTATATAGTGAAAGAGGCTGTCCAGAAAGTGAAACTTTTAGGACAGCCTCTTCGCTTTCGTATAGACTTCCTTATAAAACGCCATAACCCAAAACACGTTTAGTCACTTTTAAATCACATTCATTCATGTGCGATTACATAAATGCTAATACTATGTACCCTACTCTATTATTAAATAAACCCTTTTCTTGACGTTATTGCGTACCTTCAAATGCATAGAAAGCTGGTATTTTAGTAGAATCAGTATGTATTTTTAGCCTCTCATATAAAGACGGCATGGATTCCTTTACGGTTTCATTATTTGCCCATTTAACTTCTACAATATCATTATCTGGATCATTAATGTTTATTTCACCATCAATAATTCTTGCATAAAAAGTAATGATTAAAGCATGATGGCCTCTGTCTTCAAAAAGCATTTCCCTAACTGAATGTAATCTATCCACAGCAATATTATATCCTGTTTCCTCTTTTAGTTCGCGAATTACAGCCTCTTCTAAAGTCTCATCTCCTTCAACTGCCCCTCCAGGGAGACTCCAATAAAAAGAATCCCCTTTTCTGTTCTTAACTATTAATATATTTTCATTATTATCATAAATTACAGCTGAAACTACATTCACTCTTTTCAAAATAACCCCTCCTTTGGAATTTATTTCACAATAACAACTAAATCAATTATACTAGAAGCAAAATTAAGAATGAAGATTAGTTTTTTTAATATTGAATCTATTTTTAAGAGCATTAAGTTCCTCTATAGTAGTGAATAAGAAAAGCAGTATTTCGAAAAGAGCAGCCCTGTTCATCAAATCATTGGTTAACTAAATGATTATTGGGTATTCATCACAACGGTGTAGGGATATATTTAGCTGGTCCTGTATTATACTGGACACGGATGGGAATGGAAAATCTGGTGTGCTAGTTGCCACAATAATCATATCTACATCTTCCTCTTTTTTATTATATCTGTGCATTAAATCTTTTACGGCAGATACACATAAATCACTGGTACATTCATCAGGACGAGTTATTCTCCGTTCATGAATTCCAGTTCTTTGAACAATCCACTCATTATTTGTTTCAACCATTTGCTCAAGCTCAAAATTTGTTAATTTCTTTTCAGGTACATAAGTACCAATAGCTGTAATTTTTGCTTTTGACCTCATTTGTTTGTCTCCCTTTACTATTATTATGCTTATAGTTATAATCTAATATTAGTACTAGATTCTAATTGTTTTCAATAATTAGCAATTTAAATAATGGTAATTAAATACCACTTGTGAAAGTATAAAGGAGAGGGATTTATGTTCAATACTCAACAAATTAAAGAAATTATTCCACATCGTTACCCGCTTTTATTAATTGATCGCATTCTTGAAATAGAGGAAGGAAAACGCGCAGTTGGCATTAAAAATGTTACTGCTAATGAAGAGTTCTTTAATGGTCACTTTCCAGATTATCCAGTAATGCCGGGTGTTCTAATTGTAGAAGCGTTGGCACAAGTAAGTGCAGTTATTATGTTAATGAAAGATGAAAATCGAGGAAAGATTGGGTTATTTGCTGGTATTGACGGTTGTCGTTTCAAGAAACAAGTCCACCCTGGAGATCAATTACGTTTAGAAGTAGAAATAACAAGAGTCCGTGGTTTAATCGCAAAAGCAAATGCTGTTGCTTTTGTAGATGGAGAAATCGCTTGTGAAGCAGAAGTTACATTCGCTCTTTACAACAATAAGAAAGCCTAAAGATTCATTATAATCTTTACCTTCTTTTCTATAAAATCCACTCTTTTTCTCTTACACAAAAAATCACCTCTTAAGATTGTGATATCTTAAGAGGTGATTTTTATCAAACTTTTTTATAAACCTACACTACATCCCAATCAACTTCCTGGTTATTACCATCATTACAAATGTATAAAAGGTAAAGATTCTTTCCTCCGCGCTATTCTTCCGGTGTTATCCAAACAATTTGCTGCATCCGAATAAAGAACGGTGTATCTTCCTCTTCAATTACAATATGGTCTGGTTTGACGGCCTTTAACATGCCTTGCAAACTGCCGCGCATTGTATCGACAACAACATTTTTCCCGACAATCATTTGTAATGTTTGCACAACGTATGGATCCACGCTAGAAACTACTTCTCCGCTCAACTGATAACCATTTCGAAAATCTCCGTACACATCTTCGTATGAATAATCCATTTATTATCCCCCTCTTTCTACAATTCGCTTGTATTGTATGAAAGGAAATAGACTGATGTGCCTATCTCAAAAAGAAACGAGATGCCATCATTACGGCATCTCGATATATATTACAAGCTAGAAGGTTTGCTGCTCCTAACTTATGATTCCCATTTATACGTCCAAAATTGTTCACCTTGTAACCATTTTATCGTCGCTGGATCTTGTTTTTGTAGCTTTGCTTCCATTTCTTCTAACATTGCTTCTGTTTGCGAACGATGTGCTCGAAGCGCTGTTAATTTTTGTGGTAATACGTCACTTATATCGTTAACAACATCTGGCTTCCCTAACACTTCTTCACGATTTTTTGTGATGGCCACTGCATGAATAACTGGACGTTCTTCTTTTGGCATACGTTCTACCGCACGAACAGCTGCACGTCCAAATGCATTGTGATCTGGATGTACGCCGTGCTCGGGATAAAATGTAATGATTAAAGATGGATTCACATCACGAATTACTGCTTCAATTTTATCTGCTACAAATTCAACGTCTTCAAATTCTAACGTTTTATCATGAAAGCCCAGTAAGCGTAAATCTTCAATTCCCATCGCTTTGCATGCTTCTTCTAATTCCCGTTTACGAATGCTCGGAATCGTTTCACGATTGGCAAATACGTTTTTCCCCATGTTCCGTCCCATTTGCCCAAGTGTCCCGCAAGCATACGTAACAGGGACTCCATTATTTCGATATTGACGAATTGTTCCTCCCGCCGCAAATGATTCATCATCTGGATGCGGAAATACTACAAGTACGTGTCTTTCCATAATCTCCACTCCTTATACAAACGGCGTTAAGCTTAATTGTAGTGCAACTGCTAGACGCCCTTTTTCATCATGGCCTGCTAATAAAAGACGATTTTTTTCATCTTTTTCCCAATGTGTCACACCTTCTGCATACACCCAACCATGCTCCATTTTTAACCCTATACGATATGGATTCGACCCAGTAATCTTACCACGTTCAAAGCGAATCACTGCATTACGAATGAATGCGCCAACTGTCATCGCTTTTTCATTTACATGCGAAGCATATGCACCATTTGTCGTTTCTAAATGAAGGTATACATCTTGATTTAGAAAACGTTCAATTTCGCTTTGTATGACAGAAGTATCTGTTATTATTTCCATCGGATTTCACCTCTTTTAATCAGTTTACGAAAAAACAATGTAAATTGCTATCTCTTATAATAGAGGACAATAATTACTTTGCATACTTTTTTGCTTTTTTATTTTTTATATTTATTACGGTATGTGAAATTATTTATCTTTTTTGATGTGTTCAGTATTTTCATTTCTTTCTGTATGTGAATTTGCTACAATAAAATTTATGCAGATGGATATATTTCGACATGTTTATACAATACTATGTATAGGATTCTTAAAAAGAAGGTGAACACTTTGGATCATTCAGCACATGAAGTTACAAACTGGCAATACTATTTTGCCATTGCTGTATTTTTAATCACATATGGCTTTATAATCTCTGAAAAAATTAACCGTGCTGTTATTGCTTTACTTGGCGCTTCCATTATGGTGATTATGGGAATAGTAGATCTACATACTGCCTTTACTACACATATTCAATGGGAAACAATCACTCTATTAATTGGAATGATGATTCTCGTACATATTACAAGTCAATCTGGCGTCTTTGAATATGTGGCAATTAAAGCTGCTAAAGCTGCGGGCGGAAAGCCAATTCGAATTTTACTACTTTTATCCCTATTAACCGCAGTTGGTTCTGCATTTTTAGACAATGTAACGACGGTTTTATTAGTTGTACCTGTTACATTATCGATTACGCGTATTTTGAAGGTACCTCCTGTTCCGTTTTTAATTTCAGAAGTATTATTTTCGAATCTCGGCGGAACGGCAACGCTTATTGGCGATCCTCCAAACATTATGATTGGATCTGCAAATAAGCATCTTGATTTTAATGCATTTTTACTGAATTTAGCACCGATTGTTATTATTATTTCTGCTGTTACGTTACTTATTATATATATCATGTATCGTAACAAATTAAAAACAACTAACGAACAAATTCAGAAATTGATGTCTTTAAATGAAACTGATTATATTCGCGACCGCAGCTTACTCGTTAAGTCTTTATCCATTTTAGGACTAACAATACTTGGATTTATTTTCCATTCTATTATTCATGTCGATGCTGCCGTTATCGCTCTACTTGGCGCTGTCCTTTTAATGCTAATCGGTGTAAAAGAGCACGAAATAGAAAATGTATTTGCACATATTGAATGGGTAACGATTTTCTTCTTTGCAGGTTTATTCGTTCTTGTCGGTGCACTTGTTGATATCGGGCTTATTTCCTCACTTGCCAAAAAGGTATTGGACATAACAAATGGAGATATCGGTTATGCATCTATCTTAATTTTATGGGTATCCGGGGCTGCTTCTGCCACAATTGATAACATTCCGTTTGTCGCAACAATGATTCCGCTTATTCAAAACTTAGCAAGCGGACTTGGACTTTCAGCGGATTCTCAGCAAATTGAAGTACTATGGTGGGCATTATCACTTGGAGCTTGCTTAGGAGGAAACGGCACGCTAATTGGTGCTTCTGCCAACGTCGTTGTAGCAGGTATTGCCAAACGTGAAGGATGTGGTTTCTCATACATGGATTTCTTAAAAATTGGGTTACCATTAACAATTGTTGCACTACTTTTATCACATGCATATATTTATTTACGCTATTTAATGTAAAAAGGTTTGCGGCTTAAGCTGCAAACCTTTCTTTTTCACCAAAAGATACCGATAATTGCAAGAGCACCTAAAATTAAGCCGCCAACTTCTCCAACCATTTTTGGTGTCCATTCGATTCCTTTTTTCATTTGCACAACTGGCCTTTCATGACGTAGTTGCTGTACTTCTGATTGCAGTTGATGAATGGAACCATGCAACTCTTTCACAAGTTCCTTTAATTCTACTATTTCTTCTTCAGCTGACTTCCTTTTTTCTAAATTCATTTTCAAATCACCTTCTAAATCAATAGATTAAATAATGTCGGATTGTGATTGATAACCAACTTTTTTAACCGCTGTTCCGTCCACAAATGAATCAATATGAGGAAGCATGACAACCTCTCCTTGCGCAAACGCCTCTTTCATCGAAGCAGCACCTTCTGGTTCCACCCCAATAATTTTCGTTAAAGGACTAATCCCTTTTATGTATGTTCTAACTCCTGCCGCTAAGCCTCCTCCGCCAATTCCTATAAACATGTAATCAATCTTACAATCCGTATCATGTAAACTTTCTACACCAACCGTCACTTGTCCTGCAATGACCCTTGGATCATCAAACGGATGAATAAATGTTAATCCGAAATTTTTACATTTTTTTACAACCCGTCCATATGAGCTGTCAAATGTATCTCCTTGCAATATTACCTCTACGTATTCTCCTGGTTTAAAAAACTTATAAAAATCTATCAAAACGTTGGCGAACCAAGACAAAAGCCAACTACCGAAAAGGAATCTCACCTTTTTCCTGTCCGCAAGGCTATCACCTTCTCATTCACCTACTGTGAAAGAATAACGGCAGGTTCCTGTTAGGAACGGTCTTGTATTGCGCATAATCATTCATCCGAGTCAACTATACGCAAAGGGATATAAGTTTTAAACCAGGTTCCCTCCCTTCTTGATTTGAAATAAAATTTGTTGATTACTCATATACACTGTTTTATGAAGG
>NZ_KB910985.1 GCF_000383235.1 Bacillus sp. 123MFChir2
CTTCTGACATAGAGGCGCTTTTTACCTCGGCGGAAGACGCGAAGCCACCGACTGTTCTAGCCGCTGAAGCTAGATAATCTAGAAGAAGAGACCCACCACGGTCTCTTTTTTCTAAATTACATATCACGTAAGCCAATCAAGCTTACGAATTCCTAACTTATCAATGGGTAGATGTATTAAATCATAAAACTGCTGAAGAAATTGTTCCGACTGATCTACGCGCTGCAAAATGGTTTCTAACTTATCTTGATATACATATTTTTGTGCTTCGCTTCCCGCTAAATAATATCCTTCAACTGTTTCAAAATAATGAAGGGGAAAGAGAAGACGGGCAAATAATAACCGCCAGCCAAACGAAGATAATGGATAGTTCCGTTCGTAATCGCTTAAAAACTGGACGATCGTTTCTTCCCAGTTCTCTTTTTTTTCAAAAGAAGTATAACGTACCCATTCGGCTAAGTCACGGCTTGGATGATCATATACCCAATCAGCCGGCAGCTTTAATCGCTTTGTCTGCTGCCAGAGCAAGGGGGTAAATCGTTCCTGACAAATGGTTGCAGCATCAGCAACTTGAGGAGTATCATCAAGTTCTGTATCTACTACATATTGAATTGCATTTTCGGCAAGACCTAAGTAGTACGGAAATGACTCAATAAATAACTGTTCAAACATATCAGTAGGGTGACTCACCATTTTGGATTGCCAAAAACGTTCGAGCTGATCTAATCGTTTTTCCCAAAGCGCCTTCCATTCACCAATTCGGCTAAGATGTTCAATTTCTTCTGAAAAGAATGCACCGCGTTTATGAAATAACGATAGCTCACTTCCTAATGAAATAACATTACGCTCTAACGTACGTACTCCTTTTAACAAACAATAATTTGCTTCTTCTAGCTCACTAACGTAATAACCTTGTACGTTTGGCACAAACTTCGCAACGGTAATATCACCTTGCTGATTCATATAATCACTTAATTTCTTCATTTCAACAAGCTCTTCTTCTTGCAAATGATCCGTAGGAAGAAGCACATAAATTTTATTACGAACCCAAAAGCTTTTATAAGGACCAAGAGGTGTAAATTCTTTGACGTGTATATGATAGTTCTCATAAATATGTTGAATCATCGTACTCGCCACCTACATGTTTTTCTATATATATATGAGCTGGTAATTAACTTTCATGCCTATGCACATCATACACCTATACGTATACAATATTAAAAAGAAAAAAAGGTGATAAACATGACACAACGAAATGAACTACAAGAAAGAGCATTACAATTACTACAAGAACGTGGTGTAAAAATTGACGATATTGCAGAACTCGTTCATTTTCTTCAAAAAAAATATCATCCAAATTTAGCAATGGAAGAATGTCGTTATAACGTAGAACGCGTCTTATCCAAACGTGAAGTACAAAATGCCCTCATTACAGGAATTGAATTAGATGTTCTTGCTGAAAAAGGTTTGCTAAGCGCTCCTCTTCAAGACATCATCCACCGCGATGAAGGATTGTACGGAGTAGACGAAGTTGTCGCCTTATCTATCGTCAACGTATACGGCTCAATCGGTTTCACAAACTTTGGCTATATTGATAAATTAAAACCAGGTATTTTACAATATTTAAACGATAAATCTACAGGTAAAGTTCATACATTCCTCGATGATATCGTGGGAGCGATTGCTGCTGCTGCATCAAGTCGTTTGGCGCATAGAGCTGCACATGCTGAATAATACAAAAACAAGAAAACCAGCTGCTATATAAAAAGAGCTGGTTTTCTTATTTATTTCTCCTCATACTCCATAAGCTGAAATTCTCTACCTCTGCTCACAAAAGAAACTTTCTTTTGAAAGCCCGCTTTCATATACAGATGAATGGCCCGCTCATTAAAAGCTGCAACACTTAATCGAATTATCTCTGGCTTAAACTCTTCCTTCGCAAACTGCAATCCTGCTTGTAAAAAAGATATCCCCAGTCCTTTTCCGGTTAACGCCGGTTTCATCCCAAGTCCGATATCTATGGCGCGCTCACCTGTGTATAACTTCGCATCTCTTCCGCCTGGCACCTGCGCGTTATTCCCAAAACAAAAATAACCGATGAATGTATCCTGTTCATCACAAACGCCGTAATATGTACCATCGAGCAATTCTTTTAACGTTTCAGCTTCCCCAGTAAAACTATACAGTTCATACGGGGCCGCATATTGCCATGTATTAATTTCTTCCGCTTCTTCTAATGTAAGGTTATGAATGTTCACTTGTATGCTCTCCTCACTTTCCTTATACCTATTCGCCTACACGAAAAGAATTCCTGTTACACAAAGCATTTTCTTTATTACCCCCGTCATATAACACAATATCCACATATAAGATTAAATATAATGAAACATTTAATCGTTTATGCACACCCGAATCCACAAAGTTTTAACCATGCGATTTTAGAAGCACTACAAGGGCAACTACAAGAAAAAGGACACGAAGTGCGCGTTCTATACGAGTGTTCCTTCTGTGGATAATGAGACGAGAAAACAATACCTTGAAAAAGTGAAAGAACTTGTGAAGCGTTTGTTCTAATGAAAAATCCACCTTGTGAGGTGGATTTTTTAGTTGCCAATCATTTTAGGAATATATCTTTGCAGAACTTCTTCTAACTCTTTTATATCTTCATTTCGAATCAATAAATTCACATTATTATTCCACTTTTCTATACCACGATCCAAAAAGATATTCTCTTGCGGAAATTGTCCCGGTACGAATGTTTTATAACCTTTTACTTCTTGATAAGGATAATAATTTATTCCATCCACAACTCCTGCTTCATAAACCTCGATGTCCCTTAACAATTGAACCGTTAAAAGGCTCGTAAAGCAAATTGTGGCAGCATAAACTCCCGCCTTTAATAAAAACTTTTCAAAACTATCAATCTCACCATTCGAATATTTAACATACGTTAAAACAAGTTGTCCAATAAAATAAATAGGACAAAATAGCATAGAGAAGCATTGTTTTGCCCGGCGATACATTGCAATCCGTTTGCCAATTTTCTTTTTCATGCTATTTATCTTATATACTTTCCATAGTAGCACTGCGAAAGCACTTGTCATGAAAATAAGAATAACCATTAATACTGGGTTCATTTCTAAACCTCCTTCTCTTCCATACTTCTATCTTAACTAATTATTTTCGTATCAAAAATGCAATTTTACATATTTTTCTTATAGTCATCCCATACAAGCCCTTAAAAATAAAAGAAGCCAAACACCTTGTTCGGCTTCTAAATACCCATTACAATTCATGTCTTTTTCGGCTATACGCTACTGTATAGATAGTTGCAGAAATTAACACAGTATCAATAAAAATGATTAATACATTACTATACAAGTACGCTTTCGTATTTTGTATAGTGGAAAGGAACGAATATTCTAAACTATGTTTTGTTAATAACCCACCAACAATTGCTATCCCTAGGCCTTCTGCTAAAAAGCAGGAGAAGCTGAGAAATCCCATACCTGCACCGACTTCCTTCGGCCCCAAAGATACAGCTTTTAATCTTCTTTGTAAAATGTAAATGAATTCGCTGTTACAGGTACCCGTTGATCCTTGTCGTGTTCATCTATTTGTTCTTTTGGCTGATATTGTCTCTCCATCGCTACTTTCATGCGGCGCACAATTGTATTCCCCGCAATAATAGTAAGGGTAAAACAGCCAATCGGTACCAGTGGAATCCAAGAATGTACTGATAAAGAGCGGAAATATAAGCCGATAAGCCCAGACCATTCGCTGCTGACGGATTCAGATTCACCGCCAGAGAAGACAATGGTTCCACCAAAGAAAATCTCTAATATGCCTAGATGTGCGAAGAGAATTAAAGCTTGTACAAATTGCTGCATTAAGACAATCATGAAGAGCGGAAGTAAATTCGGAAATAAATGTATCTTTATAAGGTGCCACTTGTTACCGCCAAGTGTACGAGCAGCGCGCATAAATTCTTCTGACAATAGCTTCTTCGTTTCATTTGCAAAATAAAGAGACAGCGTCGGTAGTGCTAGAACGATAAGAACCGTCATTTGAAAGAAAATGCGTTGATAAAAGGGCGGAGGTATTTCGCCATTCTCAAATTGCAATACATTCACTAGCATAAAAAAAGCGATGAGTGTCATTGGAATAACGGTAAAGCTATCAGATGTAGCTTCAAGATTTCGAAAAGTTCGCTTTATATAAAAAGCAATAAAAATTCCAATCCCAATCCCCAAAATGGTGCGGATGGCTGCGATGAGAAAGGCAGCGCCAATACTCCATTTTGCTCCTTCGATGACGCGGTGCAATAAATCATAACCTTTCTTATCTGTACCTAGTGGGAATTCTAAAGAAGGAGGAAACGGTGCTGCTTCTACTTCTCCATTTTCATCAAATCGTATCGACACTTGGCGAACTTCTCCGTCCATGAAGATAGAGTTTCCGATGCTTGCAATGACGAAAAGAAGGAGAAAGGAAACACTAACAATGAAGGATTTATCCTTTTTTAATGTATGCCACATATTATACTTCTCCTTTCAATTCGTCTGGAATGAAAATGTGAAACAACTTAAAGATAATAAAAATTGGTATATAAATGAGTAGCAGTGAAATGATGAACACTTCAGGAATACCGTAATCTTTTATGAATAAAAAAGTGCCTTGGATATTGAAAAAATATTCAATGATGTATAAGTTTGATAACATAAACCATATGTTTGTTTTCGAGAAATAAAGCGTACTCAATAACACATTACGTAACACGTGATGATTTAAAATATGTAGTTTACTGAGCCCTTTTGCACGGGCTAACAATATATAATCTTTTTGCAATTCTATTTCAAAGCGAAATAAAAGTAATTTTACAAATAGTATAATGGTAGGTAAGCTAAGGCATAGTATTGGAAGCAAAACGACTTTTTTATCACCTATGCTTGCGATATTCATAATAAGGACATCTGTTTTTTTGTAAATATACACAACAAGTAACTGTAATCCGAGGATGAATAAAATATCTGGAATGGACTCAAGAAAGTCGAGAAAGACCTTTATTTTTTCTTGTTTACGTTTTGATAGTTGCAGAATGATGTATACGATGATGAAAGAAACGAGTACAGAAATTAGTAAGGACATCAAGAAAACAAATGCAGTTTCTTTGTACTGTATGAAAATTTGCGGAAATAATGGCCTCCCGATTGATGGGTCCATATAAGGGCCATAATAGGTTAACGGTTTATTGCCAACCAGTTTTGAAAATGTCGATGTAATAGAGCGGATGTAATTATGAACGTTAAGTTCCATACCAATAAATAATTGCGGCAATGTACCTAAAAAGAAAATGACGATTGTCGATAAGGCGAGATGAATCGGTATTTCGACAAATTTATTTGTAAGTATTTTTTTCATATATGCCTCCCCATATATTTTATGTAATATATACGATGAATTTGTCGGAAAATCCTTTTTATTTTTCTATTTTCGCATTAGAATTTGATGTTTCGTCTTCTTCGCTTGAATGGATCATTTTAATAATACCAACCTGTGTTAGTTCATTTTCTTAGCAAATCAATCAAAGTTCCTAGTGTATAAGATGTCTATAGGGAAAGGAAAATAGAGCTTGTTATAATAGGGGAAGAAACTGTAAGTAGAAAGAAAATCTCACATCATTCGACCACATTTATCATAAAAAATAGGCAATCATTTACGATTGCCTATCTCTTCTTACATCTTCTCAATCCACTCCGTCAAGCTGTGGACAACATGCGTTGGTTGCACGTCATATTCTGTTAATTTTTCCACAGATGTGACTCCTGTGTGGACAAGTAATGTATTCATGCCCGCATTCATGCCTGCTAAAATGTCTGTGTCGTAGTTATCCCCAACCATTAATGTTTCTTCTTTCGTTGTTCCAAGTACTTTTAATGCTTGCTCCATAATAATGGATTCTGGTTTACCAATGAAAATTGGATTTACTGTTGTGGATACTGTTACAACAGATGTTAAAGAACCGTTTCCTGGTAATAAGCCGCGTTCTGTCGGAATGGCAATATCACCGTTTGTAGAAATAAATGTTGCCCCGTTTCGAACAGCTAAGCATGCTTTTGCTAATTTTTCATATGTAACTTCTCGATCTAGCCCAACAACGACAAAATCAGGATTACTATCCACAAGTGTGAAGTCTTTTTCCACAAGTGCATCACGTAAACCTTCTTCTCCAATCATATATATAGAAGCATTTTGTTTTCTTTCATATATAAAATTCGCTGTGGCCATACTTGTCGTAAATACTTGCTCCGGTGTAGCTGGAATATCAAACTGAAGCAGTTTATCTGCAACTTGCTCTGGTTTACGAGTCGAGTTGTTCGTCACAAATAAATAAGGTAAGTTACGCTCTTGCAGCGCCTTTATGAAATCACTCGCCTCTTCAATCCGTTCTTCGCCTCGGTACATTGTTCCGTCTAAATCAATTAAATAGCCTTTATACACAGGTGTCACTCCTTTTTGATACTTACTCTCTTCTTATCGTATCCTTTTTTCCAAAAGAAAAAAACGCTTTTTCCAAAAGCGTCTTGTAATGTTCATTTTTTTTCTTTTATTTGATACGAACAGAAACAGTCTCCACCGCACATAGATGATAATACTTTCACATCAGCAGTTGGCAATAACTTATTATACATACTCTTCTCATCGTGACAAATTTGCGGAAACTTTTCAGCTATCTCCATTAACGGGCAATTTTGTTTTTGTAGAATGAAAGATTGCTCGTTTTCTTGTTCTACACGCACCATATACCCATTTTTTTCTTGCATCATTGCAATTTCTGTTAAGCGTTCTAATGTCGTTTCCTTCCGATTCACACGTCTTGCTAATTGTTGTTCTATACGATTCGTTCTTGCTCGCAAAATCTTTTCAACGAGCTTTTCATCGCCAATATGCTGCAAATCTTCTAACATCTCGACTGCAAATTGCTTATATTGTTTCGGAAACAAGTCTTCGCCTTTTGTGCTTAAGCAGTACACATACATCGGTCTTCCGACATGCTGCCGCACCAAATTCATTTCAATAAGCCCATCTTTTTCGAGATTATTTAAATGACGGCGCACAGCCATCTCCGTAATTTGCAGCGATTCTGCTAATGCCGCAACAGTTTGTTCTCCTCTTACTTTTAAAAGTTGAAGAATTTCCTCTTTCGTGGAACGTGTCGATTCCCCCATTTCTCAACCTACTTTCCTTTCCTAAAGTTCTAATGGACCGTGTACATCAAGGCCCATTAGAACCAACATAATCTAATCTCCTGCAAACGCAGATACTGGTCCAAGTTCTTGTTCCAAATAACGACGAATATTAGCAGGATATTGTTTCACCATATCAATATGCTTTTGTACTGTATTATACACGTCTGTGTGGTTCATATTCACATACTCTTGTACAATCATTTTACGAAGACGAACAACTTCTTTTAAACGTTCTCCTTCTTCATTTGTAACAACTTTTTCATCCATTAGAATATCAATAATATCTTCATAGCTGCCTGGATCGCGCATAATAAATCCATCAATCATGGCATTACCTACATCTAAAATACAATCGATCATGAGATGCGCCATACGCTCTAACGCATATTCATCAAGCTCTCCCTTATATTCTTGTTTCATTTGAAATGCCGCAACAACTTTCTCTAAACACTGTAACATTTGTTCAATTTTTTTACGGTCTACAAAGTACATATATGTCACCTACCTGGAAATTAAAGCATTTTCATTCCCAATTGTACCCCTTTATTCAAAAAAAATCGACAATTTTTCGAATTCACCTTTTTCTCGTTCTTTGTTATAGTTATACTTGTATGATTTTCGGAATTGGAGGAATGTCACAATGGAACGTGAACTCGCATTAGAAATTGTCCGTGTAACAGAAGCAGCAGCCCTTGCATCCGCACAATGGATGGGCCGTGGAAAGAAAAACGAGGCAGATGACGCAGCAACAACTGCAATGCGCACAATGTTTGACTCTGTTAACATGGCAGGTACTGTTGTGATTGGCGAAGGGGAACTTGATGAAGCACCGATGCTTTACATTGGGGAAAAGCTCGGAACAGGAAACGGTCCAGAAGTAGACATCGCCGTTGACCCGTTAGAAGGAACAAATATTGTAGCAAAAGGTCTTGCAAATGCAATGGCTGTTATCGCTGTCGCTGATAAAGGAAACCTCCTACATGCTCCTGATATGTACATGGAAAAAATCGCGGTTGGTCCAAATGCAGCTGGAAAAATTAGCTTAGATGATCCAATTGAAAAAACAATTGAAATTGTAGCGGAAGCAAACAATAAAAAAATTCGCGACTTAACAATTATTATCCAAGAGCGTGAACGTCATCAAGAAATTATTGACCGTGTTCGCGCAAAAGGTGCACGTGTAAAACTATTTGGTGACGGTGATGTTGGTGCCTCTATCGCAACAGCTCTTCCAGGCACGGGAATCGACTTATTCATCGGTACTGGCGGTGCCCCAGAAGGCGTTATCTCTGCTGCTGCACTAAAATGTCTTGGCGGAGAAATGCAAGCGCGTCTCGTTCCAATGAATGAAGAAGAAGAAACACGCTGCCTTGCAATGGGCTTAGAAAACCCGCGTCAACTGCTTATGCTAGATGATTTAGTATCTGGTGATGATGCAATCTTCTCAGCAACAGGTGTATCTGCTGGCGAGTTATTAGACGGTGTGAAATTCCTTGGCGGCGATTTAGCCGAAACATATTCAATCGTTATGCGCTATAAAACAAGAACAGTGCGCTTTATTAAAACGCACCACCATTTAGATCATAAACCACACTTAAATTTAGATATTTAAAAAGGAGTCATGTTCATGGAAGAACGTTTTTTTCTTTACGATGACACAGTAGAAACGAAAACGCGTTTCGTAAGCTTTATGGGAGAAAACGAGCGCCACGATTTAGCACTTTTGTACTCCGATCGTCATTATGGCAAAACAATCGTCCTTGATATGCAGCGCAATAAATTTGCAATTATCGGTCGTGACGATTTAGAAGAACCTGGCTACTTAGAACATGCATTTTCGATTTCTGAAGAAAATGCAGAAGAATTACGCTCATTTTTATTTGAACTAATGTAATTTTTAATCACCAACCTACAAAAGAGTTGGTGATTTTTTCATACCGCAAGACATCCAAACGAATGTCCCACGTTCCTTTATCTAATAAAAAGAAGGAGCTGACTTTTAAAGCCAGCTCCTTCTTTTTATTTCTTTACTTTTCTCAGTACAAAGTACGAACATCCAAAATTACAGTACTCATATAAATACTCTGATAACGTACTAATTTTTGTGTCATACGTTGCGCGCTGGTTACTATCATCAAAAAAGCCGCGCAAACGAAGTTGATCATAACCCCAATCGCCCACAATATAATCATATTTATTTAAAATTTCTGCATAACGAGCTTTAAATGCTTCTTCATTAAATCCATTTCGTTTCTCTTCTATTACTTCATAATGGATATTATTCACATAAACTGTAGTGCGAATCTCCTGCTTCTGCTCCATTTTCCAATCCCTTTCTTACTCTTTCTTCTTTTTATCGTATCATAAAGCCACAAAACCAACAATTTCAAATACAAAAAACCTTCTTAGTGGGAAATGCTATAAGGTGAAGCTTCCTTTTGGAGTGCTTTTCTCCAAAAGGTCACCCCTCACCAATCGGGCTCTTACGAACAGTTAACACTACCTTATTTTCCCTAGCTTTTACTGCCCGTTAGAGCGGGGTAGAGTGAAACTTTCATCAAGAAGGAGAAAATCATCATGAAAAAACAACTGCTCTTATCCCTTCTCACTCTTTCCATCTTTGCTGGATGCCAAACAAAGAAAGCTGAAATGAAACGTGAAGAAGGAAGCCGTGTACTCGTGTCAGAACATAAAGATTTATACGGGAAAGATGTCCCAAACCGCATGTTAACAAGGGTTGGCTATTCTCACAAACAAAAAGATGAAGTTTCCAATCGTGAAGTTGGTAGCATTAACAAAGAACGATTAGCAGAAATGATTACAGATTTAACCGTGAAACTACCAGATGTGATGAATGCCGCAACACTTGTAACAGATGACGAAGTGTTTATTGTTTACCGAGCAAATACAACAGACCCAGCTTTAGTTGCTGATCAACTCCAAAAAACAGCACTGTCTATCGTTCCCCGCTATTACAAAGCATATGTATCGACAGAGCAAAAATTAATATCGCAAATTCAAGGACTAAAATCAGGCACATTAAACGACAAAGAATATGCCCAAACACTTGATATGCTTAAACATGAGATGAGCAAAAAGCCGCACTTAAACAATACACAGACAGATACAATGCCTAATACGATGAAATAAAGTGGAACTTCCATCAGTGGGGAGTTCTTCATCCCTCACTGATGGAAAGCCCCCCAATCAGACTTTTACGGGCAGTTATCCCCCACCTATCTTCTTCGCTTCTCTCCAAATCTTGAGGTGGGGTCTTACTGCCCGTTGATGCGGGATAAAGTACTACCTGTTGAATCAAATAACCTGGGAAGATAATCTCAGGTTATTTCTTAAACATTTCACCGTTTTTCATGCATAATATATAATATATATATTATATGAATCCATTTTGATTTTCCGACATATAGATTGCTGCTATGCAGAAAAAAAGGAACTTCAACTCGCTTTCTGACTTTGTTTAAACTTTGCATGTGGCAGTAAAAGTTCCTGACCGCTTCTATGCATGGCCAGATGCTCTCGCCCACCTAAAAAAAGATGGTTTTATGTCAGTTTTTAAATTTGGATTTATATGGAAAGTGGTGAAATTTATATGGTTTCAAATGCAGCAATTGGGAGTATAATCGTCCAAATCGCAATTTCTGTTCTTATTCCGATTATTGCTCTCATTTATTTTCGGAAAAAGTATAGAATCTCTTTTAAAATTGTCGGTGTGGGAGTTGTATTTTTTATTGGATTCTCACAAATTTTAGAGAAAACGTTACATGTATTTATATTGGGAAATCCAGCAACAGCTTCACTGTTAAAAAATTCGTTTCTCTATGCCCTATATGGTGGATTAACAGCTGGCATTTTTGAAGAATTAGGCCGTTTTATTGCCTTTTACTTTCTACTTAAAAAGTACCAGGAATATAAAGACGGTCTCGCTTACGGAATTGGTCACGGGGGAATTGAATCATTATTAATCGGAGCAACTACTGGGGCTCAAACCCTTGTATTCGCTTTTGCAATTAATAATGGTACCTTCGCCCAAATGATTGAGAAAGTACCCCAACTCAGCTCCGTCCAAGATGCATTAGTACATAATCCACCTTATCTGTATTTATTTGGTGGCGTAGAGCGACTCGTTGCTTTTATTATGCAAATCGCTCTTACATTACTTGTCTTATACGGGGTAAAGCATAAAAAGTACATGTCTGTAGGATTAGCAGTATTCCTTCATGCGTTTACTGACTTTTTCGCAGCACTTTACCAACGCGGGCAAATCAATTTGTTCGTAATCGAGGGACTTATGATACTGTTTGGTATCGGTGCTTACATGATTATTCATAACATCAAAACAAAATTCACATTAGAACATACAAGCTAAGCCGAGCCGGCTTAGCTTTTTTATAGGCCATAAACTTCCTAATAATTAGAAAAAATAGAAGGTTTTTCACTTTATTTGTCGAAGTATGTACAAGTTCGCCTATATAACAGGGTACATGGGTACCATCTGCCAGAAAAGAGAGGGATACAATATGAAAAAGTTAATTGTTGTCCGCCATTGCTCAGCAACTGGACAAGAACATGATGCCACCCTTACAGCAATAGGTGAGCAACAAGCCAACGACCTTGCCAGTTTTCTCATCGATGAACAGATTCCTATTGAAAACATTATCTCTAGCCCTTTTATTCGCACCGTCCAATCCATTACACCTTACGCGTCACATATAGGACTCCCTATTCAAGAGGACGAGCGGTTAACTGAGCGTGTACTAAGCGGCGTCCCAATGAGTAATTGGCTACAAATGTTAGAACAAACTTTTATAGACATAGATGTCGCTTTTCCTGGCGGAGAATCTACGCGCCAAGCGACAGAGAGAGTTCAATCACTTATCCACAGCATATTACAAGATGATACACCAAAAACAACACTGCTCGTTACACACGGTAATTTATTCACACTTATTTTAAAGGTTTTTGACGAAAGCATTGGGTTTTCCACATGGAAAAGCTTAAGCAATCCAGACGTATACGAAATTACGGTCGAACAAGATGCAGCAACTATCCACAGATTGTGGGGGATACATTGTGAAACGAATTCACGTAACTGCTGATAATTTAGAATCAGAACACATTTGCTGCGCTATATCTGACAAGAGAATGGCACGCGGAGTCCTGCAAAAGAAAGCATGGTTGCAAAAACGAATTGAAGAAGGACTTGTTTTCAAAAAGTTAGATGTAATTTGAAAAGTTGTGGAAAACATTCAAAACATGAAGCGAAAGGAGTTTGCATTCCGATGTATGAAGAAGTCATCTCATTACTACATAAAACAAATGTTTTATATGAGAAGTTTGAACATGAACCTATTTTAGATTATGAAACAGATCAGCTCATTCGAGAGCGCCTTGGCCTAGAAGGCGAACCGAGTAAAAGCCTGTTTATGAAAACAAAATCTGGGGATTACTATGTCTTTTTTACGTTAGAAGGATCTCGCTTTGATATAAAGCAAATGAAAGACATCATTGGTACACGTGTCTCACTTTGTTCACCTGATGAGCTAAGAGAGATGACAGGATGCATTCCAGGATGCGTTGCTCCGTTTGGTTATACACAAGATGTAACGATTATTGTGGACTCTTCTATTTATCATTACGAAAAAATATTAATTTCACCTGGGGTCCCTGAATTTACAATTTCCTTATCCACAGAAGAATTGCGAAAAATTTTATCCACATGTGGAAACACCGTATTAGAATATGAATGAAACAAGAGCTGAAAACTTCAGCTCTTGTTTCATCCATGTGCACCAGAACCTGACAAATTCAACACAACAACCCCTCCAATAATAAGCACTAAACCAACGAGTGTTTGCCATGTAAAAGCATCCTTCCAAACGAGAACACCAATTACTGCCGTTAACGCCGTACCAACTCCGGACCAAATCGCATAAGCAGTGCTAATTTGAAGATGCTGCAATGTCTGTGATAAAAAATAAAAGGCAGATGCAAAACCAAGAACAACTCCGATACTTGGCCACACTTTCGTAAAGCCCTCCGACAACTTCAGCATCGTTGTTCCAAAAACTTCACTTACAATTGCAAATGCTAATAAAACAAATCCTTTCATAAAATTCTCCCTTTCTCGAAAAAAAATCCCTCTTAGCTAAGTTACTAAGAAGGATCTTCTCATTATTTTGCTGCAACTGTATTCTCTTTTGCAGATTGTACTTGCTCATCAGCATGGTAAGAAGAACGCACAAGTGGACCAGCCTCACAGTGACTAAATCCTTTGCTAAGTGCAATTTCTTTTAGCTCTGCGAACTCTGCTGGTGTGTAATATTTAATAACCGGTAAATGTTTTTTAGACGGCTGTAAATATTGACCAAGCGTTAAAATGTTAACGTTGTTTGCACGCAGGTCATCCATTGCTTCGATAATATCTTCTGTTGTTTCACCAAGCCCAAGCATGATACTTGATTTTGTCGGAATGTCTGGCTGCATTTCTTTTGCACGACGTAAAAATTCTAATGAACGATCATATTTTGCTCTTGCGCGAACTCGGTCAGATAATCGACGCACTGTTTCAATGTTATGGTTTAAAATATCAGGACGTGCATCCATTAACATTTTTAAATTTTCTTCTACCCCACCCATATCAGATGGTAAAACTTCAATAGACGTAAATGGACTTTTGCGACGAACAGCACGCACTGTTTCCGCAAAAACTTCCGCTCCTCCGTCTTTCAAATCATCACGTGCAACCGCTGTTATAACAACATGTTTTAAGTTCATTTGATACACGGAATCCGCTACGCGTTCTGGCTCTTGTAAATCAAGCTCTGTTGGTAAGCCTGTTTTTACAGCACAAAAGCGACATGCACGTGTACAAACTGCACCTAAAATCATAAATGTTGCTGTTTTACGAACAGCCCAGCATTCGTGAATATTCGGACACTTCGCCTCTTCACAAACGGTATGAAGGTTTTTAGAACGCATCATTTTCTTTAAGCCTGTATAGTTTTCATTTGTATTTAATTTAATTTTTAACCATTCGGGCTTGCGCTTGTATTCTGTTTGTTTTGTCATGTTCATCAACTCCGCACAATATGAAATAGTTTACCGTGTTCGCTTCTTTCAATGTAACATATCTATTCTATCGCATGAAAGCGATTTGCTCAAATGAAGATTGCAAGAACTCTTTCCAATTATTACTTATAATGAAATATCGTGTATATCTCACACTAAAGGTAGTGATTCGGAAAGGAGCTTACTACCGTGCATCGAAAACTTTTCCTTTTTCTTTTTATTTATTTTCTTCTTCAAGCGAATATTGTGCATGGGGAAGAAAACAAGCAAGATATATATAATATGCGAATGACATTATACAAAGAAATGGAAACCGTCTCTCTTATTCCATGGTATTACTTCGCTGCCATTGATCAGTACGAGAGAAATATTCGTTCCGTACGCCGCGATATTCCGAAAAAGCCAGATGCTACGATTTCAATTTATTTCAAACCAGAAATATGGGCTGGCCCAGCTAATCCAAACTTACATGATACAAAGCCTTATACAATCTCCTTATTTGGAGGCATGGGCTTAGATGGAAACGCCGACGGATTAGCAGATGCAAATAACGAAAAAGACGTTCTCTACACAATGGCTACCATAATAGGAAAACAAGGGGCAAATCGAGACCAATTAAAAATTATGCTGTGGGAATATTATCAGCGGTCAAAAACAGTAGAGTTAATATTAGGATATGCCCGTATGTATAAACAGTACAATCGAATTGATTTAGAAGGAAATGCCTTCCCCTTGCCCATTCACAGCAACCATAGCTACCGCAGCACATTTGGGGCGAAACGAAGCTTCGGCGGACGGCGTATGCATGAGGGGACAGATATTTTCGCTGGGCATGGTGTACCTGTTCGTTCTACTTGCTATGGCATTATTGAAACGAAAGGGTGGAATCGCCTTGGTGGCTGGCGCATCGGTATTCGCGACTTATACAACAACTACCACTATTACGCACATTTAGGCGGATTTTCAAAAGAAATACAGCTTGGACAAATCATTGAACCAGGAACCGTCCTTGGGTTTGTCGGCAGCACTGGATATGGTCCTCCTGGAACAGCTGGTAAATTCCCCCCTCACTTGCACTTTGGGTTATATAAAGATAACGGCTATACAGAATGGGCATTTGATCCATATATGCATTTAAGCTTATGGGAACGAAAAGAACGCATGAATATGAAGAAATAACAAAAAAAGCGGAAAACATTAGTTATCCGCTTTTTTCTCTTTCTTCTCCGGCGCAACCACTCCGCCGCTTCCGTAATACCCGGGCACCTCACCTTGAATAATACGAGTTGCTACCGGAATATCTTGTTTTACCGTAACTTCTTTCGTATGAAATGGAATAATCACCTGAAGCGTCACTTCAATTTCCATCACAATTTTAATCGCAGTATTATTAATACCGTGCGGCTCAAAATCTTGCTTAATATTCGTATACACATCGCCAATCGTTGTAAATGTAATCGGAATATCTGGACCTATATTACCAAGCAAAGCATTGTCTGTAATTCTACCGAGTGGAACAGATAGTGAAGGCCCACCTTCTTCTGGTATCCCTAACGCCTTCGTATCCCCTTTCTCTGCTTGGTGTAAATATTTTTCTATGTACGTTGTAGTCGAGGTTAAAATCTCATTCACTGCTTCTGTGTTCACATCCATCGTGGCCACTTTTCCGTTCTTATCAGTTTGCACTTTCATTAATGAATCAACATTGATGCCCTGTGCAACCCTATCTTTCACTGCCTTCGTCATCACAACTGTCGCCGTCCGCTTCGTTTGCATTTCCGCATATCTCATTACCGTTGGGCGAATGCTTTTATTCACAAGCCACAAGCCTTGTAAGGTAAGAAAAACAAAAATAGCAAATGAAATAAGCAATACGTAACGAAATGGCAATGGTCCTTTCCGAAATCGAGAAGTTCGGGGGCGAAACGCACGCATAACAAAATCCCTCCTTCTTACACATGTATATGCAAAAAGGAGGGACGATATATTAAATCATTTTTAACAATGCTTTTTTTCCAATTGTACCGGCTGTAATTCCTAATCTCTCTGCCTCAACCGTAACTGACTCAAGGGGTGCTTCTAACAACTGCTCAATTGTTCTAACTCCAACGGCGCGTCCTGCGAGAATGCCGCGATCGCTTAACTTTTCATTTAATAACGCCACATCTAGCGCACCGCACATAATATATCCTTTATCGCTCATGACAGCTAACAGATTTGTTTTCGGAAGCTGTACACTCACTGCTATAAACGTATGTTCATTTATTATAATAGGTTCTATATTAACCATAGTTCACACTCCTCTCTCTTTATCTGTATGAAAAGAGAAAAATGAATGTGAATATAACAACGTAGCAGTCTATAATTTTACAGATTGTGCGTATGTCAGTAATGTATTTGTCAACACATCACGAAGTAGTTCTGGCATATAGTATTCTTTTTCTGATACAACCGCAAGCTCTGGATATAAATAGCCGAATGTGAACATATCAATCGTCCCAACTGTGTAAATTCGTTCTAGGTCTAATTGTTCTCCATTGATAATCACATCTTTAAGTAATATTTTATTACCCGGAATCGTATCTGGGATCACTTCAACGCCCGCATATATCATTTTTCCCATGACTTTTCCACGAAACCCCAAACCTTTTACTTCAAGCTGTTCCATATTGGGACGACGCGCTTTCAAAATGATCTCTCGCAATGTTTTTCCTGTTATTTTTAAGCGGCATGGGTTAATCGGATGCGGACAAATGCGATGAATATCTCCTCGTGTAACAACACCTTCTTGTAGTCCTTCCAGTAATACGCCCGCATTTACCATACCGATTTCAGCATCGCACCATTCTTTCAGAGACTCGGCAAGCATATGAACAAATTTTGTTTCCTGAAACCAATCCATTTCTAACGATTCTTTTAAAGTAACAACCGCATCCGCCATGATGACCTGACTCTCTTGTTCAAGCCCTTCTAATAAAATATGAGAGCCCCCGTATGCGCCTAATCGCTTCGTATGAATTGCCCGTCCATCTTTTTTCGTCACTTTCTTTGTTTGTAGATCCACGTCTATTTGCACATGTCCGACATAATAGCCCCACTTCTCTCCGCAACAAAGAAGCGTTCCATTCACCAATATACCGCGTTCAAATAAATGGTGAGTATGTGCACCTAAAATAACATCTATATCATAATTCTCCGCCATGTATTCATCTGCATTTTTCCCTAAATGAGACAACACAACAATAATATCGGCCTGCGAACGCACCTCTTCTAAAATCGCTTCTAAATGCAAATATGGATCTTCAATATGCCAATCTAGCTTCGCATAAAAGTCAGGATATGCGACTGTTAAACCGATAAATGCAATCGTAACTCCACTATCAAGCGTTTGCATTACATATGGCTTTGCCCACTTTGGACGCGTTTGATCACTTTCAAATAAATTGGCAACAAGCACTTCAAAATTCGCATCGTCATAAAGATGATCGAGCTGCTCTTTAGCAAGAGTAATCCCTTCATTGTTCCCAATCGTTACGTAATCGTACAACGCCGCGTTTAAAAGCTGCACATTTCCCTTTCCATCCGTTGCCTCAGAAATCATATGAAAACGATCAACATGATCGCCAATATCTAATGTAAAGACCGCTTCACCAGCAGCCTGGCGACGCCTTTTCTCTTCTAACACAAAACGAGAAATTTGCGGCCAATTTTCAAAATGACTATGTATATCATTCGTATGATAAAGATGAATTGTAACTTCTTGCAGAGAAAAAACCTCCTCTCAATTCCATACTTCTAGTTTACGCTATATGTAAGCTTGAATCCTGTAAATACTTTTCGTCTTTTCTTGCTATTTTACATTGTACTCTCATTGAGGGAAAAAGCAAAAGTTTCTTCTTTGAAAGTTAGGGAATGATGAAAAGCTTTTTATGTGTCGAACGTGGTCGAGGAATCTTTATATTGTGTCGAACCGCCGATATATTTCCGGCCATGAAAAAAACGCCCTGTAAACAGGGCGCTTCGAACGTATACATCACCTTTAATTATAACTAATATTATAAGTTGGGTATAATGTTGTTCCGCTAATCCAAATTTTGATTTCATTTGTTAACGGGACATTTTGTTCATTAATAACGGTTCTCCACCATTCCCATGCAAGGCCTGTACATTCTCTTGCTAAGACTTTTACATTTTTTGAATTTGGTGGAAGTGGTATAACTGTAGAGAAATGAGCCGTTTTGTCTCTGTTGTTTCCTTCCCAAGTTTTATGGGTTAATACTTCTTTTCCATTTTCATCATATGAGAATTCATCCCAAGATACATCGAATTGAGCAACATAAGCACCGTA
The DNA here is from genome assembly GCF_000383235.1 of Bacillus sp. 123MFChir2. Classification (GTDB taxonomy): domain Bacteria; phylum Bacillota; class Bacilli; order Bacillales; family Bacillaceae_G; genus Bacillus_A. The sequence continues at coordinate 18,688 of NZ_KB910985.1, forward strand.
ATGATCAAGTTTCATTTTCGCACTAGAATATTCTGTAGTTGTTGTCTCGATATAATCTGTATTGTTATGAACAGCAGCAACCGCATTATCTTTTAAGAAAGTGCTAGTATATGAAATTGGATATGCTGGATTTTTAGAGCTTAATTCTGCATTATCTTTAATGATATTTCGGATTTCGTTGAAATCTTTTGTAACAACCTTGTTATGCTCTTTTGCATCTCCGCCTAATACTACAGCAGTAAAGGTACTGTCTTCAAAAATATCTTTGTACTGTCCACTCGCTTCGACGCTGTTATTCTTAAGTAGTGCTTTAAAGGCAGCTTGTACATCTTTACTCTTAGATGATGTTTCTAATTTCACATAAACTGTTCTACCATAAGCCACATTTGACACCATAACAGGCGGAGCCGCATTACTTACTCC
>NZ_KB910986.1 GCF_000383235.1 Bacillus sp. 123MFChir2
CGTTGCGGCCATTATCGAGACAATATTTACTTTTCAGTTCCTCTAAAACAAAAGAAAAATCTACCATTTCATTAAATTGACGGAGCATATTATCTTTTGGTATGACGATATCGTAAATCGCCATGAATGGGCTAAGGTTAAGAGATTGTTGTTTTGAAATCATCCGAGACACCACCTAGAATTATTACAACTATTATACATGAAAAAAACGAAAGCTTCCTCGATTTCATCGAGGAAGCTTTCGTTTTTTCTATGAAGACTTTTTCAGTGGCCTCCACATGCACTGTCTATTTTTTTTACATATCGTGGTGAGCGTGATTTTTTTGGCGGGAATGTTTTCGGTTTTTTACTTTGTGCGATCCACTTAATGGTTCTGGTTGTCCGCCAGAAACCTGTCCTTGTGGTGAATTTTTACGAATGGATTTGCTGTTATTTTTCTCCATGAATACTACCCCTCTTTTTATTAAGCTTTAGCGATTAAACAAATAAACGGTAAAGCTTGATTAGCGAAACCAATTAGCTGAACGTTTCGCTTTATATTAGGATGAGAGAACTTCATAAATTTATACGAGAATGTTTTTTGAGAAAAAGGTAAAGGATAATGGAGAGTAAAGACAGAAAGGGGGAATGATTATGCCGTACCACAAGGATAAACAACAAGCATTTCAAGCTGCGCAGCAAGGAACGGAAGATGCAGAAAATTTATATCAAAACATTGTGAAAAACGATCCGAATTATGCCCAGGACTTAAAGCATTTACGCCAAGAAGTGCAAGAAGCATATGAACAAATCCAAAATGCATTAGAAGTCGCTTCTGAAACGCAGCGAACGCAATTGCAACAGTACGAACAAGATTTAGGGCAGATTATGCAAAATGTGGAGGAAGCACGTGATTAGTAGGTTGTTGAGCTTCCTCAGCAGCCTTTTCACTTAAAAAGGGATAATAATGATTAAAAAAACGAACCGCATTATAATCAGTTGTCTAATCATAGTGTTAAGCTTGATGGAAATTGAAAAAGTTGATGCAAAAATGTTAATGAGAAAAGAGTTAGAGCCAACGGGCTTTGTAACGTGGGAAGTACCAACGAATGAAAAAATAATAGCAATTACTTTCGATGATGGTCCGGATCCTACATATACACCGCAAATTTTAAATATATTACGTGAATACCACGCTGAATCGACTTTTTTTATGATTGGCTATAGAATTCAGCGTAATCCATATTTAATCGAACAAGTATTAAAATATGGCCATGAAATTGGGAATCATACGATGAACCACTTGTATGCACGCAATGCAGCAGGACAAAAACTCGAAAATGATATTCTAGAGGGGAAAAAATATTTAGAAAAGTGGATAGAGAAACCACTTCTTTTCCGTCCGCCTGGTGGATATATTAATGAATCGGTGTTTAAAACAGCGACAGAAGCAGGATATCAAATTGTATTATGGTCCTGGCATCAAGACCCAAAGGATTGGTCTAATCCTGGAAAAGATAAAATTGCACAACATGTTTTAAACAATGCAAGAAGTGGTGATATTGTTTTACTACATGATGGCGGAAGCGATAGAAGCCAAACGGTTGAAGCATTAAAAGAAATTTTACCTGCCTTGCAAAAACAAGGATATCGATTTGTGAAAGTGTCAGAGTTATTAAAGTACAAGCATTGAAAAATCCCAAAAGATTATCTTTTGGGATTTTAAATTATTGATTCTTTTTACGCTTTTTATTATTTTGGCGTTGTGCAGGTGTTAATGGCTCATTCGAAAATTCCTCATTGTATCCTGTGCCTTGTCCCTGTGCAGAGGCAGCGTTCATTCCAGGAATGACATGATTTGCTTTACGTTTTCCCACTACTATCCCCCCTAATTTGCCATAAGAAATTGAATTGTTCGGTTCATTTATAAAGTAAAATCTCCTCTAAAAAAGAAGATTCACTTTATAGGAATAGTATCTGTTAACGGGAAAATTATTATGCAACAACGAAGTTATAAAGAAAACTTATGGAAAACTATAAGTTTCTTATTATTTACTTATCCATTAAGTTGTAATAATATATTATCGTAAGGTATTGAAAAATTTGTCTACATTTTATATTCAGACAATTTTAGTCACGTTTAACAGGGGGGTAACCATAATGGTAAAACACAATCCATTTCACACTCGCGCAACATTTGAAGTAGATGGAAACACGTATCACTATTATAGTTTGAAAGCGCTTGAAAATGCAGGGGTAGGTAATGTTTCTAAGTTACCTTATTCGGTTAAAGTATTACTTGAGTCAGTACTTCGTCAAGTTGATGGCCGCGTTATTAAAGAAGAACATGTTGAAAATTTAGCGAAGTGGGGAACGAAAGATATTCAAGATATCGACGTACCATTTAAACCATCTCGCGTTATCTTACAAGACTTTACAGGAGTTCCAGCTGTTGTTGATTTAGCTTCTCTTCGTAAAGCAATGGCAGATATGGGCGGAGATCCTGATAAAATCAATCCTGAAATTACAGTTGATCTTGTTATTGACCACTCTGTACAGGTTGATAGAGCAGGTTCAGCGGATGCGCTTCAATTTAACATGGACTTAGAGTTTAAGCGTAATGAAGAGCGTTATAAATTCTTAAGCTGGGCACAAAAATCATTTGATAACTACCGTGCAGTTCCACCAGCAACAGGTATCGTTCACCAAGTAAACCTTGAGTATTTAGCGCCAGTTGTTCATGCAGTGAAAAATGCTGAAGGCGAACTTGTTGCATACCCAGATTCATTAGTAGGAACAGATTCTCATACAACGATGATTAACGGTATCGGCGTTCTTGGATGGGGCGTTGGTGGTATTGAAGCAGAAGCTGGAATGCTTGGACAGCCTTCATACTTCCCAGTACCAGAAGTAATCGGTGTTAAATTAACAGGTACGCTTCCAAGTGGTACAACAGCAACAGACGTTGCATTAAAAGTAACACAAGTATTACGTCAAAAAGGTGTAGTTGGAAAATTCGTTGAATTCTTCGGTAGCGGTTTACAAAGCATGCCATTAGCTGACCGTGCAACAATTTCTAACATGGCACCAGAGTACGGCGCGACTTGCGGATTCTTCCCAATCGATGATATTTCATTAGATTACTTACGTTTAACAGGAAGAAGCGAAGAGCAAATTCGCATCGTTGAAGAATATTGTAAAGCAAACGGCTTATTCTATACAGCAGATAGCCAAGATCCAACTTATACAGATCTTGTTGAAATTGATTTAAATACAATTGAGTCTAACCTTTCTGGTCCGAAACGTCCACAAGACTTAATTCCTCTTTCTGGTATGAGAGATGAGTTCCGTAAAGCTGTTGTGGCACCAGTTGGTAACCAAGGATTTGGCTTTACAGAGCAAGAATTTGATAAAGAAATGAAAGTAGTATTACAAGATGAAGAAGTAACGATGAAAACAGGTGGAATTGCAATCGCTGCAATTACAAGCTGTACAAATACATCTAACCCATATGTACTAATTGGTGCAGGTCTAGTTGCGAAAAAAGCAATTGAAAAAGGGCTTAAAGTACCTGGTTATGTAAAAACATCATTAGCACCAGGATCTAAAGTTGTTACGGAATACTTAGATAAGTCTGGATTAACAACTTATTTAGATCAATTAGGTTTCCAAACAGTAGGTTATGGCTGTACAACTTGTATTGGTAACTCTGGTCCATTAGCATTAGAATTAGAAGAAGCAATCGCTGCAAATGACCTATTAGTAACATCTGTATTATCTGGTAACCGTAACTTTGAAGGTCGTATTCATCCACTTGTAAAAGCAAACTACTTAGCATCACCACCGCTTGTAGTTGCATATGCACTTGCTGGTACAGTAGATATCGACTTGAAAAATGATGCAATCGGTAACGATGCAAACGGCAACCCAATTTACTTTAACGACATCTGGCCAACAGCGGCAGAAATCGAAGAAGTAGTACAAAACGTCGTAACATCTGAACTATTTAAGAAAGAGTATGCACAAGTATTTAACAGCAACGAACGCTGGAATGAAATCCAAACTTCAAACGAAGCGTTATATACTTGGGACAATGACTCAACATATATCCAAAACCCACCGTTCTTCGAAGGGTTATCTAAAGAGCCAGGTGAAGTGGAAACACTTTCAGGACTGCGCGTAGTTGGTAAATTTGGCGATTCTGTAACAACAGACCACATTTCACCAGCAGGATCTATCGGAAAAAACACACCAGCAGGCCGTTACTTATTAGAAAATGGCGTGCAGCCAGTTGACTTCAACTCTTACGGTTCTCGCCGTGGTAACCATGAAGTTATGATGCGTGGTACATTTGCGAACATCCGCATTAAAAACCAAATCGCACCTGGCACAGAAGGTGGATTCACAACATATTGGCCAACAGGCGAAGTGACATCTATCTATGATGCAGCAATGAAATACAAACAAGACGGTACAGGTCTTCTTGTAATCGCTGGTAAAGACTACGGTATGGGAAGCTCACGTGACTGGGCTGCAAAAGGTACAAACTTACTGGGTATTAAAGCAGTTATCGCAGAAAGCTTCGAGCGTATCCACCGCAGTAACCTTGTATTAATGGGCGTATTACCATTGCAATTTAAAGATGGTGAAAGTGCAGAAACATTAGGTCTTGCGGGTATTGAATCATTTGAAATTCAAGTTGATAAAACAGTAAAACCACGTGACCTTGTAAAAGTAGTTGCGACTGACGCTGAAGGAAATAAAAAACAATTTGAAGTTGTAGCACGTTTCGACAGCGAAGTAGAAATCGACTACTACCGTCACGGCGGTATCTTACAGATGGTTCTTCGTGAGAAATTAGAAGAGTCTAAGGTTTCTAACTAAGTTTATATAAATGCAAATTTAAAAAACGACATAAAAACCCCTGTCTTTTTTGGGGAGGATGAGAGCGTTTGGCCGTTCATAGTAGCGGTCAGGGCCTTTTCCTGCCACATGCGAGGTTAAAAATAAAAGGAGCAGGTAAGTAGAGGTCTTATTTCATTCTGCATAACTGCGACTTATATGTCGAAAAATTAAAATGAATTTATATAGATGTGAATGATTTTTAAATAAACAATAGAATAGTAATTTATTGATTAGTATAAATATTTACACTGAAACAAAAAAGAGAAGACGACGAAAGCCGTCTTCTCTTTTTTCATAATTGTAAACTCTTAATTTGATCAGATGAAATAATTCATAATGGGGGAGAAATATATCAGTGGTGAACATGCTTTTTAGCAATCAAAATGGAGATAAGTTTACTAAAGAGATACAAATATATAAATACAAATTGAAAAACTAACATAAAAACCGCCTTTTTTAGGGGGGCGAGAGCGTCTGGACGCGTATAGGAGCGGTCAGGGCCTTTTTCTGCCACATGCAAGGTTTAAAACAAAAGGAGTATATTGTATTCTGCATAGTAGCGACTTATATGTTAAAAAGTCAACTTGTATTTATATAAAACAATTAGTAATTTATGTTGTACTATTATAAAAGTTTTGGAGGAGACGATGATGAAAGGAAATAAAAAGGAGATAAAAACAAACGACAAAGTGATTCGTTATACACATATGGAAAGGGGGTTCAAAACGATTTGCTTTATGTTTTCAGGTTCAGGTTACAATTACGATAAACCATTGTTTTATTACGCGACAATGGCAATGCTCCAAAATAAAATTGATATTGTCCATGTCCATTACTCCTATAATGAGCAACCAACGAAAAACAATATTGAAAAGATAACAAAAATAATGATGGATGATATTAATCCTGTGATTTTAGATGTTTTGGAAAATGGTCAATACAATGAAACTATTTTTTTAGGCAAATCACTCGGAACAATACCAATCGCGAATGACTTAATGAAGAGAGAAGAATTCCTAAAGTCAAAAATGATTTTATTTACTCCTCTAATAAATTTTGATTCGATCTTTGACTCAATCTTGAATAGTCAACATCAAGGGCTTTTCGTTATTGGCGATAAAGACCATTATTACAATGCAAATCAAATTGACCAATTAAGTAAAGCGAATTTAAAAGTTGATGTAATTCAAAATGCAAATCATTCCTTAAATGTTGGAGAATCTGAAACAACAAATTCAATTTTAGCTTTATCAAGGGTAATGGAAAAACTCCAAGAAACCGTTAGGACAAATTAGTGATAAACTAATGTTAGCAAAAGTGTAAATTTAATTGCTAAAATAAATGCAAACGAGATGCTAATTGCACCTCTTTTGCATTTTGTACTTCAAATTTAGCCCCGTTACTATTCGAAGAGTTGCATTATTATGCTTTTAAACTTTCAGCACCTGAAGATGCAGGTTGCTGTTTTCCAGATTCACAAACACCATGGCTAGCATACCAATAACGATTGCAATCGCAGCAGCAAGGAACATGGCTTAATATCCAGAAGTACACAGAGCCTAGAAATAAATTGTACTTACAACTGAATGAGTTGGTGAAAGGGGTAGATCGAATCTCACAAGGATTTAAAAACTACTACAGCTTATATCCAATTGTTCAGAAATGGCTTAGCAAAATAGACTGGTACGTTCTAGAGAGACTCAATCTTTTCTGGAACAAGCAAAGAAATTTGTTTCAGTTTTCTACTCTACTCAAAACTTGGCATTTTATTTACCACCCATTGATTATTTTCATAACTGAATTCTACTTCTACATCTTTTGTTACATTTTCATACTCGTTATATGTCTCCACTTTTGCTGCTAATTTACCATCCTTTAACTGAGAAGAAGTAATCTTTATATATTTAGTCGCAGCTTTTGAACCTGGGTCTCCAATAACATAGTGCATTTTTCCGTCTATTTCTTTTACATATTCACTTTGCATATAATCCGTAATAAATTGTTTTGAGAAATATGTAGACAATGTAGTTTCTAACGCTTTTTTTGTATTATATGCGGGGATGAGTAATTCCCCGTATGAAAAACGCCCTATTGATTTTGAATTCCCTGTGAATGCTCTAGTTTGGATATAGGTGAGTTCTTTTTGTGCATTTAATACTTTGTTTAACATTGCGTCATTAGGTAACGGTTTATCTTTTATTTCATTTGACTTTTTTGTCTTCAGATTTAAAATAACACCATTATCTGTATATAGATACATATCTCCTGCTATAAAATATAAATAAGATTTAGAAGGTTCAAGAGCTTTATTATAGATTAATTCTTCACTTCCACCACTGATTTTTCTCTTATAAACACCGTCATTTTTTACATAATAAAAAGTATCCCCTGTTATATTCATCTGTAAGACGTCCTGTATTAATAGCTTTTCTGTATTTTGCTGAACGTCTAACTCGTATATACCGTGCGTAGCTTTATATGCTTCAAAAGGGAGCGAGAAATCTACAACAGCATATAGTTTTTCATCATGGTATACCGCGCTAGATATTTCTACATACTTTTCCTTTGACCAGGTTTTGTTATTTTGGGTAACCTGTCTTCCGCGATTTTTATTCCAATGTAGAATACTATCATCTATTGTTTGAGCCCAGCCAGTGTATTTAAGTGTAGTTTCCTCTTCTTGTCCTGTTTTCAAATCCATTTTTATAATCCCTACAATATCAAAACCACCATGCTCCGAGTATTTTTTCGGATAAAACAAAGTTTGATCTTTTATATATACGTAACTTGTATCTGTTTTCAATGTATCGAGTTTTTTAGCTGAAATGTCATATTTCATTAAAGAAGGCAGTTCATTTGAACCTGTATTATCATTTGTCGGCATATGGATAAAATATAAAGATTGACTGTTTATATTTATATAAGAGGCATTTATATCTTTTACTAAAAGTTCTGATGTTTGAAAATAATCTTTTGTACGATAAATACCTCTTGTATTCTTACTTCCATTGACTGCATAATAAATCCAACCATCACTTTCGACCATTTTTCCTTTGTTAGAAATGTTCCCAACCGTATTTCCTCTTTTTTCAGCTTCTTTTATTTGCTGCTGTACTATTGAATCAGCTTGTGTATCCTTTTTTTCTTTTTTGATATTTGTTGTATTCGCTGTTTTGTTCTCAGCTTCACAACCAAAAAGAGAAATTGAAATGGCCATGGTTACAATAGTAACTATTATTTTTTCATAAACATTCCCCATTGTTTGCCTCCCTTATAATATTTCAATACAATTAAATATTGGTAGTAATTGTCTACTTGCGTTTGATTATACGTTCTTTTGTGAATAAAAACAATTTTCTGTTTATTTTTATTTGAAGCCGATAACAAAAATTAGTTTTACAAAAGGCACAAAATGTTAAACTCAAAAAAAAACAGTAATTTTATGTACACGTACTGATATCGCTGTTTTTTTTGTATAAATATTCAACACCTAATATATCAAAGACTGTTTTTTTCTCGTATCGATGAGATTTTCGTCCGTTGTGTTGTAGGAGGTTAAACAGACGAAACGAAATCTTTGATAGTTCCTGGGTGTCTTTTTGCATTGTTTTTGTAAATCCAAAATATGGTTGACATTACGCGATTACATTTGTAATATTTAATTATAGATTACAAATGTAATACAAGGGGGTATAAAATGAAGAAATTACCTAAAATATCGGAAGCTGAATTGGAAATCATGAAAGTTCTTTGGTCAAGGTCGCCTCAAACAGCCAATGAAGTAATTGAAGTACTTGATGAAACGATGAATTGGAAACCGAAAACGATCCGAACGCTTATTAATCGATTAGTTCAAAAAGAAGCTGTTTCTTATCATCATGAAAAAGGGCGTATGTACGCATATTATCCTTTAGTGTCACAAGATCTTTATTTACAAGTAGAAACAAAATCTCTACTTAAACGTTTTTGTGGCGTAGCGTTTAAACCATTACTTGTAAATTTTTTGAAAGAAGAAAAATTATCTTCAGAAGACATTAACGAGCTCAGACAAATTCTTGATGAGAAGAATGAAGAAAATCAGCGAAAGGGGAGATAGAGGTGATAGATAGGGTTATAAATATTTACCTTCCTTTCGTATTTGATTGGATTATAGAAACATCTTTGATGGCAAGTGTATTAGTGGCACTTATTTTGTGTGTCAAAATCTTGTTAAGAAATAAGCTAAGCCCAAGGTGGCATTATTTACTATGGATGATTTTGATTGTACGACTACTACTGCCATGGTCGCCGGATAGTTCTTATAGTATGTATTCACTTCTTTCATATGGTTACAAAACGACCACTTTTGCTCAAAATCAACCTGTTGTTTCTTCAAAAAACGAGCACGTGCGTGAGACGAAAAACATGCCAGATACCAATACAGTTATACAAGAGACAAGCTCCATTGAGCATTTATCTCAGACAACAGCGGAACATGTAGTAGAGCCGGCCGATAATGAGAAGCAAAAGGATACCTCCCTTTCCTTTTATACAATTGTTTCATATATTTGGGTAATGGGTGTTATCATACTAGGCTTCACTACTTATCTTATCAATAGACGATTATATTTCTACATACAACAACAACCTGTTATCAAAGAAGAAAGGGTTGTTAACATCTTTGAAATATGTAAAAAATCTATGTCTATCCAGCGTAATATCCCGCTATTGTTAGCAGGGAAAATTTCAAGTCCAACAGTGTTTGGATTCTTTCGTCCGAAAGTATTAGTATCGAGTGTGCATATTAGTCGGCTTAATGAGCAGCAATTGCAACATATTTTTCATCATGAATTAGCTCACATTAAGCGGAGGGATGTTTGCGTCAATTGGATTATGCATAGTCTGCTAGTTTTGAATTGGTTTAATCCGATTCTTTGGTATGCCTATTCATGCATGAGGGAAGATCAAGAGATGGCTTGCGATGCACTTGCTCTCACGTTTTTGGAGGAAAAGGAAAAAATTTCATATGGATATACGATTATCAATCTTTTAGAACATTATTCTAACTATTATCCAATACCTGGATTGGCGAATCTAATCAGAAATAAAAGAGCCTTAAAGAGGAGGATCTTTATGATTAAAAAGTTTCAAAAGAAATCGTATCGTTGGTCTGCACTTGGTGTTATTACCGTGATTGTTGTTTCACTATTCTCTTTGCTAAATGCACGTGCAGATGGGACAGCTGAACAGCAGAAAGGACAGACTCCCAAAAAGGTAACAACGACAGAAACAAAAAAAGAAGGAACGGTATATACTCCCCCTAAGCAAGAAGAATATGTTGGGGATATGACGAAAGAAGAGATACTTACGAAAATGCTGAATACAGTTGATAATTTTGAAACTGCAAAAGGTGAGTTTAAAGTTCATCAAGCAAATGTTCCAGGTGACAGCATCATTAACTATGAACTCAGTTTGCATAATAAAGCAGGTGGTTATAGTAAAACTACCTATGTAGAAAATGAAATAGAAAAGGTAACATCTCATTATTACAATAACGGTACGATGTGGGATCTCAGAGAAGGAACAGCTATGTATATCGAGATGAACTATCAAGAAGAAAAACGTTCTAAGCCATTAAAGATTGAGAATGCATTTTCAGTAGATAGTGAAGGTGAAAACGTAACAGCTTCTCGAGAAAGACCCATTATTGGAGAAGCACAAAGTTCACTATTCCCTTATGAAATAGCCTCGAATTATACTAGGAATTTGAATACTTGGGAAATTGAAAAGCAAAATGAACAGTTATTGGGGCATAATACGCTTGTCATTAAAGGGAATATCAATAAAAGAATCAATAAATCCTTCCGTTTTTGGGTCGATAAAGATACGGGAATTTTAGTGAAGTATGAAACGTACAATGCGGCTGGCAAGGTGGCTGATTATTTATATCCCACAAGCCTAGAAATCAATGTTCCTATTGATAGTAAAAGATTTACACCAGATTTAACAGGATACCAGAAAGAAGAAATGTTTAAAAAGGACCAGCCGCAAATGACGACTGGGAATATCGATAATCTCGTTCCTGAAGCAATCAAAGCACAATGGGAAGAAGCAAAGAAAAAACCAAATGAAACAACGACCTTGCAGCACGACGATAAGTGGTACATTCATGCCAAAAAAGGTTATTTGGTAAACTATATAAAAGTTAACGGAAAAGAGGGGACGTTATTCTTAGCGAAAGTATCCCCGCAAAAAGAGCACTCTACTTTCTCTGCCTTAGCGGAGGGATATAAGGTAGAGACACTTAAGATTGTTTACGAATGAAGTGTAACCTTCTTTGAATGATAGGTAAAGAAAAAAACGCTCAGAGTTTTAAGCGGACTACTTACAAAGGATTTTAATTGTACCAGTAAAGAATCAAGCTGCTAAGATGCGAATAGATGGAATGGCAAACATGTTAGATGCTTATGTTGGTCTGTTTGAGCATCATGATGAATTTTTAAGAGCTTTGAAGTGGTGGTTATAGTGGCACAACTCAAAAAGAGGGGCCATCTTCCTTGTGGGAAGTCGCCCCTTTTTTAAAACACAACAATTGGCGTATTTTATCAAGAATCTACAGTTGTTTTTAATATTTCGAATTTCCCTTGTTTATCCACGGTAAACATGACATTATTATTACGACTATCCGTTCCTCCTGAGCTTATTTCATTAGGGCTGGAATAGATGGTCTGAACAGCTATGTTATAAATGCCCTCTGTTAGCACGTGGCTCTTTTCGAAATCATCCATAATACTTTGAGCATTGAGAACAGTTTCACTATTTTTGTAGGTATTGTAATAGTAACTAAAATTGATGACTTCTATATAATTAGCATGATCTTTAGGTTTACTATCTTTTAACATTTTCATTATGTCGTCAGTGTTTATTTTTTGATCACGTTTGAAATTTTTAATTAATTTCTTTTCTTGTTGTTCATCTATATCTAAATAGTAATAGAAATTTGGTCTCCCATTGTGATTGTCCCAAGGAGATTCACTTAATAAATTATACTTTTTTATCATCTTATCGGATTGTTTCAAAACATCACGATGCTGTTCAACATAAGCTCCTTTGAATATTTCTAGAAAAACATCATTGCTTACATTTTTAACTATTTCATGTGAGTGTCTGTCTACCACTAAATAAGCAAAAGTGTGGTATGTTTTTTTATTTCCACGTATGTCTGATGATCAATACCTTCAAACCAATTATTATCAGCAGAAAGAATTTTAAAATCCTCATTCTTTATCCCGTAGTTTTCGGACAAATAATCTCCTATTGGTTCTTCTACTAGTTTTGTATTTTCAAAGCACCCACTTAATAGGAATAGTGGTATGCTCATTAATAAGATAAAAACAGTTACTTTTAGTTTCCTCATTCAAGTTCCTCCTTGTTAATTTGATGCAGATAGGGGTTTGGAGTTGTATTTTTTTAAGTAATGAGATTGCTTGGAAATATTGATATATCAGCCTTTTTGGTGCCTATTTCCTTCTATTATATATAGACCTTGATAGGCATAATGATGTAATATATTGAATGAAAAATACATGAAGGATGGACATAAAATGGGTAATCTATTATTGATGATGATTGAACGCGTTGGTTTAATCGTTATTTTAGGATATTTACTTTCACATATTAAGGCGTTTCGTTGGCTGCTGCATAAGCAAGATGGATATAAAGGTCACTTTATGTTAATTGGCATATTTTCATTATTTACAATTGTAAGCAACTACACAGGGATTGAGATTTCTGGTAATACGATTTTGAATGATAACTGGCTACGAGGTGTATCTTCTTCTAGTACGATTGCGAATACGCGTATTATGGGAATTGGGATTAGCGGGTTACTTGGAGGTCCCATCGTTGGAATAGGAGTAGGATTTATAGCTGGCATTCATCGCTATATGCTAGGGGGAACGACTGCATTGAGCTGTGCAATCTCTTCTGTTTTAGCTGGGATTGTGACAGGTTATATTGGTTATTTATATCAAAAACGGAATCGCGTTGTAACCCCTAAATTTTCTGCGGTGCTTAGCATTTGTATGGTGTCGCTGGAAATGCTTATGATTCTTTTCATTATCGATGACGGCTGGAGCATTGTGAAAACAATTGCAATCCCAATGATTATCGTAAATGGTTTCGGAAGTTTTATTCTATTGTCAATGATTCAGTCTATGTTACGACAAGAAGAACATGCGAAGGCATTACAAACGCATAAAGTATTGCGTATTGCTGATAAAACACTTCCATATTTTCGCCAAGGATTAACGGAAGAATCATGTACGCAGGTGGCACAAATTATCCATCGCTTTACAGGAACAGATGCAGTATCTTTAACAGATACAGAAAAAATATTAGCACATGTTGGATTAGGATCTGATCATCATATTCCTTCTCATAGTTTAATTACTGAACTGTCAAAAGAGGTGTTAAAGATTGGGGAGATTATGAAAGCAAAGTCGCGCGAAGAGATTAATTGTCAGCATGAAGGGTGTTTATTACAAGCGGCAATCGTGATTCCACTCACATCTCGTGAAAAGACCATCGGTACGTTAAAGCTTTATTTTAAAAATCCCAATTCATTAAGCCCTGTAGAGGAAGAGCTGGCAGAAGGATTAGCGAAAATTTTTTCAACGCAGCTTGAGCTTGGAGAAGCAGAACTGCAAAGTAAATTGTTGCAAGATGCGGAAATAAAGGCACTGCAAGCACAAATTAACCCTCATTTTCTTTTTAATGCAATTAATACAGTCTCTGCTTTATGTCGTACAGATGTAGAGAAAGCAAGGAAATTATTGTTGCAGCTAAGCGTGTATTTTCGCTGCAATTTACAAGGTGCAAGGCAGCTTCTTATTCCATTGGAACAAGAATTAAATCATGTCCATGCGTATTTGTCGTTAGAACAAGCAAGATTTCCAAATAAATATGAAGTGAAAATGTATATTGAAGACGAACTGCATAATATTTTGCTTCCACCGTTTGTGCTGCAATTATTAGTAGAAAATGCTCTTCGTCATGCATTTTCCAAAAAACAGCCGATATGTCAAGTTGAAATTTATGTCTATGCCCAGCAAAACAGCGTACATTTCAAAGTAAAAGATAACGGTCAAGGGATTGAACCGGAGCGATTAGAACGGTTAGGAAAAGCAATTGTATCGTCAAAAAAAGGAACGGGAACAGCATTATATAATATTAATGAACGGTTAATAGGTTTGTTTGGAAAAGATACAACGCTTCATATTGTCAGTAAACTGGAAACAGGGACGGAGATTTCCTTTACGATTCCAATTCAAAGAAAAGGAGGAAGCGATATTGAGAGTATTAGTAGTTGATGATGAAATGTTAGCGCGGGACGAATTAAAATATTTATTATATCGAACGAAAGAGGTTGATATTATTGATGAGGCAGACAGTGTAGAAGAAGCGCTAGAGAAGTTGATAGAAAGTAAACCGGATCTTGTTTTTTTAGATATTCAGCTGTCGGATGAAAATGGATTTGAAATTGCTAATATACTAAAGAAGATGAAAAATCCACCTGCGATTATATTTGCAACGGCTTATGATCAATATGCCATTCAGGCTTTTGAAGTAGATGCTTTAGATTATATTTTAAAGCCGTTTGACGAAGAGCGCATTGTTCAAGCGATTAAGAAATTTAAAAAACGAAAACAGCATGAAATGGCGGAGAAACAAGAAGTACATGCGTCAGATGAATCTAGCAGAATGAAAAAATTAGCACTGCCAATTGATGAATCGATTGTATTAGTGAATATAGAAGATATCGTATATGCTGGACTGTTGGATGGAAAAGTGATTGTGAAAACGATTTGCGATATGTATGTGACGTACGATACGCTTGCCATATTAGAAAAGAAATTGTCACAAATGAATTTTCTGCGTGTGCATCGCAGTTTTATCGTAAATGTAAATCATATTTCTGAAATCCAACCGTGGTTTAACTCTACGTATAATTTAATTATGAAAGAGGATTCAAAAGTGCCTGTAAGCCGTACTTATGCAAAAGAATTAAAGAAGCTGCTTCGTATTTAACGGGCAGCTTTTTGCATTTCATCCTTCTTTTTCTGTAACTGATTTCATATATTTGACGTTCTGTGTTGTAAGTGCCTACGCATTCGTTTACATCCTATACAATTAATGTATCAAATCGAAAGAGGTGGAAGGATAGTATGAAAAAATCATCTATTAATCCATGGCTTGTTGTGCTCGGCACAGTTATTGTACAAATGGGACTTGGAACGATATATACATGGAGCTTATTCAATCAGCCTTTAGTGAGTAAATACGGATGGAGTCTTAACGCTGTTGCGATAACCTTCTCAATCACTAGCTTTTCTTTAGCATTTTCAACTTTGTTTGCGAGTAAATTACAAGAGAAATGGGGACTTCGTAAACTCATTATGATAGCCGGATTAGCCTTAGGGATTGGCTTGATGCTTAGTTCGCAAGTTTCCTCATTACCAATGCTTTATGTACTAGCAGGTGTTGTTGTAGGTTACGCAGATGGTACAGCCTATATCGCTTCACTATCTAATTTAATAAAGTGGTTTCCAAAAAGTAAAGGTTTAATTTCTGGTATATCGGTCTCCGCATATGGAACGGGTAGCTTAATTTTTAAATACATTAACGCAAAGTTTATTGCCTCAGTTGGTGTATCACAAGCGTTTTTTTATTGGGGCTTAATTGTCGCGGTTATGGTAGTGATAGGCGCTTGTTTAATCCATAAAGCCGCTGAAAAAGATACAGTTCATGAAACAAAAAGTCATGATTTTACAACAAAAGAAATGCTAGGTACAAAACAAGTTTATCTGTTATTTATTATGTTATTTACATCATGTATGAGTGGCTTATACTTAATTGGTATGGTAAAAGATATCGGTGTTCAACTCGTAGGACTTAGCGCAGCAACAGCAGCTAATGCGGTCGCTATGGTTGCGATCTTTAATACGCTTGGCCGAATCATTTTGGGACCATTGTCAGATAAAATTGGCCGTTTAAAAATTGTTTCGACAACGTTTGTCGTTATAGCTATGTCTGTTTTTGTACTCAGTTTCGTAGATTTAAATTATGGTATCTATTTTGTTTGTGTAGCAAGTGTTGCATTTTGTTTCGGTGGAAATATCACGATTTTCCCTGCCATTGTTGGTGATTTCTTCGGTCTAAAAAATCATAGTAAAAACTATGGTATTGTGTATCAAGGCTTTGGTTTTGGAGCACTCGCAGGTTCCTTTATTGGTGCACTTTTAGGTGGGTTTAAACCAACTTTTATGGTAATTGGCGCATTGTGTGTCGTGTCATTTATTTTCGCTATTTCAATTCGACCACCTAGTCAGCAAGAAGAAAATCAAAAAGATTATCGTAGTGCAGCGTGAGTATTTTGGGTTTTGATATATTATAAAAAGAGGGATTTGCTTTTCTATTGAAAAGTAAATCCCTCTTTTTATTTGAATTTATAAACATATATGATTTTAAAATTTAACCTATTTTCAAAAGAATTCTCGTTCCTCAAGGAATGAGAAGGGTGTGAAGTCCAATGAGTAGAGAGGGGGATGAATTTTAGTTGGTATAAGTCAAAGGAATGAAAAAGGAATTTCTTCAAATCAGATAGAATTGTGGGTGGTTTACGTTGATAACCAGTATGTATGAATGAAATTATCAAGTCATAAAGATTAAACAATTTGTTTCACAACGCGTTATGTTTTTCTTATTTGTAGAAATGTTGAAAATTAATATATTTAAGGTTATATTATCAGAGAGGGGAGTATTCTGATTTTTTAGTTTTTGGAAAATCACCTTCTTATTTATATATTCATCTTTAAGGGAGCTGCGTTATGAATTATAAGATTGTATTTTTTGATGTTGATGGAACTCTTACACATCATGAAAATGGTAGTATTTCAAATAATACGAAAGAAGCTATAAAAGCATTGAAGAATAAAGGGATAAGGATAGTTGCAGCAACAGGAAGACCATTATCAATGTGTGATGAGATAAGAGAATTAGGAGTTGATACATTTATTACAGCAAACGGAGCTTATGTGAAGCACAATCAAGAGGTTCTTTATAAAGTACCAATGGATAAACATATCATTCGAGAAGTGGTTGAATTTGCATCTATCGAGAATACCGGGTTGTCCTTCTTTACAGAAGAATTTAGTATGAATGGTGTAGAAGATAAAGAAATACTAACAGCACTGAACGAAACATTGTCATTGAATGCTTATCCAACCATAAATAAACATATTTATGATCAAGAGATTTATTTGATGTGTTTGTATGCTACTGATGAAACAGTAGAGAAATATATTCATAAGTTTCCACATTTAACGTTTAGCAGATGGCATCCATTTGTATTAAATGTATTACAAGAAGAAGTATCTAAATCTTTAGCAATCAAAAGTGTTTTACAGTATTTTGGCATTGATAAATCAGAGGCAATTGCGTTTGGAGATGGAGGAAATGATATAGATATGTTGGAATTAGTAGGGCTTGGGATTGCTATGGAAAATGGGAATGGACAATTAAAAACCGTTGCAGATTTTGTCACGAAAAAGTCAAGTGAAGATGGGATCGATTTTGCTCTTAGAAAGTACGGAATTATTTAAGGATTAATAAAGAACGGACATGGTTATAAAATAGCAAATAATTTCATTGAACTTATCGATAATTGGTCAAGACTTGCTTTTGTAGGGGGTGAGGATTGGCAATGGCTACCTTTCACAACAAACTCCGAAAGTGGAATAAATGCAGATGGAGAGGCGGCAAAAAGATTTAGAGCGTGGATTGGATTAGATATATGACGAAAATTGAATATTAAAACTCGAACAATTATAACTCTGGTGTGTGGTTTTCTATTATTCACTTTTGGCACATTTAGAATAGTTACAGTGTCACTATCATCCACATCTTTATTCGTAGCAAATGGTTCAAAACTGCGGGAAATAATGAATTCCTAGATAGGGATTAATAAAAAAGGACATATAAACGCCGAATTTTAAAAATCCCTCTTTTGTTTGTATTTTCCGGGTTCCCTCCTCATTCCTTGCATCGTTTTCATATCTCTTAAAGGCTTGCTTACAATGAAAATATTTAGGGGTAGAAAAAAATGTTAAAAGGGTTAAAAAATGTTTTGAAATCGCTTACATATTGTTATACTATAAAATTATAATAATAAATTATCATGACACACGTGTTGATTAACCAAAATTATACAGTATCCATTTGACTTATTTGCCGATGGAATGCCAGTATTTCTTTCAAACAAATTCTCCACTCAAACGGCAGAGTATCACAAAGAAACAGGCGTGTGAAACCTGCGAATGACAACGGTTTGATATGTTTTTTCTTACTACCTTTTACGTGAAGAAATTTTAGTAAAACGTAGGCAATCATAGCTGTGAACAACTGATTGAACACCGCATTTGATGTTGTGCCAAATAGCACGGGAAC
>NZ_KB910987.1 GCF_000383235.1 Bacillus sp. 123MFChir2
AGCTCAAGTGGCTAGAGAAATGGGTGTGAATGAGAATACTTTACATGGCTGGGTCAAGAAGTATGGTCAACAACCAGAGATTAAAGCTGTCCAATCATTCTCTTCAAAAGAAGCTGAATTACTAGCTCTTCAAAAGGAAATTCGTGAGCTCCAGGAGGAGAATGAAATCTTAAAAAAGGCGATGCACTACTTCGCGAAAAGCCCTCGGTGAAATATGAGTTCATTCATAAAAATTGCTTCCAATTCCGAGTGGAGAAGATGTGCAACGTCCTGGGAGTTTCTAAAAGTGGTTACTTCAAATGGCTAAAGCGACCGAAAAGTAACAGGCAGAAACAGCATGAGAAATTATCACAAGAGATTTTTCAGACTCACTTAGAATTTAAGGAACGTTATGGCAGTGTTAAAATTGCTAAAACGCTGAATAAACGAGGTGTGAAGGTAAGTGAGCGGACGGTTTCTCGTATTATGACGAGGAACCAGTGGAAGTCTTGTACAGTCAAAAAATATAAAGCGACTACCAATTCGAAACATCATCATCCAGTAAGTGAAAACGTTTTAAATCGACAGTTTACAGCTACGAAACCAAACCAGTCGTGGGTAGCGGATATCACGTATATTCCGACCAATGAAGGCTGGTTGTATTTGGCAAGTGTAATGGATTTGTATTCTCGTAAGATTGTAGGTTGGGCCATGAATAAAACCATGACAAAGGAATTGGTGATCTCTGCACTAACAATGGCTTACAAGCGTCAAACGCCGAAGAAAGGAGTCATTCATCATTCAGACCGAGGAGTCCAATATGCCTCACATGAATATCAGGGACTGTTAAAAAAGTATCATATGGTGGGCAGCATGAGCCGAAAGGGAAACTGTTATGACAATGCTTGTATTGAATCCTTTCACGGTATTCTTAAACGCGAGCTAGTGTATCAAACGAAGTATAAAACGAGAGAAGAAGCGAAAAAATCGTTATTTGAATACATCGAGTTCTTCTACAATTCCAAACGAATCCATTCGACTTTGGGTTACTATACACCGAATGAATTCGAACGTATGTATGGAAATTCAGCAGCTTGATTTTACCTTCATAAAAAAGTTTAAATCATTCTTTATTTAAACTTTTTTATGAAGATCACCAAGCGAAAGCGCGGTAGAAATCTGTGTCTATTATCTTGACATAGTATCATACCAGCTAGGGGTAGAAGTAGCGAACATCGATTTTGGGGTCATTTGGCTTACTAAGGGGTATGCTTGTTAAAAGTATTAAACTTAAACAACTTATTGTAATCTTGACATTTCCTTATTGTGGGTGGTGACAGCTTCGCTGGTACTACCCCTATTTGTTTTATCAAACAAGGCAGAAAAATTAATGATAATGAGACTCCTCTAGAATGTATCTTAAGAGAGGTCCGAGAAGAATATTCTAGTTTAACCCTTCAAAAAAAATGTATTAGCGTGGATTTTATGTTATTTGGTCGACGATACCCCTAGTATATTGACGGTCTTTCATTATTTTTTTCAAAAACTTCAAGTGTGTACGATGAAATTACAAAACACAATAATGATTTCTTATTACCAAGATGGACAGATTTTGCATGAGATAGTCGTTACAAAATCGCTTGCACAGTAAACTAGGATGGTGTTTTTTTAGGATTTGTTTGGATTTTTTTTGCGATTGGGGTTTGATAGTATTGTGGGGGTTGGTTAGATTAATAGCTGTTTTAGGTGTGTATACTCATCGTTCGAGATACCGACAAATTGATTCTACTATTATACTGAAAATGTTGAGGACTTCTCTAAAATAAAAGGCATGAGCCGGTACAGTACCGAACTCATGCCTAGCAATTTTATATCACTTCATTTCATCGTTGCGGTTTTTCTTTCAAAATATGTATGAAGACGGTAATCACAAATTTCCTTCGTCCATCTAAATAAAAGATCCTCATCTTCTTTTCGAACATCCATATTTAAAGAAAAAGAAGTTTCATTAAATGATAGTAATCCTTTGGAACTACCACTCCACTTTGTCATTGGCATTGTGGCAATTAATTTACTAACTTTCTCTTCATCATATTCCCACATGCGCTGCGCTTGCTTATCACTAAAATCAATACGCTTGCGATATTCTTTTTCCATTAAGAAATGATGGAAAAACGGCGCGACCTCTTGCGGCGAAATCGGATGATACCATTTCTCTTTTCCACGCTGTAACATCGCCGATAGTAACAGCATTTTATAACTTTTTGCCATCCCTGTTTTTTCTACTTCTTGCAGCCATGATTCATACATCATAAATACTTCTTTTTCTAAATCTGTTAACTCACCGCTCCACGCTAAAAAGCCAACATACGATTTAAACTCTTGACGATACTCTTTGCTTTCTTCTGTACCAAGTTTATGCAACTCTAAATACGTTGGTATGCGTCCTAATTCCATTTTTACCGTTTGATAACTATGTAGCAGTTTTTCTTTTCGCGGCATTCTTTTTTTCATCAACTCATCTAATAGTTGCTTTGCCTCTAACTCAAACTCTACTACACAACCATCTGGAAATATGTTTTCTGAACCGCCACCCTTAGTCGTACCTCCATCAACACGAAGCATTTGCATTTTTACATCCGCATTTCGATAATTAGCGATTAAGTCGATAACGACACAATACTCTTTTTTCTCATGTAATCGCAATCCACGGCCAATTTGCTGTGTAAAAATTGTTAATGACTCCGTTGGACGAACAAATAAAAGCGTATCTATAGAAGGAATATCCACACCTTCGTTAAATAAATCAACTGTAAAGATTGCATCGAGTTCCCCGTTATCTAGTAAAGCTATCGCATCTTCCCTTGATACATCTTTCGCTCCAGAATGAAGAGAAATTGTTTGATAACTATTACGATTAAAATATGATGATAAGAAATCAGCCTGACGAATACTAGAACAGAATACAATCGTTCTCGTTTTCTTGTACTTCTTCCATGCTTCTAAAATATTGTCAGCTAGCTCTTCTTTTAGCTGCACCCCTGCTAACTCTTCACTATCATACTTATTCCCAAGCCAGCGTACATTTGAATAATCTGTGTCATCATACACACCGTAATAATGAAACGGAGACAACCAGCCACGCTGAATTGCTTCCATAAAATCAATTCGATACGCAACGTTCCCATCACAAATTGAATAAATATCGCGGAAATCATTCCGATCTGGTGTAGCCGTTATTCCTAATAAAAAATTAGGAGTAAAATAATCTAACACCTTTTGATAACTATTTGCTGCCGCATGATGGAACTCATCAACAATAATAAGGTCGAAGTCATCAGGAGAGAAATTTTCTAAATGTCGCTTTCTGCTTAACGTTTGAATGGATGCAAAAACGACGTCTCGCTCTCCTTCTTTTTTTCTCCCGTTATAAATACCAGTTGTCTTATCTTGGATCACACGTTGGAAAGATTTTTCTGCTTGATTCAAAATCTCTTCTAAATGTGCAATAAATAAAACCCGCTTAAAATGCTGCGCGAAAAAAGCAGCCAAATACGTTTTTCCAAGACCAGTTGCCATCACAACCATCGCCTTGTTATAACCTTCTTCAAGCGTATTTTCTAATTGCTCTAAAGCGGGAACTTGTGCAAAGCGTGGTGTGATTGCCGTTTCATATGAAGCTATAGATTCTTTTTCAACCGTTGCTCCTGAATTAACACTATAATCTTCACCCGCAGAAGGAATCGTCATCTCAATCTCCTCTTGCTTCGTCCATGTTCGAACCAAATCTGGATGCTTTTGATGAAACTTCTCATACTCTTGTCGGTACTGTTTAATCGTTTCTATATTCACTGCAATTGTAGATTCATGCGTATGAACATGTAAAAACTGATCAATTGTCTCTGAAAATGTATCCTCATCTACACTTTCCCTTACAAGTAAACTCCATTCCACACCGCTAGTTAATGCCGACTTCGACATATTCGAAGATCCAACAATCATCACACCGTCTGTCTCATGCTCAAACAAATATGCCTTCGGGTGAAAGGACTTCCCTGCACTTTTCCACAAACGAATTTCAATACTCGGGTGAATTTCATGCAACTTCTCTAGTGCATCGGGCTGTGTAATATACAAATAGTCACCTGTACAAATTTTAATATCAACACCCTGCTCTGCTGCTTTTCGCAATGGCTCTACCAAAACATTTACACCCGACTTCATCACAAACGAAGTTAAAATATAGATTGCCTTCGCTTCATCTATGTATCTCTCTAACTTATGTAATAAATTGCTTGTAATAAGCTGAACATTAGTCATCATTTACCTCAATTAAAAAGATTCGCTCTTGAAACCCGCCGCGTTTTTCTGCTTTTTTCTTACGTACTTTCTCGATATCTTCAAGCGTCACGCCTTCATACTGTGCTAGGGCATTTACAAGTTCCAGTAAATCAGCTAATTCTTCTACTTTATGTTCTGGATTTTCTGCTTCTCTATATTCTGCTAGTTCTTCTTGTGTTTTTTTACATACTTCTTCTATGTATTCTTTTTCATTTAGGATTCTTGTTATGAATGTTTTTCCGTTGTTTTCGATGATTTGTGGGATGCGGTCTCGTACTAATTTGTTGTAAACTGGCATTGTGATTCCCCCAATGTTTTAATTTTGATTCTATTATTATATCACACAGGATTTACCGTTTCTCTGGAAGCGAGCATGTGATAGGGCGGAAAAATCTACCTTCTTCGTAGATAAGACAAGCTTTTCCTTTCATGCTTAAGCATGTGATGTTAAAAATTTAAAAGGAGAAGGTTTATATGTGTTAAGAGACAAATTCTGAACAGTTACTGTAAATGTAATAAGTTGAAAGTAATCATTTTGATTTCAATCTTCCTTTGTTATTCTTCAAAACATTCTATGGACCATACTGGGATATGACAAAATAACCCCTTTAGCAAATTATGTAATGAATGCACAACTTGTTGAAAGGGTCTTTCTTAAGACTACTCTGCTGAAATTTCTAATTTAAACTTTCGATTTACAATCATTTTTAGATACGATTCACCGTAACATCTTAATTGATCGCTTCATTTACCTTTACAAGGTAATATTAAATTTATGTTTTTCTATATTTCTTTCATGGTACTGTAACATAATTTGTATAAATAGAGCTTTCTCTTTTAAAAAGAAAAAAGCAAGACATTCTAATATTTGCATCTAAACAAACTAAAAAAACTCTACCTATAAATAATAGTGTGTATCAAAGATTATAAAAAGAATATTCTTAACCTTCAAATCGTTTAAGGAAGTTTAAATTAGGTTATATCTTTTAAAAGGAGTATTACCTCTCTGTATCAGGAGTAAAAAAATTAAAGGTGGTGATTGTAAGATGGCTGACAACCTTTCTAAGTCAGATAGGCATAAAACCATGAAGGCCATTCGATCTTCCAACACAAAATTCGAAGAGCAAATCACAAAAGAACTTTGAAAAAGAGGAGTACGCTTCAGAAAGAATGTAAAGGAATTATACGGAAAGCCCGATATCGCCATAAAGAAATATAAAACTGTTATCTTCCTTGATTCCTGCTTTTGGCATGGCTGCAATCTACATGGAAATATCCCAAAATCAAATCGTAATTATTGGAAAAAAATTTTAAAAATAAAGAGAGAGATATTAAAGTCACAAAATATTATCAAGAGAAAGGATGGGAAGTTTTGCGTATTTGGTAGCATGAAACAAAAGAAGACTTTGATAAGACAATAAAAAAGATAGTGGATTTTATTAATAATGCTAAAAGAAGCAATATCAAGAACTAGTTATATTCTATAAAAACTTAAACGATACAATCTGTAAAAAGTAGAGCATCTCAAATACATATAAACACCGTTCGAAAGTTCGAACGGTGTTTATATAACTAATTAATTTCGAAAATACGTGCTTAACGATCTTAATGAACAGGAGATTAAAAATTATCGATAAACTTCCCTTCTAATTTGATTCCTCTTAATTTTATTTACAGCATCATACCAAATTTATCAATTGCTTATAACATTCCTCTTTAAATAGTTCCCAACAACTTTCTTGTTTTGCCCATTGAGTTATGTTTCGTTCACCTGCTGATTCTTTGAGGAAATTCAAAGAATGGGCTGCAATTATTCCTATCACACTATCCCACTTTGTAGATAGAGCTTGTTTTTGCCAAACCTTCTGTAAATCAATTTCTTTACCATAGATATATTGAAATATGGCCGTTGTGTAATATATAACGTTAGCTCTATATCCTTTCAATTTCATTTGATCAACAATAGTAGAAACATGTTTATTAATAATACTTCTTGCGATTAGTTGTTGATATGTTTCAACTGTAACATCGAGTAACGGTTGTATTTCATCCTCTTGATTTCTTTCATGCTTCCAATACTCACGGTTCTGTTCCATAAATCTCTTGAAAGCCTCTTCACCACCCTTACTTGAAATATGAGGGAAGCCTTCCCATGACATAAAGTGCTTTGCTAAATCAACTTTCGTCAAAACTTTTTCTTTTGGAAATTGTTTTTTAAAATCATTTTGTTCTTTCCCGCGTTTTCTACGCCCAATATCAACCATATATTGACCACGTGCACGCTCAAAGTACCACTTCTGCTCTGCTTTACGTCCATCTTGTGTTGGTATCCATGTGTTGCGTGATAACCTTTCTAACTCTGACATAAATCGTGTATTCGCCAATAAATCAGACTTATTGATTTTATTTTGTGTATTTGCATACTCAGAAATTTTTGAAACCATTTCATCTTCTAACACATGCTGATCATTTTCTTGATCAGCTTTAATTTTTAAAATTGTTAGTTTTGCTTGAACGTACACACCACTTAAATCATCTCCATTTTTATAGGCTTGATGAATAGAGGCTGTAGTTTGCCCACCATTAACAATTTGCCAGCCTGTTAAGCCGGTAATTCTATACAAGTTAACATCGTCATTAATTTTTTTTATTATTCCCGCACGAGCAACTGTTGATATACCATTATTATAAGCAACAAACATTTTTCTTTGATTTGAATCTTTTAATGTATCCCGAATTCCTTTGTTTGTTCCACCCCTAGCTTGTAAAAATGATCTTACGTTTCTTTCTACTAATTTCGGTCCCAAATCCTCATACATTTTAGCTAGAAGTTCTGCCGGTACAAATCCAATATAACAATCAAAATTATCATCTTCTCTCTCATCATTACACTTTGGCACATACATCATTTCAAAATATTGATTATAACTTTCTAATAAATCAATATAAAAATCTTGAACTCCTTGTTCAGCCATTACTAATTGATACACACGATCCATATCCCAGACTTGAACATTAACAGTTTCAATACCTGGTATATCAAGTTCAATTGGTTTATTAGATAAATAAAATTTATTTGTTAAAACAAAAATATTAATTTCATCTATTAATATAGAATCATCCTTTAACATCTTTGCTAAATCATATACATCAAGAGATCGATCAACATTTTCTATAATGAAGTTCTTATTGGTATAAAAACGCTTAGCCTTATTTGCAGTTTCTAGTAATGTAGTCATAGTAACAGGTGTAACTCCATAATAAGAAGCTTCCAAATCATAATCAACGACATATAAATCAAGTGATGATTGCTCTTCATCAAAAGAATATGCATCTAATTGAATTTTTTTTATAGAGCTCGTATATGGTATAGACAAAAATACTGGTTCATCTGTCCTTTCCATATAGCTTAACATTTCATATAAAAAAGTCATTTTATGACTAGCATGAATTGGTGCCTGAGCTTCAACCTTTTCAATAAAAGATTGATAAAACTTTATTTTTTGTGTTTCTTCCCTCATAAAAAACCAACTTTCCTTTACAAACTGAACACCTTATCTAACGAACATTCAAACTCTTTACAATGAGTCAAGTCAACGTAATAACTAACGTGGGAGATTCCTTTTGGCAAAAGTTCATCAGAGATCTTCGGAAACTTATCTATCACATGATAGGTCTCTTCTGCATGTACAAAAAACATTTTATCAACATACTCATCATCCTTAAATCCCAGTTCTAGTAATAAATCATTAAATTTCAACAAAAGTCTCTGCGACTTTTCTCGTAACATTTCTCGTATTTCATCAACAATCTCTTGCAACGTCTTTCCTGCTGCTTGATTAGTTTCTATAAAACATACATATAAATATAAATTATGTACTGTATCTGTTAGTTTTAACTGCTTTTCGTTTGATATTTTAATTTCTTTACGTAATTTTTCACAACACGTTTTAATTTCAACTCCACATCTAGAGTTTCTAAAATCGATTCTTCCGCTTGTTGGTCCTTCCCAATGTTCAATTAATAAAGGCGGTTGATTCGGAAAACGTTCCATCCACTTTTGAATATAATAGAGTTCCCCAAAAAGACCTTGTTGTTTTTCATCATTAAGACGTTTATATCCTCCTTTAGAAAAGAAATTGCGCCATCGGTCCAAAACTCGATATATGACTCCAAATAAAGTATCCTCTTGTTCCATATATGTAATATGATCTATGAGATTTTGTAAAACTGCCTCAAATATTTCAGAACTTTCTTCAGATTCTTGGCTTAATATTAGAAAATAACGTTCTTTCAATGGTCCCATTCGCTCAAAATACTCAATTTTTATTGAAAGTCCTCGCCACCTTGGAAGAGAGCGCAACTGTTCCTCTTCCCATGGTAATTTCCCTAAATCAACATACAATTGTCTGTGCATATTAAGAGTATCAATACCAGCTAACAAATACGGCATCGCTGTCGAGATTAATTTCAGTTTGTATACATCACGAACCGCCTGATTATCAATACCTTGTATCATTTGTTCGAATTCTGATTTTATCCTAATCACGACTGACCTCCTAAAGTTATTTCCGAAACCGTTCTATTTATTTGATAAATTTTCCTTTTATTAAATATTGAATTTTTCTCATCACCAGAAAAAGATATTCCGATACCAATTGGTACTAGAGTACTATCAAACTCTATACCTAATCTATCAAATACTTCAACTTCAGGATGTAATGGATAAATGAGTAGCATTCCATTTTCTTTATGGCGTTTCATCCGGAGCTGGTTTTTATCTTTAATAGATTTTCTATCTTCAACTTCTAAATCAATAAATTCCTCTTTCCCAGCAACTATCGCTCCGATGTCAACTTTATCGACTTGTCTATAACTATACTTCTTAAATGCATCTGTACCACGGATAACAGCGTTATTAATCTGTACATTACCAAAAGAAATCGGAAATACCCTCATGTTATTTTTTTGATTTTTGTCACCATCAACTATTGCAACATTCCAGTTGATCAACTCTTTATGTTCATTTGCACGTTGAATATAATCAATTAATTGTCCCGAAATGACAGAATTCGCTTTTTCACTTGTACGATATTCACTTAAATAATCAATAATAAGCTCAACATTAACATCTTTAGCCATGTGATATTTAGTTTTTGCCTCACCAATAATTTTAATTTTATTTGCGATTTTATTCACTAGTTTTTCAGTAGCTTTCATGTTATTTACATAGAAACCTTTATCTATATCAAAGAGCCTTGTTTGTTGCAACTTTCCATGGTAATTAAATCCCGTAGATATTGCTGTTTTCATTTTTAAAGGACTAGTTAACGACATTTTGGGATGGCTTAACATTCTTATCGCATATTGCCTTGGAGTTAATTTTAATCTAGCAAGTTTATCAAATTCTTGTCGAAGTTCTACCATTGCTTCAGCCAGATACTCAAAATATTCCGCAATTGTACTGGATGTATAAATACGACACAAGTCCATATACCCTTTACGATATCCAAACCAGCGCCCCATTTGCATTAACGTGTCGTACATTAAGGTATTACGATAATAGTACGTAGTACTTAATCCCTCTAATGTTAGACCACGTGAAAGTTTATCACCACCTACAGCAATAACATTTAACCCTTCTTGTTTATATTTATGATAAGATAGGGCATCCTCACTCTTTCCATTTATCTCCATTATTTGTATATTGTCAATTACCTTTTTTATCTCTTTATATACATCACACCATTTAAACACTTCTATTTCTTCTGACCATTCTTCAGTAGTTTTTACAAAATCAGTTTCATATAATTGTTTTAAACTTTTAACAAATTTACTTTCTGGATTAAACAAAGTTTGATTCTTTATATTTTCAAATACAGCTTCAACTTCCTTTTTAATAGTTGCTTGTACATCAGTAAATCTTGTTGTGTGAATTAACATAGAATTATGATTCTTCTTTTGACCTCGTAAATTACGAACTGCTATTACAATAAGAAAAGACAGGCTTGCTTTTATCATCGAATCTGGAACTTCTTCAAATTTATCACTATGAGTTTTCTTCTTAATACTGTCAAACATTTTTATTTCATCTTTATGTAAAAATCTGATGTGACTTGGACGTTTATACTCCGCATCTCCAAATACATTAAAGAATTCCTCTGGGCCGCAATATTCCTTTGGTTTTGGTAATCCTACTAAGAAGTCCTTCGGATATAAATCTTTTCCTTCTTCTTGTGTCTCTGCCTCTACATTAATTAAAAGATTAGCAAACGGTGTTGCTGTATAACCTACATAAGCTTTACGTTCAAACAATTCAAGAATTTGACGAATTAACTTATTAATTGTTTTTGGATCTTCCTTCTTATCCGGATCTGATGTATCAATAGAAGCTTGATCTGCTTCATCGTCAACTACTAAAACTGGAATATCTAAGTTATATAATGTTTTGTGATAATTTAATTGATCCCGTAACGCTTCTAAAACCGTTTTGTTTTTCTTCACTACCATTAGTGTTGAACGATTTATATGAGCTACTGTTCCAACTGAACTAGAAGAAATATCTTTTTCTTGTGTAGTCCATGTTGAAATAATATGACTACTATCATTTTGACGAATCTGTGCCACACCTTTAGGCTTTCCGTATTCATCAAGAATCGATCCAACAACTTCCTCTTCTAATCTAATTTGTGTTTGACTTCGTAAATCGTTATGCATACCCGATAGCACAATAATTAATTTATATCCTAAATCATATGCTTTATTTATTAGTCCAGTAAAATTTGCAGTTTTTCCTGATTGAACATAGCCTAACACTAAACCCCTTTTATCAAAGCGTTCTAAGCTTTTGGGGTTTCCCAGTGATTTAAGAATTTCGTTTGTGGTATCATCAATTACTTGTATTGCGTCTACTGGCCATGATTTTATATTCAGTAAATAATGTTTATATCTATTCCAAAAAAATGATCTTGTTAATTCGTTTTTATCAAACCAGTCTGAAGGCTCATCAGCACGCATAATAGAAGGCTTTTCTAATTCAATATTAACCCCATGATTTACATACATCTCCAGAGACCAATTATCGATAGTTTCTTGATCATCCATATTATAAATACTTTTAACAGCATATACTGCCAACTTTAAAGCAAGCTCTGCTGCCTTCTCTTGATCAGAATATTTTATTCGAAATGCTAAGTAATTACTTTTAAAAGTCTCCTCAAATTGTTGTTTAGCCTCATTATACATAAAGTAATTTTCCTTCCTCAATTATATATTTCAGCGTCGCATAATTTAGCTTTTCAAATCCTGGCTGAGTCATAAAAATATTAATTAACTGATCTAAATTACTAGCTAACTTAGTTTCTAAATATATATTCGCAAACTCTACGACCATTCGTTTCATAGGTTCATCTATGTATTGAACAGCATCTTCTGTAACTTTAGGAGCATCAATTATATTATTTGGCGAACCGAGTTCAACCGATTTTAAATATACATTTAATAGCTTAGCAGTATTTTCGTCGATTATATTTAAAATTTCACATAGAATGGGATGAGTGCGATTTAATTTAAATGAAGCACCTTCATCATTTTCAAGTCGCTCCCATGTATTTAAACTTCCTTTTATTTTTTTTCCTTTATAACCCGACTTTGTCCTGAAGTAAAATATTTCTCTTGAAATTTGACGATATCTATCTGCAATTCTTTTCAATGGAATTTTTGCATCTTCTGGAATAGAAATAGTCGATTTTTTAACATCTACTTGCCAATCCTCATCAGCTACGTTTTCTAAATCAATTCTGATCCTTGTTAATTGAGAAGAAGCATCTTTCGGAAACATACCTAACCAATCTCCAAAATATAATAGTCGATTTTCACGATAAACGTAAAATCCCTGCTGATCTCTCCACCCTTTTGTACCTCCTGCATTCTTATATTCTAATTCATTAAAATTTGCAGAATGCGGAAGTATAAACGGAGAAACAACCATTTTGTGATGATTAACTCTGAAGACCTGTTTTTCACCTTCTAGTATCTTAGGATTATCCAATAAAAATGGATCCCAAGGTTCTAATTCATAATCACTAATACGTATTCTTAGAACTTCATTCAATAGCGAATGAAAAGTTAATTCTAAATGCTCCTTAATGCTTCTTACTTTTCGAAAAAAACTAGAATCTTTAATTACTTTATTAGAACCATATCCCATGAAACGATCCAATTTATCAATACATACTATCGTCCCGTTTTCACCTTCTATGCTATCCAATACTCTTTTCACATCATCTGGTATCTCTTTAAACAACCTCCATTCATTACACTGAGATACATAATCTAAATCCCAACAACGTTCTACATAATGATTATCTTGTTTCGTTAATACACTTAAACGTTTGCCGAGTGAAAAAGCAGCAGTTTTCAGTCCTATTCCAAATCTACCTAGTTCTTTTGCTTTTCTTTTATTTCGTGGGTCTTTTGAACCTATATTCATGGCAATTTGAAGCTCTTCCTCACTCATTCCTACGCCATTATCCTTTATAACAATCATTCCATCAGTTTCTTTAAGTTGAAAGCTTATATCAACTATTGTTGCTTGAGCGTCTATACTATTATCTATCAAGTCTGCAACTGCTGTTTTAGGCTTATATCCAATTGATCGCAATGCCTGCAAAACCGGTGTTGCTGAAGGCTGAGTCAAAATTGTTTCCATTTAAATATACTCCATTCTTTCTAAATTCTCATAAAAATTATAACAGAATATCTCTCTACCGTTACAGTATCTGTAAAACTTGTGAAAAACTAAAAGAGTAGATGCTATTAGCAACTACTCTCGTCAGCTTTTAACTCATTTTCAATTGTAATACCAGGCCTATCACAAAAAAACTCCAGAATTCTTTCAGCAATAGCTCTTGCCATTAACGGCGGGACAGCATTTCCAATTTGCTGATACTGCTGATCTTTTGTTCCGCAAAACTTAAAATCATCCCGAAAAGATTGTAACCTTGCTGCTTCACGAATACTAATGGCAACTGCATTTTTCGGATGATTCCACATTGATTTTCTAACATTTACTACAGTAGGAGATGGCTCATCATATCTTAAGCGTAAATAAATTGTATTTTGTGTTCGTGCTGTATCAGTGTAAGTCGCTTTTAAATCATCCGATAAACTATGAAAATTTTTACCTCCAGATTTTTTTATAGCTTCGAATCGCCGAAGACTTAGATCATTACTTTGAGTGTTAATATGATTGTAAATTGTACCATCTTTATTTCCTTTTCGGTAATACCGTTGCAATGGTGTTAATCCACTTTTTCTCGTATAACGTTTTGGTGTATATCCATTTATTTCGTGTTGTGGGGAAATATCTTCTAAATCTCCAATAGCATCATAAGTTGTATTTGGGTCAGAAAAAATTCCATCCGGTAATTTTACATTTTTTCCCTCTTCTAATAAATCTTTTTTAGCACCTAATATCATAAAACGATTTCTACGTTGTGGAACACCAAAGTCTGATGCAGTTAATACTCCACTATCAATGCTATAACCAAAATGAGAAAAAACTAATTTTAAATATTCAGCAACCTTATATGACTTCACACGAGCAACTACTTGAAGTTTCCCTGAATCTCTTTGCACTTTTAATGGTTTATCAAAAATAATCTTTTCATCAATGATTTCTTTATAGTGTATTAAAAATCGATTTAGATCTAAAAGCGGTCCTATATTATTAATAACTTCTACACTTTCCACACCCGTATCTTTAATATCTCTAAGTACACGAACAGCTTGTTCAATAATAATTTGAATTCCGAATTGTTCAAAACCACTTCCAATTTTCATCCTGGATTCCAGGTAATCAATAAGATGTGTTACCTCTTTTATTTCTTTTACTTTACTTAATTGTATATGTGTTGATTTTACTGATTTACGCTCAATACTTCTAAGTCTTGAGATAAAAACATCAGATTCAATAATAGGGCATAGCCCATTGCACTCAATTATCTTATAAAAAATTTCTTCAAGATAAAGATATCTCGTTTCCACTAGTGAAATTGAATCCTGATTCACCAAGTCTTCTATTGTTTTTTCGCTATTTTCCACAATTTCAGAAAGGTGCCTTTCTGAGCTATAAGCGAACTTTGTCTTATCTACATGTGCTGTTACAAAAAATTTATGAATATCCGAATCTATTGTCTTCACATTTTCCATTAAAAAAGCTATCGGATTAATCTCTTGAATAGCTCTTACAAATTCTTTCACCAACTGATTATTTCCAGATATTAAATAATTTTTTTGCCGATTTGCATTTGAAAACCCTTGACAAGGAGGTCCACCGATTACTATAGTTTCATCTCCTGATATACCTTTCTCTTCAAGAACTTCCACAAAATCAATCTTTGTAATGTCACTTATATTCTTACCTTTAGGTTTTATAAAAATATCTGAATTTTCATTATGGTTACTTATATATGTTTTTGTAGCTGCCGGGTTAATTTCAACTGCACCAATCACCTCAAATTTTTCAGTTTGTTCAAAACCATTACTTAAACCTCCAGCACCGGCAAATAAATCAATAATTTTATACTTCTTTTCTGTATATATTTTTACATTTTTCCCCACTTTATCTTCATACCTCTCAAGAACATACATTCCACTTTTTATTCTCTATACAGCAACATACCACTGAATAGGAGTAAAAATCAATAACTGGAAGAAATTAAGTTTAAAGATTTAGGGTTTGGAGTTAGTATATTCTTATGGTCACAACTTAGTTAAGTGCTTACAATGAATTTTAAAGAGGAATCATCCGCTTCTTTTTCCCTCTTCTGCTGTTTGCTAAAGAAGGCGTTTCTGCCATTTATAGTACGTGAAATTTTAATATATTATATAAAACAAACCCTCATAGTAGAGAGTTTGTTCTCGCGTATTTTTTCTACCCTAGGTTAGAATGGAGGTGTTAGGAACTAACAACTTCATATTATCACATGTTTGAAAGTGTTGATGTTGAGAAATAAAAATACAACTCTTTGTCCCGCTGTTGAATTAACTATATATTCAAGGTACTAATCTATCACAGCCGAAATAACATGCTCCTTAATCAACTCCCACCTATCGCGAGGATTAAAGATAAATTCTGATGCAATCGCCACAACAAGACCTTTCCCTGGAACACAACAAATAACATTCCCTCCATCGCCTCGTGCTAAGTACGCAAAAATCCCATCCTCTTCATGTACCCACCATAAATAACCATAGTTATTCGGGTTTATCTTTGTTGATTCGTCAATCCATGCCTTAGAAATAATCTGATTGCTGTTCCACATACCACGATTCAAATATACAAGTCCAAAACGCGCCATATCACGAGGCGTTAGCGTAAGTCCCCATCCGCCAGTGGAGTTACGGTTTGGATCTTTCACCCACCCTTTCACATTTTTCCCGAATAAGTCCTCAAATCCAAATGAGTTCATTTCATGATCCGGGATTTCTTTCATGCCGATTGGTTTAAATAGACGTTCGTTGGCAAATTCACGGGCGCTTTTGCCTGTACTACGAGTGATGATGGCGGAAAGCAGATGTGCTCCTGCGGTGGAATATTTAAAAGTGCCTAGTTTTCCTTTTTCTCCTAGCATATCAAGGGTATATACTATCCAGTCTGATTGTTGACACAATTTGTCTAATGGCTCATGCCAGTCCTCAAATGGATATGGTGCTGTCATGGTGAGAAGATGGCGTATGGTGATTTCCTGCTTTTGGGCAGCATTTGGAACATATTCGGGGAAAAAATCTAGTATCTTCTGATCTACACTTTTTATATATCCTGCCTCTATAGCAATACCAACAAGAGCAGAAATGATGCTTTTCGTTACAGATGCCACATGATGTGTATCACTCGGGCCATAACCATTATAATATCTTTCGTATGCAATATTTCCTTTTCTCACAACAACAATGCCGTTTATGTTGCTGTACTCGGCTTTTATGGTAGATCCAAGCTCTGCAAGCTTTTCAGGGTCCATTCTCAATGTTTCCGGGTTTCTAGTTTGCATTGTAATTGGCCAGTCGTTTCTTTGCATAATCGTTACCTCCGATAAGACGTATTTTATTTTGTTTAGCGAAAGCTACTATTTTTTCTTTACAGGAAAATACACCTCTGTCACCGTATCCTCAGGAGCGGTGACTTGATTGGGGTCGGTTACGTATACTTCATATGGTGGTTGGATTAGTTCATATCCCTCATTTTCAACCCATTTCATCAAGTTAGCATATACCGATGTCAATTCTGGATAGGATCCCTTTAAAACAGACTTCGCGCAAAGGCATCCAGGCAACTCTCTCGTTCCTTTTACAGCCTCTTTTACCGGGATGGCAAACTCTGTATCATTTCCGGCAGGATTGTATTCAGGGCTATAATAAATAGTCATTGGCATACCACGCAAGGTGAGTTTTTCCGTAGCGATCTTTTCATATAGCCTACTAAAATACTTTCCATACCCTGCAGCATAGTCATCGCTACTCATCATCTGACGTATTGAAAGGATGTTCATTGGCTTTGTTTCCACAAGCTGTACTTCGATATTGTCAAGGTAGGACATAATTGGTATGCCCTTCTCTAAATTGAAAATGTCATTGCTCATTTGATTTAAGGTATATGCAAAAGCATTGAGTTTTTCCTCTATTTCCTTTCTTTTGCGATTAAGAGTGGAAAACAGTTTCTCTTCCAATTGATCCTCTTCCAATTCCAAAATGGCTTTGATTTCTTCGAGAGAAAAATGATAAGACTTCAAGCGGTTGATAAACAGCATCTGTTTTAGTTGCTTGATAGAATAATATCGATAACCATTTTCATGATTAATCTCATCGGGATGAATTAATCCAATTTCATCATAATATCGAAGCGTTTTTGTCGATACTCCGCATATCTTTGAGAATTCTCCAATTGATAGCATGAGGCCACCTCCATTCTTCTTATTTTTTTCGGATGAAATACTTTGTTCTATTCTTTTATACAGCTTAC
The DNA here is from genome assembly GCF_000383235.1 of Bacillus sp. 123MFChir2. Classification (GTDB taxonomy): domain Bacteria; phylum Bacillota; class Bacilli; order Bacillales; family Bacillaceae_G; genus Bacillus_A. Next base: position 17,342 of record NZ_KB910987.1, read on the forward strand.
CGTAAGGGGAAAGTCAATCACAATAACGCTCCTAATATTTCATATCAAAGCAAAAAACACTCATGAGAGTGTTTTTTGCTCAGGCTGTGGAGAAAGCCTTCTCCACAGCCTGTTTTTGTGTCTGAACATCTTTTCATCTGTCAACACTGATAAAAAAGATGCAAAGGAGCGATGCCCCATGATGGGAGCGCTGAAAAATCATCGTGATGAGCGCGTAACAATTTCTGTAGAAGAGTTAGTTCCGCAAGACCATTTCCTTCGTGCCATTGAGGCAACAATCGATTTT
>NZ_KB910988.1 GCF_000383235.1 Bacillus sp. 123MFChir2
GATTAAATGGAATATCAAGGGTATTATTTACATATATTACAATTTTTATTGTGAAAAGGAGAGAAATTCATGAAAAAAAAGATACTATTAATTGGAGTTTTTGTTGCTTTTTCTATAATAGCAATATCTTATTTTCTTTTGATGAATAATAACAAACAAGTGTCTATACAAGGAAGTAAATCAACAGCATTTAAGAATATTGGGGTTCTTTATATGAAACCAGGGATACTACGTGATAGTGAATTTATTTTTATAAAAGATCCCAAAGATAAAATTATTACAACAAAAATTAGTGGTACAGATTATTATTTTGAAAGCACTATAAAAAATAGCGATAAATTTGTTTTATCTTCCGTTACCAATAAGAATCGTGTTTTTATTGATACAAAAAATAAAATGGAATTAGCAAAAGAAAAAGAAAAATCTGGAGTGTCAGCAATTTATGAAGATAAGGACATAATAATAAAAGGTTTAAATGATGATTTAAAAGATTCCACTTTGATTATTAAAGGCACCAATATAGATCATCAGATTAGGTTAACAGGCTTTATTAAACAGATTGATTATGACAAATCGAAACATACAGCTTATGTTTTTAACGATTTTACTCATGAAAAGAAAAGTGTTCTCTATACTGTTGATGTTAATACAGGCGAATTAAAAGAATATGATTTCGGAATATTTGGTGCACCTCAAACTTTTATTAAAACTAATGATGAAATCATTTTTAGTTCTAAAGAAAAATTAAGTATTTTTAATAAAAATACTCTAAATACAAGATTTATTGATTTACCCTACTCTAGTACAGCTGGAATACATGCATATAAAGATAAATACTATGTAACTTTTGTTGAAGGATATATTGTAGAATATGATAAAAATTTTAATTTATTGAAAGAATATAGATATCCCAAATCTTCAAAAGTATTCAGAACTAAATTATCAGGAAATTATCTATATTCTTTATCACCAGGAAGTTTTACGAAAAACGGTGATAACATTTTATACGCTCATGATTTAAATGGAAATTTGAAAGAAAGTCATTTAACTTTGCCTGAAAAAAAGGCATTTTCTGTAGATTTCAAAATACTAAGTTCAAACAACCCTTAACCTATACAGAAGAATAAAAAATAAACATTATATAATAATCTCATATTTAATACATAATTATCGGGTTTTATAACTCAACGCGCTCTGCAAGGTTTTGAATTTGTTCTTTTGGAGCATTCATACAAGTACCTCCGTGATAACAAATGACTGATTCAATATCAAAATCTAAATATTTCTCTAAAGAAGTAAGAGCCTCATTCATGTTTAACGTTGTTCTCTCAACAGGTCCTTCTAATGAACCGTCTACACATATCATCGCATCGCCGGCAACAAGAGTTTTACCGTTCTTTACATAAAGACTTATATGCCCTGGAGTATGTCCAGGTGTATGAATCACTTGAATGCCTCCGCAATACGGAAGTTCATGTCTATCTTCTAAAGTCTGATTTATTTTACATTTCGGAGGATTCATATACAACAATTGCATTTCTTTCGGAAGGGATGCCCATGCTTCTTTGTTCATACGTTCAGGATCTGTTTTTATAAGTGGAAATTCCCCTTCAATATATGATTTATCAAGTTCGTGTGCATACACATTAATTTTATTAGTGGATGCATCTACTACTTCTGGAAGGCTTCCGATATGGTCAATATCTTGATGTGATACAATGACTGCCTTTAATTTTTCAAAAGGGACTCCTAGATCATTCATCGCAGTACGAATTGGTTCTAACTGACCAGGCATACCAGTATCGACCAAAACAGCCTCTTTATCATCCCAAATAAGTGTAGGATGTAAGATGAAACCTTGTATGTTTAATTCAAGTGCGGCAACTCCATTTGAAACCTTCATAAATTAAGCCCTCCTTAGTAGGTGTGTTTAAATTGTAGTTAACTACTACATATATTATTTACCATACCACAGAAAACTAAGTCAACAATAAATATTTAATTATAACATAAATTTATTTGTTTGTCAATATCTAAACTCAGTTATTATATACGAACAAATAGAAAGGAGGATTTCCATCCCTTATATAGAATAGGGAAATGGTATGTTCAGACAAGGAGATGTTCACATGAAGCTTATTAAAAATGTTAAAGGGATTGTTTTAGACTTAGATGGTACACTACTAAATTCACAAAAAGAAATATCTAATAGAAACTTAGAAGCTATCCTCGAATGTTATAGGCAAGGAATAACGATTATTTTTGCGACTGCAAGACCCCCGCGTTCAGTAAAGGAATTTCTTCCTCAGGAACTTCAAGAAATGGGGACGATTGTATATTACAACGGCGCTTTAATCATCGATTATACATCAAAGTACAGACAACATTATCCAATTTCATCAGCCATCGCTAATGAAATTATTGAATATGTAATTACTCATCATTCAGATGCTTGTCTTTCTATCGAATCTGAAGATACATGGTATAGCAACAAGACGATAGATTATAGTAAAACTATGAATGCAACTGTAAATCCAATTGTCGTTTCGTTAGATGATTTGAAAGAAATTAAGGCTTCAAAATTGTTAATTACACAATATCCATATTACGAGAAATTACAAAAACAATTTGAACATAAAGTAAACACTATATGTACCGACTCAGGAACTTTAATTCAAATTATGGCTAAAGGAGTTTCTAAGAAACAAGCTATAATGGATCTTTGCGTTCAAAGTCAATTATCTATGAGTGGCATAATGGCATTTGGTGATGATTGGAACGATCTAGAGCTTTTTCATGCGTGCGGTTTTCCTATCGCTATGGAAAATGCAATACACGAACTAAAAGAAGTGGCACATATTGTGACGAAATCTAATGATGAAGATGGTGTCGCGGAAGTGTTAGAGAAGCTAATTCATACGGTTAGTATTGGTTAAAAATGCAGTTGAAGAAGGGGATTAGCAAATGTGGAAAAGAGAATGGAACAAATAATAGAGTTTTTACGAATAATAGATGAGTTTAAATTAATTGAAAGAAAAACAAAAGTTTCTAATACTGATCGTCATGAAAATGATGCAGAACATACATGGCATATGTGTATGTTTGCTCTTTTATTGCATAAAGAAATAGGAGAGAACATTAACTTAGAACGATCATTAAAATTAATATTAATCCACGATCTTGGTGAAATATATGCTGGTGATACTTATGCACATGATTCTTCTGCTCGAATAAATAAGAAAGAACGAGAAGAGGAAGCAGTCCAAAAGTTATTTAATGATTTACCAGATGATTTAAAACTTGAACTTTACGAACTTTGGCATGAATACGAAGCAAATGAAACAAAGGAAGCGAGGTTTGTTCAGGCAATAGATAAAATGCAGGCATTTACACAAAATGTACATACGAATGGTGAGGTATGGCAGGAGAATCAGATAACACCTGAAAAAATTATTCAGTACAATGAGAATTGGACAAAACAAAATAAGGTATTTGAAGATTTGTTTGGTTACCTTTGGGAAGTTGTTGAGAGTAAAAAAATGTTTTATACAAAAAAAGAGGATTGAGTATTTCGAATCAAATCCTTCTTATATGCTCACTGATATATCGGTGATTCGACACAAGATAAAGACACTTCAACAATGCTCGACATTCTAAATGCACGAGTAGGAGCTGACATTAGTCTATTTTTGAGTCAGCTCCCTTATTTTTTAACACTATTTAAAACGCCTTAAAACAAGAAACTCCCACCATTTCCACGGCAGTACATTCTTTAATAAAATCATTAACTTTACCCCTTTTCCAACTGGATAACGTAAAGTTGGATGTTGCGATTCTGCAATACTTACTATTTTCTCAGCAACATCTTGCGGATCTCCAAAACTCTCACTCCCGTTATGAATATGTTGTTCAATTTTCTTCATGTATTCTTTGTAAGGAGACTCAGATTCAGAGGTAGATTCCGCAAGTTTTTGTCCGATTTCCCAAATGTTTGTGTTATATGATCCTGGTTCAATTAATGAAACATCGATCCCAAATGGTTTTACTTCTAGACGAAGAGATTCACTCCAGCCTTCAATGGCATATTTAGATGCAACGTAAGGAGAGAGGCCGGGGAACCCCATTTTTCCGCTTATACTACTAACATTAATGATTTTTCCATATTTTTGTTTTCTCATAACTGGAAGAACAGCTTGCGTTACTGCGATGGCTCCAAATACGTTTGTCTCAAATTGGTTACGATACTCTTCAATTGGGATTTCCTCAACAAAACCACCGCTTGCATAGCCAGCATTATTAATAAGTATATCTACCCGTCCAAGATTATTGATAAAAGATGTAAAATTCTCAATTGACTTTTGGGAAGTTACATCAAGCTGATGGATTATTATATTACGCTCTAAGTGTAACGATGCTGCCTTTTCAAGTAATTTTGTTTGCTTTTTAATATTTCGCATTGTAGCGATGATAAGATATCCTTTTTTAGCAAACTCTAATGATGTAAGAAGCCCAAATCCGCTTGATGAGCCTGTAATAATCGCGATTTTTTCTGTCATTTGTTTCTCACTTTCTATTGAAATTCAGTTTGATATCATCATATCGAAAGAAGGAAGGGGAATTCAATAGAATATTTACATAGACATATATAAATACAAATTGAAAAAATGACATAAAAACCACTTTTTTAGGGGATATTCTTTTTATATGTCAGAATATGCGCTTACCAGGGAAATAATACTAATATGTTTTTATTACCTAAAATACTCTAAAGAATAAAGATAAACTATATATCATGAATACAACCCGCCCATATACATTTCTGTTAATGTATGTACGATTTCTTCGAGAGAAAATTCCCGTTCCTTTCGTACAATTTCCCATAAAAACATTTCATTCGCAAAGAACCAACTTCTTGCTACTAATAAACAATTCAAATCTTTTCGTGCTAAACCGCTGTTTTGTGAATATGTAATGTCTTGAACAATTCGTTCAATAAATCGTTCTCGAATAGCATCCCATCTGTTCCGAACTTCTTTAGAAGTACCGATTGCTTCTTCAACAACTTGTAATAGTTGTCTTTCCGTTTCTGCCATTTGTAAAAATGCATGAACTTGTTTTTGAATCATACTATGAGCTTCATTCCTTGTTATTGGATGAAAGATACGTTCTGCTATTGTATAAAACTGGTTCATCACATCATCCATTAAGACAATGAGTAAGTCATCCTTATTTTTAAAGTATACGTAAGCAGTTCCATATCCTGTTTCTGCTTTTTTTATGATTTGGGAAATTGTTGTTTTGTGAAAGCCGTATTCTATAAATACTTCACGCCCAGCTAATAATAATTTCTTTTTTGTTTCTAGCGAACGGCGTTGTCTTGCCGAAATAGGATCTTTAGTCATATGTACCACACCTTCATACCGAAATATCAGAAAAATCAACTTAATTGTAGGGGAAACAGTAATATACTGTCAACTGACATAATGTCATTGACGCTATGTCAATTTTGATGATATATTTTTTATTAATTAGAATTAAAAGAAAATTCAAGAGAAGGTGATAGAATGTACACAAAACCATTTGAACCATCTTATGAGTATGCTCGCCAATGTGATCAATACGATGAGCTTGCATCATTTCAACATGAATTTTATAAAAAAGAAGGAACCATTTATTTAGATGGAAACTCACTTGGGCTTTTATCTAAACGAGCTGAGCACTCTGTATTAACATTACTTGATTCATGGAAACAGTTCGGTATTGATGGCTGGACAGAAGGGCAGCATCCTTGGTATTTCTTATCTGAGCAATTAGGAGAATTAAGTGCTCCTCTTATTGGTGCCACGCCCGAAGAAGTAATTATAACCGGTTCCACGACAACAAATTTACATCAAGTTGTTGCTACGTTTTACAAACCGAAAGAAGGAAAAACAAAAATCCTTGCCGATGAGTTAACATTTCCATCGGATATTTATGCTTTGCAAAGCCAAATTCGTTTAAAAGGATTGGACCCTGCCGAGCATCTCGTTCAAGTAAAAAGCAGGGATGGAAGAACGTTAAATGAAGAAGATATTATTGCCGCAATGACAGAAGATATTGCACTCATTGTACTTCCAGCTGTGTTATATCGAAGTGGACAAATTTTAAATATGAAATTGCTTACGGAAGAAGCGCATAAACGCGAAATTCATATCGGCTTTGATCTTTGCCATTCAATCGGTTCCATCCCGCACCATTTTCAAGAATGGGACGTTGATTTTGCAGTTTGGTGTAATTATAAATATTTAAATGCTGGGCCAGGCGGTGTAGGAGGCTTGTATGTAAATAAAAAACATTTCAATCGTTTACCCGGATTAGCCGGATGGTTTGGCTCTCGAAAGGATAAACAGTTTGACATGGAGCACGAACTTGCACCAGCTGAGCATGCCGGTGCTTATCAAATTGGAACACCGCACGTATTAAGTGTTGCACCGCTAATTGGTTCTTTAGAGATTTTTAAAGAAGCGGGCATTGATCGACTACGACAAAAGTCACTGCATATTACACGTTATATGATAAACCTTATACAACACGAATTAACAGATATGAGCTTTACACTTGGTAATCCGTTAGAGGATGAAATACGAGGCGGACATATTTATTTAGAACATAAAGAAGCGGCGCGGATTTGCAGGGCATTAAAGGCTAATGGAATTGTTCCTGATTTTCGCGCTCCAAACGGCATTCGTTTAGCTCCTGTCGCTTTATACAATACGTATGAAGAAGTGTGGAACGCTGTCCGAATTTTAAAAAAGATTATGGTAGAAGAGGAGTATAAACAATTTGAAAATAAACGAGAGGTTGTGGCATAAAGATGAAAGAAAACAAGTGGATTGATATTTCTCAACCTCTAAACAATAATATTGCCACTTGGCCTGGCGATACACCTTTTTCCTATGAAGTTTCATGGACAAAAGAGAAAAGCGGATCGGTTAATGTTGGTAAAATTTCGATGAGTATTCATACCGGTACACATATTGATGCACCGTTTCACTTCGATAATGATGGTAAAAAAGTAAGTGATCTTGATATTAACATCTACATCGGTCCTGCTCGAATTATAGATGTAACAGGTCATGAAAGCATCGGAGCAAAAGAACTTGAAAATTATGATTTAGAAGGGGTAAGTAGATTATTATTACGCACCTCATCAAAAACAAATCCGTATGTATTTCCTGAAACGATTCCGTATTTACGTGCGGATCTTGCACAATACCTTTATGAAAAGGGAGTACGTTTAATTGGTGTTGATGTTCCGTCTGTGGACCCACTTGATGATAAAGAGCTTGCAGCACACCATGAGTTATTTAGACACGGGATTCATATTTTAGAAAATATTGTTTTAGAAAGTGTACGAGACGGAGACTACGAATTGATTGCTCTGCCGCTTTCGTTAACAGATGCAGACGGTAGTCCAGTGCGTGCTGTATTAAAACCATTATAAAAATAAATATATACTGCATAGAGAGGATGTACACATATGACTGATAATGAAAAAGTGATAATGGAAAAAGGGATTCATACAGATTTTCGTAACAACATGACATACGGAGAGTACTTACAACTAGACAGTTTACTTTCGAGTCAAAAGCGACTGTCCAATCATCACGACGAAATGTTGTTCATCGTGATTCATCAGGCAAGTGAACTTTGGATGAAATTAATTTTGCATGAGTTAGAAGCAGCTATTGAGTCCATTCAAAACGGAGAGCTTGCACCTGCTTTTAAGATGCTTGCGCGCGTTTCAAAAATTCAATCGCAAATTATTCAGTCATGGGATATTTTGGCAACGCTTACACCTGCAGAATATATTGAATTCCGCGATTCACTTGGTCAATCATCTGGATTTCAATCTTACCAATATCGGATGATTGAATTTGCGCTCGGTTATAAAACACCACATATTCTTAAAATCTATGAAAAAGATGAAGAATTATATACTCGTCTACATAAGGCGCTTCACACACCGAGTTTATATGACGTTGCCATTCAAACACTTGCTAAAGAAGGATTCCCAATCAATCCGAGTGTACTTCAACGTGATATCACACAACCATATGAAGCAGATGGAACAGTAGAAGCAGCGTGGTTAGAAGTTTACTCAAATGTGCAAAAATACTGGGATTTATATCAATTAGCTGAGAAGCTAATCGATATAGAAGATTGGCTGCAGCAGTGGCGTTTCCGTCATATGAAAACGGTAGAACGTATTATTGGTCATAAAATGGGAACTGGCGGTTCTTCAGGCGTTTCGTATTTAAAACGCGTGCTTGATCAATCGTTTTTCCCAGAGCTTTGGGCTGTTCGGACAAAATTATAAACGATTTAACTATAAGGATAAAAGTTTTTTCTATAAGAAAGCTTTTATCCTTATTTGTATATTTTTAAAATAAAATGATGCGTAATACACAAAATGTCTTTAAAAATGCACTCATAACATATCGTCACTTATTAGCAATCAATAGACATAGAAACCTAACAAAATCGTTCAATTATTGTAGCAAAACAGTCATTTTTACTTTAAAATTTTAAGTTGATGGGCATGTGGCGGTAGCCTAGAAAAAATCTACTCTTTTTTGTTTCTCATTATAAATTTCGTTATAATAAGTCAAATTAGCGCTAATTAATCATGGAGGAGTTTAAATTGAACTTACCAGAATTAGAACATACATTGAAAAAGAAGAAAGTAAATGCTTTTCTCGTCTATCAAAAAGGCGAAATCGTTACTGAGTATTATAAAACAGACAATTGTGCACAAAATGTTTATAAAATTAATTCGATAACGAAAAGTATTATCTCTATTCTAATTGGCATTGCACTTGAAAAAGGATATATCCATAGTATTCATACACCTATTGTAGAGTGGATTCCTAATATGCCAAAAGAAAAACAGCTATTAACAATGTATCATTTATTAACGATGACAACGGGAGAAGACTGGATAGAGTTTGGTGACGGTGTTATTTTCCCAAATGATTTTGTAGAATCAAAAAACTGGATTGACTATATTGTTAATAAACCAATTATTGAACAACCAGGGACTAAAATGAATTATAATTCTGGTTCTTCACATGTATTAAGTTACATTTTGCAACTTGTAACAGGGACGACAACCGCGGCGTTTGCTGAGAAATACTTATTTGAACCGTTGCACATTACGAATTATGAGTGGCAACAAGATCCACAAGGAATTTTTGTGGGTGGTTTTGGTATGAAAATGAACCCAAGGGACATGCTGAAAATCGGTCAATTCTGTCTGCAAACCGGCTATTGGAATGGAAAGCAACTCGTTTCTTCAAACTGGATTGAACAATCGCATCAAAACCGATTTATTACATATAAACATATTGGAGCATACGGATATCATTGGTGGGTCCTAGATAGAGATACATGCAATGTACCATATCATACATATTTTGCGATGGGGTACGGCGGACAGTATATTTTAATTGTGCCTCAATTAGAACTCACCGCAGTTATTACAAGTCAAATGCCTAAACGAGGATTAGTGCCTCTCAAACTGTTCGTGAAATATTTACAAGAAGTGTACTGAAAAAGAGAGGTTTTGTTTCGTAAATCCACCAAACTTCTTACTAAATTTGTCATATACAATTTTAAAACCAGTATTTACAAACTTTCGCAATGGAATAGAGTTGCCTCGCCTTGAAAAAAGCTTCTTCTTTTGGCACTGCGTGTTGTTTTTATCTTGGAGTTTCTTTGAAAGAAATGTTAATAAATTTTTCCGTTTTTGTTTCAAACTCAACATCAACAAATACTCCAAATTCTTTTCCGCTCTTGTCACGCAACCATAACTTAAATTTTTCAACTGATACATTTCCTGTTTTCGGCCTTCTTCCAATATGAAGGTAATCGATAATATCAGCTTGCGGATATTTTTCTTTTGTCATTTGCACCGCGATCTTTCCCCATTTCGCATATGGAGGCTGTGCATGAACAGCGGAGAAAGGTTTATAAATAAATAATATAATTGCAGCAAGGCTGATACATATAATTAAACGAGTATATAACCGTGTCATCTTAAAGCTCCTTTATAGCATTTTTTATAGTGTTTACACTTAGGCATATTCATATGAATGTGTCTTTTTTTGTCTTCATTACATAAAACCGTATGATTTACAAAAAATAACCTCGAATTCATCGTCATATTCAAGGAGGTTGAGCTATGCGTTGGAAAGCTTTCTTCAAAGTGCCGCTTCTACTCATTATTGCGGCGATTACTTTGTTGGTAAGTAGTGTTCATGAGAAAGAGGTAGGGGCTTTTTCAAATCAAATTATCCAAAAAGGAGCTTCTGGAGAAGATGTAATCGAGCTACAATCAAGACTCAAATACATTGGGTTTTACAATGGAAAAGTAGATGGTGTCTTTGGATGGGGTACATATTGGGCGCTTCGAAATTTCCAACAAAAATTCGGTTTAAAAGTTGATGGACTTGCTGGTGCAACGACAAAACAAAAACTTGTTAAAGCTACCAAATATGAAAAGCAACCAAGTAACACAGCGAACAACCAAAATAATAAACCGGCACAAAATAAAGGCACCAATGTTCCGAATGGATACTCGCAAAATGACATTAAAATTTTAGCAAACGCTGTATACGGAGAATCGCGCGGTGAACCTTATATCGGACAAGTTGCTGTTGCAGCTGTTATTTTAAATCGCGTTAGCAGTGCATCTTTTCCAAATACAGTCGCTGGAGTGATTTACGAGCCACGTGCCTTTACTGCTGTTGCTGACGGTCAGATTAATTTAACACCAAATGAAACAGCAAAAAAAGCTGTGCTTGATGCGATTAACGGATGGGATCCATCTGGAGGAGCGCTGTATTACTTTAATCCGGATACAGCAACAAGTAAATGGATTTGGAGCCGCCCGCAAATTAAGAAAATTGGAAGACACATTTTTTGTCAATAGTTAGGAGGTGGATGAGTTATGTTTAGAGGTTTACTTATTGTTTTATTAACAATTGGAGTTGTAGGTACAGGATATTGGGGGTATAAAGAGCACCAAGAGAAAAATGCGGTATTAATTCACGCTGAAAATAACTACCAGCGAGCTTTCCATGATTTAGCTTATCAAGTCGATTTATTACATGACAAAATAGGCACAACATTAGCAATGAATTCACGCACATCGTTATCACCTGCATTAGCTGATGTATGGCGTATTACATCGCAAGCACATTCTGATATTGGTCAATTACCACTTACGTTACTGCCGTTTAATAAAACACAAGAATTTCTATCAAATATCGGAGAATTTAGCTACCGTACAGCGATACGTGATTTAGAAAAAGAACCACTGAATGACGAGGAATATAAAACACTCGAGCAACTATATGGTAATGCTGCAAATATTCAAGATGAACTGCGTAAAGTACAGCACCTTGCCTTAAAAAACAATTTACGTTGGATGGATGTTGAACTGGCGCTTGCTTCTGATAAGAATCCAGCCGATAACACGATTATAGACGGATTTAAAACAGTAGAAAAAAACAGTAACTCTTATTCACAAAGCCCTTTTGGACCAACGTTTACAAGTTTACAGACAGAAAAAAAGGGTGAAACACACATATCCGGTCCAAACATTTCAAAAGAACAAGCAATAAATATTGCTAAGTCTTTCCTTAGCTTAAAGGGATCTGAAACGATTTCTGCGGAAAAAAGCGGAAAAGGAGCAAAAGAGAAATTTTATAGCATTACAGTAAAAGATCCTAAGACAAATAGTGAAACGAATATGGACATTACTGAAAAAGGCGGATATCCAATTTGGGTTATGAACAATCGCGAAGTAAAAGAACAAAAAATTAGTTTAAATGATGCAGGAGAAAAGGGACTTTCCTTTTTAAAACAAAATAAATTCAAAAATATGGAGTTATATGAAAGTTCCCAATACGACTCTATCGGTGTTTTCACATTCGTAACGAATCGGGACAAGGTGCGTATATATCCTGAATCCATTCAAATGAAAATTGCGCTTGATGATGGTTCAATTGTTGGCTTCTCTGCCAAAGATTATTTAGCTTCTCGTAAAGATATAAAAATTTCAAAACCAACACTATCGGTTTCAGATGCACGAAAGAAAATTAATCCTAATTTAAAAGTTATGGAAGAGCGTGAAGCAATCATTGTAAATGACTTGCATAAAGAAGTACTATGTTATGAATTTTTAGGAACGCTTGGGAAAGACACCTATCAAATCTTTATTAATGCCAATAGTGGTACTGAAGAAAAAGTGAAAAAATTACAAAGTGTAGAACAAATTTATGATTAACGAATAGGAGTGACACCTTTGAGGAAAACCATTTACTTTTGTATCTGTTTGCTTCTATTAGCAAGTTGCAGTACAAAAAAGAATGATAACACAGCAAATCCAAAACCAACTTCAAATACAAAACAATATACAACAAAAAACGTAACATATAAAGAAAATACACGTAAATCAGAAGAAACAAAAGCTGATCATCTTGCCAACATTGCTTCTAATATACCTGGTGTAAGAGATGCAACGGCTGTTGTCCTTGGTAAGTATTCCATTGTTGGTATTGATGTCGGTGCTAAATTAGATCGTACAAGAGTAGAAACAATCAAATACTCCGTTGCGGAGAGCTTAAAACACGATCCACAAGGTTCAAACGCGGTTGTAGTGGCCGATTTAGATACGTACGAGCGTTTAAAACAAATTGGAAAACGGATTAAAGAAGGAAAAGCTGGCGAAGGAATTCTTGATGAACTAGCTGCTATCGTAGGGCGCGCGATGCCACAAGTACCAAATGATTTATTAGAAAACAAACAGAGCAATCCAGTTAAAGAAAACAATCAACAATTACCAAAAGATGAACAAAATGAATTAAAACAAGAACAAGTTGACCAATCGAATCAACAATTAAAGAAATAAACTAATCCCCGTGTTATGTAGCACGGGGATTAGTTTATCATTTTTGAGTCTGAAAATTTCATTTATTCATAAAAATATTGTATAATTTTGTATGGAAGGAAACATATGTTTTTAAAATTGGAGGAATATACGTTATGCAAGTGAATCCATCTATTCAACTCGTTCCATATACAGAGGAATATAAAGAAGCTTTACAAACCTACACTTTACCAGAAGAACAAGTGCAATTTACTGCTCATCCAACGGAACTTTTAGATTATGCAAAGCAGGACACAACTCGAAATCCTATTGTTATTTTAGCTGATGAAAAGCCAGTTGGTATTTTTTCATTGCAATCAGGAAGTCGTGTGCAAGAATATACAACCAAAGAAAATTCTTTATTACTCACTTCATTTTCAATCAACTACACTGAACAAGGAAACGGATATGCAAAACGGGCACTGCAACTGCTACCCAACTATGTAGGTTTATATTTTCCCAACATAGAAGAAGTTGTGTTGGCAGTCAATGAAAGAAATATTCCTGCGCAAAAATTATATATAACAGTTGGATTTGAAGATCGAGGACATCGTAGAATAGGACCGATTGGACCGCAACTTGTTTTATATTTGTCTTTTAAAAAATAAACATTAATAAGTTAGCGGAGGAAAATATGCGAATCAAATTAATACTTGCTGGATATGGCACCGTTGGAAAAGAATTTGTAAAACTCATTCATGAAAAAGCATCATTTATTCATGAAGAGTTCGGCATAGAATTACTTCTTGTTGGAATTATTGGACGTGATGTGAAGTTATATCATTCAGAGGGGCTTTGCGCTGATACTTTACTGACACTAGGTGATGGATCAGTAGCTTTACATCGATACATGGAACTACATCCAGTTCATGATAAAAACATGCAGGGGCATATTTTTATCGAGTCTACTCCAACTAATCTTCAAAATGGAGAACCTGGAAAGGAATATATATTAAAAGCTATAAAAAAAGAAATGAATATTGTCGCTATTTCGAAAGGGGCACTTGTGACATCATGGAAAGAGATAAACGAAGCGGCAAAACTCGCAAATGTACGCATTCGCTATAGCGGTGCAACAGCTGCAGCACTGCCTACACTTGATATGGGGCAATTTAGCTTAGCGGGATGCAAAATTGAGCGCATTGAAGGCGTTTTAAACGGGACAACAAATTATATATTAACGAAAATGCATGAGGATAATACAACGTTTGAAGAAGCATTACAGCATGCACAGAAAAAAGGAATTGCTGAAACAAACCCTTTATTAGATGTGAGCGGAATGGATAGTGCTTGTAAATTATTGCTACTATCAAATAGTTTACTGCATACAGAATATACCCTTGAAGATATCAGTATTAAAGGAATAGACAATCTATCAAAACAAGATATACAAGAAGCAAAGCAACATGGAAAACAAATCAAACTACTAGCAAGAGCATATATAATTGATAACGGAGGAGTACGTCTTGAAGTACAACCATATGGAGTAGATCCAAACCATTCATTAGCAGCCGTTACGGGAACCGAAAAAGGAATTACTTTTTACACAGACACGATGGGAGAAGTTTCTTCTATTGGCGGAGCTTCCAATCCAAGAGGAGCGGCAGCCGCAGCGTTAAAAGATGTGATCAATTTGTACCGAAAAGATATGATATAGCCTTACATATGACTATGTAAAAAATCCCGCTTATTGAGAATGAGCGGGATTTGTCATTTCCTAGTATAAAAGTAATAATCTATTGTCAATTATCATTATGTTTTTTGTTTACTTTTTAGCATAAATAGGATTAAGATGTTTTGTAAGCATGTTATTGTTTAGCTGATTATTCATATACAAAATAGAAAAATACCATTATGCTATAGAGGTTAGAAAACTGAAAGGGATTGAGAATTGTGAGAAAACTTGATGTACTGTTAATGGTGCTCAGCGCCCTGTTCCCAGTTACAGGTTTAATGAAACAAATGCCACTCCAATTATCATTATATATAGGTGGATTATTGTTTTTAACTAGTTTTGGGAGCTATCATGCTAAACGAATGCATTCACGAATATTTAGTTGGATAGCATACGCAGCATTTATCACACTCTTAATGTCAATTTGGAATCAATACATAACAGTCGATTCTTTAATTGCAAACGCAAAAATTGCTGCATGTATTGCTGTCATCCCGTTTTTATTCCGATTCCGTACATATGCGATTACACTAGGACTGCTTGCATTATGGGGCGTAATGCTTTGGGATGTAAAGCAAATTCAATCACTAGCAGTTCTTCAGCGAATGATGAACCTACTTACAACAGAACGGTTGTATTTAGTCATTTTAGTGGCAGGTTTCTTACTTGGCGGACTGCTTGCCAACGCGCTGCACCGTGATAATGGAAAGCAAGAAAAAACAAGCACGTTTAAACAAAAGAAGAAAATGAGACCTACATTTAAAATTCGCATTCCGAGTTTACCGAAATTAAAATTTAAAATGCTAAAGTTCGGTAAAAAATCTTCTAAACAGA
This sequence comes from Bacillus sp. 123MFChir2, assembly GCF_000383235.1. Taxonomy (GTDB): domain Bacteria; phylum Bacillota; class Bacilli; order Bacillales; family Bacillaceae_G; genus Bacillus_A. The sequence continues at coordinate 15,483 of NZ_KB910988.1, forward strand.
GAGACACTCGCACGTATGAACGAAATCATCAAGAAGCAGCACCAACTTATCATACAGCGCCAACAGAACAACATAATGATGTTGGAACAGTGCAAGGACAAACGAGAATGGAACGAAGAAGAAATCGTTATAATGCATAAAAAAATTTTGCACAAAGAGAAAAACCCGTAATACCCTGCATACAATCTCAGGGTATTTTCGGGTTTTTCTCTTTATAATTACATATTAAATCCGAACAAGAAAAAGTGAGCTTTTTTGTTTGAAAATATCCATTGTTCAATCGAGGGGAATATTTTATAGTTAAATATATAGAGAAAATTAACAATGGGAGGTTTCGACAGTTTCAAAAAAATTTTTAAAAGGTGAATCAATTTCATAATTGTTTTTCTTCGGAGGCAAGATCTTCAGAATTTTAGTTTTAAATTTTTAAAAATGTTACGCAGCTATATTCATTTTCTTCATCTGTTGATTCATGCGGTCTGTTGCGAGTTTTGATGCATTATAAACAAGCGTTCCCAAGTCAAAATGAACTTTAGCTCGCTTTCCGCTTCGATATCGGACATTTTTTAACTGAAAGAATTCTTTGAGATACGCATTTACTCGTTCTACCGCGGTTCTTTGGTTATAGCGTTGTTTCCATGCTTCTGAACCACGCCCTAGGGCACTGTATTTGCGAATATCGCTTTCCATCTTGATTTTATAGACCTTTTGACAAAGAGAATCGTGGGCAAGCGGACATGTTTGACATTCCTTTGGACGCGTGTATTTCAACGTCTCATACTTCTCATCGAAACTGTCATACCGATACGAGTGCTCTCGTACACAAGTAGGAGCGAAGTGCTCATCAAACCCAAGGAACTCTCCTTCGTTTCGCTTATTATAGGCAATGATAGCTTTGGTTTTCATTCGATGGAGTTGTGTATAAATCGCTTCATCATCGTAACCCGCATCCATTACGCCATATCGAATGGTCAACGAAGAAAACCGCTCTTGGATGCCTTTGAGTAAAGGAATCGCGGCTTTCCCATCATTCAAACTAGCGGAGGACATGAGGGATTGTAAGATATATTGACTCTTCGCTCCCACAGCTAAATGAGCTTTAAAGCCAAACCAAAAGGTGTTTTTTCCTTCACTATTTTTCTTGATGCCCCAATTTGGGCGTAAAGAGATTTCTGTCCGTAAGGTTTCCAAACTGATATTTAGTTGATCTTCTATTGTTTTTTCATAGATGTTTTTTGATTTTCTCGCTCTTCTTTTTCTTGTTGAAAGGCTTCTTGTTCTGCCTTTGTTTTACGACCACGCTTTTTGGGTTCTGGTTTTGGTTTCTTTTCTTGCGGAGTCGCTCGGTCTCTGGACTCAAAGTGTGTCGCATCAATAGAGACGACATCATCTGTAATAAACTTTTCTTGAATCGCTTGAAGAAACAAGGTTTCTTGAACAGTTTCTAGCACATTTGACTCACTTAATTTCTGGGTAAAACGGGAAAAAGAAGCTTCGGAAGGGATGCGATCAGAAAATAAAAAACCGCACTTCAGATGAAACATAAAATCATGTCGTAACCGTTTCACAAGATCTTTAATCGTCGGGATTCGTTCCACAATATAAGCAACGAGGGCATAGATCATCGCGGCGGAATTATTAGGTATAGACAAACAAACGGTACGTTCTTGGTCTAACAAAGGATTATTAGAAACAATCATCACTCCCAGTGGACATCGATTATATGATATAGATGCAAAACAGTATAATCATTGTTGAATATAAAGATCGTTTGGCACGTTTTGGTTATCAATATTTAGAAAAATATATAAAAAATTATAATGGTAAAATAGAAATCGTCGAAGAAAAAGAAATAAACGATGAACAAGAACTTGTAGAAGATTTGATTGCGATTACGACTTCTTTTTCAGCCCGTATTTATGGGAAACGTGAAGGGAAAAAAGTAAGTAAAGAGATTGAAAATATATGAACGAAAGGAGAGGAATAGATGAAAACAACACGTTCTTGTAAAATCAAAACCATCACAGGAGAACAAAGGGAACAACTTCTTGATTTGATTCGTACATTTGAAAG
>NZ_KB910989.1 GCF_000383235.1 Bacillus sp. 123MFChir2
TTATCCGGTATTAGCCCCGGTTTCCCGGAGTTATCCCAGTCTTATAGGCAGGTTACCCACGTGTTACTCACCCGTCCGCCGCTAACTTCTTAAGAGCAAGCTCTTAATCGGTTCGCTCGACTTGCATGTATTAGGCACGCCGCCAGCGTTCATCCTGAGCCAGGATCAAACTCTCCAATAAAGTGTTTGTCTAGCTTCATAAATAAAAATTGACGTTTCACGTTGTTTGTTTCGTTTAGTTTTCAAAGTTCAACATCGCATTTCAGCGACTTCTATAAGGTATCACATTCATTTCTCGTTGTCAACCTGTTTTTTTCTTTCGTTGTTGACGACGTTTATTAATTTACCACATTAATAGTTTAAACGTCAATGTTTTTTCTAAAAAAATAACCAAGCTCGAAAAAAAGTTTTTCTAGCCTGGTAAAATATACAATTTAATAACTATAAGCGCACCGATACCCGGCAAACCCAAAAAACCCGAAACAAATGTAGTACCAACATTAATAGGAAGATGAAAATTAAACTGTGCTCCTACTATATTCACAGCAAACAACAACAAAGCTCCTATTACAATTTTGACAAGCAATCCGCCTACAAAGCGAAATGGCTTTATAGAAGCACCGACAATTAGTAAAATAAATATTAACGTTAATATACCACCAATAATCAAACTATGTTCCATGCGACTCTCTCCCTTACAACTTGTACACTATATTTGTATGGGAAAAAGAAAAAAAAAGACCGTTAATTTTTTCGTATAAAGCGAAACTTCCATCAGTGTTAGTTTTTGTTCATCCCCCACCGATCCTTTGTTTCTTTCTGAACCTTGAGGCGGGATCTTACCGCCCGCGAGTAGCGGGATAAAATAAAAAGCCGAACTGAAAAACCATTTTCCGTTCGACTTCTCTTTTATAATTGTTCCATTTTCACAGGACGTCTTTTCGCTTCCTTCAATAGATAGAAGTACTTCGCTTCCGCCAGTTTCAAATGACACAATACATCTTCTGAAGGCTCGATGCTTTGTTCTACAATTCTCTTCTGACGCATCCACTCTATCTTCACTTGTTCTAGCAATACAATTAATTTTTCATCATATTCCTTACGCAACTTTGCTTTTTTTTGAAAAAACATCTCTATTTCTCCTACTTATAATTCTCTACGGCCTTCTAACGCCTTCGATAGCGTTACTTCATCCGCATATTCTAAGTCACCACCAACTGGTAGCCCGTGTGCAATACGAGTCACTTTAATCCCCGTTGGCTTTAACAGACGAGAAATATACATCGCTGTTGCTTCCCCTTCAATATTCGGGTTTGTTGCCAAAATAACTTCTTGTACTGTTTCGTCGTGTAGTCGTTTTAACAACTGAGGAATATTAATATCTTCTGGGCCAACTCCCTCCATTGGAGAAATAGCACCATTCAACACATGATATACTCCCTGATATTCTTTCATCTTCTCCATTGCAATCACATCTTTTGGCTCTTGCACAACACAAACAACCGATTGATCGCGATGAGAATCATCACAAATGTAACAAGGATCTCGATCTGTTATATGACCACAAATAGAACAGTACATTAAGTTTCGTTTTGCATTTACAAGTGATTTCGCAAAATCTAATACGTCATCTTCTTTCATATCTAATACGAAAAAAGCCAAGCGAACCGCTGTTTTCGGTCCGATACCTGGCAATTTCATAAAACTATCAATCAGCTTCGAAATTGGCTCTGGATAGTGCATCTATGACCAACCTCCTAGAACATACCGCCTGGTAAATTCATTCCTTTTGTAAATTGCCCCATTGTAGCATTCGATAGTTCTTCCGCTTTCTTTAATGCATCATTTGTTGCAGCTAATACAAGATCTTGCAACATTTCAATATCTTCTGGATCTACAACTTCTTCTTTAATTTTCACTTCTAGAACTTGTTTATGTCCGCTTGCAATAACTGTTACCATACCACCGCCAGCTGTTCCTTCAACTGTTTTTTCACCAAGTTCCTCTTGCGCTTTCGTCATTTGTTTTTGCATTTTTTGCATTTGTTTCATCATATTATTCATATTTCCCATTCCACGCATCATAAATAGTTCCTCCTAATTTTCACTTAATGAATGTTTACATTTTGGAAAAAAATCCATTTAAAGCATACTTTATTCCTTTATTTCAATTAATTTCTCTCCAACTATTTTTACAGCTTCTTCTACAAGGGGATCTTTCGGTTTCTCTTCTTCTGAAGAACCATCTTCATTTTGTAAGAACCCCTCACGAATTTTCCCCCATTCACTTTTAGGAATTGCAATCATTTGCAAATTTTTCCCAAATAATTCAAAGAGAATTTGCTCTACTGTATCTGTTGCCTCACGATTTTCACTCGCCATTTTACAATGAATTTCATACTTAAAAGCCAGAACATAAGAAGTAGTAGACGCCGCTACCGGCTCACTATTTTCTAACAAAACAGCATAAGCGACTTTATTATAACTTTTCAATCGCTCTAACAGTTCACCCCATGCGCTTTTCAACTGCTCCAACTCTTTACGAGTTGCTTGCTTTAGCACTTCATGAACACGACCGACCGGTATTTTCATACTACCAGAACGACTCGGCTTCGGTGCAGCCTTTGTTTCTCTCACTTCTTGTTGCATTGAAGTTGGCACACCATCTCGTTTTATCTTCTCTAATTCCTGTTCTAACTGCTGCATTCTTTGTAAAACAACTTGCAAACGATCCGCTCCGTTTACTTTCGTCGCAAATTGCTGACACAATTGCACCATAACCACTTCTAAAAAAATACGTGGATGATTTGTCCATTTCATTTCTTGTTGGCTTTTACTAAGCGTATGAATAATTTCATAAATTATTTCAGGCTGCATCTCCTGACTTAACTTTCGAAATGAATCATCAACAATAACTCTCTCCAGCATATCCTCTAGCTGCGGTGAGGTTTGATATAAAAGCATATCTCGGTAATAGTAAATAAAGTCTTCCATGAAACGAAGTGGGTCTTTCCCTTGATTCATAATATCATCAACAATACGCAATGCTTTTGATACATCATTATCATATATACTTTCTACAAGGTTCGCTAAATAACGCTGTGAAACAGAACCTGTTACCGCTAATACATCTTCTACCGTTACCACTTCATCACTATAGGAAATCGCTTGATCGATTAAACTTAACGCATCACGCATACCACCTTCTGCAGCACGCGCTACAATTTGAAGTGCTTCCTCGTCCACTTTCGTTCCTTCGTTATTCACAACAGTTGTTAATCGTTCTACAATATCCTGTACTGATATTTTGCGGAACTCAAAGCGCTGGCAACGAGAAATAATTGTCGGTGGAATTTTATGCGGTTCTGTCGTTGCCAAAATAAAGATAACATGCTGCGGAGGTTCTTCTAATGTTTTTAATAGCGCATTAAACGCCCCCATCGAAAGCATGTGAACTTCATCAATAATATATACTTTATAGCGAACTTCGCTTGGAGCATATTTTACTTTATCTCTTATATCTCGAATTTCATCTACACCGTTATTCGAAGCCGCGTCAATTTCTAATACATCTGAAATAGCACCTTGTGTAATTCCTAAGCATGCAGGACATTGATTACAAGGTTCAGCTGTAGGAGCTTGCTCACAGTTGATTGCTTTTGCAAATACTTTCGCAATTGTTGTTTTCCCTGTTCCTCTCGGGCCAGAGAATACATAAGCATGTGACGCTTTCTCTTGAAGAAGGGCATTTTGCAACGTTTTCGTTACGTGCTTTTGACCGACTACATCTTCAAATTTCTGCGGTCTCCATGTTCGGTATAACGCCTGGTATGACACGAAAATACGGCCTCCCCCAAAGGTTATTCTCTCGTTTATCCCGCTATTCGTAAACAGTAATCTCGCCAACTCAAACAAAAAGTCAGGCGGGATACACTGCCCGTAAAAGCCTGATTCGTCCAATCAATAATGAATAGGCGATAAAAATCCCCTATTCATTATTGTTTCACTTTATTATAACCTATTCTGATTCTAGATTCCAAAAGTTATTTTCCATACAAAAAACCCATCCTATTTGTATAGGATGGGTTTATATGCATATATAACTGCCGTGCACCTTCTGTCGACTACGTACCATAAGCGTTACTTAAGCAGTTAGCTCGGTTCAGGCACTCCTGCGGCACACGAGAAGACCCGCTTATTGCTGCTTCCTTCCGGACCTGACAAGGTTCACGGGGTCCCGTTGCGCAGGACCCAAACGTCAACGCTACTTACTTAAGGCAGACCCTACAGTAACATAACCTCGAGAAGGGATTCGGCCTCGCTAGAGCGGATTGCGAGTACAGGGCACCGCTACCTCCCCGCTTAGCACGGCAAAGTTAAAACCATATTTAGTTGCCTCGTTTAAAGGCAATCTCAGTATAACTTGTTTCCTAAAAAATTGCAACGTGTCAGCAAAGAGTATTTTTATCCAACTCTTTCTTCTCTTTCTTCCTCTTTTTACGTAGTTCTCGAAAAAAATTTGTTAATAAACTTCCACACTCTTCTTCTAATACACCAGCTACAACTTTGGATTGATGATTAAACCGATCCTCTGTTAATAAATTCATTAATGTACCGGCACATCCACCTTTTGGATCCGCTGCACCATATACAACCCGTTCTACGCGTGATAACACAATGGCACCAGCACACATTGGGCACGGTTCTAATGTGACATATAACGTTGCATTTTCTAAACGCCAAGTCCCTAATTTCTTGCAAGCATCATCAATCGCTAACAATTCAGCATGAGCGACTGATCGTTGCTCTGTTTCACGTAAGTTATGGGCACGACTTATGACTTCACCATCAACAACAACAACCGCACCAATTGGTACTTCCTGTATTTCCCCGGCCTTTTTCGCTTCTTCTATCGCAAGTTCCATAAAATAAATATCTTGTTCCATAACAAAGTCCTTTCAGCATAAATAACTTTTCTGTATTCAATCCAATCTAAAGAGAAAGGAAAGGAGATTACATATGAAAAATACCGCACTCCTTATTATTGACATGATTAATGACTTCCAATTTTCACACGGACCTATCTTAGCACAAAAATGCAAACCTATTACAGAATCGATTTTACAACTTAAACAAAAAATGAAAAATGCCGGCTGTCCAATTATTTATGTAAATGATCATTATCATTTATGGAGAGCCGATATTAATGAACTCATCACCTATTGCACAAATGAACACAGTGAAGAAATCATAAAAAAGATTACCCCTGCCCGCGACGATTATATTTTTATTAAACCACATTATTCTGCTTTTTATGAAACACCCTTAAATTCATTATTAGGTCATTTAAAAATTGAAAATCTTATCTTAACAGGAGTAGCTGGAAATATATGCATTCTTTTCACCGCAAATGATGCTCACATGAGAAATTATCAATTATATGTACCTGAAGATTGTATTGCTTCTAATTGTGATCAAGACAACAAACATGCCCTGCGTATTATGCAAACCACTTTAAAAGCAAATACCTCTTCATCTTTTCATTTACAACCGTAATAACATAAAGTGAAACTTCCATTAGCAAGAGCGTATTACGAGTTAATATCGGATGAATTGATTTTCTAACTTTTTATGACAAACTAATCCTTTCTCACTCCTCTTATGCTACAATAGTTCTGTTTTGTGCTTTTTATTCGTTTCAAATCATGTTTTGAGAGGAGGCAACAGTGTGACTGGAGTACCATTTATTACAGTTGAAGGACCCATTGGTGTTGGAAAAACTTCACTCGCGAAAGCGATATCGACTCACATGCAACTCCATTTATTAAAAGAAATCGTTGATGAAAATCCTTTTTTAGGAAAATTTTACGATAATATTGAGGAATGGGCTTTTCAATTAGAAATGTTTTTCTTATGCAACCGATATAAGCAATTAGAAGACATTGATACAAAATATTTAAAACAACATATACCTGTCGTAGCAGATTACCATATATTTAAAAACTTAATTTTTGCATCTCAAACATTACATGGCACCCAATATGAGAAATACATGCAGATTTATCGTATCTTAACACAAGATATGCCAGTTCCAAATGTCATTGTGTATATAACAGCAAGTTTAGAAACACTGCAAAAACGAATTGCAATGCGTGGACGTGAATTCGAAAAAAATATAGATCCTAATTATTTATTGCAACTCATTAAAGATTACGAAATGGCAATGGAAACATTCAAAAAAAATCATCCAGACATCCCCGTATTAAAATTCAATGGAGATAGCATGGATTTTGTAAAAAATGAATCGGACTTACATGTAATCTTATCAGCATTACAAAATACACTGACAAAGGAGATTAACTAATAATGAATTTGAGACAAAAATATGACATCCCAAATGATGCTGTTATTACGATTGCCGGAACAGTCGGTGTTGGGAAATCTACAATGACAAACGCTCTTGCAAATGCACTTGGTTACCGCACATCATTTGAAAAAGTAGACGCTAATCCATATTTAGATAAATTTTATGGAGACTTCACACGTTGGAGCTTCCACTTACAAGTTTATTTCTTAGCAGAACGCTTTAAAGAACAAAAAAAAATCTTCGAATATGGCGGAGGATTTATTCAAGACCGTTCTATTTATGAAGACACGGGAATTTTCGCCAAAATGCATTATGAAAAAGGAACAATGACTGCTACAGATTATGAAACGTATAAAAGCTTATTTGATGCAATGGTTATGACACCTTATTTCCCACACCCTGATTTACTGATTCACTTAGAAGGATCATTTGATGATATTATAGATCGCATTAAAGAGCGCGGAAGACCAATGGAACAACAAACACCAATTGAATATTGGAAAGAAATGCATGAACGCTATGAAAATTGGATTAATGGCTTTAATGCTTGTCCTGTATTGCGTCTTAATATTAATGAATACGACATTTTACAAAATGAAAATTCAATTGAACCTATTATTAAGAAAATTGGTCGTTTCTTACAACAAACACGTAAACTTGTAAAATAAAAAACCCGTGCAATTGCACGGGTTTTTCCTATGAACTTAGTTTTTCTTTTTCGTCGGAGCAATAATTTCGCTCTCTGTTTTCCCTGCATTAATACGCTGACGTACAGTGCTCACACTAATATTATATGCTTCAGCAATTTCTTTTACTGTCATTTCTTTTCCATTAATAACAGCTGTAATTACTTTACGTTTTGAATCTACCTTTTCCTCAACTTGTTTTGGTGCTTCTATTTTCTTCACTTCTTTTTTCACATCACAGATGCAACCACAAAGTTTACGAAATGTTTCATCACTTACAATACGAGATACGTTTGCAGCACTGTTTAAAATTTTATTTTTCTTGCAAACAGGGCATTGTACATAATATAGTGTTTTTCCGTCAAGCGGAAATGTTTGTATAATAATATCCATGGCCATGGTAGCTCCTTTCATATCTATGAAGATAATCCTCGGAATATGAGTGTTCCTATAAGAGGTTCATTCTCCTATATGCTACTTCCTAATTGGTTAAAATAAAAACTCGTTACGTGTTGGTAACGAGTTCTCCAATCTCCACTTATATGCGCTGTTGTCAATTATATATGGCGGAGGAAGAGGGATTCGAACCCCCGCGCGGCTCACACCGCCTGTCGGTTTTCAAGACCGATCCCTTCAGCCAGACTTGGGTATTCCTCCGTGTTAACATGACATGAAATATAATATCAAAAGAAAAACAGTTCGTCAACCCTATTATATAGATAATATAAAAAGGTAAGAGATTTTTCTCCTTCCTTTTTCATGAAATATATCCCACTCTACTAAATAATTAAAGGTGTTGTTATTCTAAAATAACAACGAATAGATTCATTTATATAAATCTATTTTAATTTTTCGGCATATAGATTGCGGCTATGCCGAAAAAAGGAGTCTGCACTCGCTCCTTGCATGTGGCAGGAAAGGGCCCTGACCGCTTCTACGCACGGCCAGATGCTCTCGCCCACCGAAAAGAAATGATTTTATATCGTTTTTTATTTGGGTTTATTTAATTACTGTTTTTCCTCCCATATAAGGACGAAGAACCTCTGGAATAATAATAGAACCATCTTCTTGCTGGTAGTTCTCTAAAACAGCAGCTACTGTACGGCCAATTGCAAGTCCAGATCCATTTAGTGTATGAACGTGCTCTGGTTTCGCTTTTGTATCACGACGGAAACGAATATTTGCACGGCGCGCTTGGAATGCTTCAAAGTTACTACAAGAAGAAATTTCACGATATGTACCATAGCTAGGAATCCATACTTCGATATCATATTTCTTCGCTGCCGTAAACCCTAAATCTCCTGTACACATGCTCATGACACGGTATGGAAGACCTAATAATTGTAATACGCGCTCTGCATCATTTGTTAATTTTTCTAGTTCTTCATAAGAATCTTCAGGTTTCACAAATTTAACAAGCTCTACTTTATTAAATTGGTGCTGACGAATTAAACCACGTGTATCGCGACCAGCAGATCCTGCTTCAGAACGGAAACACGCGCTAAATGCTGCATAACGAATTGGTAATTGATCTCCGCTTAAAATTTCTTCACGATGCATATTTGTTACAGGTACTTCAGCTGTAGGAATTAAGAAGTAATCCTCGCTTTCAATACGAAACGCATCTTCTTCAAACTTCGGAAGTTGCCCCGTTCCTATCATGCTCGTACGATTCACTATATACGGAGGTAAAATTTCTTCATATCCATGCTCTTCCGTATGAAGATCAAGCATAAAATTAAATAAAGCACGTTCTAATTTTGCACCTGCCCCTTTATAAAATACAAAACGGCTACCCGTTACCTTTCCAGCGCGTTCAAAATCTAACATACCCAAATCTGTTGCAAGATCCCAATGCGGCTTTGGTTCGAACGTAAATTCTGGAACATCTCCCCACGTACGAACTTGCACATTATCATCTTCCGTTTCGCCCATTGGTGTAGATTCATGTGGAATATTTGGAATAGATAACATTAATTTCTCAAGATCTTCTTCAACTGTACGAAGCTCATTATCAAGCTCTTTCACTTTATCGCTTACTTCACGCATTTCTAAAATAAGCGCCTCTGCATCTTTCTTTTCACGTTTTAATACAGAAATTTGTTGAGATACTTCATTACGTTTGCTTTTTAACTCTTCGGTTTTTACAAGTAATTCTCTTCTTTTTATGTCTAATTCTTCAAAACGGCCAAAGTCGGTTAAGTCTTCGCCTCTATGTTGCAGTTTCGCTTTTACTTCTTCAAAATTCGCACGCAAAAATTTAATATCAAGCATAATATTTCCTCCTTTATTTTTACAAAAATAAAAAACTCCCGTCCCTATACAAAGGGACGGGAGTTAACCCGCGTTGCCACCCTAATTGAAAGCATAATTGCTTTCCTCTCAAGTAGAGATAACGGCTCTTCACCGGAAATGTTTACTAGCCAACAGGGCTGTTCCACACTTCACTCCAGGATGGATTCACAAGCCGCTTCTATCGGTTTACACCAACCACCGACTCTCTATAAGAAACGTCTCTTGTTACTAATTCCTATCAACACATTTATCATATAAAATAGTTACCATCAATTTACTATAATCTTGCACAAGTTTCAAGTCACTTATACAGCTTTTTTTATTTTTGCTTCCTTTACCATCTCTACAAAATAGGCTGTAACACGATGATCATCAGTTAATTCTGGATGGAAAGAAGCTGCTAATAAATGATTTTGACGAACCGCGACCATACGCTCTTCATATGTGCATAATACTTCGATATGATCTTCTACATTTACAACATACGGTGCACGAATAAATACACCAATAAAGTCTTCGCCTACTCCTTCCATCGAAAGAGCTGCCTCAAAACTATCTTTTTGGCGACCAAACGCATTGCGTTCCACTGTAATATCCATTACGCCAATATGTGGTTCCTCATATCCAACAAGGTTCTTTGCAAGTAAGATCATACCTGCACACGTACCAAACATCGGTTTCCCTGCTTTAGCAAATTCACGAAGAGGTTCCATAAAACTATATTTATCAATTAGACGGCGCATCGTTGTACTTTCACCACCTGGTAAAATAAGTCCATCTACTTCCTCTAATTGCTCTGTACGCTTCACAATCACCGCTTGTGCACCAACTGCCTCTATTGCACGTACATGCTCACGAACCGCTCCTTGAAGTCCTAATACACCGATTGTAACCATTTCAAAAACTCCTTTAATTACCAACCGCGTTCTTGCATGCGTTGTTCTGGTAATAATGTTGAAATTTCAACACCTTTCATTGCATTACCTAGTCCTTTAGAAAGGCGAGCGATTAATTCATAATCTTCATAATGCGTTGTTGCTTCAACAATCGCACGCGCAAACTTTTCTGGATTTTCTGATTTGAAAATACCGGAACCTACGAATACACCATCTGCACCTAGTTGCATCATTAATGCAGCGTCTGCTGGTGTTGCAACGCCACCTGCTGCAAAGTTTACAACCGGTAAACGGCCAAGGCGTTTGATTTCAAGTAACACTTCATAAGGAGCACCCGTATTTTTTGCATATGTCATTAACTCATCTTCGCGCAGACTTGCAACTTGACGAATTTCTGCGTTTACTTGACGCATATGACGTACAGCTTCTACAATATTTCCTGTACCAGGCTCACCTTTTGTACGAAGCATTGATGCACCTTCAGCAATACGGCGTGCCGCTTCTCCGATATCACGGCATCCACATACAAATGGAACAGTATAATCACGTTTATTTAAATGATACACTTCATCAGCTGGAGTTAACACTTCACTCTCATCAATGTAATCTACCCCTAATGATTCAAGTACGCGTGCTTCCACAAGATGACCAATACGGCATTTTGCCATAACTGGAATTGATACAGCACCCATTACTTCTTCCACGATTGTTGGATCTGCCATACGTGAAACGCCGCCTGCTGCACGAATGTCAGCTGGAACACGTTCTAATGCCATAACAGCAACTGCACCTGCTGCTTCTGCAATTTTTGCTTGCTCAGCGTTAACTACGTCCATAATGACGCCACCCTTTTGCATTTCTGCCATTCCACGTTTTACGCGCTCTGTTCCTGTTACATTTAACATGTACAAAAAACCCCCCTAGGTGAATTGCTTTCCCCAGTCACAGGGAAAATTAAGAATACTCTTACATTCTACCATTATCTATTAGAGATTTGTCTACTATTTTTTTGGATAAAATAGGTACGTAAAATAGCAAATAAAAAAGCCTCCTTATCGGAAGCTTTTAAAACCAACCTTTTACAGTATCAATTGTACCATTCCATAGACCACTAAAGAAGGAACCAATGCTTCGCATAGAAAGAACAAACCAATTCGCCTTTTCTACCTCTTGTTTTGTTACAAGATCTACTTGCATGGATTTACCAGTTAAAAATCCTACATCGTTAGCATCTTTCGCTGATACGGTCATATAACCAAGTGTTGTACCTTTTTTAATTGGTGCTTCATTCTCTTTATTTACTGCTTTGAAATCTGTTTTATAAATATCTTGACTACCTTTTGGCATTGGAAGTACGATTTCTTTCTTTGTCTGCACTGGTACTTCTGTATCTTTTGCTTTATTTACATGAACTGTTTCATGACCTTTTACTTGAGAAGCTTTTGGATATACCGTTTTTGTTTGGAAATTTGTAAAACCGTAATCAAATAGTTTTTTCGTTTCATCAAAACGAGCTGTCTCAGAGTTTGTTTTAATAACAACAGAGATTAAACGCATACCATTACGCTCTGCTGTACCTGTAAAGCAATAACCAGCTTGATCAGTATGCCCTGTCTTTAGGCCATCTACACCTTCATACCCTTTAACTAATCCTTTTAACATCCAGTTCCAGTTTGACATATCAATTGGATATTTTCCATCTTTTTGGAATGTCTTTTTTGTAATTTTGGCTGTATCAAGAACCTTTGGATAATCTTGAAGTAAATGTTGTGCTAACAAAGCACAGTCTTTGGCAGACATTTTATTTTCATCATCCGGGCTTGTTCCTTCAGGATGTTTTCCTTTTAAGTCCTTATTGATTAATCCTGTAGCATTTACAAATTTATAATTTTGTAACCCTAGTTCTTTTGCTTTATCATTCATCATTTTAGCAAAATTGGCTTCTGAACCACCAATCAATTCAGCTAAAGCAATTGTTGCGCCATTAGCAGAGTAAATTGCCATTGCTTCATATAATTCTTTTACAGTATACATACCGCCGTTTTCTAAAGGAACATTTGATAAAGAACGATCTTGTGAAATTATATGAGCGTAATCAGCAACTTTCGTTTTTTGATCCCATTTAATTTTACCTTTTGCTATTGCTTCATGAACCAAATATTCAGTCATCATTTTTGTCATACTAGCAATCGCTAATGATTCATCTACATTTTTTTGATATAAAATCTTTCCAGAATTTTCTTCCACTAAAATTGCTGCTCCAGCCTCAACATTCAAAGCAGAATTGGTTTCCGCAAATGCACTGCTGTATGTAAAAAACATGCTGCAAAATAGTGTAAGCACTGTTACAATCGCAACCATTTGCTTACGAAATATACCTTTCACTGTTGTTACCCCCAATATATTTGTACTCACATAAACGTTATTCTAACACAATCAAAAAAAAATAGACAGAGGTACTAAACCTCCGTCCATTTTTATATCAGACATTATAATGAATAGTTTGGTGATTCTTTTGTAATTTGAACATCATGCGGATGACTTTCACGTAATCCAGCACCTGACATACGGATAAACTGTGCATTTTCGCGTAAGAATGTTAAATCAGCTGCTCCACAATATCCCATACCTGCACGTAATCCACCAACTAATTGGTGTACTGTATCTGCTAAATGACCTTTAAATGGAACGCGTCCTTCAATTCCTTCTGGAACAAGTTTTTTATTACCTTCTTGGAAGTAACGATCTTTACTTCCTTTTTCCATCGCTCCAACAGAACCCATACCACGATATACTTTAAATTGACGACCTTGGTAAATTTCTGTATCTCCAGGGCTTTCTGCTACACCAGCAAACATACTTCCAAGCATAACAACGTGCGCGCCTGCTGCTAATGCTTTTACGATATCACCAGAATACTTAATTCCACCATCAGCAATTACTGGGATACCATATTTACGAGCTTCTGTTGCACAGTCATACACCGCTGTTAATTGAGGAACACCGACACCAGCTACAACGCGTGTTGTACAAATAGATCCTGGTCCAATACCAACTTTAACAATATTTGCACCCGCTTCAATTAATTCACGAGTTGCTTCAGCTGTAGCAACGTTACCAGCAATAATATTTAAGTTTGGATATTTTGCACGAACTTCTTTCACTTTATCTAATACACCTTGTGAATGGCCATGTGCAGTATCAATAACAATTACGTCTACATTTGCTTTTACTAATGCATCAATACGTTGCATTGCATCAGCTGTTACGCCAACAGCTGCCCCTACTAATAAACGACCTTGTTTATCTTTCGCAGAGTTTGGAAACTCAATTACTTTTTCAATATCTTTAATTGTAATTAAGCCTTGTAATACACCGTTATCATCAACAAGAGGAAGTTTTTCAATTTTATGCTTTTGTAAGATTTTCTCAGCATCTTCTAGTGTAGTATGAACTGGAGCTGTAATTAAGTTCTCTTTTGTCATTACATCAGAAATCTTAATTGAATAATCTTGGATAAAACGCATATCACGGTTTGTAATAATCCCTACAAGTTTTCGTTCTTCTGTATCATTTACAACTGGAACACCTGAAATGCGATATTTTCCCATCAAATGTTCTGCATCATATACTTGATGGTCGGGAGTTAAAAAGAAAGGATCCGTAATAACGCCGCTTTCAGAACGTTTTACTTTATCGACTTGCTCAGCTTGTTGCTCGATAGACATATTTTTATGGATAATTCCAATTCCACCTTGACGCGCCATCGCAATAGCCATCTCAGCTTCTGTTACTGTATCCATACCCGCACTAATTAAAGGAATATTTAATTGTAACGTTTCGGATAAAACTGTTTTTATACTTACTTCCCTTGGTAATACATCTGATTTAGCTGGTACAAGTAATACATCATCAAACGTTAAACCTTCTTTAACAAATTTAGATTCCCACATAAATGATTCCCCCCATGATACCTGAAATTATTATTAGTAGCTTAACAATTGGTTAAAATACTGTCAAGAAAGACTTAATATGTTAGAATTTTCTAAAAACAAAAGGAGAGTATATATGCAACAGTCCTCAATTATTTGGCAGAAATTAAGCTTTTTTCTTTCTTCTACTCACACGCAACATTATCTTACCCATTGCTACAAAAAATTAGATAATACAAATACTGAGAAAAAAAGCTTTGAAAATTGTTATCCTTTTATTTATTACTTAGAGCATGGAAAAAGCTATTACCAATTGTGTAATACTGCGCCATTTTCTATTAAGCCAGTACTATTATTTTATGGAATGAGTCAACTTCTAAAAGCTTGTCTACTTACCGTCGATCCCAATTATCCTGAATCAACTTCTGTATTGGCACATGGGGTTACAACAAGAAAAAGAAAAAAACAAGGTTATCAATTTATCGATGATGAAGTGAAAATTCAAAAGCATGGGCTATTTACTCATGTTGCGGAACAAATGTTTCACATGAAACATTTAGAAGGAGAAAAATATACAATGGAAGGGTTGATGCAGCGGGTCGCTGAATTAGCAGATTTGTTCCGATACAGTAAGAGAAAAAATAATGTATATCAATTAAAAGAAGTGATGGGAAATATCTTTACTTTTCCTACTCAAATTTTAGATACTTTTCATATGACTGAAGAACGTTTTGTACGGTATATAGAAGGGATTAACAAGCGCCTTAACATTCAATATACAAACTTTAAAGAAAATGATTCACATTTGTATTTTTCAGCTTCCATGAAAGAATGGAAGCCATTATACAGCGCTCCCCTTACATACAATTATTATACAAACGTTTATTATTTACCTGCTAATAAGGAAATGGCTCCTGTTCTCCCAGAATTACTTATCCACTACCTTTTGCTTTATAACTTAAGTATGATATCCCGCTATGAAACAGACTGGTGGTACGATTTACTCGGAAGTTATGCTTCTGAAGATTATCCATTCATCTTTCAATTTCTAGCTGTTACAGCCGAAAAAGTACCGTACTATATTTATTTATATTTAATGAGTCAACATAACGTAATTTCTTAGGAAATAAAAAAGACGAGTCCGCTGACTCGTCTTTCGTTTGCCTGGCAACGTCCTACTCTCACAGGGACAAAGTCCCAACTACCATCGGCGCTAGAGAGCTTAACTTCCGTGTTCGGTATGGGAACGGGTGTGACCTCTCTGCCATCATTACCAGACTTATGAAGGTATATTCCTTCAAAACTAGATAACATTTGCTTCATATTATATGGTTAAGTCCTCGATCTATTAGTATTCGTCAGCTCCACGTGTCACCACGCTTCCACCTCGAACCTATCAACCTGATCATCTTTCAGGGATC
>NZ_KB910990.1 GCF_000383235.1 Bacillus sp. 123MFChir2
ATCGGCTGCGTGACGCAAGCTTTTCCATTCATTTGTCGCAGCACTAATCAAATAAGAAATAACAGTAGAAACCGTGCATTTTCGGGCTGTCTCGGTGTGGTTGAACTCCGTTAAAATCGCCTGGAGCTCTGCTTCTGAAAGAAAGTTTTGAATCAATGTGTGGGACGTGGTATTCTTGTTCATGAGAGATTCCTCGTTTCGTCAATGTTGGTGTGGTAACTTACATTGTACAAGAGGAATCTCTCTTTTTGTATTCATTTTTTGGTAGAATTTAGATAATCAACAGACGTGAAAAATTATATAGATAAGAAAACAGAATTTATATTTGAAGTAGAACTTAAACAACAAATTATACTAAAAGCATCCGGTATACCTCTGCATTACTTTGAGTTAACAAGCTTTTATGATCATTTTAAAAGAATAAATAATAACATGGGAGCAAGATTTCTATTACCATTCCGTAATGTAATGCAAATTATTCAGTCCATATTGAGCATGCTTTCGTTTTTGCTACTTCTCTTTACTATTCATTGGACCTTAATTCTAGTAAGTATTCTAATTGCTTTTCCTGTTTTTATTGTTCAGAGTAAATTCGGTGTAAAGAGGTTTTTCTTATTTCTTTATCAAACACCTGTTGCAAGAGAAATTGCTTATATTGATTTTCTATTAGCTAACCGTGAAGCAGCTAAAGAAATCAAAATTTTTAATTTATCAAACTATTTATTGAGATTATGGACACATAAGTTTCAAATAAATACTAAAAACTCACTAGAACTATTAAAGAAAGAACAACACGCCAATGTGTTATTAGATGTACTGACTGGCGGATTCTATTGTCTTGCAGCAATAATTATCATCTTCCTTACCAAAACTACAAAAATAGCTGTTGGTGAATTCATTGCTGTTACTCAAGCAATTCAAGGTATTCAGAGTTCTATTAGCAGAGCATCGGAAGTGTTGGCTAAATTAAAAGAAGACAACCTATATATTCAAGATTATTTTTCTTTCATAGAAAGTAATAATTATTCTACAGATTTAGTCGACGGGAAACCATTTCCTAATTCAATAGAGAAAGGTGTGTTTATTAAGAATCTAACGTTTAAATACCCAAGTAGTGAATATTACTCATTACATAATATTAACCTCCATATAAAACCAGGAGAAAAAATCGCTATAGTTGGGGAAAATGGTTCTGGTAAAACTACCCTTGTAAAATGCCTAATGGGATTGTATAAGCCTACTGAAGGGAATATTTATTTTGATGACCTGGACATTAGGGATATTAACCCGGATTCTCTCAGAGAAAATCTAACAGCTATATTCCAAGATTTCATAAAATACTCTTTTACAGTTAAAGAAAATATTCTATTCGGTGACCTCAAAGCCAGGGAACAAAAAATCTTAGATGTTGCAATCCAAAGCGGCGTCGATAATTTTGTCAAAAAATTCAAGAATTCATATGATACAAGGCTTGGAAAAATTTTTGAAGAAGGAGAAGATTTATCGGGTGGACAATGGCAAAAGATAGCACTTGCTAGAGCTATGCTAAAAGAGAAACAATTCTTTGTTCTAGATGAGCCTTCGTCTGCTCTAGATCCTTTTGCAGAGATAGAGCTATTTCAAAACCTTAATGAAATGGTTGGTACTAAAACAGCTATATTTATCTCGCATAGAATGTTTGCCGCCAAGTATGCTGATAAAATTATCGTAATGAAAAAGGGTCGTATTATAGAACAAGGTTCACATGATGAACTGATAAATATTGACTCTGAATATGCACGTATGTATCGACTACAGGCACAATTGTATAATACTGAAAAGCTAGTATCTGTTGTTAAATAAATACAATATGGTGGTGGATTTGATTGGAGGAACTATCATTAATTTTAAGATTATGTCTAGGAAGTATATTTATTGGAACGTTTGTTAGTAAAATAAGAGATTTTAGGTCCCATATTGACATAATTAGAAAGTATCAAATATTACCCGAAAATTCCATTGTTTTTTTGGCATATATAGAAATAGCTTTTGAATTAGTTATTGGCATAGGAATTATTTTAGGATTTGTAGTTAATCTTATGTCTCTCTTAGCCGCTTTCTTATTATCCTTATATACACTGGCAATTATCATCAATTTAATAAGGAGAAACACTGATTTTAATTGTGGCTGCGGAGGGGTTCTAGGTGACTATAAACTATCATGGAATTTGGTCATTAGAAATGTATTACTCCTCTTCATAGCAATTTTTATATATTATATGCCTCACCAGATAGGAACTGTAGATGAATATTTAAAGGTAAAAGACATATCTATTATGTTTAATGAAACTGTAATATGCATAGCAACTACTTTTGTTTTGATTTATGTATTCATTTTTATTTTGAGAGGTTTTATTAGACTTAATAATTAAGGAGTGATTTTCGTGTCAAAGTTATGGATAACAGCATATCTAATACAATGGTTAATACTTCTAGCATTAATGATAATGGTATATAGGTTAATAAAAATACAATCTTCTATTAAAAATAGTTTAAATAATACAGATAATAACATACAGGATTTTGGACCTCTATTGGGAAGTTTTCTTCCAGATATATTAGACTATACAGAAAATACTCGATTCAGTGGTAAGTATCCCGATGTAGTTCTTTTTTTAGCAGTAGGTTGTCCCCCTTGTGAAAACTTAATTAACTCGCTTTACTCTCAAAAATCTCTATTTACAAATTATAATTTCATAACGTTTCTAGCTAACCAACGAATGGGGGAAACTCACAAATATATCAATAAACTCGAAAACCTGAATTTACCAACGGTCTCTTCTGAAGATTTTTTACAAAATAATAATATTAAATTATTTCCGTTCTATATAATTTTGAATGAATCTGGAATGGTTGTAAGTAAAGGTTCCATTAATGATCTAAATAAACTTAAAAAGGATCTTAAGAAAATTAAAAAAGATAGTACATTGGCTGTATCTAAAGTTCAATAGAAATCTTAATTTTACAAACTCTATAGCGATACTATCGTCGTTATAGAGTATATAAAATTACCAAAGGAGGATTGATTCAATGATAATAAAAATGAGGAAAATGTGCATGAACTTCTTTCTCACTTTACTTGGTATTTTATGTATACTATGCTTACCTCATTTATTTATATACAACAATCAAATGTCTTTCCAGCCATTTCTCTATGTATTTGAAATTGAGGACACATTAAAACAGCTGTTTTCTTTAAATACAGTAACTTTTAAAGTTTCAAATTCTGTAAGTGTGAAAGAATATCCCTTCTTACCCTTTCTACTTGATAATTATATTTACTCTTTATCTCTTATTATAATAGCCTTTGTTGTAGCCCTTGTTTTGGCATTTATAGCGGCATACATATATATGTTAGCTAGTCGTAATAAGAAAAGATGGATGCAGCAAGTATTACTTATTTGTGAATCATTACCTGACGTAATGATTATTGTATCTGTACAAGCTTTCTTTATATGGGTATATAAAAAAACAGAATTCATGCCATTTACAGTTTTATCCCTTCAAGATAATAGGCCATATGTCTTACCTATTCTATGCCTATGTATTTTACCTACAATTCAATTGTTCCGTTTTCTTATTTTATACCTAGAAGAGGAACGGCATAAACCTTATGTAGAGCTTCTCAAAGGTAAAGGATTAACGAATCCGTATATTGTTCGTGTTCACCTATTTCGTAATGTAATAATTCACCTTTTTTATCATTCGAAAAGTATCTTTCTCTTTATGATATCTAACTTATTCGTACTGGAATATATCTTTAATGTGAACGGATTAATGAGATTCCTAGTTGATTATGGTTCACAAAACATAGTTATTAGTTTAACAGCTGTTTTTCTTATTTTTGTTCCATTTTACGTATTGTTTAGTTTGGCCTCTCTTATGGTTGAACGTGTAGTAAATAAGGAGGGTTTGTAATGATACGAAAAATTCTGACTTCCAAGCGTGTATGGTTTGGATTAATTTTTTTAAGTCTTCTTTTATTAGCTAGCATATTATACAACCCCTTATTAAAGGAAATACTTCCTGAACAAAAAAAGCTATTGTACACTGCAGACAAAGAGTTATTAGCCGCAGCTCCGTTCTCTCCCATTGAAATGCCACCATTTGGCACTGATCGTTTTGGAATACCGCTTGTTAATAAAATTATAGAAGGAGCAAAATATACTATTGTTTTTGCACTTTTAATAAGTTTTTTCCGTATTTTTCTAGGAACAATTATTGGGATATTTATTAGCATGTTTACTAAACGATTAAAAAATTTCATTACAGGATTGAGCCAGGCTTTTAATTATGTTCCAACAATCTTTTTAGCTTTCATTCTTATTCAACCTCTTTATATTTCTGTTAGCGGAGAGGACACTTTAATTTCTACTCAATGGGGGCTTACTTTATATCAAATCTTTGTGGCAATTGGTATAGGTGCTCCTACAATTGCTGTGTTTATTGCAAATGAAATAGATGAATATAGGAAAAGTGAACACGTCTTAAGTTCAATACTCATGGGAGCAACAAAGATACATTTAATTCGCACACACATTTGGCTTTATTTAAAGGACAAATTACTCATCTTATTTATGCAGAATATCGTACACGTACTTATTTTATTCACGCATCTGGGGTTATTACACCTATTTATTGGTGGTGAAAGGATAATACCTTTGGATAACGGCGGGGCTCAGTCTGCTTCATTATCTAACGAATGGTCAGGATTACTAGGAGCAAGTAATTATGAAATGACACTTTCTCCTTGGATTGTTATTAGTCCACTCGTTGCATTTACAATAACTATCTACATAATTAAATTAATGACTGAGGGAGTTCAAGATGCACTGAATACTCGAAATGTTAATTCTTCAATAGAAAAGCAAGAGGAAGATAAACAAAAATTAACAATAGAGAAACACTTATTTACATTTGCCATTTCACGCAAAAATAAAGGAAGAGCAAATTTTTAAGTTTACTCTTCCTCTATTTTTCTTATATATTAAATGTTTGTATTAGCTTTATGGACTAACAGGTAGCTGTTTTTGTGCTGCCTCATGTTCAGCTGTACTGGTTTGGAATACCCACTCAGAAGATACTTCACCTTCACAACTATTTACTTCATAAACCATGCCAGAAGCGTCTTTATAACTATCTATATTTTTACATGTAAGTGTTTGTCCCTTTTCATTATGATATGTAATTTGTTCTCCATTATACTGCAAACTCCTATTAATTTTTTTACTAGATGTAATTATTTGAATTTTAATTTTATCTTGTTGTCCTTTTTTTGTATTATTTATGAATTCTAAAAGACGGACTAATTGATCAGTTTTCCCCATATTAAATGTTATTGTATCCTTGTCAATAGAACTCTCCTGTTTATTTATAGTATTGGATGACTTAGAATCATTCGGTCTAGAAGTTTGAATATTCGAACAACCAGTTGCGAATAAAACCATAATTAGAATACTTGCTGATAGAGTATAGAGTTTCATATTTCTCCACCTTCCATATAGTATTGCACTCATCATAGCATAGTAGATTTCACTTTTATAGATATTAATGTAAGTTATTCAAAAAAAACCCAATTGTATATTAAGAATTTTCAAAATATATGTTACAATTATTGTAAATAAATTAAAAGGGGGAAAATTAGATAATGAAAAATTTATTTAGTAAATTATTTGGAATAGTTCAACCAAGATCTCAAATGATTTGTTATTACGATTATAACAATTGTTATACTTATGAAACGAATGACGCAACAGGGTATCTCGTCACAAGTACTGGAAAAATTAACTTTGTTAAGTGTGGTTGTTAGTTGATAAATTAACATTCCAACCAAAAGGGGTTCTGATTAGATCTGATCAGGTGTTGGATTTGAATAAAGTTTGATCAAATTGATACTAATAACTTTACTAAATGAACAAAAGGAAAGAGCGTGTTTTGAAAAAAGATTGATCAAAACACGCTTTTAATATATCCCGGTAAATCACTCTTTTATAAAAAAGATTGTTCATTTCTGTTAGGGGTCACAACACATTGCTATCAAGCTAAGAAAACAAAATACCCCCTAAAATGAAAAAATGCGCTATGCTTTCTGTAGAATCATAGGAAAGGATGGCGTTTTTTATGTCTATTTCTGTATCCGATGAATTACAGCTATTCGCTCAAGAGATTCAAAGCTTTTTATCCCCCAATACCTTACGAGATCTCGCTAAAGATGTTGGTTTTGTGCAACGAACCAGTAAGTACCAAGCAAAAGATTTAGTCGCTTTATGTGTATGGATGAGCCAAAATGTGGCTACGACTTCTTTAACTCAGTTATCTAGTCGTTTAGAATCATCAACAGAAGTGCTCATCAGTCCTGAGGGACTGAATCAACGGTTTAATCAAGCAGCTGTTCAATTTTTACAAAACATATTAGCCGAACTTCTAAACAAAAAATTGGTTTCATCTATGCCAATTTCTTCTACATATACTTCTATTTTCAAGCGTATTCGTATTTTAGATTCAACTGCATTTCAACTTCCTGATCCCTTTTCATCCGTTTATCCAGGGGCTGGGGGATGTAGTCATACAGCGGGATTAAAGATTCAGCTTGAATATGATTTACTAAGTGGACAGTTCCTTCATATTCATACAGGTCCAGGAAAACAACATGATCGAACCTATGGTTCTCTGTGTGTTCCAACTGTAACGGCGAATGATTTATGTATTCGGGATTTAGGCTATTTTCATCTGAAAGATCTTCAACATATACAAGATAAAAAGGCTTACTATATCTCTCGTATTAAATCAAATACACGTATTTATCAAAAAAATCCTAATCCTGATTATTATCAAAACGGAAAGCTAAAGAAGAAAACAGAATATAAACAGATAGATATGGAGGCATTAATGAATTCTCTTCAACCAGGGCAAACATACGAAATATCTGATGCTTATGTAGGAATGATTGATAAAGTGCCAGCTCGTGTAATTGTTCATCGACTTACAGAAAAACAGCAACAAAAACGATTACAAGATCAAGCTGTAAGAGAAAAAAAGAAGGGAACGAAGTATTCAGCTCGTAGTAAACGACTTAGCGGTATCAATGTATATATGACAAATACTCCTATAGATATTGTCCCAATGGGACAAGTACATGATTGGTATTCTTTACGTTGGCAAATCGAGCTTTTATTTAAAACGTGGAAATCATTCTTTCGTATTCATCATTGTAAAAAGATAAAACGAGAACGATTGGAATGCCATTTGTATGGGCAATTGATTGCCATTCTACTCTGTTCTTCTACTATGTTTCAAATGCGCCAATTGCTCCTCATGAAGAAAAAACGAGAGCTTAGTGAGTATAAAGCCATATATATGATTAAAGATTACTTTCTTCTTTTTTTCCAAGCTATACAGAAAGACACCCAAGAGCTATCAAAGATTCTAATTCGCTTGTTCAACCTCCTACAGCAAAACGGGCGAAAATCTCATAGGTATGAGAAAAAAACAGTCTTTGATATATTAGGTGTCGTTTACAATTGTACCATGTCTGATAATCTAGTGGCATAATTCAAAAAACTGAATCCGTTAGGATTTATTTGGCATGCAAAAATTTCAAGTTCTTACATATCATCTTTAGAAAAAAGAAACAACTTCCACTATAACTGCCATTGTGTGAGCTTAGCTTGATAGCAATGGGGTCACAACACATGCCCATCAACTTAAGAATAGAAACACAATGAACTTTCGTTCATATAGGGGTAGTGACAGCTACCATGTCACTACCCCGAATTAGGGCATGCATCTAACGTAGAAGAAGCGGAACAAAAAGCAAAAGAAATCCGTTCAAGTATTAATATCAAACCAGAAATGAAACAAGTATTGAAACGTTTATATGTATAATCCATCTAAGTCTTAAAAACATTAATGTTTTTGAGACTTTATTATTTTTGAATGAAGTCTTTATCATTCTTATGGATTTGAAAATATGGGACAATCAAATGGAAATTCTGTAAAATTGAAATCGTATATCATAGTTTTATAATCATTAAAATGGGGAGGAATTCTTATGTATGTGAGGGTACGAGAACTTCTTACAGCAGAAGAACGAAATCGTTATATGCAAATCCCCTCTGATATTAGTGAATGGACATTAAGTACATACCTTTACCTTCAGTCAGCATGATAAACAAATCATTAATCGCCATCGGAGGGGTTATAATCGACTGGGTTTTGCTATGCAATTAAGTATTTTACGATATTTAGGCTGGACTTTATCAGATATTGAGCACATTCCTAGTGAGGTTTTAGAATTTGTAGCGAAACAAATTGGTGTAAGTGTAGAAGACTGGGGGCTATATGCTCAGCGGGAGGCTACAAGGTATGAACATGTAGAAGAAATTCGCAAGGAATATGGTTTTCGCAACTTTACAACTACTGATTATCGAAGATT
Source organism: Bacillus sp. 123MFChir2 (assembly GCF_000383235.1). Taxonomy (GTDB): domain Bacteria; phylum Bacillota; class Bacilli; order Bacillales; family Bacillaceae_G; genus Bacillus_A. The sequence goes on from NZ_KB910990.1 coordinate 8,474, forward strand.
ATCCAAATTTCTTCAATCTCATGCATTAAATAATGGAAATACTACATATCTCATTGAGACAGCATTGCAAGAATTACGTACTTGGCAAGTTATACTTCCTTCAATGGCAGTAATAGAAAGAGCAATATGGGAAACACGTAAAAGAGCTGAAGAAATTATATTTAAAACGCTAACATCTTATTTATCTCTTTTACAAAAAGAAAAAATAAGCAGTTTACTTCACTTTATGCCTAATTCTTCAAAAACATATTTAGCTTGGTTAAAAGAAATACCTGGCCAATTTTCACCAGAATCCTTTTTAAAGGTAATTGAGCGTTTAGAGTATATAAAAGGCTTACAGTTACATATTGATACAAAAGGTATACATCCTAATCGTTTACGACAATTATCTCGGATTGGGGCACGCTATGAGGCTTATTCATTTCGAAGGTTTAAAGATATAAAAAAGTATGCCATATTGGTAGCTTATTTACTTGATTTAACACAAGATTTAATTGATCAGGCTTTTGAAATTCATGATAAACAAATGATGAACCTTCAATCGGTTTATTGGCGGTAGACATTTTGACGACAACAGGAGCGAGAATTAATGAATTACTACAAATTAACTCTTCAGAAGATGATCTACGAGCTATGAAAGTAGGTGGCGATTTAAAGTTTTCCTTCTACGCTGTCCCAAAAGGACGAGATACGGTTGAGTCTTATCCAATCAGTAAGCATACTTTTCGACTAATCCAGAGAGTCAATAAAATGCTGAAAGAACATTATAATGGGGGAATTCCAAGTGTAAAGTATCGAGGTGAAAGGAAACATCTATTTCCAGAACCAAAGCCTTATTTCTTTCAATATGACGAGAAAGCCCTTCATCCGAAATCCCTTTCTGGATGTCTCCGTTTTCTCTTGCATGGATTGCGTTTCGAGACACAAGAAGGACAACCTGTGATCATTAAAACACACTTACTGCGTCATGCGTTCGCAACAGAAGCTGTTCAACGTCAGGAAATTCCCGTTGATATTGTAGCGAAAATTCTCCATCAGCGTGATTTGAATGTAACAAGGTATTACTCTGAACCCACTCCAAGTCAAGTAGCTGAAAAGGTTGAAGAATTGCACGGCGTAATTTCAAACTATGTTGACTTAGATGAAGCGATTCTTCGCAGTCCTGAAGAACTTCAGCGGGAATGGGAAGAACACAAAACCAAAGTAGGTGTATATAATAATGTATTGGGTGGGACTTGCGTTACGGATAAAGTATGTCCTGTAAAAATGGCATGTTTAGGATGTGTGGCAAAAATTCCGCAACCTGAAAAGAAACATGAGCTCATTGAAGTGGTTGACTTATCTAAGGATATGGAAAAGCGGTTTGCTTCCATGGGTTTAACGGTTGAAGTAAATAAGGCAAAACAGATGAGGAAACTTGCAAGAAACGAGTTAAAGGAAATTGAATTGATTGAGAAATATCAGGAGGAACAGACATATGAACCAGACGTTTCCTTCAAAAGATAACCGAACGTGGCTCAAAGAGGTTCATGAATCTCGAAGCCAGCGTTCTCTCTTGTTAGGGAAAGAGGCAATTGACCTTCTGGTCAAACAAAATCTCCCTGTTACACTCAAGACTGTATCAGAGAAGTCAAAAGAGATTGATCCCGAAGGGAAAGGGATTCATCCGAATACTATACGAACAAATGAACACTTGTGTGAGTATTACAAGCAACATAGTCTAACGTATAAGCAGAAAAAGAATAATGGAAGTATGAAACCAAACCTCAATGCTGATATTGATTTTCGTAAAATAAAACCAAATCGAAGTGTTGAAAATACACAAAAAAAATACATGAAGTTATCAAAAAAAGAACTTGTGCAACGCTTGATCCTTGCGGAACAATATATTGCTGATAATAATGTTAAATGGGTAACAAAGCATTTTGAAACATTTAAATAGTGATACAAGACACATGCAATTCTTCTAACAAGGAGGATTGCTTTTTATTTTGCTCTGATTGGAAGTTTTACAATGTGGAAATATGATACAATTAAACGTAGTATTTAAAGCTATTTTTATGAAACAAATAAATATGTGAGGAATAAATATGGGGAATTATTTAACAACTATAAATCACGATTTGCAAGGATTAAAAAAAATAATGTTAGGAAGCCATTCTTCTCCTAATTTTAACTCAGCTCCAATATTTTCTCTTTTCCGTGATATTTGTATAACTCTTTATGAAACTAACAAAGTATTAAAAGAAGATGGATTAATTGGTTCTGATTTACCCAATATAGAAGTGATTAAAGAAATCCGTCATAAAGTAAAGACTAATCAAGGCTTTAAAAACAGAGAAATCTTTAACAAACTCTTAGATGGACATAAAAGTGTTTTTGGTAACGATATAGATAATCTAGGATTTTATTTAGATAATGATATATTGGCTAGCACTACTTTATTTCCAACTTTCGTTTTCGCTGATACCCCTTTGTTTAATATATTTGATAAAAATACTATCCTAAACTTTACATCCATTATTAGTTCATTAGTTCAGGAAATTCTCAACAAGATTAATCAACCAATAAATTTAGACTCAAAACCATTAAAGAATCTTGATGAGAAAGAATATATACTAAAGGATACTTGGGACCAAAGATTTTTTACAAAAGATATAACATATAATGTGTTTTTAACCCGTCTTCTTCTTATTCAAAATGAACTAACTACCTGTATTTGGTTAGAAAATCACTTAGACTATAATTCATCAAAATTAAATTTTGATAAATACATCCTATTACGTTTAACATCCACAAAGTTATTTGAGACAATGAGGAACTTACTAGATATTAAAAAGATACTTGGACAACATTGGAATAACTTCAACTTAAACACATTAGATTATCTGCTTGGTGAATACGAAAATACACTTAAAGATGAGATGAAAACCCTAAGAGATATGCTTCATTATAATAATAAGGGAATTAATTTTTATGATTATATCCAGAAACAAACTAGAACAGATACGGAATATTTAGATAAATTAATTAAAATTATATTTAATGATTATATTTATAAAATCAGAAATACTATATCTATTACCATCAACATTCAATCTTATAAAACCATGAGTGACTTTGAAAAGATATCGCGACGGTTAAAAAGTTATTCTTATCGGAATTAATGCAGCAACATTTATTTGAGAAAAGCCAATCCAAATGTTGTGGTAAATGAGGTCATTTGTAGTACAAAAAAAGGATAGAACATACAGAATTATTCTGCTTGTTTCTATCCTCTTCTTTTATTCATATATAATGTGTAACATTATAATTTATTCTTGTTAAAACAAAGATCGATTCACATTTCTTGAATCTAAATAAAATTGTTCAGTTTAGGATGTCTTTTTACGTGCAAGATCATGAGATGTATCTACACTAGAAGTATTCTTCACTCGTAATAAACTAATTCCATATCCTAATACCGCTCCGATAAGTGCTGGCATGATCCATCCGAGTCCTGCATCATATAAAGGTAATAGGCGAGAGAATAAAGAATTGATTGCTTCAACTTTTAGATTTGCAGTATTTAGTCCATCAAAGAGACTAACAATAAAAGTGAACAGCAAGCTTACTTGATATACTTCTGATTTTCCTTTAAATACTCGGTGTAAAAATGTTAAGAAAATTAATACAATCGCTAAAGGATAAATCGCTGTTAATACAGGTACTGATATGGTAATCAGCTCTGTTAAACCAAGGTTTGCAATAACAGCGCTGAAAGTAGCTAAAATAACAGCAAATGTTTTGTATGATATTTGTGGAAATACTTTATGGAAGTATGATGAACATGCTGTAGTAAGCCCAACACTTGTCGTTAAACATGCTACAGTGATCATCATTCCTAATAATAAATTTCCTAAAGAACCGAAGTAGTAATTTGCTACTTTTGATAAAACCTCTCCGCCATTTTCTAAATGTCCTAATTTAGAAACACTAGAAGCGCCCATAAATGCAAGTGCAGTGTAAACAGCAATTAATACGACAGCGGCAATAATCGCTGCTTTTATACAAACATTGATAACAACTTTTTGGTCACTTACACCTTTCGCTTTGATCGCGTTAATAATGATAATTCCAAATACGAAAGCTGCGAGAGTGTCCATTGTTAAATAGCCTTGCTGAAAGCCTTTGAAGAAGGAGTTTGTAACAAATTCTTGTGTTGGTGCTTGAATCTCACCAATTGGCTTAATGACAGCCGTAACAACTAAAATACCGATAAATGATAATTTAATCGGAGTTAAAAACTTTCCGACAACATCAACAATCTTTGTTGGATTTAAAGAGAGTAAACAAGTAATGCCGAAAAATAGAATAGTGAAAATAATTAAAGGTAAATGACCGCTATTTTCTCCTACGAATGGTTTTACACCTATTTCAAATGATACGCTTCCTGCTCTCGGTAAAGCGAAAAGAGGGCCAATTGCTAAATACAGAATAAATGTATATACACTCGCAAACAATGGATGTACGCGACTTGCCATTGCTTGTAAGTCATCGCTACCAGAAACACCAAATGCTATTACACCAAGTAGTGGTACACCAACTCCTGTAATTAAAAATCCAGCGGTAGCAATCCATACGTTACTTCCTGCTGTTTGTCCTAACATAGCAGGGAAAATTAAATTACCTGCTCCAAAGAAAAGAGCAAAAAGCATTAGCCCAATCACAAAAATATGTGATGTTTGCACATTTTTTGACACGAAAAAACCTCCAAATTTAAATATTTTGAATTTTTTGTACATTCGATACAATGTAAAGTCAATTTTTGTCGAATTACTACGATAATAACAAAAATAAATTATTATGCAAGACAAAAATGAATTTTTCGTAAATTTATTTTTTCTATTATTTTCATTGTATAGAAAATTTAATTTTTCCCTTTTGTTAAGCGCTTTCTTTCTGTAGTGTATTATATAATAGTTTATGGTAATTATTATTTTTGTATAACAAATGGAATAATAAATTAAATATTCAATTATTTTAAAATAATGTAAAAATATTGATTTGAAAGTTTATTTTGTGATATTCTATAAAAAAGAACGAATGTTTGTAGGGGATGGTTATGGCACAAACATCAATTGTTGAATATTGGGAGTATTATTCTAGTCTTACTAATGGTTAATTAGATTACTTAAGTTCAGAAGATCTTTCTTTTCGTCCATATGAATCTATGAAAACATTAGGGGGAAGAGCTCCGTCATATTGCAGATGCACGAGAAATATATTTGCGTGCGATGGTGAATAAAGAAGGTCCATCGTGGCGGGAAAAACGAATGGATTTAGAAATGGCCGTAAATCTCGATAAGTTGAAAGCATATTATAGTGAATTAGAGGATAGTTACAAAATGTTTACCTCGGGACAAATTGAATGGGAAAGAACTGTGGTTTGGAAAGAAATGAATGATCCTGATATTGAAAAATGTTTCAATTGGTTGGTTCACTTTGAATATACACATTAAGGGATATTAAATGTGTATTTAACGGGACTACATATTGATTATGATATTTCTAGTTAATGAGAAGGAGAGATATAAATGATGAAGCATTATGTTTGTATTACATGCGGTGTACAATACCCACTTTATGATGAACCACCTGTAAACTGTGTAATTTGTAATGAAGAACGTCAATATGTAAATCCGATGGGCCAAACATGGACAACGTTAGAGAGTCTACAGGAAAGTAAAACGTATAAGAATGAGATTGTAAAAGAAGAAGAAAATTTATATAGCATCATAACAAAACCAAAGTTTGCAATTGGTCAAAATGCGTATTTAGTTCAAACAAATAAGTGTAATGTGTTATGGGATTGTATTACTTATATCGATGAGGAGACAGTAGCGAGAATAAATGAGTTAGGGGGAATTCATGCGATTACTTTATCACATCCACATTATTATTCTACACAAGTAGAATGGGCGGAACTATTTAATGTTCCTATATACATTCATGAGGATGATAAAGAGTGGGTAATACGTCCAAGTGAACGAATTGTATATTGGTCTGGAGAATATATGGAAATATCGGAGAGTGTAACATTATACCGTTTAGGTGGGCATTTTAGTGGTGGTTCTGTTTTACATTGGAAAAATGGAGATGAAGGAAGAGGAGTTCTATTGACTGGAGATATTATTCAAGTTGTCGCAGATTCAAGCTGGGTAAGCTTTATGTACAGTTATCCGAATCTCATTCCATTACCAGCATGGAAAGTGAAAGAAATGGCTGACAAAGTAAAAGTTTTGAAGTTTGATCGCTTGTATAATGCATTTCATGGAATTGTGAAGGGAAATGCAAATGAAGCTGTTCAAAAATCAGCGAAGAGGTATATTGAGGCACTTGAAGGGAAGTTACTTCATAAATAATATCATTACAAATATAGGATATAAATAGAGACAGTAGGTGGAGTAAGTGAAAAGGTTAATTTGTTTTGGAGATAGTATAACAGCAGGAGAAATGTTTGAAAATAAGGCATTGCGGTTAACTCCTAGATTGCAAAACGCTTTCCCTGAATGGGAGATTTTGAATGCGGGTATCCCAGGTAATAACACGTATGATGCACTCAAAAGACTTGAAGAGGATGTATTATCTCATCAACCTGATTTTGTAATTGTATTTTTTGGAGCGAATGATGCTGCATTTCATAAACAAATACCATTACAAGACTATAGAGAAAATTTACTAGAAATTGTGGAACGAATTTCAATATATAAAGTCACACGTGTTGATTAACCAAAATTATACAGTATCCATTTGACTTATTTGCCGATGGAATGCCAGTATTTCTTTCAAACAAATTCTCCACTCAAACGGCAGAGTATCACAAAGAAACAGGCGTGTGAAACCTGCGAATGACAACGGTTTGATATGTTTTTTCTTACTACCTTTTACGTGAAGAAATTTTAGTAAAACGTAGGCAATCATA
>NZ_KB910991.1 GCF_000383235.1 Bacillus sp. 123MFChir2
AAGGGAAAGAGCGTTACAAAATCGAAGCGAAAAATAGTGAACTGAAGCACAGACACGGGTATGATGTAGCATCTTCCTCGGGTCTCATTGGTATGCGAATGCAAGGTGCGATGGCTATATTTGCCGTCAATTTAAAACGAATTATGACCTTAATGAAGGAAAAAAAGGAAGAAAAGTAAAAAAAGAATAGAAAGAAAGGCGACTTTTCGTTCCATTTTGAACGAAAAGTCGCCTTTCTAATTTCACATCCGGTTTTTGAGCTGAAAAAACGTGAGTTTTTCAGTGGCCTCCGGCTGCTGTGTCTTTTTGATTATTAAGCTAGTGCAATATAAATATCAACTTGAGCGTCATTTGGATCGAAAGCTCGTTCATCATATAGTTCAAAGTCTGTTGTGAACGCACGTTTATTTTCTTTTGACCAGTCCCAAATCTCTTGCCATGCTTCTACGATGATTTCGGATAGCGGCCCTCGGCGCGTTGTAAATACGGCGTATGTAGTAGCTGGGATCGTGAATGATGCCATGTTTTCTGGTGTATCAATGACAGTGGAAACAGGAACACCAATTGCGAACGTATAGAAACCTGTTTCATCAGATTCATAGTTGCAATATAGTGCAAGCGTTTCTGTTTGTGTAGCATGATTTGGAATGTGGTTGCTAATTTGTTCTTGGAAGTATTGACTCCATAGGTGAGGGATTTTTCCGCCGCTCGACATTTCCAGTTCATTGTTTGTAGTAATAGAGATACCAATGGCTTGAAAAGCTTCCTTTTTTACGATTTTAGGTTGCATCATTGTGTCATCCTCTCTTTTTTTGTGTAGGAACAAACGTTCTTGTGAATTATACCATAATTATACAGAGGGAGGATAGGGGATTGTATGTCGCACCGCCGATATATCGTGAAAATCGCTGGGCATGTAAAAAAGAGACTGTTTCAAAGGTACATCTTTGAAACAGTCTCTTCCTATTAAAACATGCTAGAGCTATGCATTGGTTGCAGCTTTGCATTTGGATCGAAGTACGCTTTTGCGTTGTTTACTGCTGTTGGTGCTTCGCCAAATCCGCATGCAATGAGTTTTACTTTTCCTTCATATGTGCAAATATCACCAGCTGCGTAAATACCAGGGATGTTTGTTTCCATTTTGGAATTTACAACGATACTGTTTTTTTGAATATCTAAGCCCCAGTCTTTAATGGGACCGAGGGAAGAGACGAATCCATAGTTAACGATGACATCATCAACATCAATGACAACTTTCTCTTCTGTTTTGACATGTTGAAGGACAACTTGTTTAATTTTTTCATCACCGACCAGTTCAACGGGAACGTATGGTGTTTTCACTTGTGCGCGCGAGTTCAGTAGCGTTTCAACGCTATGCTCATGTGCGCGGAATTTATCACGGCGGTGAACGATTGTAACTTCTTCTGCGATTGGCTCTAACATCATTGTCCAGTCTACTGCAGAATCTCCGCCTCCAAAGACAACAACGCGTTTGCCCGCAAATTTATTCATATCATCAACGAAATAGTGTAAGTTTGTTTTTTCGAATTTTTCTGTGCCTTCTAATTCTAAACGACGTGGCTGGAATGCGCCGTTTCCTGCTGTAATGATAACGGATTTAGAATAGTGTGTTTCTTTATTTGTTACAAGTTTGAACACGTCATCTTCTTGTTTTTCTATCGTTTGTACAGCTTCTTCTAGGCAAATGGTTGGTTCGAACTTGCTCATTTGTTCTTTTAGATTGTTAATGAGTTCTTGTGCACGAATTTTCGGAAAACCTGCGATATCATATATGTACTTTTCAGGATATAATGCGGATAATTGACCGCCGAGTTGTGGCAAGCTTTCGATAATTTTTACGCTTGCTTGTCTCATACCGCCATAAAAAGCTGTGAATAATCCAGTTGGACCTCCACCGATAATAGTGATGTCGTATACCTTTTGATTTTCTGTCACTGTTTACTCCCCCTATAATTAGGAAATTTTTCGTGCTTCTCCTATATACACTCGTATGTATGTTATACGAAACTTCCATGAGCGGAGTGCAAGCGCACTCAAGACAAATGATATCATATTTTATAAAAAAATACCGTAGAAACGACTGAATTGTGTATGCACTTCATATAGATTTATTATATAGAAGAAACTAGCCAATAAGTAAAAGATGTAATGTTTGGTAATTATGTGTATTTTTTCGTAATTTAAATGTATATAAGGCATAACAGAAAGCGAAAAAAATCGGTAAAAAGCTATATACGCTTAGCGATTCAGGAAATGTCGAAAAACTTAAAACGACCACGTTATTTTAAAATATTGATAATTTTACAAGTGCTTGAAAAGTAAAGAGAAAACGACTAATATAGGAAAGTAAAAATATTAATTTTTTGTGACAAATTTCGTAACATTTTTCAAACTTGTTATTGGTTTTGTTAAGAATGTGAAAAACTGTACATTCTTAACATTTAATTTGTTTTAGCACTATTTTTATTATTTTTAACTATCTATATAAAGAAGAGGAGTGTGATTAGCTTGAAGAAGCCAAAAATCGTAGTTTTAGGCGCAGGTTATGGTGGAATGATTACTACTGTTCGTCTGCAAAAAACATTATCTGTAAGTGAAGCTGAAATCACATTAGTAAATAACAACAGCTATCATTATCAAGCAACTTGGTTACATGAAAGTGCAGCTGGTACGTTGCATCACGATAAAGTTCGTTTAGACATTAAAGATGTAATCGACACAAACAAAGTAAACTTCGTACAAGACACAGTTGTAGAAATTAAAGCAGCTGAAAAGCGCGTTATCTTAAAAAATAGTGAGTTAGAGTATGATTACTTAGTAATCGGTCTTGGTTTCGAGTCTGAAACGTTTGGAATTAAAGGATTAAAAGAGCATGCATTCTCAATCGCTAACATTAATGCAACCCGTCAAATTCGTGATCATATGAAGTACATGTTCTCTCTATATGCTTCAGAAAAACGCGATGAGTTAGTTACAATTGTTGTCGGCGGTGCTGGATTTACAGGTATCGAGTATGTAGGTGAGCTTGCAAACCGTATTCCTGAGCTTTGCAAAGAGTATGATGTTCCTCGCGAAAAAGCGCGTATCATTTGTGTTGAAGCTGCACCAACAGCACTTCCTGGTTTCGACCCAGAGCTAGTTGAGTATGCTGTAAAACAATTAGAGAAAAAGGGTGTAGAATTCCGCATTGGTACAGCGATTAAAGAAGCAAATGAAGAAGGTATTATTGTTGCAAACGGCGACGATATAGAATTATTGAAATCTGCAACTGTAGTTTGGGCTGCAGGTGTACGCGGTAATGGTATTGTAGAAGAGTCAGGCTTTGAAGCAATGCGCGGCCGTGTAAAAGTGGACGAGTACATGCATGCTCCAGGTCATGAAGAAGTATTCATGGTTGGTGATGCAGCGTTAATTATTAACGAAGAAATTAACCGTCCATACCCACCAACAGCACAAATCGCAATTCAACAAGGTTACAATATTGCACATAACTTAGCTGTTCTTGTTCGTGGTAAAGGCGAAATGCAGAAGTTTGTATTCGATAACAAAGGTTCTGTATGTTCATTAGGCCATGACGATGCAATGGGCGTTGTCATGGGCAAAAAATTAACTGGATGGAAAGCTTCATTTATGAAGAAAGTAATTGATAACCGTTACTTATTCATACTTGGCGGACCTTTATTAGTTCTTAAAAAAGGTAAATTAAAACTATTTTAGTAACTAATCAGTCACTGAGAAACCGACCTAAAATCACTTTTCTTTTAGGGTGGCGAGTGCATCTGGCCACGTGTTGGAGCAGTCATTGCCTATTTCCTCCCACATGCCAAGTTTTAAAACAAAGGAAGGTAGCAAGGGGTAGGTCCATTTGTATCTTCACAGCAGCAATCTAGATGATGAAACATGAAAATAACTTTCTATAGGTAATAAGGGGCGTATTTTCGCTGGAATCATACTCCTTACCAAATTTCTAAATGAAATGTATGGCTGAGTAGTTACCTATTTTAATTGTAATTCAAAACAGAAATGGATATTGTAGCCATTTCTGTTTTTTATGTTTCTGTTTAACTTAATATTCAGAAGTTTGTAAAGTTCGTTTTAAAAAGGGGACGCGTTCTCCTTTTTAAATCTTTATAGTATAATGAAAGAAAAGAATGAATATTCTGTTCGTTTGATCGGAAGGAGTTTCTAGTAATGAGTAAACGTGGAAAGGTGTGGTTAGCGGTAAGTGGTCTTGTCGTAACGTCAGATGGAAGATGGCTTGTCGTTAAGAAAAACTATGGCGGATTAAAAGGAAAATGGTCATTGCCTGCTGGTTTTGTCAATGAAGGCGAAACAATTGATCAAGCAGTGCAGCGTGAAGTGTTAGAAGAGACAGGGATTGCTACGAGTGTAAACGGAATTGTAAGTGTGCGATCAGGGGTAATACAGGATGAGATTAGTGATAATATGATTATTTTTCTTCTAGAGCCAAAAGGAGAAGAGATTGTTATTCAGGAGCGAGAATTGTCTGAAGGAGCATTTTTATTTCCAAAAGATATCATACATGATGAAAATGCTTCTGTGTTAATACAGTATTTATTAGAAGCAATGCCAGTTCCGGTTTTACAAATGGATGAGACGTTAAATCCAGGAGACCAGTTTGGTTATACAGCATATAACGTTTTTATAGGAAATACAGAAAATAAATAAGAAGGGATGGAAATAATGAGCGTACCTGTTTTGTTAATTTCTATGATGTTATTCTTAGTTTTATTTTTTGGAATTGGTTTTTTATTAAATATGATTTTACGGGCAACATGGGTGATGCTTGTTGTATATCCGCTTATTTGTGTATTTATTATTGATAAAGTTGATTTCTTAGATTATTTTGTAAAGCCGAAAGAAGCATTTTCTTCATTAGGAACAAGTTTTCTTCATCTTGGACAGGCTGACATTTTCATTTTATCAACAGGCTTAGTTGGTGCTGCTTTATCTGGTATTGTAATCAAATCATTACGGCAACGTGGATATCAAATGTTTTGAAGCTCCTTTCTGAGGAGTTTTTTCACGAATATTTTCTTCATCGATTGGGGCACAATAACGATGAAGGAGTGTGGAAACGAAAATGATAAAACGATATAGCATTCGCATGATAATGGTTTGCTTATTTGTAGCTGCATTGTGTGTAACTTGGCAAGCTATGTCAGGAATCTCTTTTTTTGAAATGATTCACATGTATAAGAAAAATGAAGTGAAAGTAGTACACGCAGCTGAACAAAATAAGCAGGCGATTCCAAGTGCCGAAGTTATTCGTGCTTTAGAGAATGCAAAAGATTGGTCAAAGTATCGCCAGATGGAAGTTACGGCAACAGGATATACAGCTGGTAGGGAGTCGACAGGAAAAACAAAAGAACATCCTCAGTACGGGATTACATATTCCGGAGTGAAAGTAAAACGGGATATATATTCAACAATCGCAGCTGACCTTCGCGTATTTCCGATTGGGACAATTCTATTTGTTCCTGGATATGGCTACGGTGTTGTGGCAGATAAAGGCGGTGCAATTCAAGGGGATCGCCTTGATTTATATTATGAAACCGTGCGAGATGTATATAATCAATGGGGAAAGAAAAAAGTGAATGTTTATGTTGTGAAAATGGGAAATGGTAAACTTACAGAACAAGATTTAGTGCTTTTAAATGAGGATGAAACAATGCAAGTGTTTCGCGCACAATATTTAAAACAACAATAGTCTAGAGGCTTGTAGCGCTAGACTTTTTTTCGTTTGTTATCATAAAGTGGAATGGAGGAGAAAAAACGCAGTAAAGGGAGAGAAGTGATGAAAGATTATCCTTTAGCGTATTATGAGTTTTTTATAAGGTATAATGAAGGTGATTATTATATGTGCCATGATTTATTAGAAGAAATGTGGCTTGAGGACCGAGGGAATTTGTTTTTAAAAGGTTTATTACAAATGACAGTTGCGCAGTATCATTATAGCTACGGGAATATAAAAGGAGCACGAATGATGATGGAAGTAGCTGAAATGTATTTAACTCCCTATTGTAAAGTTTATTGGAACTTAAATGTTGAAAAAGTTGTACAGTTTATTCAAACGTGTCGTGAAATGTTACCGAAAGAGATAAATCAAATTCCATATGAGCAAATTCAGGATTTGCCGAAGCTTCCGCCATTTATTTTATATATGGAAGAAGTTTGAATTATCGCATTTTCCTGAAAATAAAGGTATAATAGAAAGAGAAAAACCAGGGGGTGCTGACATGTTTCAAGTACAAAAAGAACTAGCAAGTCATGAAGCAGTGGTTGTTGCATTATTTGAAGATGAAGTAATGAGTAGTTTTGTAAAGGAACTAAACAAAGCGTTTGATGGACATTTACAAGTGCTACTAGATGAGAAGGAAATTTCTCCAAAGAAAAAAGTTATTTCGAAAGTACATAGCTTAGGAAAAACAGATGTAAAGCGTTATTATTTTGTTGGTCTTGGCAAAAAAGAAAAATATACAACAGAAACGCTACGCGGCGCACTTGGAAAGTTAGCAAAAACACTGCAAAGTGCGAAAGTGAAAGATGTTGCATTTATGTTAGATTCATTTGTTACAGAAAAACTGGATGCTATTGATGTTGCGCACATTGCGGCAGAAACATATTTCCTTGGTACATATGAATTATTAACATATAAAACAGATAAAAAAGAAGCTCATCAATTAGATAGCTTTGTTGTGATTACAGAGGAAGATACGCAAGAAATTGAAGCTGCATTAACAGTTGGCTACGTACATGGACGTGCTACAAACTCTGCGCGTACGCTTATCAATATGCCGCCAAACATGTTGACGGCAACGGCTTTAGCAGATTATGCTGTTGAACTAGCTGAAAAATATGATATGGATTATAAAGTTCTCGAGAAAGAGGAAATGGAAGAGCTTGGAATGGGTGCCCTACTTGCGGTAAACCAAGGTTCTACGGAGCCGCCAAAAATGATTGCTCTTTTATATAAAGGGAAAGAAGAGTGGACAGATGTAATTGGCTTAGTTGGAAAAGGGATTACATACGATACAGGTGGTTATTCTCTAAAACCACGTGAAAGCATGGTTGGTATGAAAGGTGATATGGGCGGTGCGGCAGCTGTTCTTGGCGCAATGGAAATTATCGGTGAACTTCGCCCAGAGCAAAATGTAGTGGCTGTTATTCCTTCGACGGATAATATGGTAAGCGGAACTGCATTTAAACCAGATGATGTGATTACATCAATGAGTGGTAAAACGATTGAAGTGTTAAATACAGACGCAGAAGGCCGCTTAGCGTTAGCTGACGGTATTACGTATGCGAAAAATCTTGGAGCGAATTACCTTGTTGATGTCGCGACGTTAACAGGTGGTGTCATTGTAGCTTTAGGAACTCATACAACAGGTGCGATGACAAATAACGAAACATTTTATGAGCAAGTGCTAGAAGCATCGATGGAAACAGATGAGACAATTTGGCAATTACCGATTTTTGAACGCGATAAAGAGCGTGTTCGAAATAGTAAGTTAGCAGATTTAAATAACTCTCCAGGACGTGAGGGTCATGCAATTATGGCGGGTGTATTCATTGGAGAATTTGCAGAAGAAACACCTTGGGTGCATTTAGACATCGCGGGAACATCTGATACAAGTAGCGCACATGACTTAGGTCCAAGTGGAGGAACAGGAGCAATGGTGCGTACATTGGCAACGTTTGTTGAAAGATTTGGAAATGAAGAGTAAGTGAGGAAAGGATCGGCATTTGCCGATCCTTTTTTTCGGTATGCGCCAATGATTTTTCACGATAAATAGGGAATTAAATGTTGTAAAAAAATAAAAAATATTGAGGGAAGCATGATTTCTTTCATATAATGAGAATATGCTGATTGAGAGGAGAAAACAACATGGAATGGAAAAAAGAGTATGAACGCTGGATTTCCTTTGCAGATTTAGATGCAGAGCTAAAGCAGCAATTAGAAGAAATGCAAAGTGATGAAAAGAAAATTGAGGATAGTTTTTATAAAAATTTAGAGTTTGGTACGGGTGGTATGCGCGGAGAACTAGGTGCGGGTACAAATCGTTTGAATGTGTATACTGTTCGTAAAGCAACAGAAGGTTTAGCACGTTTTATTGAAAAACAAGGCGAAGAAGCAAAAGCGCGCGGAGTTGTTGTTGCATACGATTCTCGTCATAAATCTCCAGAGTTTGCGATGGAAGTGGCAGCAACATTAGGTGCTCACGGTATTAAAACATACGTATTTGAAAGTCTGCGCCCAACACCAGAACTGTCCTTTGCAGTGCGTTATTTACATACGTACAGTGGTATTGTTCTTACAGCGAGCCATAACCCACCGGAATATAATGGCTATAAAGTGTACGGAGATGATGGGGGACAATTGCCTCCGAAAGAAGCGGATGAGTTAATTCATTATGTAAATAATGTAAGTAATGAATTGACAGTAGAGGTTGCTGATGTAGAGCAATTGAAACAAAACGGTCTTCTACAGATTATTGGTCAAGAAGTTGACGATGCATATTTAGAACAATTAAAAACAGTAATTCTTAATAAAGAGCTTGTGAAGGAAATTGGACAAGATTTAAAAATCGTTTTCTCACCTTTACATGGAACATCTAATATTCCGGCTCGCCGCGGATTAGAGGCAGTTGGATTTAAAAATGTAACCGTTGTAAAAGAACAAGAACAGCCAGATCCAGATTTTTCAACAGTAAAATCACCAAATCCAGAAGAGCATGCTGCGTTTGAATTGGCAATTGGGTACGGTGAAAAAATTGATGCAGATGTATTAATTGCAACAGATCCAGATGCAGATCGTCTTGGCGTTGCAGTTCGCAATCATGATGGTGAGTATCAAGTGTTAACTGGAAACCAAACAGGTGCTTTAATGCTAGAATACTTATTATCACAAAAGAAAGAACAAGGCATTTTACCGGCAAACGGTGTTGTATTAAAAACAATCGTTACATCAGAGCTAGGACGTACAATCGCAAAATCTTACGGACTTGATACAATTGATACGTTAACTGGCTTTAAATTTATCGGTGAAAAAATTAAGCAATATGAAGCGAGCGGAGAATATGAGTTCCAGTTCGGTTATGAAGAAAGCTATGGTTATTTAATTCGTCCGTTCTGTCGTGATAAAGATGCGGTACAATCTGTATTATTTGCATGTGAAGTTGCTGCATATTATAAAGCGCAAGGTAAAACATTGTATGATGGTTTACTTGAAGTGTTTGAAAAGTACGGATACTTCCGTGAAGGACTTGTTTCCTTAACGCTAAAAGGAAAAGACGGAGCAGAACAAATTCAGACTATGATGACATCGTTCCGTGAAAATAGACCGACAGAAGTTGCGGGCTTAGAAGTAACGATTGCTGAAGATTATAAAGCGAGCGTTAGAACAAAAGTAGAAGAAAATGCGACAGAAGAAATCAAATTACCAAAATCAAATGTATTAAAGTATTATTTGGCAGATGGATCTTGGTTCTGCTTACGTCCATCTGGAACAGAGCCGAAAATCAAGTTTTACTTCGGTGTGCAAGGTGATTCCTTACAACATAGCGAAGAGAAGCTTGAAGAAATTAAAAAGGCTATTATGAATCGTTTTTAATAAGAGTAAGGAGAGGAAAGAAATACTTTTCCTCT
The DNA here is from genome assembly GCF_000383235.1 of Bacillus sp. 123MFChir2. Lineage (GTDB taxonomy): Bacteria > Bacillota > Bacilli > Bacillales > Bacillaceae_G > Bacillus_A. The sequence goes on from NZ_KB910991.1 coordinate 9,691, forward strand.
TTTTTTATGTCTTTATATGGTTCATCACCGTAACATGGGGTTGATTTTTTGAAAGTGAATCATTTTCAATACAATTCACTGTGAGTGGCGACTCCTGCGGGAATAGTGAGAAAAGTGAGGTCCCGCGGAAAGCTAGAGTGGACATCTATCTAAATGTCACCCCCGCCTTTTGGTGATGAACCCTTCATACAAAACAAGGAAATAAATGTAAAAAAATATAGACAAACATGAAATTTTCTTTCTTTTATGATAGAATTTTATTTTGTATGTAGTAAAAATGATATTTTAATATTTAAGGGGGATATAGGAAGTAAAAAATTAGCAGAATTAAACTTTCTCTGAAGTTGTTAATAAGAAATAATTGGTTCAGATCATTGCTAGCAAAGAATTATAGGAGCCTTCAATTGAAGGGAGTTCACTTTATACATGTGTTACTTCATAAAAAGAGAGTTGAGTGTATGAAAGCATCGGTTAAAAATTATCTGTTTTTACATGTAGCCTTTTTTCTATATTCTATTATTATGATTTATATGAAATGGGCGGCGAAGTTCCCAGTTAGCTCTATTGGTTTTTTAGTAGCTTATATGGGATTAGTTATTCTTTTGTTTGGATATGCAATTATTTGGCAGCAAGTAATTAAACCGTTTGAAATATCTAAAGCGTATTCACATCGAGGGATTATTATTTTATGGGGACTTCTATGGTCTGTAGTATTTTTTGAAGACGTCATAAAATGGAACAATTTGCTTGGTGCAGCTATTATTATGGTTGGGATTGTTGTGGTGACAAAAGATGAATAAGTATATTTTATTATATATTTTTGGGATTATCCTAGCGAATTATTCACAAATTCTGTTGAAAAAAGCAACGTTAATTGATTATGATGCGAAATGGAAAGAATATGTAAATCGCTATGTTATCATTGGATATTCATTATTTGTGATAAACGCAGGATTGAATATTATTGCTTTAAAAGGTGTTCCTTTAAAGCAAGCACCTGTTTTAGAATCACTTAGTTATGTTGTTATTTTAATATTTGGTTGGTATTTTCTTGGTGAAAAAATTACGAAAAGAAAAATAATAGGAAATATTATTATTATTATAGGAATAGCTGTATTTTGTATGTAGTAAATGGAGGAGGTTAGTCCGTATTAATGGGAAGTAAGGCCTCCACCTCAAAACTGAGAGAGAAATAAAGGGGATAGGTCGAGTGGTTTATTGTTCCTAAAATCCTAATTGATGAGGGCTTTTGAGAGGGATGAAGAAAATCATTCACTGGCAGAAGTTTTACTTTGTAATAAGTAGTATTGCACTAAGAAAAATAATATAATTGGAGTGTTCTTTTGTATGATAAATAAGAAAAAGATAGTTATGTCTTTTTTTGTAATTTTTTGTGCAGTTTTTTATGTGTTTCTAACTGGTTCTACTCATACTGTAAATAAAAGTCTTGCGTACAGTAATTACAAAATGATTGATTTAGCTGAGGGAGATGAATTACAACAGGAGTTCCGTTTTGCTGGAGAGAACCCTAAGTCTCTGTTACTACCTCTTACAAGCGAAAGTTATCATAAAAATGTATTATTGGAGTATGAACTTTCAGTTAAAGACAGAGTAGTGAGCAGAGAAACATTAGATTTAACAAAATGGGGTGGAGAATCCCATATTAAAGATCCTCATTTTAAAAGTAGTATTATAATTCCTATTCCGAAGGGTGTAGATAATGAAGTTGTTTTAACAGTGAAAGTAAAGAAAGCGGAGAATGGTGAAAAAATTGCTATTCGTAGCGGAACATCATTATCATCAGATGGGAAATTAATTGTTAAGGGTAAAGAAGATAAAGGACAGGCGGTAGCTGCAAAAGTACTATATAATCAATGGGATTGGTTAAAAATTAGACATGCTGTAATTACTGGACTAGTTGCTTTAGTTGTTTTGGCTTTAGTTGGAAATAATCCAGTTAAGAATTTTATTGTGGTTGCTGGGGCAATGGGGATTATGTTTAGTTTTAATAATCCGCTTTTTGAAGCAACTGATGAGAATTTTCACTTTGCGAAATCCTATGACATTAGTTTAGGAAATTTTCTATCTACTAAACAGGGTGATCAAGTAGGTGTTCATTTACCAGAAAATATAGATGATATGCCGCGACCAAACCAATTTGAGACAACATATGGCTTACTTGCTAATGGTGAAAGATACGATAGAGCTAAGAGTGAAGCTTGGGACAAGTATGTCTTTGCAAATAAAACACAGTTTGTCGAACAGCCAACAACGGCTGTATATACCCCGATTCCTTATATCCCACAAGCTTTAGGGTTGTTTATAGGAAATGTCCTAGGTTTAAAAGCTTTTAATGCTTTAATGTTAGGAAGAATTTTTAATTTAATTGCTTATATTGCCTTGACTGCAATGGCGATACAAATAATTCCAAGATTAAAAAATACGCTAGCGTTTTTAGCTGCATTTCCGTTATTTGTATCATTAGCCGCATCATTTTCAGCAGATGGAATATTGATGGGATTAAGTTACCTATTTATTGCGATTATGTTACAGAAACTGATGTGTTCGGAAAATGATACGTTACGAGCTAAGGAATTTATTATTCCAACTTTGTTATTAATTTTTATTGTATTGTGTAAGTTTACGTACTGGCCATTATCCTTCTTAATACTTGCGTTTTTAGGAAGGGGATTGTTCCGTACGAAAATACAAGGTATTATTTCATTCCTGATGCTTGCGGGTATACCAGGCTTAATCATGAGTGTTTGGAATTTGTTTGTAATGAAGTTTGTTGGAACAATTAATCCAAATCCAAAAATCAATCCAGTTGAGCAATTGAAATTCATGTTTGGACATCCAGTTGAAGCTATGAAAACATTCTTTGGTACGTTTGAAAGTGGAATGAGTATGTGGCTGAATATGTTAAATCAAGTTGGATGGGTAACGCATTTAATGAGCGGTATTGTAATTATTAGTTTGGTTGGACTTGTTATGACGGCAATTTTTGACCATACAGAAGATAAGTTTAAATTCCGCAACCTCGATTATATGATTTTTATTTTAACGAGTATAAGTATAATGGGCTTAGTTATGTTAAGTTTATACTTAACTTGGTCTGAAGTAGGTGCAGAATTCATCAGTGGATTACAAGGAAGATATTTCTTGCCTATTTTACCAATTGTATTATTTATTTTTAATGAAAAGATGAATGTGAAACAACATTCGGAATTAACGGCACAAAGGTCTGCGCAGTTAGCGTGTTGGATGTTGTTGTATGCAAATGTTTTTATGCTAGGTTATTTTTATTAAAATTAATGGAGTGAGGGATTACATTTGTTTAAAAAAAAACTCATCATTGTTCCTGCTTATAATGAATCGACGAACTTAATTCATGTTGTAGAAGATATAAAAAACAATGCACCAGACTTTGATTATGTCATTGTTAATGATTGTTCAAAGGATGATACAGAGAAAATTTGTCAAGACAATAATTTTAACTATGTCAGTTTACCAATTAATTTAGGAATTGGCGGAGCGATGCAAACTGGATATAAATACGCGCAACGCTACGGTTATGATATTGCTGTACAATTTGACGGCGATGGTCAACATGATGCTGCCTATTTAGGTGTCCTCCTTGAAACGATGAAAGAGAAGCAGGCAGATATGGTCATTGGTTCACGTTTTATTAATAAAGAAGGTTTTCAGTCTTCTTTCACACGAAGATTAGGAATTCGTTTCTTTGAAAAGTTAATTAAGGCTGTATCTGGAAAAACAATTACGGATGCTACTTCTGGATTTAGAATGGTGAATCGCAATATTATTAATGAATTTTGCGATTACTACCCAAAAGATTATCCAGAACCAGAAAGCATTGTTTCTGTATTAAGAAATGATTATAAAATTGAGGAAGCGCCTGTGCTTATGAGAGAAAGAATCGGAGGTACATCTTCAATTGTAAATTACAAAGCAATCTATTATATGATAAAAGTGACACTTGCAATTACAATTGATAGATTAAAACCTAAACGAAAGGAGAAGGTTTCATGACAATTCGCCTTCAAATTTTAATTATTTTAGGTGTATTAATAGGATTAATTATCTTTACGAACTTAGTTCGCAAAGAAAAATTAGAATTAAAATATGTGCTTACGTGGTATGGTGTTTTAATTGGTATTTTACTTATTGGGATTTTCCCAAAAACAATTGATGTTGTCTCACATGTATTAGGTGTTGCGACCCCAATTAATGCACTTTTCTTTTTCGGATTTGTTTTTGTTACTTGTGTATTGTTTTTCTTAACAGTGGTTGTGTCAAGATCTTCTATGCGGATTAAAGAATTGACGCAAATTATAGCAATCTATCAACATGAAAATAATCAGATGAAGAAAGAATTAGAGACAAGTACAGAAAAAGTGAAGAAACAAAAAATTACTTTGTAGTAAGCTGAAACAGAAGTCTTTAGTATATTAAAGACTTCTGTTCTATTTATGTTTAAAGTATATACGATTTCAAAGATATACTTAATGTTTTAGGGATTGTATATAAATACAAGTTGACTTTTTAACATCTAAGTCGCTGCTATGCAGAACAAAACATGGCCGCTACTTGCTGTCTATCTTTGTTTTAAACTTTGCACGTGGCAGGAAAAG
>NZ_KB910992.1 GCF_000383235.1 Bacillus sp. 123MFChir2
AATTTCGCACCATGCGGTGCAAAATGTTATCCGGTATTAGCCCCGGTTTCCCGGAGTTATCCCAGTCTTATAGGCAGGTTACCCACGTGTTACTCACCCGTCCGCCGCTAACTTCTTAAGAGCAAGCTCTTAATCGGTTCGCTCGACTTGCATGTATTAGGCACGCCGCCAGCGTTCATCCTGAGCCAGGATCAAACTCTCCAATAAAGTGTTTGTCTAGCTTCATAAATAAAAATTGACGTTTCACGTTGTTTGTTTCGTTCAGTTTTCAAAGAACTTGTCTGCCGCTCATTTGCGACTTCCTCATGTTAACATCTCAGTCATTCGATGTCAACTAAGTTTTTTATTTCATTTTTGCTTTCTGCTTTGTTTCAGCAGCAACTCGTATAATACTACACCCTTTTATTTTAAACGTCAATACGTTTTTCTAATAAAATATAAAAAGACTCATTTCCTATCAATAAGCCTTTTAGCTATCTCTAATTAATAATGTATCAATCACTGCTACCGCTCTCACTAGCCCTGCTTTTATATCGCTTTTTCATTTTGTCTATAACCCAAGTTATTTTCTTTATATACCTTATACAACTTTCATCTATATCAAGTTACAAAATATCCACAAGTCAACTGAACCTTCCATATTTTATTACACCAAAAAGGACTAGGCATCCCCTCCTAGTCCTTTCAAAAAACCCCTTTATTTACGAACATACATGAAATAGAGTACAAACAAAATTGCCATGACATACATAATCGGATGAATTTCTTTTCTTCTACCTTTCACAACCATTGTAATTGGATAGAAGATAAACCCAATCGCAATTCCCGTTGCGATACTGTATGTAAGCGGCATTGCAATAATTGTAAAAAATGCAGGTACTGCTGTTTCGAATTTCTTCCAATCAATTTCTCCTAATGATGAAACCATCAACACCCCTACAATAATTAAAGCCGGTGCTGTTACTGATGGTGTTACTACACTTAATAATGGCGAAAAGAAAAGTGCTAATAAGAAGAAACCTGCTGTTACAACTGCTGTAAATCCAGAGCGTCCTCCTGCTGCTACCCCTGCAGAGGATTCAATATAGGACGTCGTTGTTGATGTACCAAGTATTGCTCCGATTACAGTTGCAATCGCATCAGAAAATAACGCTTTTCCTGCACGCGGTAATTTATTATCTTTCATTAAGCCAGCTTGATTAGCAACTGCCACAAGCGTCCCTGCTGTATCAAAAAAATCAATAAAAAAGAAAGTTAATATAACAACGAGCATCTTAGCGGTAAAAATATCTCCAAGGTGTTGAAGAGCAACTCCAAATGTCGGTGTTAAGCTTGGAACTGCACCAACAATCGACTTTGGTGTATCAATTAATCCTGTTGCTACACCAACAATTGCTGTAAGCACCATTCCAAAGAATACTGCCCCATTAACGTTTCTTGTCATTAAAATAACGATTACAACTACACCAAAGATAGCAAGTAATGTCGTTCCTTTCGTTAAATCACCTAAACCAACAAGTACAGCATCATTATTTACAATAATCCCCGCATTTTGAAAACCAAGAAATGCGATGAACAACCCAATTCCAGCTGCTACTGCAAACTTTAATTCTGTTGGAATTGCGTTAATAATTTTTTCACGAAGGCCGGAAGCTGTAAGAAAAATAAACATAATACCTGATACTAATGTTCCAGCAATCGCCGTTTGCCATGGAATCCCCATTGTTAATACGGCTGTGTAAGCAAAGAAAGCATTAATCCCCATCCCCGGCGCTAGTGCGATTGGATACTTTGCAAAAATCCCCATAATTAGTGATCCAATTGCCGCTGCTAAAGCCGTAGCAACAAATACTGCTCCCGGATCCATTCCGGTTCCTGCCGGCAATCCCTTAACATGTCCCAGCGATAGTGTAGCGGGATTAACAAACAATACATATGCCATAGACAAAAATGTTGTTAATCCTGCAATGAACTCTGTTTTGTAATTTGTGCCGAGCTCATCGAACTGAAAATAACGTTTCATCCTATGTTTCCCCCGTTATATAATTGCTCGTCGCACTCCTTACTAGCCCCTTTTTTATTTTTAAAAATAAAAAAGGCTTCCAATGCATTATACATGGAAGCGTCTGTAAACAAAGGCAAGTATCCCTTACCCTTATATTAAAACGCCTCGTAGTCAAGCCATTTACGGTAGCAAGGTAGAAACTTTCGGGCCATATTCCCGATATTATACGACGGCTGAAATATTCATTTTTATTACTAATTACATATTCATATTAACTCATATACAAGTAAGTGTCAATTCGAAAAACGAACGTTTTTTAATTAAAATTAATTTTCGTTCGTATAAAAACAAAAAAAGACAATCCATCTATGCATAAAGGTATAGATGGATCGTCTTCTATAGTTTCACTTTATTCCCACTCAATCGTTGCTGGTGGCTTAGAAGTAATATCATACACGATACGGTTAACGTGTTTCACTTCGTTTACGATACGTACAGAGATTTTCTCTAATACATCCCAAGGAATACGTGCCCAGTCTGCTGTCATACCATCAATAGATGTTACCGCACGAATACCTACTGTGTAATCATACGTACGCTCGTCACCCATAACACCTACACTTCGCATACCAGGAAGTGCAGTGAAATATTGCCAAACTTCACGGTCTAAACCTGCTTTTTTAATTTCTTCACGTAAAATCGCATCAGATTCACGAACAATTTCTAATTTCTCTTCTGTAATTTCGCCTAATACACGGATACCAAGTCCTGGACCTGGGAAAGGTTGACGCCATACGATTTCATCAGGAATTCCTAGTTCTGATCCTAATTCACGTACTTCGTCTTTAAATAACGTATTTAAAGGCTCGATTAACTTAAACTGCATATCTTCTGGAAGTCCACCAACGTTATGGTGAGACTTAATTGTTTGTGCAGTCGCTGTACCACTTTCAATAATATCTGTGTACAGTGTACCTTGTGCTAAGAAGTCCATTCCTTCTAGTCTAGAAGCTTCGTCATCGAATACATAAATAAATTCATTACCGATGATTTTACGTTTTTGTTCCGGATCTTCAACACCTGCTAATTTGCTCATGAAGCGTTCTCGTGCGTCCACTTTAATAACGTTCATGTGGAAACCTTCGCTAAATGTTTTCATAACCCCTTCAGCTTCTCCTTTACGAAGTAAGCCGTGATCAACGAAAATACATGTTAATTGGTCACCGATTGCTTTATGAATTAATACAGCTACAACAGAAGAGTCTACGCCGCCGCTAAGTGCACATAATACTTTTTTGTCGCCTACTGTTTCACGAATCTTTTCTAATTCTACTTCAATGAAGTTTTCCATATTCCAGCCTTCAGTACAACCACAAACGCCGAATACAAAGTTCTTAATTAAATCGTTACCGTGCTCAGAGTGACGCACTTCTGGGTGGAATTGTACGCCGTATAAGTTTTGTGCTTCGTTGCTCATACCAGCAATTGGACAAGAGTCACTTGTTGAATCTACTACGAAACCTTCTGGTAAACCTGTTACTAAGTCACCATGACTCATCCAAACAACTTGTTCTTCTGGAAGGTTTGTATATAATTTCGATTGGTTCTCTACTTTTAATACTGCTTTTCCATACTCACGATGGTTTGCACGTTCTACTTTTCCACCAAAGTGCTTTGTCATTAATTGCATGCCGTAGCAAATACCGAAGATCGGTAAGCCTAAGTCAAAGATTTTTTCATCGCAGTGGAATGCACTTTCGCCATATACACTGTTCGGTCCACCAGAGAAGATAATTCCTTTTGGATTCATTGCTTTAATTTCTTCTGCTGTAATTGTATGTGGATGAAGTTCACTATACACGCCAAATTCACGAATGCGACGCGCAATTAACTGGTTATACTGACTTCCAAAATCTAAAACGATAATTGTATCGTGCTGTTTCTTCAAAATAATCACCCCATAGTTCTGTATATAAACATTTTCACCAATTTGGTAAAAACAATTACCAATATAATAAAAAAAGCCAGTCCCCTGCCCTCAGTCTCATAACAAAGAAAAGGCAGAGGCCTAGCTTTACAAAGAAATCCGTTCCTTATAAATATAGACACACTGCCTTCATAGTCAGGTTGTTTACGGTAACCCGGTAGAGACTCTCAATCCGTATTATTGAGGATATATGAAGGAACGTTTAATATTATCTTCCTAGATTCTAACAATGAAGTATCAATACGGTCAAGGAGAAAGCGACAAAATTCTACAGAAATTATTTCCCTATATAGCAAGACTACTCTCAACGATTGATATCAAATACCATTCAACGCAAAAAGACTACCTCCTCTCATTAGGAAGTAGTCTTCTTACTAACTATTTATACATTGAACGGCTTCTCAAATGAGGGCTTATTACATCATGCCACCCATACCACCCATGCCCATGCCGCCCATGTCAGGCATTGCAGGTGCATTTGGTTCTGGTTTGTCAGCAACAACTGCTTCAGTTGTTAAGAACATTGCTGCAACAGATGCTGCGTTTTGAAGAGCAGAACGAGTTACTTTCGTTGGATCTACGATACCAGACTCAAGCATATTTACCCATGCGCCTGTTGCTGCATTGAAACCAACGCCAACTTTTTCGCCTTTTAAACGCTCTACAACTACAGAGCCTTCTAAACCAGCGTTCACTGCGATTTGACGAACTGGCTCTTCTAAAGCACGAAGTACGATGTTGATACCTGTTGCTTCGTCGCCTTCAGCTGCAAGACCAGCTACTTTAGTATATACGTTCATAAGTGCAGTACCACCACCAGCTACAATACCTTCTTCTACTGCTGCACGAGTTGAGTTAAGTGCATCTTCAATGCGAAGTTTGCGCTCTTTCAATTCTGTTTCAGTTGCCGCACCTACTTTAATTACAGCTACGCCACCTGCTAGTTTTGCAAGACGCTCTTGTAATTTTTCACGATCGAATTCAGAAGTTGTTTCTTCTAACTGTGCACGAATTTGACCGATGCGTGCTTCGATTTGTTCTGTATTTCCTACACCTTCAACGATTGTTGTATTTTCTTTCGTTACAACAACTTTGCTAGCGCGTCCTAAAGATGCGATAGTTGCAGATTTTAAGTCACGGCCTAACTCTTCTGTAATTACTTCGCCACCAGTTAAGATTGCGATATCTTCTAACATCGCTTTACGACGATCACCGAAGCCAGGAGCTTTAACAGCTACTACGTTGAACGTACCACGAAGTTTATTTACTACTAATGTAGCTAACGCTTCGCCTTCTACGTCTTCAGAGATGATAAGAAGTGGTTTACCTTGTTGTACCACTTGCTCTAATACTGGTAAGATTTCTTGAATGCTAGAAACCTTTTTATCTGTAATTAAGATAAATGGGTTATCAAGAACAGCTTCCATTTTATCAGAATCAGTAATCATGTAAGGAGAAGCATATCCACGGTCGAACTGCATACCTTCTACTACATCTAATTCTGTTGTGAATCCTTTAGATTCTTCTAATGTAATAACGCCGTCGTTACCAACGCGCTCCATCGCTTCTGCAATTAATTGTCCTACTTCTTCGTCAGCAGCAGAAATAGCAGCTACTTGTGCAATAGAAGATTTACCTTCGATTGGTTTAGAAATCGTTTTTAATTCTTCAATTGCTGCTACAACAGCTTTTTCAATACCTTTACGAAGACCCATTGGGTTCGCACCAGCTGTTACGTTCTTTAAACCTTCACGAATCATTGCTTGCGCTAATACAGTTGCAGTTGTCGTTCCATCACCAGCTACATCGTTTGTTTTGCTAGCAACTTCTGCAACTAGTTTTGCACCCATATTTTCAAATGCATCTTCTAATTCAATTTCTTTTGCAATCGTTACACCGTCATTTGTAATAAGCGGAGAACCGAATTTTTTCTCAAGTACAACGTTGCGACCTTTTGGTCCAAGTGTAACTTTTACTGCGTTTGCAAGAGTGTCGACACCGCGAAGCATCGAACGACGTGCTTCTTCACTAAATTTAATATCTTTTGCCATAATATTTGACCCCCTTGAATTTTTAAAGATTTATATAATTATAATTAACCGATAATTGCTAAAATGTCGCTTTCACGTAAAATTAAGTATTCTGTACCTTCATATTTCACTTCAGTACCTGCATATTTTGAGAAGATGATACGATCTCCTGTAGCTACATCTAAAGCAACACGCTCACCATTTTCAAGCACACGACCAGTACCAACTGCCACTACTTTACCTTCTTGTGGTTTTTCTTTTGCAGTGTCTGGTAGTACGATACCACTTGCTGTTTTTTCTTCTGCTTGAACAAGTTCAATAATAACGCGATCACCTAATGGCTTTAGCATGAACAACAACCTCCTCAATTTTTTATGTAAATTTTTGTTTATTAGCACTCTATCACTTCGAGTGCTAACACACTTATTATAATAAAGAATCTCATTTTCTTTTGCAAGTGAAAAAACGTAATTTTTCGGAAAACTATTTCATCACCTCTCCAACTTGTTCAAAAGTGATTTTTCTTTACTTGATCATTACATAAGGGAAGATGCACTGATAGATTCCATCTTTTTTTCATCTTCTCCTATGTTACAATAAGAAGATGCCATAAGTTGTTTTCTCTATGGATAGAGCATTTTCCTTTTTCTTTACAAAAAATTCAAAAAGGAGTTACGAAATTGAAGAGACAATATTGGTGGGTTATTGTTACATATGTTTTGATGCAATTATCAAGTATAATTGGTGGATGGATTCTTTTAAAAAGCGGAGTATACAACGATGGGCACCGGACCTTCGAAAAAAAAGTTCAACTAGCAACGGCACATTGGGGATTGATTAGCTTCTTTATCGCTCTTATCATCATCCTCGTATTACTACGTAATGATACACAATCAGAAAAATGGAATCGAGGAAAAACAAATGTCCCTGCTACAATAGGGTGGATTATTTTAGGGATTTTTCTTGCTTTATTTGCCCAAGGCATTGCTGGCACAATTGAAACACAAGTTTTTAAAGTGAAGGCTGAATCTGAAAATACGCAAAACATTATCGGAATTATAAAAGCTGCTCCATTATTTATGATTGTTTCATCCATATTCGCTCCCATTCTTGAGGAAATTGTATTTAGAAAAATTCTATTTGGAACACTATACAAACGATATAACTTCTTTATCGCAGCAATTGTAAGTTCGCTTATATTTGCCCTCATTCATTTTGACCCTACACATTTATTAGTGTATATTTCCATGGGGCTTGTTTTTTCATTTTTATACGTACAAACAAAACGAATCATTGTACCAATTATGACTCATGTTATGATGAATACAACTGTTATGTTAATTACATTTGTACTTCGTCCCTATCTAGAAAAAGCTGAAAAACTGCAAGGATTCATTGGAGGATTTTAAACATGCGAAATTCACCATTTGTTATGGCAACTTTGTATTTTCTTCTAGGGTGTATTTTTACATACTTAGCAATCACAAGCGTGAAAGATACAATTTGGAATTTTTACACAATACTACTTGCTGTAATGGCAACAGTTGATTTTAATTTGGCAATTCGCATTCTTTTTTCTAAACCGAAAAAAGATAGTAAGAAAAAATAATAAAAACGCAGGACATTCCTGCGTTTTTATTGTGGATAATTTTTCAAAAAGTACGCGAGCGTTTGTAACTCTACTGCTAAGTCAATATGATGAATTCGAATATGTTCTGCTATATTTAGCCTCGCAGGTGTAAAGTTTAAAACACCTTGTATACTCGTATGTGATAAGCGATCTGCTACAGCTTGTGCAACAGAAGCAGGCACTGTTAATATTGCCACTTTTATATCATCTGATAGTCTCTCTTCTAATTCATCCAAATGATATACTGGAATCCCGCCGATTTCTTTTCCAACTTTCTCTTCATCAACGTCAAATGCCATCTCAATTTTTGTATTATTATTTTTCGTAAAATTGTAATGTAAGAAAGCTGTCCCTAAATTACCTACCCCAATTAATGCTACGCGTGTTACATCATCTTGATCAAGTGTTTTGCGGAAAAATGACAATAAATAATTTACATTATAGCCATATCCCTTTTTCCCTAATGCCCCAAAATATGAAAAGTCTCGTCGAATTGTCGCTGAATCGACTTTCACTGCTTCACTTAATTCTGCAGATGATACGCGTTGCTTACCAGATAACGATAGGTTTTGGATAAATCGATAGTATAGAGGCAATCTTTTGGCAGTCGCCTGCGGAATTTTAGGCTGCTCCATGCAACCCCCTCCTCTCTTCCTATCTGTTCAAGTGATTAAAACATGTACGGAAGTTTAGCATTATTAGTTTTCCTTGTATAATAGAGAGAGAATTTCTCTATTTATGTTCAACTATACACTATTTTTAGTATGATTGAGAAATATAATCATGGCAAAGTTAAGAAATTATTTGAGGTGAAAACATTGATTTTACTACAAGTGAATAACCTTTCCAAATTGTTCGCAGCTGAAGTGATTCTTTCAAACATTAAGTTAGAAGTACAGACGCGTGATCGCATTGCGCTTGTCGGGCGTAATGGCGCTGGAAAGTCTACATTATTAAAGATTATTGCCGGAGAATTATCTCATGACAGCGGCGAAATTATAAAACCGAAAGATGTATCTATCGGTTATTTAGCACAGCATACTGGTCTTGAAACATCGTTAACGATTTGGGATGAAATGCTAACAGTGTTTCTCCACCTAGAGCACATGGAAAGAGAACTCCGCAGACTAGAACAAGAAATGGGAAAAGAAGAAAATTTCACAAATGCAACCATTTACGAAAAATTGTTAGCAGAGTATGATCACCTACAATTAGATTATAAAAATAAAGGTGGTTATCAATACGAAGCTGATATTCGCTCTGTTTTAAGTGGACTTGGTTTTCCTCCCGAAACACACGAAACGACAATTTCCACATTAAGCGGTGGACAAAAAACTCGTTTAGCCCTTGGGAAGTTATTATTAACAAAACCAGATTTGCTTATTTTAGATGAGCCAACCAACCATTTAGATATCGATACATTAACGTGGCTCGAGCAATATTTACAAGGCTATCCTGGTGCTATTTTAATCGTTTCACACGATCGGTACTTTCTTGATAGACTTGTAACGCAAGTATATGAAATCTCTAATAAACAAAGTCGAAAATACACAGGAAACTACAGTAAATATTTAGACCTTAAAGCGGCACTATATGAACAAGAGATAAAACGTTACGAGAAGCAGCAAGAAGAGGTTACAAAATTACAAGACTTTATCCAAAAAAATATTGCTCGTGCTTCCACAACAAAGCGGGCGCAAAGCCGCCGAAAACAATTAGATCGTATGGAACTTATAGAAAAACCAATCGGTGATACAAAATCTGCTTCTTTCCATTTTGATATCGATAAACAAAGTGGTAATGATGTATTACAAGTTAAAAATATTACAATTGGTTATAATAATGAGCCAATTATTCAAAACATTCATTTCCAATTAACGAGAGGCGATAGTGTTGCGCTTGTCGGTCCAAACGGAATCGGAAAATCCACTTTATTAAAATCTCTTGTGGATAAACTTTGTCCTTTAAACGGAACTTTTTCGTTTGGTTCTAACGTTTCTATCGGATATTATGACCAAGAACAGGCAAACTTAACATCAGCAAAACGTGTAATAGATGAACTTTGGGATGATTATCCGATGCAACCAGAAAAAGAAATTCGCACGGTACTTGGGAACTTTTTATTTTCTGGTGACGATGTTCTAAAACCCGTTTCTTCTTTAAGCGGCGGACAAAAAGCACGTTTAGCTCTCGCAAAACTTATGATGCAAAAATCGAATGTACTTATTTTGGACGAGCCGACCAACCATTTAGATTTAAGCAGCAAAGAAATTTTAGAAAATGCGCTCATTGATTTTCCAGGAACAATTTTATTTGTTTCCCATGACCGCTATTTCATTAATCGCATTGCCACAAAAGTTCTTGAGTTATCCACAGACGGAGCAGAGGAATACCTCGGTGATTACGATTATTATGTAGAAAAGAAAAATGAAATGCTCAAACGCGCCGAACTTGAAGAACAAGAAACAAATAAACCTGTACAAAAACAAATAGCACAAGAAAAATTAAATTACATTGAAGAAAAAGAACGTAAAAAGCAAGAACGTCAACGTATGCGTAGAATTGAAGAATTAGAAGAAAATATTGCAACAATTGAAGAACAAATCATGACATTAGAAGAACAACTTTGTCTTCCAGAAGTATACGCTGATTATGAAAGAGCCAGTGATATTACGACAGAAAAACAAACACTTCAAGAACAATTGGAAGCATGTATGGAAGAGTGGGAAGAATTACAACTATGAAAAGGAGCTGACTCAAAAGAGATGTAGATGTCTTTTGAATCAGCTCCTTCTTATATGTTTACTGATATATCGGCGATTCGACATGTCAAGTACATGAAAAGGAGCTAACTATTCCTTTTTTATTTATCCCGCTTTAACAGACAGCAAGACCCCTACTGATGGAAGTTTAGCTTTATCCACAATAATATTCACATATTTACCTTTGTATTTTCAAGATAAACAAAAGATTTCCACATTATCCACAGGAAAAATAATATTTATCCACATTTTATACTCACAAAAAAACCTACATTATCAACAGATAATATAGGTTTTATCCACATATTGTGGTTAATTCTGTGTATAAAATTACATCTTTGTAACTACTCAGCTATACCTTTTAGAAATTTCGAGAAGGGTATGATTCTAGTGAAGATGTGTCTCTCTATTACTTGTAAATTCATTTTTTGCATATAGACTGCTGTCATGCAAACAGGGCAGGAGCCTACACGTATTGTCTACTTTTATTTTCAAACCTTGCACGTAGCAGGAAAAGGCCCTGACCGCTTCCTCCTATGCATCGCCAGTCCCTCTCGTCCATTAAAAAATGCTTTTCTGTCGGTTTTTTCATAAAGTAACTGAGTAGCTACTTTGCATTTATATATGTTCTCTTACATTATGATTCAATATCCAAACCAGGGTTTGCATTTAATGCTAACGTTGCCCTCTTTCCTTGCTCATATGCAATCGTACCAGCAGCAGCAATCATAGCAGCGTTATCTGTACATAAGGATAACGGAGGAATGATAAGTTCAACATCTTTTTTCTTTGTAAACTCTTCCTCTAAGCGTGCTCGTAATCCTCTATTGGCTGCTACCCCACCAGCAAGAAGCACTTGCTTTACACCATACTCTTCTGTTGCTCTTATTGTTTTTGTTACTAATACATCAATTACACTTGCCTGGAAACTAGCAGCTAAGTTTTCAGGTGTTAGTTCTTCCCCGCGCTGTTTTGCGTTATGCACAGTGTTAATAACTGCGGATTTTAATCCACTGAAACTAAAATCATACGAATCAGGTTCCAGCCATGCACGAGGCAAATCAATTGTCGGCTCTCCTTCATGCGCAAGACGGTCAATATGAGGTCCACCTGGATACGGCAATGATAACGTACGTGCCACTTTGTCGTACGCTTCTCCTGCAGCATCATCTCGCGTTTCTCCAATTACCTCAAATGAACCATGCTCTTTCATATAAACAAGCTCTGTATGTCCACCTGATACAACGAGAGACAGTAATGGGAATTGTAGTTCTTGTACTAAACGATTCGCATAAATATGTCCTGCGATATGATGCACACCAACTAAAGGAATATTATGCGCAAATGCTACAGCTTTTGCTGCATTCACCCCAATTAATAATGCGCCAACGAGGCCTGGTCCTTCCGTAACAGCAATTGCATCAATATCTTCAAATGTCACTTTTGCTTCTTTTAACGCTTCTTCTAATACAACCGTTATTTGTTCAACATGGTGACGAGATGCAATTTCTGGAACAACCCCGCCAAAACGTTTATGACTTTCAATTTGCGAAGCTACAACGTTCGCTAAAATATCTCGTCCATTTTTCACAACTGCTACAGCCGTTTCATCACAGCTTGTTTCAATACCAAGAATAATTGTATCTTTTTTCATCATAAGTTCACCCACATTACAAGACCATCTTCATAATTGTCTGTATAGTATCTTTTACGAATTCCGCCATTTTGAAAACCAAATTTTCGATATAACTTTTTCGCAACTTCATTTGAAACACGTACTTCAAGTGTCATCGTCTTTGCTCCAAAAGTTCTCGCTTTGTTCATTACCTCTTGTAATAACACTACTCCAAGCTTTAGACCACGGTATTTGGGCAATATTGCAATGTTCGTGATATGTGATTCATCAAGAATGATCCAAAGCCCGCAATAGCCTATAATTCCTTCCTCTGTTTCCAGCACAACGTAATGCGCATACTCATTCATGTTTATTTCCCGTTCAAATGCTTCGGCAGTCCAAGGCGTCGTAAATGAAGATTCTTCAATCACAACAATTTGTGGTATGTCCTCTTCCTTCATATTTCTAAATGTAATATTCATTTATAAGACTCCTACTTATTTTGACTTTCTAACCATTTTGCCTCTGCTTCTGCTAAACGAAGATAACTTGGTACAAATGTATGCACAGATTGCTCTTCTTTCTGTAAGCCTAAGGAAGCTAATTCACTTGGACGTGGATTATGTTTCGCCTGGGAAGCAAATACAGCTTGATCTCCTAACTGTTCTACAATTGTATCTTTATGCTGTTCTACATCATTTCCGATAAATAAAATAGGTTGCCCCATCTCTTTTAACATTTGCAGCCAATCAACAATAAGGACAATACGATCTTCTTTCACAGCTTGTAATGCTTGTTCCCTATATGTATATAATCCTGTATAAATTTGCTGACGACGGCCATCAAATAATGGGCAAATGTATCCTGGGAAATTGATTCCGTTTGCTGCTAGTACTTCTAAGCTCGATACACCGACAATTGGAATTTGCAGTGACCAAGCTAATGTTTTCGCTACTGTCACACCAATACGAACACCTGTATAAGAGCCCGGACCAGCCGCTACAACGATTTTATTTAATTCTTTTGGTTTTATATTACATTCCTTTAAAAGTTGCTCTACTGCTGGCATCAAACGCACAGAATGGTTTTTTGTTAAATTTGTAATGATCTCTCCTACAACAGTATTTCCATCAATAAGAGAAACTCCCATCACATAGTTAGAAGTATCAATTGCTAGTACTTTCATTTTGTAATAGCTCCTCACATAATCTAATATAACGTTCTCCGCTCGGCTCTAATAGAATTTTCCTTGTACTATCTCCCTCGTGGAATAAACTAATTTTTAAAAGTGAAGGTGGTAAGAAAGCCTCTATTAAATGGGCCCACTCCACCACTGTTACACCTTCACCATAAAAATATTCATCAAAACCTAAATCTTCTTCACTTTCTGCTAGACGGTATACATCCATATGATACAGCGGTAATCGTCCTTTATATTCTTTAATAATATTGAAAGTCGGGCTATTTACAACACGTTTTACACCAAGACCTTTTGCAAGACCTTTTGTAAATGTTGTTTTACCCGCACCTAAATCCCCTTCTAAAATCAAAACATCCTGCGCCTCAACTAATTGTCCAAGCTTTTCTGATAAATTCTGCGTTTTTTCTGCAGACATTGTCGTTATTTCATATTTATTCAAAAGTCTCACCCACCTTACTATTAGTATTCTCTATTTTTTATTATACAGATTTTTTATATAAATCCATTTTGTTTTTTCGATATCTAAGTCCCTGCTATGCAGAAAAAACGGAACCTTCACTCGCTTTCTCCCTTTGTTTAAACTTCGCACGTGGCAGAAAAAGGCCCCAACCGCTTCTATACATGGCCAGATGCTCTCGCTTACCTAAAAAGAGGGAGGTTTTATGTCAGATTTTCAATTTGTATTTATATTTTGTTTCAGTTTCAAATATATAAAAAAGACCTTAGGAGTTGTCCTAAGGATAAGATTGACTGTCTTATAAGTTTAATTAGAGTAAATAAAAAAACACGAAACATATTGTTTCGTTCTTTATATAAATGGCGGTCCCGACCGGGGTCGAACCGGCGATCTCCTGCGTGACAGGCAGGCATGTTAACCACTACACCACGGGACCATTTGGTTGCGGGGACAGGATTTGAACCTGCGACCTTCGGGTTATGAGCCCGACGAGCTACCGTGCTGCTCCACCCCGCGA
>NZ_KB910993.1 GCF_000383235.1 Bacillus sp. 123MFChir2
CCCGGTTTCCCGGAGTTATCCCAGTCTTATAGGCAGGTTACCCACGTGTTACTCACCCGTCCGCCGCTAACTTCTTAAGAGCAAGCTCTTAATCGGTTCGCTCGACTTGCATGTATTAGGCACGCCGCCAGCGTTCATCCTGAGCCAGGATCAAACTCTCCAATAAAGTGTTTGTCTAGCATCATAAATAAAAATTGACGTTTCACGTTGTTTGTTTCGTTCAGTTTTCAAAGAACTTGTTCGTCGCCTCATTGCGACTTCCTTATGTTAACATCTTCATTTTTCTATGTCAACAATGTTTTTTGCTTCTTTTTGGCGCTTGATGAATTCGTTCATCAGCGACGAATATTAATTTATCATATATAGAACTACATCGTCAATACTTTTTAATAAAAACTTCTTTTTCTTATATACCTCGTACAATCTTCAGGTGAAGCTATCTTTGTAAATAAAATAAACAACAATTTATATCGCTCTTCCATCGTCTTTTTTACAACATGGTGAATTCGTTTATCTGCAAAATCAAATAATAGTTCGTCTAATTCTCTTTTCAGTACATATTCTAATTCCTTTTGTTCCTGATCCGTAATCAGTAATCCAATCATTCTGTCACCTCAGCTGTTTCTTATCTACATACCGTTCAGTATATCCTTTTCTTACGATATTAATCGTCTTGTTCTCTTTTCTAATTCTTCTGCATATAAGTAACTGAAAAGGATTGGACAAAGGGGCGGAGAAACGATGTTTTTCTTCTTTATAACGAGTAAACATAAGTTTAAACAAATTAGTCTTATTATTGTGCTTTCCCTTTTTACGGCATGGCTGCTTTTTGCAAAAACATATTCGTATCAATCAGCTTTTTCAACAGCTACTGGTCCGAAAGCAATTTATAAAGGAGACACGACAAAAAAACAGGTTTCTTTAACATTCGATATTAGTTGGGGAGATGAGAAAGCGTTACCTATACTAGATACATTAAAAGAAAAAAAGATTAAAAACGCCACCTTCTTCCTTTCTGCTGCATGGGCAGAACGTCATCCTGATATTGTAGAGCGTATTATAAAAGACGGACACGAAATTGGGAGCATGGGATACAATCATAAAGACTATACATCTTTAGAGGCTAACGAAATTCGAAGGGATCTCCTAAGGGCACAGGACATATTTGCAAAACTTCAAGTAAAACAAGTTCAACTCCTACGCCCTCCTAATGGTAGCTTTAATAAAACGGTATTAAAAATCGCTGAATCTCTTGGATATACGGTTGTACATTGGAGCAATAATTCAAATGATTGGAAAAACCCTGGAGTCAATAAAATTGTTACAACCGTTTCAGAAAACTTGCACCAAGGAGATATTATTTTACTTCACGCTTCTGATTCAGCACTACAAACAAATCAAGCATTACCGATGCTACTTCAAAAATTAAAAACAGATGGATTTGAAAACATCCCTGTCTCCCAGCTCATCTCAAATACAAAAGCCAAAAGTAAAGACATAAATTAAACTCATCCTTATCGATTAAATACAGTGAAACTTCCATCGGGCTTTTACGAACAGTTATCTCCCACCTATCTTCTTCAATTCCACTTTAATCTTGAGATGGGAGTCTTACTGCCCACGAATAGCGAGATAAAAGCTGATTCCAACATAGGAATCAGCTTTTTTGTCCTATTAAACGATGCAATATCAAAACCTGATATGCATTACAAATGAGCAATGGAACAACCATTAAATATAACCAATTTGTATCATTAATACGCAATGCTGGAACCCATTCAATAATAGTTACAACGATCATAAAAAATAACGCTGGAACAAACGCCTTCTTGTTCGTCTCCTTGCTTTTTATGTAAGCAACAATTATTCCGAACAAAAAGAGAACCGTGGCAACAAAAATATTTGTACCCAGTGATTCGTTCCCATTTGCAATTAATACAGAGCGAAAATATACAAAATCGAATAATACAAACGCAATTAAGAATATTTGTATTGCATTCCAAAGAGCGGGCGAACGAAACATCCCCAGTCCAAATCGATGAATTGTTAAATACGCAAAGAACCCCATCTGACTGATTACACTAAAAATAAAACCGACTCCAAGCAACCAAAAAGAAACCATGAAGATTTCCTTTCCGTCTGAATTTTTAAAAAAATCATTATACTTGTCCCACTCTAAAATAAAACCGATAAAGATTGTACTGCTTCCCCCAAGAAATAAAGTCGTCATAAAGAGTCGTACCCAATTTCGGCTATTCACAAACATATCCCCCATTATATATATTTCTAACTAAATTGTAACAATGTCAATTTTAAAAAGCTAGCCATCAATATGTATAAATTCTTCTAAGAGATTCATATTAAAAAGAGAAACACGTGAAAGGAGCCCCGGCTGATGAAACGGATTCTACTCATTTCGGTCTCTTTCATCCTTTTTATCGGAATTGTTGCATGCGCACAGGAAAAAGAAGCGAAATCCCAATTAGATTATGATCAAACAAAAAAAATGATTATTGATATTTTAAAAACGGATCAAGGGAAAAAAGCAATCCAAGATGTACTAACCGATGAAAAAATGAAACAAGCTCTTATTTTAGACGAATCTGTAGTAAAAAAAACGATTGAGGATACCATGATATCAGAGAAAGGACAGCAATTTTGGGAAAAAGTATTTAAAGACCCTGAGTTTGCCACTAAATTTGCAAAAAGCATCGAGAAAGAACAAACAAATTTAATGAAAACCTTATTAAAAGACCCTGATTATCAAGCTGGTGTTATAGAAATCATGAAAAATCCAGAAGTCGGAAAAATCATGATGCAAACAATGAAAAGCAAAGAGTACCGTCAATATTTACAGCAGGTCTTAACTGAAACTGCCGAAAGTCCATTATTTCAAGCAAAAATGATCGACATTATTAGCAAAGGCGTTGAAAAGGCGCAAAAAAGTGGTGGTGAACAGAAAAAAGAAGGCGGATCAGAAGAAGGCAAGAAAGAACAAAAATAACCCTCGTACTGAGGGTTATTTTTGTGCAATTGCCGCTCTCTCAATTACTTGTTGAGCAATTTGTTTATAGATTACTCCATTTTTATGATCTTCATCGTATACAGATGGAGCAAATTCTTCTGTATTCCAATCTGGTTGCTGAAGCGGAATTTGACCAAGTACTTCTGTCTGTAGTTCTGTTGCTAATTTTTCCCCTCCGCCTTTTCCGAATACATATTCCTTTTCACCAGTTACTTTACTTTCGAAATAAGCCATATTTTCTACAACACCAATAATCTCATGTTCTGTACGAAGTGCCATTGCACCAGCTCTAGCTGCTACAAAGGCTGCTGTTGGATGCGGCGTTGTTACAATAATTTCTTTACATGCCGGAAGCATTGAATGCAAATCTAACGCTACGTCACCTGTACCTGGAGGTAAGTCTAATACTAAATAATCTAAGTCCCCCCACTCTACTTCTGTGAAGAAATGATTTAACATTTTGCCAAGCATAGGACCTCTCCAAATAACAGGCGCATTATCTTCTACAAAAAATCCCATAGAAATAACTTTCACACCAAAACGTTCTACCGGAATGATTTTATCACCGCGTACAATAGGACGTTTTTCAATTCCCATCATATCGGGTACACTAAATCCGTATATATCAGCATCAATAATCCCAACCTTTTTTCCTAAACGGGCAAGAGAAATTGCTAAGTTTACAGAAACCGTTGATTTTCCAACCCCGCCTTTCCCACTTGCTACCGCTAAGAAGGTTGTTTTCGAATGTGGTGATAATAAAGATTCACTCTGTTCTTCTTGCGGAGTAAATTGTAATCGTTCCTCTTCAGTAAATTCTGTAAAGCGCAATCCTACTGTCGCTGCTCCTAGTTCTTTCACTAATTTTACAATTGTTGCTTGCAATTGCATTTGCTCCGCTGTTCCTGTTTTCACAATTGCAACTTTAATACTAACATGTTCTTTTTCTGGTTTTACTGTCACTTCTTTAATAGCATTTGTTTCTTTTAATGTTTTATTTAGAAACGGATCTACAATCCCTTCAAGCGCTCCCATTACTTGTTCTTTCGTTACCATAATCTGCCCCGCCCCCTGTTATGAAGATAATTGAAATTAAGTTCTTACGAGCATGTAATTGCCGTTAAAACGAAATAAATGCGTTTTCATTGTAAGTATAGCATATTTTCGGAAAACTCCGTTACAAAGAAGAACCCTCCTTAATTTAATCAGGAGGGTTTCCTTTTTCAGTAAAATATCGCAAGACCCCGCGATATATAGCAGCAGCGACTTTTTGCTGATATTTCTCTGAGTTCAATAAATACCTTTCATTTACATTTGATAAAAATCCAGCTTCAACTAATGCACCTGGTGTTTTCGCATGCTTCAATAAGTAAACACGCGAAATTGTTTTCGCCGAACGGTTCGTATTCTCAAGACTTGTTCGTAATTCAGCTTGAATAAATTTTGCCGCTCGTTCGTTTTCTACTAAAGAACGATAATAAAATGTTTGCGCTCCTTTTGAGCCACTACTTGGGAGGGCATTCAAGTGTACACTAACAAAAAAATCAACATCGGACTTATTAATAATCTCTACGCGTTTTTTTAAATCCTCTGCTTTACGTCGACTATATCCCTTCGTACTTTTATCAGCCAAATCATAATCTCCATTGCGCGTTAAAATAACAAGTGCTCCTTGTTCCTGCAGATAGTCTCGTACCTTTTTGGTAATTTCCAGTGTAATATCTTTTTCAACAATGTCACCCCCGCCAACCGCACCTCCATCCGGGCCACCATGACCAGCATCTAATACAATAATTTTTCCAGACAAAGGCAAGTTCCATGCTCTCCATGATTTTGTAATTTGAAACTCCTGCTTTACTAAAAAAAAGAGTACCACCGCTGCTAACATAAAAGAAATAATCCGAATTTTTTTCATACCTTCCCCCCTTCAGCTAGTCCCTCTACTTACTTATATGGGACAAGAGGAAAGTTTATGATTTTCTTAATGTAGCTTCATGCGATATCTTTTCTCCCCCTTCTCATATCCTTGTTTCCACCAAGCGCTAATAAAGTACTGGCACGATTGATATAGCTGCTCATCTTCATTTTCTTCCAAAGTACGCAAAGGCACACTTGTCAAAAAGTGAAACAACATTTCTGTTAATTGAGTTTCTTCATGAGAGGATCTGTTCTTTACATCTAAAAGCGATTCTCCATAATATCCAAACTTACTATACCTAGCTCCTAATAAATAAGACTCAATGCCGAGTTCTATACAATAATCTTCATAATGACGATGAAATGTATCCATACAAAAGCAATTACGAATATTTTCTCTAAGTGTTTGTAATGATAATTCACGCAATATTTTACGTTCATACTTCAGTTGCTTTTCTTTTTGTTTTTCTTTCAGACTCACAATAACATTCATAGTAATTAAAACCTCCCTATGTACGTATTAGTCTAAACTTCTCAGTAGGAAGCATACACAAGAAGGTAGCACTAAAATATTCCAAAGAAGGAGATGCTAACACAAACTATTGAAGAACATAAAAAAACCCCAGCCAAAAGGCTGAGGTTTGAAGTTCACAAAAATTAACGTTTTGAGAACTGAGGTGCACGACGAGCACCTTTAAGACCGTATTTTTTACGCTCTTTCATACGTGCGTCACGAGTTAATAGACCTGCACGTTTTAATGTTAAACGGTATTCTGGATCTGCTTTTAATAAAGCGCGAGAAATACCGTGACGGATAGCACCAGCTTGACCAGTGTATCCACCGCCATGTACATTTACAAGTACATCGTAGTTACCTAAAGTTTCTGTTGCAACTAGAGGTTGTTTCACTACTTCACGTAATGCAGCAAATGGGATATAGTTTTCAAAATCACGACCGTTAATGATAACGCGTCCTTCGCCTGGAACTAGGCGTACGCGTGCTACTGAACTCTTACGACGTCCAGTACCATTGTATTGTACCTGTGCCAAAGTAAGCCCTCCTTTAATTAATTATCCGCGAAGTTCGTAAACTTCTGGTTTTTGTGCTTGATGTGGATGCTCAGATCCAGCATACACATTTAATTTTTTAGACATTTGACGTCCTAAACGTCCTTTTGGAAGCATGCCTTTAATAGCAAGCTCTAACATTTGTACAGGGTAGTTTGTACGCATTTCTAGAGCTGTTCTTTGTTTAAGTCCACCTGGGTGGTTAGTGTGACGGTAGTAAATTTTATCGTTTAATTTATTACCTGTTAAGTGAATTTTCTCAGCGTTAATAATAATTACATGATCACCCGTGTCAACGTGTGGTGTAAATGTTGGTTTGTTTTTACCACGTAAAATGGATGCTACTTCACTAGCAAGGCGACCTAAAGTTTGACCTTCAGCGTCAACCACATACCATTTACGCTCAACTTCGTTAGCTTTTGCCATAAAAGTCGTACGCATTTGTTTCCCTCCTACTCGTTATCTTTTCCATAGAAAAAATCTATTGTTTATCTTAAACACGATTTCCTTCCGGGGCTAATCGTGGTTTTAGAAACAATACCATATGTTATGATATACTTTTGAGTTTCTAATGTCAAGAGAATGTTACACCAGGATTAGTTGTTATAGTTTACCTCCCATAAATAAAGGCCTTGCCCCGGTACCATCTTCCCAGCAAAACGGCGGTCTTGCTTTTGTAAAATGTCCGAAATGCTTTCAGGAACCATTTTCCCTTGACCGACGCTAAGCAGCGTACCGACAATAATTCGAACCATGTTATATAAAAAACCATTTCCAACAAAGCGAAAAACTAACTCATCACCTTGTTCTATTAAATCTATTTCATAAATTGTTCGTACTTTATCTTTTTTATCAGTTTTTGCCGAACAAAATGAAGTAAAATCATGTGTTCCAATAAAATAAGGAATTGCTTTTCGGATAGATTCTACTTCTAATGCATATGGATACTGATATACGTAATTTCTACGGAATACATCAGCTTTTTTCGATAATAATACACGGTAGCGATATTCTTTTTTTACAACGCCATACCTTGCATGAAAATCTAACGTTTTTTTCTCAGCCTGCTCCACAACAATATCATCTGGCAGCATTGTATTCAAAGCTGCCATCCATTGCTCTCCCGTTAATGATAACGGCGTATCAAAATGAATCACCTGACCTTTGGCATGAACGTTGGAATCTGTTCTTCCTGATGCTTGTACACGAACAGCCTCCCCTTTATGCACCTTTTGCAAGGCTTTCTCTATCTCCTGTTGAACAGTACGTTGATTCGGTTGAATTTGATATCCACAAAAATTAATTCCATCATACGAAACTGTGCATTTTATTCTTTCCATACTTATACTCTCCATTACGATCGAACTAAAATTAAAATACACGCTAAAGCAAATAGGCTTAAGAGCGTCAATGTATCAATCCATTTCCATTCTAACTGCCGGAATTTTGTACGGTATCCGTTGCTTTGATAACCTCGTGCTTCCATTGCAATTGCTAAGTCTTCTGCACGTTTAAATGCACTAATAAATAGTGGTACAAGTAACGAAATAATCGCTTTCAGCCTATCTTTCATTGGACCACCTGCAAAGTCTATACCTCGAGAAGCTTGCGCCTTCATAATTTTACTTGTTTCATCCATCAAAGTTGGAATAAAGCGTAAGGAAATAGACATCATAAGTGCAATTTCGTGAACAGGAACTTTTATGCGTTTTAATGGATGCAACAATGTCTCTAGGCCATCTGTAATTTCAATTGGTGTTGTCGTTAATGTTAATAGGGTCGTCATTAAAATAATGACAAAAAACCGAATAGAAATATAAATCCCCTGCTCCAGTCCTTTTTCATATATAGAAAACCATCCAAATTGAACGAGTACAGCACCTTCTTTTGTTGTAAAAATGTGCAGAAAGAACGTAAATAAAAAAATCCATAAAATAGGCTTTAACCCAGAAAGAATATAACGAATCGGCACTTTTGCAAAAAACAAAGCAATGAGTGCATACAAAAATAGCAGACCGTATGAAATTGCATTATTTGCTAAAAATACAATAAATACATATAAAAAGACCATTAACAGTTTTGTACGAGGATCCAGTCTATGAATAGCAGATTCTCCCGGAATGTATCTTCCAATAATTAACTGCTGCATGATGAATCCCCACCTTTTCTAAACAGTTGTATGACTTCATCCGCTAAATCTTCTAAAGACAAGGTGGCTTTCGGTATAGAGATTCCTAATTTCTCTTCAATTTCTCGCTTATACTTTAGCGACATCGGAAGAGATACACCAATTTGTTCAAGTTCATCTGCATGCGTAAAGACTTCTTCTGATGTTCCTTGCAAAAAGACCGTTCCTTTATGCATCACAACAATGTTGTCTGCATATTTTGCCGCATCCTCCATATTATGTGTCACAAGAATCACCGTAAGATTTTTTTGCTTGTGAAGATGATAGAACATCTCCATAAGCTCATTTTGGCCCTTAGGATCAAGTCCTGCCGTTGGTTCATCTAATACTAATACTTCCGGCTCCATCGCTAGTACACCCGCTATAGCAACGCGTCTCATTTGTCCACCGCTTAACTCAAACGGAGATCGTTCTAATAGCTCCTCTGATAGCCCAACTAATCGAATGGCATCCTTTGCCTTTTGTTTCGCCGCTTCTTCAGATACACCAAAATTTAAAGGCCCAAAGCAAATATCTTTTTCTACAGTTTCTTCAAATAACTGATGTTCTGGAAATTGAAAAACAACTCCTACTTTTTTTCGAAGAGGTTTTAATTTTTTCGCTTTCTTTTGAGATGAAATGCTATATTCCCCAATTTGAACAGCACCACTCGTTGGTTGCAATAAGCCATTTAAATGTTGAATCATCGTTGACTTACCCGACCCTGTATGACCGATAATAGCATAATAGCCACCACTAGGAAGCGAAATATCTATATCGTAAATGGCTCGTTTTTCGAATGGGGTTTTATATTGATAACGATGCTCTACTTTTTGGAATGTAATCTCCAAAGTTCGCTCACCAAACTTTCCATTGTAAGATGCATTGATTGTAAAGGAATTTGACTGCTTTTCAATAATTCTGCCATTTTCACTGAAAATGGTACGTCTAAACCGATTTCTTGCAGCATTTTCGGTGATTGAAAAATGTGTTCTGGTGTTCCCTCTTCTAGTAATTCTCCGCGATTTAAAATAATAATACGATCAGACTGCGCTGCTTCTTCTAAGTCATGAGTAATCGAAAGAACTGTAATTCCCTTCGTGCGAACAAGGTCCCTTACCGTTTCTACTACTTCTTTACGGCCTTGGGGATCAAGCATAGATGTTGCCTCATCTAATACTAAAATAGACGGCTGGAGTGCTAGTACGCCGGCAATTGCAACGCGCTGCTTTTGACCACCCGATAAATAATGAGGTTCTTCATCTTGAAACTCTTCCATTCGCACGAGCTCCAAAGCATGTTTCATACGTTCTACCATTAGTTCCCTAGGCATTCCGGCATTCTCAAGCCCAAAGACGACATCATCCTGTACAGTTGTTCCGACAAATTGATTATCCGGGTTTTGAAAAACCATTCCAATCTGTTTTCGAATATCCCATACAGTTTCTTCTGATAGAACGAGCGTTTCATTTACAGTAATTGTTCCTGATAATGGTAAAAACAAACCATTTAATAATTTTGCAAGCGTTGATTTCCCTGACCCATTTTGCCCAATAATAGATACCCATTCTCCTTCATATAAAGAGAATGAAACGTCACGCAGGGCGTAAGAAGCAGTTTGAGGATATTGAAATGATATGTTCTCAGCACGAAGCTTCTCTCTTTTCACTTGTGGACACCCTCTTCCATTATTCAGCCAAATAAACGTTTTCTTCTATACTTAAAAAAAAAGGGCCATGACCAGTTACTTAAAAAGTACTGTCCTGCCCTTTTGCTTAACATTATACTAACTCGATAATTACCATTGGTGCAGCGTCACCGCGACGTGGACCAATTTTTGCAATACGAGTGTATCCGCCTTGACGCTCAGCATAGCGTGGAGCTACATCAGCGAATAATTTTTGTAATGCATCTTGACCAGTCTCAGCATTAGCAACTTCATTACGAATGTAAGCAGCTGCTTGACGACGAGCATGAAGATCTCCGCGTTTACCTAAAGTGATCATTTTTTCCACTACAGAACGAAGTTCTTTTGCACGAGTTTCTGTCGTTTGGATGCGCTCGTTGATAATTAAATCAGTAGCTAAGTCACGTAACATAGCTTTACGTTGCGCACTTGTACGGCCTAATTTTCTGTATGCCATTCGTAGTTTCCCTCCTTCGTTGATGAATTTAAATCCTCAGTCGTCTTTACGTAAGCCTAAACCTAATTCTTCTAGCTTATGCTTAACTTCTTCTAAAGATTTACGTCCTAAGTTACGAACTTTCATCATATCTTCTTCAGTTTTATTCGCAAGCTCTTGTACAGTGTTAATACCTGCACGTTTTAGGCAATTATAAGAACGAACAGAAAGATCAAGTTCTTCAATTGTCATTTCCAGAACTTTTTCTTTTTGATCTTCTTCCTTTTCGACCATAATCTCAGCATTTTGTGCTTCGTCAGTTAAACCAACAAAGATGTTTAAATGCTCTGTTAAGATTTTGGCACCTAAAGAGATAGCTTCTTTTGGCCCGATGCTTCCATCCGTCCATACATCAAGCGTAAGCTTATCATAATTTGCCACTTGTCCAACACGTGTCTTTTCCACTTGGTAAGTCACACGTGATACTGGAGTATAAATAGAATCAATAGGAATTACACCTATTGGTTGATCTTCGCTTTTATTTGCATCAGCTGGCGTATACCCACGGCCACGCTTTGCAGTTAAGCGCACGCGGAAATGCGCATCTTTTGCTAACGTCGCAATGTATAAATCTGGATTTAAGATTTCAACATCACTATCGTGAGTAATATCAGCAGCTGTGACAATACCTTCGCCCTGTACATCGATTTCGAGCGTCTTCTCTTCTTCAGAGTAGATTTTGAGAGCTAACTTTTTCAAGTTTAAGATGATCGTTGTAACATCTTCTACTACGCCCTCAACTGTCGAAAATTCGTGTAATACGCCATCGATTTGGATGGCAGTAACAGCGGCACCAGGGAGTGA
>NZ_KB910994.1 GCF_000383235.1 Bacillus sp. 123MFChir2
TACCCTTTTAAGGTTAAAGAAAAACAGAAAGTTTAAGAAGACAAAAGATGCCTTAATTCACTCAGATCAAGGAGTTCACTATACACACCCAAGCTTCCAAAAGTTAGTAAAAAAACTAGGGCTACTTCAATCAATGTCAAGAAAGGGGAACTGTTGGGATAACGCTCCTCAAGAATCATTCTTTGGACATTTTAAAGACGAAGCCTTTATTAAATCATGTACAAGCCTAGCTGAACTAAAACATGAAATAAAGCAATATATGAAATATTACAATCACGACAGATGCCAATGGAATTTAAAAAAGATGAGCCCTATTCAATTCAGGGAGCATCTTCTTAAAACTGCCTAGGCTTTTTTTAAATGTCCTTTACAAAGGGTACAGATTAATGCTGACTGATACTTTTTTGTGTTTCGAGATAAGTCTGAAAATATAGACATTTAAATATGGATGTTTTATAGTAGTTAATATAATAACGACTCTTGAGGAGGATTTATGGAAGAGAAAGCAATTACTGAATTGCAAAAACATGGATTTTCAAAATACGAATGTAAGGCGTACATCGGTTTATTAAAAGCACCCGCCATCACTGGCTATGAATTAAGTAAACGTTCCGGTGTTCCGCGCTCCATGATTTATGAGGTGTTAGGAAAATTGCTTGATAAAGGAGCGATTCAAACTGTTCCTTCTGATCCGATTGTTTATAAACCTGTTGAACCGAAGCTGTTGCTTGCTCGTTTGAAAGAAGAGATGGATGCGTCATTAGAAGTGCTAGAATCGTCTCTTACCACGTTAGAAAGTGATCAAAAGATAGATGTTGTCACGAGAATTGTTCAGTATGAACATATTGTTCAAGAAATGCTTTCGATGATTCGATCTGCTAAAAAAGAACTTTGGCTATCGATTTGGTCTCCTATTGTGAAAGACATTGAAAAAGCTGTTCGAGAGAAAGAAGGATCGATTCCTATTTTTACAGTTTTATTTGGAGCTGAAGATAAGACGCTAGGAAACACATATCATCACAACTATATGGCACCGGACATTGTGAGTAAACGTATGGGCGGGTATTTGACGATTCTCGTTCGAGATGAAGAAGAAGCATTAATTGCCAAGTTTAGCGACAGAGGTTCAGAATGGGCTGTGAAGTCAACTGATCCTGCGCTCGTTCTAATTGCTACTGAATACATTCGCCATGATATTATGGTCGAAGAAATTACAACTGCGTTCGGTCCTGAAAAGTTAGATGAGCTATGGAAGAAAAGGGAAGATTTAATTCATGTTATGACAGGGAAAAACAGCTTATTATAAAGCTGTTTTTTCGCACAAAACAATAGTCGTTATAACTATTACTACTTTAGGAGGATTTACATGTATGCGAAATTAAAATTTGTCGCTTCTATGGCTATCTTTGGTTCTATCGGTCTATTTTCGATTAAAACAGGTCTTCCATCAATTGAATTGGTTTTTGTAAGATGCCTCTGTGCATGTGTTTTGTTAGGAGGAATATGGCTTTTTCGCACATTCACAACGAAACAGGAAAACTTTACGCCACGCCGCGAGTATGGACTTTCCTTATTATGTGGTTTGTTTCTTATTATAAACTGGGTCTTTTTCTTTCGTTCCATTGAAGTTATGCCCATTACTGTCGCGATATCGATTTATCATTTAGCACCTGTTATTGTGCTTCTTTTAGGTTCTGTGATCTTTAAAGAAAAAATAACAGGAACAGGTTTATTTTTTTTCTTTATGTGCTTTGTAGGTACATTGTTAGTTGGAGGGATTCATCAACATACAACCGTTTCCGAATTTTTATCCACAGGTGTACTATGGGCATTTGCTGCAGCACTTTTCTATGCGCTGACTTCCATTACAGGAAAGGGAATTCAAACACTTAGTCCGTTGTTAACAACCGTGATTCAAACGAGCCTCGGTGTTATCATATTGATTCCATTTGTGGATTGGTCAAAGTTTGTGAATCTTACCGCTGAAAATTGGTTTTATATCCTTGTGACAGGATTTGTTCATACTGGATTTGTATTTTATTTATTCTTCAGTAGTTTGCGAGATTTAAAGGCTCAAACAATTGCGATTCTAGTCTTTGTTGATCCGGTTGTTGCAATTTTACTGGATGTTACGATTTTGCATTACCGTCCTGATCTGTATCAACTTCTCGGCATTTTTCTCGTGTTTGCGGGAATGAGTTATTCCCCGAAAAAAGAGCGGAGATTAGCAAAGGCTTAAATTGTGTATATGTAAAATATGTTCAGAGTTTGTTTTAATGAATTTTGATTAAAACAAGCTAATTCTTCGTTAGGTTGAATTGCAAATAACGAACCTATGTTCTAAAATAAAGTGTATGTGGAGGTGTTAATAGTGAGACCGAATCTTACAAAAGATATTTCGATTCAAGATTTCAAAGATTATTACTGGCTGAAAGAAGAACTGCAATCATTTTGCAGGGAACATGGAATGAGCGCATCTGGTTCTAAGATAGAGATTACAGATAGAATTGAAACATTTCTTCAGACCGGAGAGATCAAAAAAGCATTAAGAAAGCCAAAAAGTAAGACGCAGTCCCAGACACAAGCGAACTTAAGTCTTGATACAGTCATTACGGAAAATCATCGCTGTAGTCAGGACGTAAGAGCCTTTTTCAAGGCAGTAATTCCAAAGTTTCATTTTTCTACTTATATCCAAAACTATTTTAAAAATAATATAGGAAAAACGTATCGTGATGTTGTAACTGCTTGGTATGAAGAAGAAGAGCGTAAGAAAGATCCAGCATATAGGAAAGACATTGCTCCTCAATTTGAATACAATCAATTTACTCGTGCCTTTTTCGCTGATCCAAATAATAAAGGGAAAACTCGTAAAGAAGCGATTGAGGCCTGGAGTAACATTAAGAAACTTCCTGGAAGCAATACATATAGAGCGAATTAAGCATCTGGCCGCGCATTGGAGCAGGCCAGTAGCTGACATGTAGTATTCTGCATAGCCGCGATTTATCTTTCGACAAATATAGAGTTATATATTTGTCGAAAGATTCACCTGTAAAACATTCTGAAAATTGTTATAATAATTCCCGAGTTGTCTTGTTTTTAATAGGAAGATAGCGGAAAAATGAAAACGCTTTAATGAATAGGAGGAGATATCGTGTATATGACTATTGGAAAACTACTAGAATTTACGGCTGGAAATTACCCGAATAAGGAAGCGATTGTTGAGCCTGAAAAGCAGATTCGCTGGACGTATGCTAAGTGGAGTGAGCAGGTAAATAAACTCGCTCATGCGCTTCAGCAAAGCGGCATCCGAAAAGGTGACTGTGTTTCGACATTTCTTTTTAATAGTAGTGCGCTGGCGACGACATGTTTTGCTTGTGCCAAAATAGGAGCTATATTTAATCCAATTAATTTTCGTTTAAAACCGCAAGAACTTACCTATATATTAGAAGACGCTTCTCCTAAAATCGTACTTTTTGAACAGCAAATATCCTCTCAAGTACAAAGCATTTATACACAATTTCCTCACATTCAGTTTTGGTACATCGATCAAAATGAACCATCATTTTCTGTTTCTTATGAAGAAAAAGTAGCAAATGCTACGCCACATTTTGAAAAAGTAGAAGTCAATGAAGATGACATTTGTTCCATTATGTATACGAGTGGAACGACAGGGCAGCCAAAAGGTGTGCTTCATCGCCACCGGGAAATTCTCGAGCAAAGCTTAATGGGCGTTGCTTATTTACATTACACGGAAAATAGCCGCGGTCTTGTGACAGCGCCGATGTTTCATTGTGCGGAGCTTCATTGTTGTTTTATCCCAAGAGTACATAGCGGTGCGACAAATATCATTCTTCATCATTTTGATGCAAAGCTTGTCTTAAAGACGATTCAAAATGAAAAGGTGACAGTTATGTTTGCTGCACCGACAATGTGGAATATGCTGCTGCAGGAAGATTTAGCGCAGTATGATTTATCATCGCTTCAATATGGTTTATACGGAGCGGCTTCGATGGCCCCTGCACTTATAAAAGCTTGCGATGAAAAGTTGAATGTTTCGTTAATACAAGCTTACGGAATGACAGAGATGGGACCAGCCGTTACATTTTTACGGGAGCATGAGCAACTTTCGAAAATTGGCTCGGCAGGGAAAGCTGGATATAATCACGAAATTCGCGTTGTCCGCCCGAACGATGATGGGCCGTCAGAGCCAGATGATGTGTTACCTCCATATGAAATTGGAGAAATTATTATGAGAGGTCCATGTGTGATGGCGGGTTATCATAACAAGCAAGAAGCGACGGAAAAGGCCTTATATAAAGGTTGGTATCATTCAGGGGATTTAGGTTATGTCGATAGAGATGGGTATTTATACGTAGCCGATCGCGTTGATGATATGGTCGTGAGCGGCGGAGAGAATATTTATCCGCGCGAGGTAGAGGACTTTTTGTACACGCATGAAGGTGTGTTAGATGTTGCGGTATTAGGGGAGAAGGATGCCCTGTGGGGACAACGCGTCGTTGCATATGTTGTTTCGAAGGACGGATTGCTTACAGAAGAACTATTAGATGAATATTGTAAACAAAGCGATAAACTCGCTGATTATAAACGTCCGCGCCGGTATGTATTTACGGAGCAGCTGCCGAGAAATGCGAGCGGGAAAATTCAAAAGTTTATTTTACGTAATCAAGAGGCGGAGGTGAAAAAAATACGATGAAACATCCTTATTTGGAGGAAGAGCATCACATTTTCCGTGATGCTTTCCGTAAATTTTTAGAAAAGGAAGCATATCCGCACTATAACCGGTGGGAGAAAGACGGGATCATTCCGCGGTCCTTCTGGAGAAAGATGGGGGAGAACGGATTTCTTTGTCCGGTGGTAGAAGGGAAGTACAGCGGAGCTGAAGCTGATTTTGGATACTCTGTAGTAATTAATGAAGAACTAGAAAAGGTTGGTTCTAGTTTAGTAGGGATCGGTTTACATAACGATATTGTCGTTCCATATTTGACGGCATATGGAACAGAAGAGCAAAAGAAACGATGGCTTCCAAAGTGTGTGAGCGGTGAATATATTACAGCTATTGCGATGACAGAACCGGGAGCTGGTTCTGATTTAGCTGCTATCCGTACAACGGCGCGAAAAGAAGGGGATCATTATATTGTGAATGGTGAAAAAACATTCATAACAAATGGGATTCATGCAGATTTAGTCGTTGTTGTTTGTAAGACAGATACAACTGTAAAGCCGGCGCATAAAGGAATTAGTTTACTCGTTTTAGAAAGAGGAATGGAAGGATTCAAGAGAGGGAGAAAACTAGAAAAAGTTGGCTTGCATAGTCAAGATACAGCGGAACTTATTTTTGAAGATGTGAAAGTTCCCGCTTCTAATCTGTTAGGGGAAGAAGGAAAAGGTTTCTATTATTTAATGGACAAATTACAGCAAGAGCGCCTCGTTGTCGCAATTGCGGCCATAACAGCGGCGGAAGTAATGCTTCGTTTAACAAAGGATTATGTAAAAGAACGAAAGGCATTTGGGAAAAGTATTAGTGATTTTCAGACTGTCCAATTTAGGTTTGCTGAAATGTATACAGAAATTGAAATTGGCCGCACGTTTGTGAATGAATGTATTGCAGCGCATATGCAAGGTGAAAACATTGTGACGAAAGTGTCGATGGCAAAGTGGTGGATTACAGACATTGCGAAGAAAATAGCGGCGGAGTGTATGCAATTGCACGGTGGGTATGGGTATATGGAAGAATACGAGATTGCAAGGAGATATAGAGACATTCCAGTAAGCACCATTTACGCAGGGACGAATGAAATTATGAAAAATATTATTGCGAAAAGTATGGGTTTGTAATGAAAGGGGAGGAAAATAATGATTCGAAATATTGCGGTAATTGGCACTGGGATTATGGGAAGTGGTATTGTTCAGGCATTAGCGATGGGCGGAAAGTGCGTGAAAATGTATGATGTATCAGAAGAAAGTATACAAAAAGCATACAAAGGAATCACAGTAAGCTTAACACGTTTCGTGAAAGCTGGGCGGATGAGCGAAGAAGATAAACAGCAAGTTCTTGAGAATATCGTGTCTACTATAACGCTAGAGGAAGCATGTACAGATGTCGAGCTTATTATTGAAGCTGCTCCAGAAAATTTACAGTTGAAAAAAGAGATTTTTAAACAGCTAGATAGCTATGCTTCCCCTTCTACTATTCTGGCAACAAATACATCTGAATTAAGTGTAACGGCGATTGCAAGTGCGACAAATCGCGCAGAAAAGGTATTGGGGATGCATTGGTTTAATCCAGCACCTGTTATGAAATTAATTGAAATTGTGAGAGGAGTTGATACAGCAGAAACGACGATACAAGCGGTGAAAGAGTTAGCAGAAGGGATTGGAAAAGAGACCGTCGTTGTAAAAGATATGCAAGGGTTTGTCACTTCAAGAGCAATTGCGGTGCATTTGTTAGAGTGCATGCGTATGTATGAAGAAGGGATAGGCAGTAAAGAAGAAATTGATAAAGCGATTAAACTTGGTTTGAACTATCCAATGGGGCCGTTTGAGTTAGCGGATTATGTTGGATTAGATACAATGCTATTTGCAAGTCAAGGTTTAAGTGAAGCGTTTGGTGATAGATTCCGTGCTCCGCAAACGCTTGTGAAATTGGTAGAGGCAGGACATCTTGGAAGGAAAACAGGAAAAGGTTTCTATAATTATGAAAAAGGGAAAGTAGGCGAGAGAATATGAACCGAGAAGTTGTAATTGTTGAAGCGGTACGTACACCAGTTGGAAAAAGAAATGGTGCATTTCGTGAAATCCATCCAGTGCAACTTGCAGCAGTGGCGCTGGATGAAGTAATAAAGCGTGCTAATATCGAAAAAGGAATGGTAGAAGATATTGTCATGGGGTGTGTGACGCCAATTGCTGAGCAAGGCTTTAATATTGGGAGACTTGCTGCTTTAGAAGCGGGTTTTCCAATTACTGTTCCTGCTGTAACGATTAACCGTCTATGCGGCTCGGGGCAACAAGCAATCCATTTTGCAGGGCAAGAAATTAAATCTGGTGATATGGATATTACCATTGCCGCTGGTGTTGAGCATATGACGAAAGTACCCATTTTAAGTGATGGAAATGCAAATACGATTCCGAGTAGTCTTCATGCAAAATATGAATTTGTACATCAAGGTGTGTCGGCAGAACTAATTGCTGAAAAATATGGAATTACAAGAGAGCAGCTAGATAGCTACGCTTATGAAAGTCATCAACGTGCACTACAGGCGATAGAAGCAGGGTATTTTAAACGTGAAATTGTCCCAGTAAATGGGATCGATAAAGAGGGGAATGCAATACTCGTTACAAATGATGAAGGACCAAGAGCAACTACTTCTCTTGAAGCGTTAGCAAATTTAAAGACGGTGTTTAAAGAGAACGGATCCATTACAGCAGGAAATGCGAGTCAAATTAGTGACGGAGCAGCGGCTATTTTGTTAATGGATAGTGAGAAAGCGAAAGAGTTAGGGCTTCAAGCACGGGCACGGATTGTGAATCAAGTTGTAGTTGGTTCAGATCCGACAATAATGCTAGACGGCGTTATTCCAGCGACGAAAAAAGTACTGCAAAAAGCAAACTTAACAATTCATGATATGGACGTAGTCGAAATTAACGAGGCATTTGCTTCTGTCGTTCTTGCGTGGCAAAAAGAACTAGAAGCAGATTTACATAAAGTAAATGTGAACGGCGGTGCGATTGCATTGGGACACCCGCTCGGAGCAACAGGCGTGAAATTGATGACATCGCTGCTTCATGAATTAGAAAGAAGAAGCGGAAAATACGGCTTACTTACAATTTGTATCGGACATGGGATGTCAACGGCAACTATTATCGAAAGAATATAACAAAAGGTACAGAAACGATGTAAATTGTATACGAATTAGTAGACCAAATCACGATTCAATTTGGTCTTTTGAAATGATTGTGTAACGATTTAAACATACGAAATCGACAAGAAGATTATGGGGATATTCTTGTAAAGGAGCATTATATATGAAACATATGTCATTGAAAAAGATCGATAAGAGGAATTGGGAAGATGCGATTCAATTATCAGTGGATCAAGAACAACAACCATTTATTGCTTCCAATTTGTATTCAATTGCAGAAGTGCAGTTTCTAGACAATTTTTATGCAAAAGGAATATATCTTGATAACAAAATCGTAGGCTTTACTATGTTTGGCATAGACGGCGACGATCATAATTATTGGATTTACAGACTGATGGTTGATAAAGGATTCCAAGGGAGAGGAATAGGAGTACATGCTATAAAATTGGTTATTGAAGAAATAAGGAGAATGAATGATAGAAATATTCCACTTATTATGATTGGGTATCATCCTGAAAATCTTGCAGCAAAATTTGCTTATCAAAAGGCAGGTTTTGTAGAGACGGAATTATCATCTTGGGGTGAGCAGTTAGCAAAATTTTGTTTATGAAAAGACATATAAATAAAAAGCTTGGATTTACATATAATCCAAGCCTTTTGGTGCTAGCTAGTTAAAGCCAATCTGCACATCGTATTAAGCAACGTTTACTTCTAAAATTGTACCTGTTTTTGCATCTACTAAAAATTCAAATCGTTCTTGTACGTCGTGTAGTAACGTTGTAATACCACCACGGTATACATCGTAAGTAACATCATATTTTTCAAACGTCTCAGGAACCATATGTACCCAAGAACCTGTAAGTTCACCTTTATGACTTAATGCTTGTTTTACCATTTTTAATGCTTTTTCAGAAGAAATGTGGGATTGTTCTTGTACTTTATTTGCAACAACATATCCAGCTGCAAAACCTAAACCAACACCCGCTAGTAAGCTTTTCCAGTTCATACATTCACCTCTATCCTGTTAAAGTTTTCCCCATAAGTATAAATCAAATTACACAAAAAAAGAAGAAACTAGAAAGATTTCGAAAATTTCGTTACAATAAAAGGAGTGATTCTATAACTGGATTGAAGGAAGGGTACCGCAATGAATAAAGAGACAATGGAACTATTTCGTACGTTAACAGAACTGCAAGGTGCTTCAGGATTTGAACATGATGTACGTCGTTTTATGAAGCAAGAACTGAGTAAATACTCAGACGAAATTGTACAAGATCGTTTAGGGAGTATCTTCGGTTTAAAAAAGGGTGACGAAAATGGTCCGCGCGTTCTTGTAGCTGGCCATATGGACGAAGTCGGCTTTATGGTAACGCAAATTACGAAAAACGGAATGGTTCGTTTTCAAACATTAGGTGGCTGGTGGAGTCAAGTATTACTAGCACAGCGTGTACAAATTATGACAGACAACGGCCCGATTATCGGTGTAGTAGGGTCTGTTCCTCCGCACTTATTAAGTGATGAACAACGTAACAGACCAATGGATATAAAAAACATGTTAATTGATATTGGTGCAGATAGCCGTGAGGAAGCAAATGAAATTGGTGTGAAACCTGGTCAGCAAATTGTACCAATTTGTCCGTTTACACCGATGAAAAATCCAAAGAAAATAATGGCGAAAGCTTGGGATAATCGTTATGGCTGCGGTCTTGCGATTGAGTTATTGAAAGAATTAAAAGATGAAAAACTGCCAAATACACTATATTCTGGTGCAACAGTGCAAGAAGAAGTCGGCCTTCGCGGTGCACAAACAGCTGCGAATATGATTCAGCCTGATATTTTCTACGCGTTAGATGCAGGCCCAGCGAACGATGCATCAGGAGATAAAACACAGTTTGGTCAAATTGGAAAAGGTGCTGTCCTTCGCTTGTATGATCGTTCTATGGTAACGCACCGCGGCATTCGTGAATTTATTTTAGATACAGCGGAAACACATAACATTCCATATCAATACTTCGTATCACAAGGCGGTACAGATGCAGGACGCGTACATACAAGTAACTCTGGTGTACCATCTGCGGTGATTGGTGTATGTGCTCGTTACATTCATACACACGCTTCAATTTTACATATTGATGACTATGCAGCAGCGAAAGAATTGCTGATTCAATTAGTAAAAGCAACAGATAAAACAACATTTGAAACAATTAAAGAAAATGTTTAATATAGACAGGCCGAATGCGACCTTTTCTTTTTAAATTTTGAGGTGAAAACGTGAAAGTAGCAGTTGGATCGAAAAACAAAGTGAAAGTAAATGCTGTTAGGGAAGTGCTTGCAGAAGCAGAGATTATTTCACTATCTGTCCCGTCTCATGTGTCCGCGCAACCATTTTCTGATGAAGAAACGCTGCAAGGTGCAAGTAACCGTGCAAAATTAGCATTAACAGAAGGGAAAGCGGATATTGGAATTGGTTTAGAAGGCGGCGTGATGCATACAGACCAGGGCTTGTTTATGTGTAACTGGGGTGCTTTAGCGACGAAAGAGGGTAAGCTATTTACAGCAGGCGGAGCACGCATGAAACTGCCAGATGAGTTGATTCAGCCTCTTGAAGAAGGAAAAGAATTAAGTGAAGTGATGGAAGACTATACGAAGCAACGTGATATCCGCAGCAATGAAGGAGCAATCGGTATTTTTACAAACAATTATGTAGATCGGACGGATTTGTTTGTGCATGTTGTGAAGCTATTAGTTGGACAATATATGTATAATAGAAGCAAAGCATAAACCTTGCACTGCAAGCAATGTATGGTAGTATATAAATACAATTTAAAAACCAACATAAAAACCCTCTTTCTTTTTTAGGGTGGCGAGAGCATCTGGCTATGCGTAAAGCGGTCAGGGCCTTTTTCTGCCACATGCAAAGATTAAAACAAAGGGAGCAAGCGAGTACATGGCATGTTTTTATGTTCATGAAACGGCCGCGTTTACGATTGCACGTCGTGGACTCGGACTACAAGAAAAACTACCAAAAGAAATGATTTCTTTGTTACGAAACCAGATCGCAACGAAACTTCGTATTCTTATTGCTTCATTGGAAGAAAGCAATAAGAATACAAAAAAGGTATATAAGAAATGGTTACAAACCATC
>NZ_KB910995.1 GCF_000383235.1 Bacillus sp. 123MFChir2
GGTGGCTTCGCTTCTTCCTGCGAGGTAAAAAGCACCTCTACGTCAGAAGCTCCATCCCCCTCACATTCTGCCCAAGCCGCTTCCGCTTTTAATCACAAAAATAAACAGGAAACAACATTAAAATATCGAATATACTATATACTAAAGGCAAGGTTGTATCATAGTATATGGTGATCGGGTGATGCCAAGTGGTCTATGTGGAAAAAGTAATTATTGTTGAAGGTAAGTCAGATAAGAGAAAGATCGAAACGATTATTAGAGAACCGGTGGAAATTGTTTGTACAAATGGTACAATTGGTTTGTCGAAAATGGATGAACTCATTGACCAGCTTTATGATAAAGAAGTGTATGTTCTTGTGGATGCAGATGATGCAGGAGAGAAATTACGCAAACAGTTTCGCCGAGAATTTCCACATGCTGAACATATTTACATTGATCGTTCGTATCGAGAGGTTGCAACTGCACCGTCATCTCATTTAGCGAACGTTTTATGGGGAGCTGACATTGACGTCTATACAGAATTTTTACGGTAAGGAAGGGTACAATGATCGATTGGACAGGATATGAAGCAGAAGTTGCAGTTAGAGACAAAGAAAAAACGGTGTTATATGTATATACGCTAATGTGTGGTACGTGTCAGCTTGCAAAAAAAATGCTAACGGTTGTTGAGGCAACGTTGCCTCATTTAGAAATTGGAATGCTAAATGTAAATTATGCACCGCATTTTGCGCGAGAGTATCAAATTGAAAGTGTTCCATGTTTACTTATATTTGAGAAGAACCAACTTGTAAAGAAAATATACGCATTTCAATCTGTGGAATATTTATATATGGAATTACAATAGGCGGCAAAAATTTTGCCGCCTCGACATATTTCTTGGGAAATAGTAAGAAATAAATGGTTTTTTGTACAGCTTTTGTCGAGAGAATGATACAGGAGAGTGCGTGATAAAAATGGAATGGTAATATGTAAAGCGTGATATGGGGAGTGTGATAAAGATGAAATTGTATTCACTGCTTCAATCATTTGTAACATATGCCAATACGCAATATCACTTAGAACCACTATTACCACAATTTGAAAAAGTTGTTTGTTTTACTTTCCAAGATGAATGTTATTCATTGAATATTTCAAGAGAGAAAATTGAACTTATAAATGGTGCGGTTGGAACAGAAGAAATTGTTTGTTTTCAAGAAACAGATTTGCGGTTATTAATTACAGGACAAGTTCGCTTGCAGTCATTATTGCGCCGAAATGCGATTACATATAGAGGGACATATCGAACGATGTTATTATTAGAATCCGTATTTCATATTTGTAAACCGTTAAGAGTAGGTGCTTAAC
Organism: Bacillus sp. 123MFChir2; assembly: GCF_000383235.1. Taxonomy (GTDB): domain Bacteria; phylum Bacillota; class Bacilli; order Bacillales; family Bacillaceae_G; genus Bacillus_A. Next base: position 1,345 of record NZ_KB910995.1, read on the forward strand.
TTTCAGAAAGTTTATTTTTTTGCTAAAAATTTCTGTTGACATCTATTTCATGCGTTGATACAATTCAAAACATAAAATAACGAAAACTTCATAACGATAAAATCAGACGAAATTTATATCTGATTTTCTCTTATCAAGAGTGGTGGAGGGACTGTGCCCTATGAAACCCGGCAACCGTCAACTTATGTTGAAATGGTGCCAATTCCTGCAAAGCGAATGCTTTGAGAGATGAGAGGAAAGGATAATGGTAATTTATGTATATAAACCTTTCTGCTCATTTTAAAGCAGAAAGGTTTTTTTGTTGTTTCGGTGTAAGGAGGACGCTTGAACAACAAAACGTTTTTATAGTGATGGCGGAGAGCCGCATACGCTTTTTATAATCTAGCTTCAGCGGCTAGAATGGTCGGTGGCTTCGCTTCTTCCTACGAGGCAAAAAAACGCCTCTGCGTCAGAAGCTCCATCCCCCTTCCATTCTGGGCAAGCCGCATACGCTTTTTAATTAAAAAAGGGGTGACATCTATGATCATTTTAGAAAATGTAAAGAAAATATATCGCTCTAAACACGGTGATGTTATCGCTGTGGATGATGCGAATTTACAAATAGAAAAAGGCGAGGTTTTCGGGGTTATCGGTTATAGCGGTGCCGGAAAGAGTTCGTTAATTCGTTTGTTTAATCAATTGGAGAAGCCGACGTTTGGAAAGATTACGGTTGGAGAGCGTGTGATTTCGGCAATTACAGGTAAGGAACTTCGAGAAGCACGTCAAGAAATTGGAATGATTTTCCAACACTTCAATTTACTTTGGTCACGAACTGTTCGTGAGAATATTGCTTTCCCGCTTGAAATTGCTGGGGTGACAAAAGAGAAACGAAGTCAGCGTGTAGATGAGTTAATTCGTCTTGTTGGTTTAGAAGGACGAGGAGATGCGTATCCATCTCAGCTAAGTGGTGGACAAAAGCAACGCGTCGGTATTGCGAGAGCGTTAGCAAATAATCCGAAAGTTTTATTGTGCGATGAAGCAACGTCGGCATTAGATCCAGAAACGACAGATCAAATTTTAGATTTGCTTCTCGATATTAATAAGCGTCTTGGGTTAACAATTGTACTCATTACACATGAAATGCATGTTATTCAAAAAATTTGTAACCGTGTTGCTGTTATGGAAAAAGGAAAGATTGTTGAAAGCGGCAGCGTGTTGGATGTATTTCGTAATCCGCAACAAGATATTACAAAGCGCTTCGTTAAGCAAATAACAGATTCTGAAGATGCAGATGAAGCAATTGAGCATTTAGCAGAGAAATACCCGGAAGGAAAGGTCGTGAAACTGCAATTTATTGGTGAAGCAGTAGAAAGACCAGTTTTACAGGATTTAATGAAACAAGAGGGAGTGGAAGTGAGCATTCTGCAAGGAAATATTGCACAAACGACAAACGGGGCGTATGGAAGCTTAATTGTCCACTTAAATGGCGATGAAGATGTGGTTGCAAAAGCGGTTGCAACGATTCAACAAGAGCAAGTCGAGCTGGAGGTGATTGCACATGGATAATCTGCTTCAAAATATCGATTGGGATACAATGCTAGAAGCTACTAGAGAAACGTTATATATGACGACGGTTGCGACACTGGCAACATTTGTACTGGGTCTTATTCTTGGATTATTACTGTTTCTTACAGGAAAAGATAATTTATGGGAGAACAAATCGATCAATGTTGTCATTGGTACGTTTGTAAATATTTTTCGTTCTATCCCGTTCATCATTTTAATTATTTTACTCATTCCATTTACGAAGTTTCTTCTAGATACCATTCTTGGAGCAAGTGCTGCACTGCCAGCATTAATTGTTGGAGCAGCACCGTTTTATGCAAGAATGGTTGAAATTGCGCTTCGTGAAATTGATAAAGGTGTCATTGAAGCATCGAAAGCGATGGGGGCAAAGACCAGTACAATTATTTTAAAAATACTGATACCAGAATCTTTGCCAGCACTCATTTCGGGTATTACTGTAACGGCAATTGCACTTGTTGGTTACACAGCGATGGCCGGAGTAGTTGGTGCAGGCGGCCTTGGGACACTAGCTTATTTAGAAGGATTCCAACGCAATAATAACGATGTAACTCTTATGGCAACAATTCTTGTACTTGTAATTGTATTTATTATTCAAGTACTTGGTGACTTCTTTACGAAGCGGCTTGATAAAAGATGAAGAAGAGTTTTCGTCTCAGACGAAGACTTTCTATAAAAAAACTATTTTGAATATTGAAAAAGGAAGGGTGTCATAACATGAAAAAGGTATTATTTTCAGCACTTATTGCTGTATTTGTATTTGCATTAGCTGCTTGTGGTAGTAGCGAAAAAGATAAGAAAACACTTGTAGTGGGTGCTTCTAACGTACCCCATGCAGTTATTTTAGAAAAGGCGAAACCACTATTAGAGAAAAAGGGAATTACATTAAAAATAAAAAAATTCCAAGACTATGTACTACCAAACCAAACGTTAGCTAGTAAAGATTTGGATGCGAACTACTTCCAACACATTCCGTATTTAGAGAAAGAGATCCAAGAAAAAGGATATAAATTTGTAAATGCAGGAAAAATTCATCTAGAGCCGCTGGGAATTTACTCTAAGAAATATAAAAGTTTAAAAGACCTTCCAAACGGCGGGACAGTAATTATGAGTAATAATGTATCAGAGCGCGGACGTATGTTAGCACTTCTGCAAAAAGGCGGCGTTATTAAACTGAAAGACGGCTTAGATGTTGTAAAAGCAACAGAAAAAGATATTGTAGAAAATCCGAAAAACTTGAAATTTAAAACGGATGTTGAACCAGGTCTTACACCAAAGTTATATGAGAACAATGAAGGTGATGCAATATTCATTAACTCAAACTACGCAATTGATGCAAAGTTAAACCCAACAAAAGATGCAATTGCGATTGAAGGACCAGATTCTCCTTACGCAAATATTATTGCTGTTCGTAAAGGTGACGAAAATAGAAAAGAAATTAAAGAACTTGTAGAAGTATTACATTCAAAAGAAATTCAAGATTTTATTAAGAAAGAGTACAAAGGTGCGGTAATTCCTGTAAGTGAATAAGGCGAAAAGGGCTAAATTTTCTTAGCCCTTTTTTCTTTATATTAATAAGAAGAAAGGTGTATCATAAGGTACGATGAAGGAATACTTATATACATTTGTGAAAATTTTTCTACATTTTTTCAGCGTTTGCAGTATCATTTTATTTGATATAAGATTAGAATGAGAATAAAATGAGAATGTGAATGTTTTAGTAACTTTTAAAATGTATATAGAGAATTATTGGAGGTATAGAGATGGCTGGTTCTACATTAACGATTAAAGATTTACATGTATCAATTGATGGCAAAGAGATTTTAAAAGGTGTAAACCTTGAAGTAAAAGGTGGAGAAATCCATGCAATTATGGGACCTAACGGAACAGGTAAATCAACTTTATCTTCTGCAATTATGGGTCACCCAAAATATGAAGTAACACAAGGTAGCATCATCATCGACGGTGAAGATGTATTAGAAATGGAAGTAGATGAGCGTGCACAAGCTGGTCTATTCTTAGCGATGCAATATCCAAGTGAAATTAGCGGAGTAACAAACGCTGACTTCTTACGTTCTGCAATTAATGCACGACGCGCGGAAGGCGATGAAATTTCTCTTATGAAATTTATCCGTACATTAGATAAAAATATGGAATTCCTAGAAATGGATCCAGCAATGGCACAACGTTATTTAAATGAAGGTTTCTCTGGCGGTGAGAAAAAACGTAACGAAATTCTTCAATTAATGATGATTCAGCCAAAAATCGCAATCTTAGACGAAATTGACTCTGGTCTTGATATCGATGCATTAAAAGTTGTATCTAAAGGTATTAACGAGATGCGCGGCGAAGATTTCGGTTGCCTAATGATCACGCACTACCAACGTTTATTAAATTACATCACTCCAGATCATGTACACGTTATGATGAATGGTCGTGTTGTGAAATCTGGCGGCCCTGAGCTTGCACAACGTTTAGAAGCTGAAGGTTATGACTGGATTAAGAAAGAACTAGGTATTGAAGACGAAACAGAAGAGCAAGAAGCGTAAGAGAGGAGCATAAACATGACAATTGGTACATTACCTTTCGATCAAGATTCTATCCGTCAACTTGCAAGCGAAGCGAATGAAGCTGCTTGGTTGACTGAGTTCCGCTTACAAGCTCTTGCAAAGGCAACTGAACTTCCAATGCCAACACCAGATAAAACGAAAATTGATAAATGGGATTTTATCGGCAAAGGTAAAACTGTAAAGCAAGAGCCTGTAGGTTCTTTTGAAGAACTTCCAGAAGCAGTGAAAAATATAATTGATGAAAATAATAACGTACTTGTACAGCGCAGTGGTACAACTGCATTCGTTTCTTTAGCAGAAGAAGCAAAAACAAAAGGCGTTATTTTTACAGATATCGTAACAGCTGCAACTGAGCATGCTGAACTAGTGCAAAAGTATTTAATGAAAGACGGCGTGAAAGTTGATGAGCACCGTTTAACAGCTCTTCATGCTGCATTAATTAACGGCGGTGCGTTCGTATACGTTCCGAAAAACGTTGTTCTTGAAACACCACTTCAAGCTGTATTCTTAGTAGACGGCGAAGAAGCAAACGTTTATAACCACGTATTATTTGTTGCAGATGCAAATAGTTCTGCAACATATGTAGAAAACTACGTGGCAAATGAAACTGTTACAGGTATTGCAAATATCGTGGCAGAAGTCATTGTAGAGCAAGGCGCACAAGTGAAATTTGGTGCGGTTGACTTATTAGCGAAAGGCGTGACAGCTTACGTAAACCGCCGCGGCGTAGTAGGACGAGACGGACGTCTTGAGTGGGCATTAGGTCTTATGAACGATGGAAATACAATTTCTGAGAACGTAACGAACTTAATGGGCGACGGTTCATTTGCTGATACAAAAACAGTAACAATCGGTCGTGGGTCTCAAACGCAAAACTTTACAACAAAAGTTGTTCACTTCGGTAAACATTCTGAAGGTTTCATCTTAAAACACGGTGTTCAAAAAGATAGTGCAACATCTATCTTTAACGGAATTGGTAAAATTGAGCACGGTGCATCTAAATCAAATGCACAGCAATCTTCTCGCGTTCTTATGTTAAATGAAAAAGCACGCGGTGATGCAAACCCAATCCTTTTAATTGATGAAGACGATGTAATGGCAGGGCACGCAGCTTCTGTAGGGCGCGTAGATCCTACACAACTATACTACTTAATGAGCCGTGGTATTCCGAAGAAAGAAGCAGAACGTCTAGTCATCCATGGATTCTTAGCACCTGTAGTAAATGAGCTTCCAATCGAAGGAGTAAAAGCACAGCTTGTTGAGGTAATCGAAAGGAAAGTTCGCTAATGGATATTCATGAAATACGCAAACAGTTTCCAATTCTTGATCAAAAGGTGAACGGAAAACAACTTGTTTATTTCGACAGTGCGGCAACTTCTCAAAAACCGATTCAAGTTATTGAAACGTTAGAACATTACTATAAAGAGTACAATTCGAATGTGCATCGCGGTGTTCATACGCTTGGTACGAAAGCAACCGATGCATATGAAGGCGCACGTGAGAAAGTTCGTAAGTTTATTAATGCAAAATCGATGGCAGAAATTATTTTTACACGCGGTACAACAACGGCGTTAAATACAGTTGCGGCAAGTTATGGTATGGAAAATGTAAAAGAAGGTGATGAAATTGTCATCTCTTACATGGAGCACCATAGTAATATCATTCCTTGGCAACAAGTTGCAAAGAAAACAGGTGCAACGTTAAAATATCTTCCGCTTCAAGAAGATGGAACAATCTCTATTGAAGATGTTCGTCAAACGATTACGGAAAATACGAAAATTGTTTCCATTATGTACGTGTCAAACGTACTTGGAACGATTAACCCTGTAAAAGAAATTGCAGAAATCGCACATCAAAACGGAGCAATTATGGTCGTTGATGGTGCACAAAGTACACCGCATATGAAAGTAGATGTACAAGATTTAAACTGTGATTTTTACACTTTATCCGCTCATAAAATGTGCGGGCCTACAGGTATCGGCGTATTATATGGTAAGAAGGAATTGCTTAACAATATGGAGCCAGTTGAGTTTGGTGGTGAAATGATTGATTTCGTAGATTTACAAGAATCTACGTGGAAAGAGCTTCCGTGGAAATTCGAAGCAGGTACACCGATTATTGCGAATGCAATCGGACTTGGAGCGGCGATTGATTTCTTAGAAGAAATCGGTCTTGATCATATTGAAAAGCATGAACATGAATTAGCGCAGTATGCTTTAGAAAGACTATCAGAAGTAGACGGTGTTACAATTTATGGTCCAAAAAAACGTGCAGGTCTTATTACATTTAATATTGATGAAGTACATCCGCATGATGTGGCAACAGTATTAGATGTAGAAGGGATTGCGGTTCGTGCAGGTCATCACTGTGCACAGCCGCTGATGAAGTGGCTAAAAGCTTCTTCTACAGCACGTGCAAGTTTCTATCTATATAACACAAAAGAAGAAATTGATACATTTGTCGAAGCGCTGACGAAAACAAAGGAGTATTTCACAAATGTCATTTAATAATTTAGATACGTTATATCGCCAAGTTATTATGGATCATTACAAAAATCCACGTAACCATGGCGTATTAGAAGATAGTGTTACGGTGAATTTGAACAACCCAACTTGCGGCGATCGTATTCAACTTACGATGAAAGTAGAAGACGGGATTGTGCAAGAAGCGAAGTTTGAAGGAGAAGGTTGTTCCATCTCCATGTCTTCCGCTTCTATGATGACGCAAGCAGTAAAAGGAAAGAAAATTGAAGAAGCGCTTAAGCTTTCGAAAATTTTCTCTGATATGATGCTAGGAAAAGAGTATGATGACAGCATTGATTTAGGAGATATCGAAGCATTACAAGGTGTATGCAAATTTCCAGCGCGTATTAAGTGTGCAACATTAGCTTGGAAGGCGTTAGAAAAAGGCTTGGACGAAGAGTAATGCAGATCACTTCCTAAAAAAGAGGTTATCCAAGGAGGGACATACGAACATGGCGAAACAGCTGCCAGATATCGGCGATTATAAATATGGTTTCAAGGATAAAGACGTTTCGATTTTCCGTGCTGAGCGCGGTTTAACAAAAGAAATCGTAGAAGAGATTTCACGTATGAAAGAAGAACCACAGTGGATGTTAGACTTCCGTTTAAAATCCCTGGATCACTTCTATGAAATGCCAATGCCACAATGGGGCGGAGACTTAAATGATTTAAACTTTGATGAAATTACGTACTACGTAAAACCATCTGAGAAATCTGAGAAGTCTTGGGATGAAGTACCTGATGAAATTAAAGCAACATTTGATAAATTAGGTATTCCAGAAGCAGAGCAAAAATATTTAGCGGGTGTATCTGCACAGTACGAATCTGAAGTTGTATACCACAACATGAAAGAAGACCTAGAAGCACTAGGAATCGTCTTCAAAGATACAGATAGCGCATTAAAAGAGAACGAAGATATTTTCCGTGAGCATTTCGGAAAAGTAATTCCGCCAACAGACAACAAATTTTCAGCGTTAAACTCTGCAGTTTGGTCTGGTGGATCATTCATCTACGTTCCAAAAGGTGTAAAAGTTGATACACCACTTCAAGCGTATTTCCGTATTAACTCTGAAAATATGGGACAATTCGAACGTACGCTTATTATCGTTGACGAAGGCGCACACGTACACTACGTAGAAGGTTGTACAGCGCCTGTTTACACAACAAACTCACTTCACAGTGCGGTAGTAGAAATCATCATTAAGAAAGACGCATATTGCCGTTATACAACAATCCAAAACTGGGCAAACAATGTATATAACCTAGTTACAAAACGTGCAGTTTGCGAAGCAAACGCAACGATGGAATGGATTGACGGTAACATCGGATCAAAATTAACGATGAAATATCCAGCTGTTATCTTAAAAGGCGAAGGCGCTCGCGGTTTAACATTATCAATCGCGATTGCTGGTAAAGGCCAACACCAAGATGCTGGTGCGAAAATGATTCACTTAGCACCAAATACATCTTCAACAATCGTTTCTAAATCGATTGCAAAACATGGTGGTAAAGTAACTTACCGTGGTATCGTACACTTCGGACCAAAAGCGACAAACTCTCGCTCTAACATCGAGTGTGACACATTAATCATGGATAACCAGTCTACATCTGATACAATTCCTTACAACGAGATCAAAAACGATCACGTTTCACTTGAGCACGAAGCGAAAGTATCAAAAGTATCAGAAGAACAATTATTCTACCTAATGAGCCGTGGTATTTCTGAGCAAGAAGCAACAGAAATGATCGTAATGGGCTTCATCGAACCATTCACTCGCGAACTTCCAATGGAATACGCAGTAGAAATGAACCGCCTAATCAAATTTGAGATGGAAGGTAGTATTGGATAAGGGGGCCCAACTCCTTAAATGATACCCTTCAATCTTTTGAAGAAAATACGTGTCTGTAGTGACTTTCACCTTTGCGTGCTTAAGTCGCTCGGACACGTATTTTATTTTTGGCGAAGTTTTCTTATTGCCGTTCTTAGTTTGTTTCATTTGTTCTTTATTATATTAAAATAATTGAACGAAAAAGAGGGAATATATGATATAATTTCCCTAAAAAAGGAGGCGAGTTTTTTGAAATTTTTAAATCATGTTAAAGCAACAAAATTTCTAGTATGTTTATCGGTTGGTTTATGCACTATTAATTATTCATCTCTTTCTTTTGCTGAAACACAAACAAGTAATTCAGCTAATGCACCAAAACAAGTTATTGATATTGATACTGGCATAGGAAATTTAAAGTATGATAGTAGAGATATTTTAGCAGTAAATGGTGATAAGGTAGAGAGTTTTGTTCCGAAAGAAGGTACAAATTCAAATGGTAAATTTGTAGTAGTTGAACGTGAGAAAAAATCACTTACAACTTCACCAGTGGATATTTCAATTATTGATTCTGTGGCTAATCGTACTTATCCAGGGGCAGTACAACTTGCAAATAAAGCTTTTGCAGATAATCAACCTAGTTTATTAGTGGCTAAGAGAAAACCTTTGAACATTAGTATAGACTTACCTGGCATGAGAAAAGAGAATACAATTACTGTCCAAAATCCTACATATGGTAATGTGTCTGGAGCAGTAGATGAGTTAGTATCTACTTGGAATGAAAAGTATTCAAAAACAAATACGTTACCTGCAAGAATGCAGTATACAGAATCTATGGTGTATAGTAAATCTCAAATCGCAAGTGCTCTTAATGTTAACGCTAAGTATCTTGACAATGCACTGAACATTGACTTTAACGCTGTTGCAAATGGAGAGAAAAAAGTGATGGT
>NZ_KB910996.1 GCF_000383235.1 Bacillus sp. 123MFChir2
TACCCTTTTAAGGTTAAAGAAAAACAGAAAGTTTAAGAAGACAAAAGATGCCTTAATTCACTCAGATCAAGGAGTTCACTATACACACCCAAGCTTCCAAAAGTTAGTAAAAAAACTAGGGCTACTTCAATCAATGTCAAGAAAGGGGAACTGTTGGGATAACGCTCCTCAAGAATCATTCTTTGGACATTTTAAAGACGAAGCCTTTATTAAATCATGTACAAGCCTAGCTGAACTAAAACATGAAATAAAGCAATATATGAAATATTACAATCACGACAGATGCCAATGGAATTTAAAAAAGATGAGCCCTATTCAATTCAGGGAGCATCTTCTTAAAACTGCCTAGGCTTTTTTTAAATGTCCTTTACAAAGGGTACAGATTAATTATAGGCATTACCCGAGTAGTAGACAAGTTAAAAAGTCTCTATTCGGGTTTTTTGTTATTTAGAACCTGTCTTTTTAAAACAAATAATTATTTCTGCATATAGTTATAGGGAGAACGGAGGGATAAAAGTGACGAGAATTGCGTATACAGAAAGTGATGTAGGTTTACTTGCTCGTCTTATGCGTGCAGAAGCAGAAGGAGAAGGACAACAAGGCATGATGGCAGTAGGAACAGTTGGGGTGAATCGTGTCATGTGTGATTGTTTAGACTTTAAGAAAATTACAAATATTTCGCAAATGGTGTATCAGCAACCAGGTGGATTTGAAGCAACGACGAAAGGGTATTTTTATCAAAGGGCAAGAGAGAGCGACAAAGAAATGGCAAGAAAATGTTTGAATTATGCTCGTATATGGCCAGGCGTATATTCTTTGTGGTTTTTCCGTCCAGTTGGTAACTGTCCTCCTACATGGTGGGACCAACCTTTTGCAGGGCAATACAAAAATCATTGTTTTTACGAGCCGACTGGAGACGAATGTCCGAAAGTATATAGCGGAAAGTAACGCAGGGAAAATATATCGGCGATCCGACATGGTATAAAGACCTCTCGGCAATATTTGATATATCAAAAAGGTACCCAAAAAACAAAATGAGGTGCCTTTTTGGTTAAGAGGACAATTAGTTCGTGAACAATGAGGCAAAATGGTTGTTAGAATATTTTCCCTTAGGAAATACATACTAAACAATAATATAGAACGTACGTAGAAAGGGAGGGAGTTTGTGGTTAAGTTTCTGAAACGGTTAAAAAGTAGGGGAAATCCTAAGTCGTTTTCAAGGAGCGACAATACTCATTTTCAGGAAAAAAATATAGAGGACTCCCTCTTAGATGCTGATTTATCTAAAAACATAGCTGAGCTTCAGGAGCTCTTTTGTCAAGCGCCTGATTTAGTGATTCGGCGGTTTCAAATGCCAGGAGATGGATTAGAAGCAGCCTTAGTGTATTTGTCTGGATTAACAGATAAACAATTGATTCAAAAACATGTTTTAACTCCATTGATGGACAGCGGTTATGATGTGAATAAGGAAATTCCCATTCCCTTAGGGCATATTGAAATGATTAATACGTGGAGCCGGATTGAAAATGCTATTTTGGGAGGGGATAGTGTTTTATTGATTCATGGACAAAGGACGGCGCATCAATTAGACACGAAAGGATGGCCGCAAAGAAATATTGAAGATACGCATAATGAAATATCTCTAAAAGGCGCCCATCAATCATTTGTAGAAACTGGAAGTCAAAATGTAGCGATGATTCGAAGATACATTCCTCACCGCGAATTTATGGTAAAAGAAATAATAATTGGTATGCGAAGTAAAACGAGAATTTCTATTTTATATTTGAAAGATGTGGCCTCTGAAGATGTGCTGAAAGAATTGGAAACACGGATTCAAGGTGTTACGGTCGACGCGATTGCTAGTAGCGGTGAACTTATCGAATTCATTGAAGATAATCCGTACTCACCGTTTCCGCAATTTATGTTAACTGAAAGGCCTGATGTGGCTGTATCTCACATTCTTCAGGGAAGATTTGTAGCTGTAGTGGATCATTCTCCAAATGTATTAATTGCTCCAACAAATTTTATATCCTTTTTTCAAGGAGTCGACGATTACGGGACACGCTGGCTAGTCGCTTCGTTTATTCGAATACTGCGGTTTATTGCTTTTATGATTGCTCTATTTTTGCCGGCGAGTTATGTTGCGTTTATTTCTTTTAACTTTGAAGTCATTCCTGTAGAACTTTATTTATCTATTGCCGAATCAAGAACGCGCGTGCCTTTTTCTCCGGTTATGGAAGCACTGCTGATGGAAATGACATTGGAAATGATGAGAGAAGGAGCATTGCGTTTGCCTACTCCAATCGGTCAGACAGTTGGAATTGTAGGCGGGATTATCATTGGACAGGCTGCTGTTCAAGCGGGAATTGTCAGCAACATTATGATTATTGTTGTTGCTGTTACGGCTATCGCTTCTTTTATTATTCCTAATTATGATATGGGGGCGGCAGTTAGGCTGTTACGTTTTCCAATGATGATATCGGCTGCTTTATTTGGGATTGTCGGAATTGTTATCGGGTGGATGACACTAGTTGCGCATCTCATCAGTCTTGAATCGCTAGGAACTCCTTATGGTACTCCGTTAGCACCGTTTCGCTTTGCAGATATGAAGGATGCCTTTATTCGCTTTCCTTTATGGACAATGAAAAATCGTCCTAAGGGTACGGGTGCTGTACAATCTATTCGACAAGGAAAAAACCATAATAAAAGGTGAAACTATGAAAAAGTATGCCTATAATGACATCACACTTCTCCAGTATATTTTTTTAATTAATGGAATGCAGGTCGCAACTGGCATTTTATCACTTCCGCGAGTTCTTGCTGAAAAAGCTGGAACAGATGGATGGATCGCAATACTTATCGGCTGGGCCTTCTCGACAATATCCGGTATTTTTATTGTGAAAACATCTGCAAGATATCCAGAGGACACGCTCTATGACATTCTTATACGATTGTTTGGAAAAATAATTGGGAAAGCGCTAGCTGTCATTTATATGATCTATTTTGCTTGTTATTCTTGCATCATTCTTGTGAATGCTTTGCTTTATCTTAAGGGATGGCTTCTTCCGAAAACACCTGACTATATCATTATCTTTTTGTTTTCCATTCCTACATTTCTTGTTGTGCGCAACGGACCTCGAATTCTAGGACGATACTGCGAACTTGGTTTTTATATGATGATTTGGGTTCCATTATTTTTTTTGATGCCGCTAAAAGAAGGAGGGAGTTGGCTACCGTTCTTTCCGCTCTTAAAAGAAGGATGGAAACCAGTATTAACGGCTGTACCGACTACTATTTTTACTTTTTTAGGGTTTGATATCGCATTCTTTTTATATCCTTTTTTACAAAAAAAACAGTATGCAGCCCATGGATTCGTTATTGCAAATACTTTGACGATGTTATTTTATTTATTTGCTACTCTTGTTTGTTTTTCCTATTTTAGTCCCGATAGCATTACAGAATTTAATCAGCCCGTACTAAATTTATTGAAAGTAATTGAATTTCGTTTTTTAGAACGTTTTGACATGATTTTATTAGCTGTTTACTTAATTGTGGTTTCTACAGCTTGGATGCCTTGCATATACTGCGCTGTATTTTGTTCTAGCCAATTACTAGGAAAACAAGACCATAGCTCTCACCTCGTTGTTCTACTGCTACTTATTATTGGCTTTATATTTTGGACTCATCCTAGTTGGAATCAATCCGAAACTTGGCAACAGGCAATATCAAATGCAGGATTAGGATTGACGTATATATCACCTATTATTTTATGGCTGTATAGCTGGGTATATGAGAAGTATCGCCAGGAGGGGATACATTGAAAAGAAAGGTATTATGTTGCATTTTGTTATTGGTGTTTATGATGACTGGTTGTTTTGATCAAACAAATGTTGAAGATGTTTCCTTGACTTTAATACTTGGTATAGATTTAGATCAAAATGATAATTTATTGGTGTACATATCAAGTCCTGTTTTTAATAAAGAAGCAAAGATAAAAGAAGAAAATACTGGTGTGAAATCTTTCACGGTTCGAAGTTCTAGGGATAAATTTGACGCCACAGTTATGGCGCTAACCTCGGGAAGTAAGACACAAGTTTTTTTAGTTGGAAAACGGCTAATGAAACAAAAAAATTGGGAAAAGTACCTTGATCCATTTTACCGAGATCCCAAGAACACAGTGACTACAAGAGTGATTGCTGTAGATGGACCTGTTTCGGATGTCATCTATTATAATCCAAAGGATAAGCCGCGGCTTCCTTTATATTTAACAAAACTAGTTGATACCGCCTATTTAAGAAATATCACCGTAAAGACATCTCTTCAAAAGTTGCATGAGCAAATAATAGACAAAGGGATAACAGCAAGTATTACGGAGATGAAAAAAAAGAATAAATTACGGCTGACAGGTACAGCGTTGTTAGATGAAAAAGGCAGATATAAATTAACGTTAAAATCTGATGAAAACAAATTGTTACGCATTTTACAGCACGAAACAAAAGGTGAGTTTCCATTTACAATTCCAATTAAGTTAAAATCGGATAACCATGATAAAGATTGGATAAGTTTTAGTTCTCAAAGTATGAAAGTAAAGACAAAGGTAAAGTATGATAATCATTTTATATTTAATATAGATGTAAAGATGAAAGTCAGTATTACAGAACGACTTTTTGCATTTAATACAAGAAAGAACGGAGCAAAATTACAAAAGGCGATTGAAACGAAGATGGAAGCTGATTTCAAGCAACTCGTAAAGAAAATACAAGCTGCTGAAATTGATCCGATTGGCCTTGGAATTTATGCAAGAACCTACACATACCCACAATGGAAAAAAGTTCAAAATGAATGGAATCAGGCATTGGCAAAGGGAGATGTGAATGTTAACGTCAGTGTGAAAATTGGTGGAATGGGAACGATTAAGTAACAAGCGTTTAGCTAGAAGACGAAATGAATTCAATTTACTTTTTCTTATATTTAAATAAAAAACGCTATTTTTCTTTTGGGAGAATAGCGTTTTTCTTTATGAATTTGAAATACTATAGAAATTATGAAGACTGGAAAGGACTTTCTGGAAAAGAATCAAAAACAAGTACATGCAAAATAGAGATACATATTGAGAGAAGCCCACACTTGAAAGGGCTTCTCTCATATGAAAGTGAATTATAGTGGCAATACTTCTTCTAGATGTGTATTCAGTTCAAATATAAATCTATCAATATCCGGATTTTTGATTACATCATAGCAAGCGAAGCTCTTTAATGGTTTCATACCGATAAATTCTTGTGTTCGGTGTAAATGGCTAAGTGCGTCCTCTAAACTCTTGCCTCCAAAGAATTGTGCTGGATTGTTAAATGCTTGTTCAGGAGCATTCCATGTAGTTGAAAACATATAATGCTTGTCAGTTAATAAGCCGCCTCTTCCATATTGCTCAGATCCTTTGAAAAATAATCCGTAAGCATACACTTCATCCATATATGTTTTTAGTAATCCTGGTACATTGAACCAATAGATAGGCGTTTGAAAGATGACGATATCAGCCCATAAAAACTTACTCTGTTCTTCCTCGATACTGTATCCGTTTTGAACGATCGTTGTTTGGACATTGTGATTTGTACGGAATACATTCACTATGTTATCTGTCAAAGTTTTATTTAGTATTCCTTCTGCTGATCTATAAGTTTGATGACCGTTTATAATCAGTATGTTTTTTACACTCATTTTTATAACCTCCTTATTTTGTAAATAGATTCAGGTGTTAATGATATTGTATGTATAGTTAGTTTCTTTTGGGAAGTAGTGATATTTTTTTCATATAGTTACCATAAAGATAGAATCGTGATAACATAAGGAAAATGAATCGAAAAAAATTTTAGGAGTGTGGTTCAATGAGTCACATGGAGCCAATCGAATTAACAAAAGGAACACCAGGACAGATTTGTCCCATTGCGAAAACACTTGATGTAATCGGGACAAAGTGGACGTTTTTAATTATTCGAGATCTTCTTATTGAAGGAACGATGCGATTTAGTGATTTGCAAAAATCAATGGACGGAATTAGCCCCAAAACGCTCTCGCTTCGTCTGAAGGAACTTGAAGCGCGAGGAATTGTGGAAAGAACGGTATATCCAGAAGTTCCTCCGCGCGTTGAATACACATTAACAGAGAAAGGGAAATGTTTAGAACATATTTTCATTGAATTAAAGCGGTTCGGATTAACGTTATAGTGTAAAAGAAACTAATCACAAATAAAAACGCTCAGAACAATATTATTCTGAGCGTTCATTGATTATTTTGGAAAGCATTCGTTTGTGCTCTTACTTCACTAGAATGATTAGGTAACAAAGCTTCCAAAACTTTTGGCAAAGGTACACCCATAATTTCACGATATTTATCAATAGGGGTTACTGTATCTAATAACTGTAGTGAACGTAAATGGTTAAACGTATCATCAAGCGATATTTCTAAGGAAAGATGGAGTTTCATTAAAAAGAATGTAAATAGCGATGCAACAGAGGATCTCTCTAAAACAAAAAGCCTGTTAAGTTAATTGTTTGTGGCCGTGATGAAAATGTAGATGTTAAAAATACGATGGAAGTTTATAAAAAAGAAATACGGAAAGAGCTGTTATCGGTATCTTATTTACCTGAAGCAAACCATTCCGTGTTGAAACCACAATATGTAAATTCAGAATTGGGTATGTTTGTGAAATCTACTTTTGATCCAAGAGAGTTATTTGACGATGAATATGTGAAAGTGGTTGGCGAGTTTGTCGATAAAATGAATAGATGCTGGGAATGCAAAATTTTTTTAGGAGTGCACCCTTTATGAAAAAAGAAACTTTCTGAAATGTAACTATGTGAATTAAATATCACTACTTCAAAAAGGAAAGTTATAGAATTACAATAACCTCAGCAAAACAAAACAAGAAAAACTGGGGGAATTGAACATGTTACACAATCAAAAAATTGTTATTATCGGTGGTAGTTCTGGAATTGGTTTAGAAACAGCGAGACTTGCACTTATGCATGGTAGCGAGGTTATCATTGCTAGTCGTTCTGAGGAAAAACTCCGAAGAGCAAAGGATCAGTTAGGAGGAAACGTAACAATTCATGTGCTTGATACAACGCAAGAACAACAAGTACAATCCTTTTTTAAACAAGTAGGTACAATCGATCACTTAGTTGTTACAGCAGCAGAAACATCTGGGGGATCTTTTATCGATACAGATACAGCCGTAGCACGTCAGCTATTCGAAAATAAATTTTGGGGACAATTTTATGCAGCGAAATATGGTGCCAAAAACATTGCTGATAATGGTTCCATCACATTATTTTCCGGAGTTGTCGCTTATAAATCTATGATTGGATCGGCAACACTTGGTGCAGTCAATGCCGCTGTTTCTAACCTTGGTCAAACGTTAGCGCTAGAACTAGCTCCAATTCGCGTAAATGTTGTCTCACCAGGAATTATTGATACACCGTCACGCAGCAAAATGGCAGAAGAAGCACGTAATAAATTTTATACTGACTTAGGGAACAAACTCCCTGCAGGGCGAGTAGGAAAAGCTGAAGATGTGGCCAAGGCTGTACTATATGCTATGCAGAATGAATTTGTTACAGGAACGGTTCTTCATGTTGAAGGTGGGCATGCTTTACTCTAATAGAATGAAAGACGCTATTCTTTTTGAGAGAATAGCGTTCTTCATGTTTCTATATAAAGTTTAGAGGATAAAAAGCCTTCACCTTACTCCATTTCTCCTCCCATTTCTTTGTACGTACACGTTCTTCATATATATTTGCATATTCTTTCGTTGTCTCATAATAAGGAGTCGGCCTTATTTCTAAGTTAATGACATCTTGCACGCCCCAAGGAGCAGCTAGTACAATCTCATCCTGTTCATTTAATTTCAAACCTAGTGCGGTTGCTGTTTCTGGAAATTTTGATATTGCGTCTACTGAAGAAGAAAAGGGCGGCATGTTGCTAATGATGTGCATCCTTGCTTCATTTTTTACAGACCAAGGTACATTTGGAAACATATGCAGCAGTTGTTGTTCGTATTTCTTTTCTTCGGATTCATCAATGTTTTTGGCATCAAAATAAACGACATCAATATCTGGAAAAGGTGTTCTTTCTTCAAACCCGTGTAGTGTGTCCCATATTTTTGAACGGACAAATCCAGCGCATACCCACCAGTCGGACAACTGTAATTGTTTAGCAGTTTGTAATATATCCATCATCCATTGATCTTCTTTTACTAATTGGATGATGTCTTGTTCGTTTGTTAGTTTCATCATATTTCTCCTTTTATATGTTGTAAGTGCTGCTTCTATTGGATAATTTATTTTTTTCTGAATTATATGATAACATAAAAGGAAAGGGGGATACAGAAAATGGAACATTTAAAAGTAGGAGATATACAAGTAACATGGCTGCGAGGAGGAAATACACATTTAGACGGCGGGGCAATGTTTGGCGTTGTACCGAAAGTACTTTGGTCACGCAAATATAGTCATAATGATAAAAATCAAATTTATTTACGAACAGATCCATTGCTGTTGCAAACGAAAGACGGAAATATCCTTATTGATTCAGGGATGGGCAACAACAAAATGGATGAGAAAATGAAGCGAAATCAAGGCGTGACAGAAGAGTCATCTGTGGAACAATCGCTTGCTCAGCTTGGACTAAAAGCAGAAGATATTCAGTATGTATGTATGACGCATCTTCATTTTGATCATGCCTCTGGTTTAACAAAATGGGAAGGTGAAAAGCTTGTTCCAACGTTTCCGAATGCAAAAATATATGTATCACAAACAGAATGGGATGAAATGAGAAATCCGAATATCCGTTCACGCAATACATATTGGAAAGAAAATTGGGAGCCGATTGTAGATCAAGTCCAAACATTTACAGAAGAAGTAAGTATTACAGATGAAGTGCGAATGGTTCATACAGGCGGTCATAGTGATGGACATGCTGTTGTCGTTGCACAAAGTAAAGATGAAACGTTGCTACATTTAGCAGATTTAATGCCAACGCATGCGCATCAAAATGTACTGTGGGTTATGGCGTATGATGATTATCCGATGACATCCATTGAAAATAAACAAAAGTGGATGGAATATGGGATAGAAAAGAAAGCGTGGTTTACGTTCTATCATGATGCTTATTACCGTGCGGTGAAGTGGGATGCAGAGGGGCATATGGTAGAAAAGTTAGAACGAAAAGAGATAGAAGTGACAAGCGAAGTATAAGGGAAGAGTGATAATTATTATAAACCTATATATATCCAAATTAAAAAACGACATAAAAACCTCTTTCTTTTTAGGGGAGGAGACGAGAGCATCTGGCCGTGCATAGAAGCGGTCAGGGCCACATGCAATGTTTTAAAACAAAGGGCGCAAGCGAGTACAGGTCTTGTTTTAGCTAGCTTTTTATTTACATGGTATGGCAAGGATTTGTATTCTCATACACAATTGTTGCTTAAAGATGGCGATACTTTTTTTCCCTTACAAATGAATGGTCGGGATTAATCGGATTGACTAAAGATGAATTATTAACAGCGCCGTGGATTATATTGGCACCGCTCGTAGCTTTTGCAATATCGATTTTTGTTTTAAATTTTATGATTCAAGGAATAAAAGAGCAGTATAATACAAGGTTTATGCCTATCTCACAGAAAAAACAAGATTCAGCAGTTGAAGAAAAGAAAACAGTGATGCCTGTGGATAAATTTCGATTTGCGAATACGAAGCCATTGTACAAAGGAAAAGATAGTTCGTATGAATAAAAGTATCGGTCTATGTAAAATGTACCCTATAGAGTAGACACTAAAAAAAGTCTCTCTCTGTAGAGGCCACTGAAAAAGTCTTCATAGAAAAAACGAAAGCTTCCTCGATGAAATCGAGGAAGCTTTCGTTTTTTTCATGTATAATAGTTGTAATAATTCTAGGTGGTGTCTCGGATGATTTCAAAACAACAATCTCTTAACCTTAGCCCATTCATGGCGATTTACGATATCGTCATACCAAAAGATAATATGCTCCGTCAATTTAATGAAATGGTAGATTTTTCTTTTGTTTTAGAGGAACTGAAAAGTAAATATTG
>NZ_KB910997.1 GCF_000383235.1 Bacillus sp. 123MFChir2
AAGTGTATGACCCTGCGACGGACTCTTGGTCAACTACAACGTCTATGCCTGTTGCTCTCTCAGGAGGAGGAACAGTAGCGTTTAACAATAAAATATATGTAGTTGGTGGTTATTCATACATGCAACCAATAAGTACAGTGCAAGAGTTTGATCCGGCGACTCATACATGGTCTAGAAAGAAAGATATGCCTTATGCGTTACATCATGTTGGAGTAACTGTGCTTAATGATAAAATTTATGCTGTAGGTGGAGGGGTCCATTCAGCTAGATATAATTATCTACAAGAATTTGATCCTAACACTAATACTTGGACCAATAAAGCGGGTATGAAGGTTGCGCGAGATGTCCTAAGTGTATCAGCATTGAATGGGAAAATATATGCCATAGGTGGATCAGCTGTGAGAGAAGTTGTGAAAACTGTCGAGACATATGATCCATCGACAAATACTTGGTCGCAGGCAGCAGATTTAAATGCGGCAAGATGGGGTTCTATTTCAATTACAATGGATAATAAAATTTATGTAATTGGTGGAGGCGCTTTCCAATCTAAAACAATACCTGTCAACAGTATAGAAGTTTTTTCTGAAACAGCTTCTTCGAATTGGGAATTTATTGGTGATGAAGAAGCTATAAAGTAAGAGTTCTACCAACTAAGGAGAAGCATACATATGCTCTTATCCTTATCAAGTAGGCAGTATAAAAAGGACTAAGCAACCATCGAGATTCGATATTCTATCGGAATTCGATGGTTGAGTCGTTTTTGAAACTGTGTATAGTTATAAAATACGTTGTTCAAAATGGAGTGTTTTTAAAAATCTCTCTATATAATATAGATTTTTTAGGAATTTAATAACATGCAACAAATTAAATGTTCGTTACCAATTTAATTATTTGAGAAAAATATTGTGAAATCGTCCTAGCAGAAGGAACAAACATAGAGATTTTATGTTTTATTGAAGACAAATACGGCACACAAGCAACTATTGTTAAAACTAATAAACAAGTTAGTACAGGTGTTTTTAACCATGTTTATTCTAAAACATTAGAAGATTCTTTACAAATAATTGTTCTTTTAATTGAAAAAGAGATTAAAGATGATGATTGAGTAAAGAAAAAGGAGTTAATACAAGATAACTAAGTAAAATGTATTTTAGGAAAGAGGTTTATTGATGAGCCGTATTGTTAAACAAACGGGTCCAACATGTGGGATTTATGCTTTTATAAATGGGATAAACAATATAAATTCAGATAAAAAGATATCTAAAGAAAAAGCTGATAAATTACTTTATCAGCTTTTAGATAACAATCTTATAAAAGAACGAAGAAATGGTATTACTGGAATAACTTTTGTAGGAGAATTTTTTGATTTTGAATTGTTTGTGCAATTCCTTAAAGTTAATATTGATAATTTTAAGGAAAACATTTCTTATAGAAACATTAAATACAGCATTAACATAAAAAATATTAACTACTTAGAGAATGACAGTGTAATTGAAGAGATACGAAGCAAAAAATCCTTTGTATTATTTAGTATTGCTGCACCTCTCAAGGCCCGAGAATTACTCCCTGCCTTAAAAGGTTATAGAGTTTCGCATTGGGTCACTATATGTGATTATGACGATGAGAAATTCAAGTTTATTATTACAGATAGTGCTGGCGGAAAGATTAAAAGGTATTCATTCGAAGAGCTACGCAAACAAAATAACAAATTAAAAGGAAAAAAATTTTATTGGGCTAATTACAAGCGTGACAAACGTTCTACGTCAAAAAAAGATAAGATAGAACAATTACTCGAAAAACAATTAAAAAATAAAAATGATTTCTTAAACAAAAAAATTCTTAAAGATACAATAAACCATACAGCCGGAAAAATAATAATAGTTCAAAAGATAGAAGGGTGAATTAAATTATTTTTACATATTTCGAGATCAGCTTTCTCTATGAATTTTTTCAGAAAGGAAAGCGGATGTTCTATTTTTTAAAGGTATTGTTCTTTTGACTTTAAAATGTTGTTACTTTCCGATACTCAATTTGGCGGAGACTGGGAATCATGCTAAATTTCATTAATAAACTGAAAGAACTTGTTTTGATCAATCTTTATACAAAACGAGTTCTTTTTGTATATGGTTAAATAAATGTTTAAAGCCTTTTTCTAATCAATTATTATTCCAACCTAACATTTGGCCATATATTTTAGGACACTATACGGTTAAAATGTTTGAAATTTGTCCATATTCTTAATGTAAGTAAATTAAGGAGGTAAGCTATTGTCCAAAAATCTAATGAAAAGTAGGTTATATGGTTTGCATCCTCAAAAAGTAGGAACTCCATTTGTAGAATCATTATTGAGTTATTTAATTAGGTTAGCAGAATCACATGCTGTATATTTAGGTGATTTATTAGCTTATGAGATAGCTCCTATGTTAGAAAAAGAGTATTTGTTAAATAGTATAGATAGAGGTGGAAATCGTTTCTATGACGGTGCTAGAACTATTAATGGTACCGAAAAGAATGCTAATGATATGGTGGCTACTTTAGAGAAACTTACAGGAGTAGAAAAGTTAGAGGAATTGACTCTTGTGGAATTTAAAGGGGTTTTTCCAGTTCGAAAATTATTAAGGAAAAGTTTAGCTTGGTGTCCTAAATGCTTAGGTGAGTTAAGGATGACAGATTCTTCGTATTACCCACTAATTTGGAGCTTTACAGCTTACAATGTATGTACAAATCATAAAATTGATTTAGAACAAAAGTGTCCTACTTGCAATAAATCAATTCCATTCTTACATCGAAAGAGTAGGATTGGAGTATGCCCCTACTGTCAGTCACAATTGCTTCAATTATTAAGTAATCCGCATTGTATAGATCCAAAAAGCTATTATATTTCTCAAAGTATAGAAAGTTTTTTTGATGAAGTAAGTATAGAACAAAAGTTGAACCTTAACACGCTATATGAAAATTTGTCGTCTATTCTTTATAACAATTTTGAAGGAAACATTCAAAGTTTAGCAAATTATATAGGTGTCCCTAAAACGACTGTATGGGGATGGATAAATAAAGAAGTTACTCCACCGCTAAATAGCATCTTAGATATGGCTTATACTTTAAATATTTCAGCAAAAGCATTGTATATAGAGCAGAATAAAATAGAGATAAAATCTAATGTAATAACTAAAGATATAAGTAAAGTAGCGGAAGCGAGAGATAGATGTACAGTTAGTAATGAAGAAGTTGCTGTATATTTATATGAGATACAAAAGCAACACCTTTGTGTAAAAACAATAAGTGATATTGCTAAGGATTTAAAATGTAGTACAAAATTTCTTTATACTAATTTCCCAGAATGTTGTAAGAAGATTTCAGAGCGTAATCATCAAATAAGAACTCAAGAAAAGTCCCTTCAGATATCCTCTTTAAAAGAACAGATAAAAGAAATCTGTCATGCCTGTTTTTTACAAAATATTTTTCCTACTAGAAAACTAATAGAGCGTGAATTAAATTTACCATGTCTTTTTAAAAATCGTCAGATGAAAGAATATTTTTATCAAGTACGTTTAGAATTCGAAAAGCAATTCAGTGTTTATAAGGAGGCATTGTATGCTACAAGAACGCGAGTTTATTAATTGGTGCAAGGAAAATGAGTTGTCTGTTAAAGCTCAAGAGCTAATTAATGATATTAGAATTTCCCCACCTAGTAGAAAAGTTCAAAGTGGACGTGGAAATGTACCGGGTTTTTATTCAAGTAGAAAAATGGGTATGACTATTCAATTTGAAAGTCATAGAGTTGAGTTAAATGCAATATATAAAATGGAATATGATTCTTCAGTCTTAGAATATTATGATCAACCTAATAAAGTTTTTTTAGAATATATGTCTAAGAATAATCGCAAAGTCTCGGTTAGTTCTACTCCAGATTTTTTTGTTATAAGAGAGAATGGAGCTGGGTGGGAAGAGTGGAAACAAGAAGAGGAACTTTTAAAATTAAGTGAACAATCTCCTAATAGATATGTTAAAGATGCAGAAGGAAATTGGAGATGTCCACCAGGAGAAAAATTTGCAGAAAAATTCGGATTGAAATTTTATTTGAGAAGTTCTAAAGGAATTAATTGGAAATTTTCTAGAAATATTCAAGTTTTAGAGGACTATATGAATGTCCCAAAACATTTAGAAGTGGAAGAAGAGAAAAAAATTTTAATGAAAGACATTGTATCCTCGAAATACGGTATTACCATTGAAGAAGTTTTACAATCTTATAATAGTTTAACCATAGATGATATTTATAACATGATTGCTCAAGGTGATATTTATGTTAATTTATACGAATGCATTTTGGTAGAGCATCATGAAGTTTCAATGTTTTTAACTAAAGAATTAGCACATATATATGAAACAGCTTTTTCTCGAAGTGAAGATAATGAGGCTTCACATGTTATCAAATCTAATATTTTAAAACAAGGTAGTAAGTTAATATGGGATGGAAAAATGTACACAGTCATGAACATAGGGAATACTATCATCTCTTTGGTAGATGAGGAAGATGCTTTAGTGGATATATCTCAGAAAAATTTAAAGTTCCTTAATGATAAAGGAAATATTCAGTTTATAGAGCCCATCGAATGTATAGAAGAACAAGGAGAATATAAACAAGCATTATTAGAAGGTGCTTCTCCGCAGGAGATTGAGGAAGCCTATTGTCGTTATAAATTTTTGAAAGAAAATAGTGAGGGAACTATAAGTGCCGAGTATAGTAATAGAACTATACGCAGATGGAAAAGGGCATTTGAAGAAGCTGAAAAGTTATATGGAAATGGCTTTTTAGGTCTGCTTCCACAAAAAAAGAATAGAGGAAATAGAGCATCTAAAATCGATTATGCTGTTCAGGATTTAATGAAAGAAGTTATAGAAAAGCATCATCATAATATTAAGCAACTGAATGTAAAAGCGGTATATAGTTTATTAGAAGAGGAATGTGAAAATAAAGGTTTTAGTTCCCCTAGTTATGTAACTTTTACGAAATACGTTAATAGTTATTCAAGTTATGAAACAGTGAAAAGTAGAAAAGGCAAAAGGGCTGCCTATTCAAAGGAACACTGGTATATAGAGATACATACTCCAAAGCATGGTGATAGGCCATTTGAAATTGCACATATTGATCATACAGAGCTAGATATTGAACTTGTCTTAATGAATGGCAAGGAAAAGATTACTCGTAGACCTTACCTTACTTTGCTAATGGATGCATATTGTAGAAGAACTTTAGCACATTACATTACTTTTGACTCACCTAGTTATCGTTCAATTATGATGGTTTTAAGAGAATGTGTTCGAAGGAATGGACAATTACCTAAGAATCTTGTTGTTGACGGAGGAAAGGAATTTCATAGTTTATATTTCGATGTCCTGTGTGCACAACATAGAATTAACAAAAAGGAGAGGCCAGCTGCGAAAGCTCGTTTTGGGAGTGTTATAGAACGCCTATTTGGAACGACTAATACTTCATTTATACACAATTTACAAGGTAATACTCAATTAACAAAAGAAGTAAGGTTGATGACCAAAAGTACAAATCCTAAAAATTCTGCTATTTGGACGTTAGAGAAATTAAATAAGCTATTTTATGAATGGATTGATCACTATGAAAATACAATACATGCTGGCTTAGGAACGACACCTCAGAAGCAATATGATATAGGAATTGCGATAGGAGGAAAGAGGGAAATGAATTTTATTTCATATGATCAAAATTTTATTTTATCTACTTTGCCGCCTACACCTAGGGGAAAAGGTTTAGTACAACCAGGAAAAGGTGTTGTATTTAATAATGTATGGTACTGGAATGAGGAGTTTAAAAATCCGAAAATTGAAAAAACAAAAATTGATTTAAAATATGATCCTTTTAATGTAGGTATTTTATATGCATATGTAAATAAGAAATGGGTTAAATGTATATCAGAATACTATTATCTCCTTGATGGGAAAACACATAAACAATTACAAATTATCACTGAGGAAATCAGATATAAATTGAATATTAAAGGAAGGGTACCTCTTAAACAAATAGCGGCTTTTATACCAACAATTGAAGGTCATGAGAAGGTAATGAATCAAGCTATTATTGAACAGGAAAATCAAAAATCTCGTGATGTGTTAGAAGAAGAGGTATTAGAAATTGATATGAAAGTTCCTAAAGTGTTGTCTAATTTAAAGAAAATAAATATTGATGATATACCCAATTTTAAGGTTGTAGAAAGCTAAGAAATAATGAAAAGAAAGGTGAGAGCCTTGGCGAGAGAACATCTTATATTAGCAGACGAGCAAACTATAGATGGGAAGATTCAAAAGTTTAAACGGGTGAGGATTATTCATCCTAAAATGAAACAAGTAATGTCTGAATTGAAGTCACTGATAAATAGCCCTTCTGGAAACGAGATTATTATGGTGCTGGGCCCTTCTGGTGTTGGTAAATCAACGCTTATACATGAGTTAAAGAAATCGATTATAAATGAGTTAATGGGTGAATTAGAAAGAGATAAATCTATTCTCCCATTTGTATCTGTAGAACTAATCTCTCCAGATAGTGGGGTTTTTAACTGGAAAGATTTTTATGTACGTGTACTACAAGCTATGGAGGAACCATTGATTGATAAGAAAATTATTTATGAAGATGAAGTTGGAATAAAAAAGAAAATGAGAGTTCGAGAGGGAAGCTATTTCACTTCTCCAGAGTTACGAAGGTCTTTAGAAAATGCTTTTTACTATCGTAAACCTAAAGTGTTTATTATTGATGAGGCCCAACATTTTATTAAAGTTCCATCAGCAAGAAAATACTTAGATCAATTAGATTCTCTTAAATCTTTATCCAACTTAACGAAGGTACCACAAATATTAGTGGGTACATATGAACTGAAAAATTTTGTTAATTTAAATGGTCAGTTAGCAAGAAGAACTATAGATATTCAATTTCCTAGGTATGATTTATCTAATGAGAAAGACTTTATTAATTTTTTAGGAATTATTAAAGGATTATTAGAATGTCTTCCGATAGAAAATAATCCTGATTTATTAGAATATTGGGATTTTTTTGTATGAGAGAACGATAGGCTGTATAGGGATATTAAAGGATTGGCTGACAAGATCATTAAAATTAGCTTTAGAAAAGAAGGAGTATGTATTAGAAATTGAGCATTTGAGGCAAACAGCAATGTCTATAAATAAAATCTCTAAGCTTGTGGAAGAAGTTTCACAAGGAGAGGCCTGCTTTATGGAAGATCAAGAAAAAATATTAGATGTGAGAGTAAAATTAGGTATTGATAACGAAAAGGTAAAAAATAAAAAGACTGTAAGGAAAGGAAATGTAGGAGTTAGAAATCCTAAAAGGGATAAAGTGGGTGAAGTGGAAGATGGATATTGATTATAACATTAAAGTGTTCAAAGAAAGTCAGTATGAGGAGCTATTTCCAAAGAGAAGTGAATTTTATGGATTAGAACCTATGGGTAAAGGAACTGCATATTTAGAATGCCTAACTAGTTATATGTGTAGGTTAGCTTATAGCCATAACATTAAAGTATCTACATTGATAAAAGCAAAAGTTTATCCAGCCTTAAATATATACCCTTCTTTAACGAAGGAGCATGAAAGTAAAATAAAAAAAATTAATAGAGGGTAAATATGTTAATGGTATAGGTGTAACTACAAGAGAATATGTAAGGATTCTTGAAAATCTTACGCAGAGGAATGATTTAAATGGTTTAACCATGTTAAATTGGTCCTCAATTTTTAATAAATTATTTTTAATCCATAAGTATAAACGATGGTGTCCATTGTGTTTGAATACATGGAAAGAAAAAAAACAGATTATTTATGAACCATTAATCTGGTGTTTAAGGGATTTGTCAATTTGTAATATTCACAAAATAAAATTACAGGAAGAATGTTCAAGTTGTAAACAAACAGTTCCTTACTTGACTGGAGATATGCAGTCGGGATATTGTCCTTTTTGTAAGGAGTTTCTTGGGAATAATGATTTATCTCAAAAGATTAACGATAAACAAATTATTGAATTAGAAGAGAAAACTTTTAATAGCTATTCACAATTAATCAGCAGTAATTTTTCAACCACAATAACTCCTCTACGTAATTCTGTCAGCCACTTTTTTGGAAGAATAATAAATGAGAACTCGAAAATTTCTATTGCAAATTTTGCGAGACAACTGAACTTTAATAGGGTACGAGTTAACAACTGGTTCCATTATGGAATACTACCGTCTATGCAGTTTTGGGGACAGGTTTGTGAAATCCTCGATGTACCGTTGAATGTCTTGCTTATAGAAAATGTTGATTTAGGAAAGTTACAACCATTACTACAAAAAAGAGAGTATGAATATAAGGAGACAAAGCAATTAACTAAAAACAATCATGATTTTGCACTCACATCCCTTACATGAAAATGGGTTTATCACACCTAAAACCTTTCTATACTGAATAATAATGATGGATAGCCGAGTACGTATTTCTTTATGGTGGGTAAAACCCTGACCTAAAAACTGTAAGAGAGAGATTGGTGCACATCCCTTTGTTGACAGAAGTTCCTTCGTCTGATCACGTACAGAAAAATGTTGATTTTCCGTTTCTCTCTACTATCCATCTCATTTCAATTTAGGGAGGATATATTATGGATACATTACACACACATT
>NZ_KB910998.1 GCF_000383235.1 Bacillus sp. 123MFChir2
CCTTTGTGCATTTCAATTAATGATTGTGCAATGGATAATCCAAGTCCAGATCCCCCAGATTGTGAACTTCTTGATGGGTCTGTTCTAAAAAAGCGGTCAAATATGCGCAGTTGATCACTATAAGCAATCCCTTCTCCTTCATCACGTACGATGAATTGAACATGCTGTTTCTGCTTATTTTCCTCTACAATTAACTCAATCGTTCCAGACACTGGAGAATATCGAATTGCATTATGTAACAAATTACTGATAACTCGTGCTACCTTACAAGGCATAATCCAAAGCTTAGGTAATGTCTCAGAAACTTGTAATTGCAAGTGGATCTCTTTTTCTTCTAGTAAAATAGAATGTGAATCTAGTACTTCTAATAGAATACGATCCATATGTGTAAAACTTGGATAAAAATCTTCTTGTCCAAGTTCTAACTTAGAAAGATCAAATAAGTCATTAATTAATCCACTTAATCTTTGTATTTCTTTATGGATTGTCGTTAAGTACTGCGTTTTCATTTCAGGATCCTCAATTACATCATCTTGTAATGCCTCTACCATCAATTGTATGTTAGCCATAGGCGTTCGTAAGTCATGTGAAATATTCGCAATGAGCTCTGTGCGTGCTTTCTCTCCTTCTTCTAACTGAGTAAACCCTTCTTCTAACTTTTTAGCCATTTGTTGAAAAGCGGTCGCTAATTCCTTAAACTCTTGTGGTCCATACCCAATTTTATACATCGCCCCAAATTTTCTAGCGCTAAATTGTTTTGTTAATACAATCAAATTTTGGATAGATTCCGTAATAGGGCGTGTTAATATCCAGTAAATCATTGTTGAAAAGGCCATTGCTACAATTACAATTCCTATAAATAGCTGCGTTTGCTCTGGTCTAAGTAACATTTTCATTTCACTATACCAAATAGCAATTAACATAATTCCGGTGCTTAATATATTCATCAATAACAATTGATTTCGTAGTTTCATATTGTATTTCCCCCAGTTGTCTCAAACCAATAACCTGTGCTACTCCAACCTCTTACATAGATACCTCATTAACACAGTTACTGTCTTGCTCTCCTTGTATCCAAACTCACAAATTTGTTCAAGAATTTGCAAGCGTAAAAAAGCATTCCTTTCATGTTCTTTGTAATATATAAATACAAGTTGACTTTTTAACATCTAAGTTGCTGCTATGCAGAACAAAACATGGCCGCTACTTGCTGTCTATCTTTGTTTTAAACTTTGCACGTGGCAGGAAAAGTACCTGACCGCCTCTATGCATCGCCAGTTTCTCTCGTCCAACGAAAAAGAAAAGGGTTTTTATGTTAGTTTTTCAATTTGCATCTATATATAAAACACCTTAAGTATTCCTTGTTACAAGATAAAACTAATATCAGTAAATCCATCTTAGCTTAAATACCTTTCAATTTTCTTTCAAAAATGTAACAAATTTCTTTCAAAAGTATAATCGAAAGGCTGAATTGAAATTGCGAAACTCACTTTTCAAGAAGAGGTAATTTACAATTTCTAAAAGGTATAGCTGAGTAGTTACGAAAACATAATTACTATTTATAAGATAATAATATTATGTATGGTTGATACAACTATATTTATATGCAATTTTACATTCCCAAATAAAGTAAATCGATATACAAGGTGCCATTAAATTATATTAAAAAAACTTTTCCAACAAGAGATTAAGATAGATCAATAGGTAATTATTAGGTTATAATCATTTCCCTTAGTAAAGTAGTTAATAATATTAATTTTCTAAGTATAATATATTCTCTAAAACCAATATATAATGTCTGAATTTTCGAATATAAATAATGGAATTTTATTGTTTACTTACTAAAAACATACTGTTTAAAATGAGGGCGTAAGGTCCTTACAGTCTATGAAAATAGATAATAACGAGAGTTTCTTGATTTGATACTCTATCTGAAAGAATTCTCCTACCTCAATTATGCAAGGAGAAAACAAAACTATAGGTTGTTCAAGATGTATGAATAAAATTGTAAAAAAATAATAGTAAAGAGGTGTACTGAATGAAAAATAAAATACTTACAGGATTTTTAATCACATCAATTGTTACTGGGGCGAATATTCCTATCAATGCTCTGGCAACGCCAATCGCTCAGGCAGAGACGCAACAGGAAAACACGGATATTTCCTCATCATTACGAAAATTAGGTGCACAATCTAAATTAATCCAAACATATATAGATCATGCTTTAATGAGTCCTAATGTACAGCTAGCGGAAGTTCCATCTTTAAATACGAACCAAGATCTAATTAAAAAAGATATGAACGAATGGTCATCAGAACTTTATCCAAAATTAATTCTATTAAATTCAAAAAGTAAAGGATTTGTAACTAAATTTAATAGCTATTATCCAACATTAAAAGCGTTTGTAGACAGTAAAGAAGATAAAGAAGGGTTTGTAGATAGACTTGAAGTTCTTCAAGACATGGCTATGACGAACCAAGAAAACGTACAACGTCAAATTAATGAATTAACAGATCTTAAATTACAGCTTGATAAAGAGCTTAAAGATCTCGATACTGATGTGGCAAAAGCGCAGGTTTCCCTAAGTTCAGAGGGAACAGGGAAAATGGACCAGATAAAAAATGAATTACTAAATACTCAAAAATCAATTCAAAATGATTTACAACAAATCGCATTATTACCAGGAGCTTTAAATGCACAAGGACTTAATATATTCAAAGAAGTCTACAGTCTTTCAAAAGACATCATTGAACCGACTGCTCAAACAGCAGTGGCAGCGTATAACAAAGGAAAAGAAATTAACAAGTCTATTTTAGAAGCAGAGAAAAAAGCAGCGGACGAAGCGAAAAAAAAGGGTAAATCTACTCTAGAGATTGAATTGGCAAAAAAAGCAGCTCGTGAAGAAATTGAGAAAAACAAAAAAAGTGAAATAGCTGCAGCTGCAGTTGCAAAAACGAAAGAGTATGACCTTACGAAAGTTATTGATTCTGAAAAAATTAAAAAAACATATAGCGCCTTCGCTGAAGTAAATAAACTAACCGCAGAGCAACGAGCACATTTAGCTGATTTAGAGACACAAAACCAAAAATTTTATGATTTAACAAAGAACCTAACAGTAGCAGATTTACAAAAATCAATGCTTCTTATTATGCAAAATGATTTACATACGTTTGCAAATCAAGTAGATGTAGAACTTGACCTACTAAAACGCTATAAAGAAGATTTGGATCTAATCAAAAATAATGTTACAAAATTATCTACTAATGTTGATGCAACTGACCAGCAGTCTCAAAAAGATACATTAAGACAATTAAAACATGTAACAAGTTACCTTGAAGAACAAGTTAATAAATTTTAATATTATGAATTCGTAATTACTCAGTCACTCTATGAAAGACCGATAGAAAAGCATTTTTTTAAGTGGCCCTGAGGGACTGGCTATGTATAGTAGCGGTTAGGGCCTTTTCCTGCCACGCGCAAAGTTTTAAAACAAAGAAGGGCAGCGAGGTGTAGGTCCATTTTTAACTTCATAGCCGCAATCTATATGTCGAAAAATTAAAATGGATTCATGTAACAAAAATAATATAAAGATGATAAGAATCTATCAAAAAACTGCGAAGGAGAATCATTATGAAAAAATTTCCATTTAAAGTGTTAGCTGTAGCTACTCTAGCAACACTTATAACTGCTACTAACGGTAACACTATTCATGTGCTTGCCCAGGAACAAACCGCTCAAGAACAAAAAGTAGGGAATTATGAATTAGGGTCTGAAGGGCTGAAGAAAGCATTAGCTGAAACAGGATCTCATATTCTTGTAATGGATTTGTACGCAAAAACAATGATTAAACAACCAAATGTAAATTTATCTAATCTTGATTTAGGTTCAGAAGGAGCAGAATTAATTAAAAATATTCACCTTAATCAAGAACTATCACGAATCAATGCGAATTATTGGTTAGATACAGCGAAGCCGCAGATTCAAAAAACAGCACGTAATATTGTAAATTACGATGAACAATTTAAAAGTTATTACGATACATTAGCAGCTGCTGTACAAAAGAAAGATAAAGCGGAGTTAAAAGAGGGCCTAAATGATTTAATCACTACAATTAATACAAATTCAAAAGAAGTTACAGATGTAATTAAGATGTTACAAGACTTCAAAGCAAAACTATATGACAATTCTACAGGGTTTAAAAATAATGTTGGCGGTCCAGATGGGCAAGGTGGATTAACGGCACTATTAGCCGGAAATAATGCACTGATTCCACAACTTCAAGCTGAAATTGAGAAGCTACGTTCTACTCAGACAGAGCATTTTAACAATGTATTAGCATGGTCAATTGGTGGTGGATTGGGAGCAGTCATTTTAGTTTCTGCAGCCATTGCAGGAGCGGTAGTAATTGTTGTGACTGGCGGTACAGCAACACCAGCTGTTATTAGTGGTCTTACAGCTCTCGGTGCAGCTGGTATCGGTTTAGGAACAGCAGCTGGTCTCACAGCGTCTAAGAATATGGATTCCTATAACGAAATTTCTAACAAAATTGGGCAATTAAGTATGAAAGCTGATCTTGCTGGCCAAGCAGTTATTTCGCTTACTAACGCGAAAGCAACTTTGACAGATCTGTATCAAACAGTGGATCAAGCGATCATGTCACTAACAGGTATCCAACAACAATGGAATAAAATGGGGGCAAATTATACAGATTTACATGATAATATCGACTCTATGCAAGAACATAAATTCTCTTTAATACTTGATGATTTAAAAGCTGCTAAACAAAGTTGGAATGATATTCATACAGATGCAGAATTCATTTCGAAAGACATCGCTTTTAAACAAGAAGCAAAGAACTAAAAATCAAAACCTATATATAGAGATGCAAATTGAAAAACTAACATAAAAACCCTTTTCTTTTTCGGTGGGCGAGAGCAACTGGCCATGCATAGAATCGGTCAGTGCCTTTTCCTGCCACATGCGCAGCGAAAACCAAAAAGAGCAAACAAGTGCAGGTTCCTTTTTCATAGTAGCAATCTATATGTAAGACAAATAAATTGTATTTATATAGGAGGAATATGAAATGATCAAAAAAATCCCTTTCAAAATACTCGCTGCATCGGCGTTTTTAACTTTGACAACAACTTCTGTACTCTCACCAGTAGCAACTTTTGCAAGTGAAATTGAACAAACTAACAATGGAGATATGTCTCTTTCAGCAAATGAGCAAAAGATGAATGAAGCTTTGAGCAAGACTGGGTTATTTGCAAAATCTATGAATGCCTATTCTTATATGTTAATTAAGAATCCAGATGTGAATTTTGAAGGAATCACTATTAATGGGTATCCAGATTTACCTAGTAAAATTGTACAAAATCAAAAGAATGCAAGAGCACATGCTATTACATGGGATACAGAAATAAAAAGACAGCTTTTAGATACATTAACAGGCATTATCGAATACGATACGACATTTGACACTTATTATGAAACATTAGTAAATGCGGCTGATACGGCTGCTAAAAAGTTTAAAGAGGCTAATGAAGCTAATGTGGCTGAGGTTAAAATGGCTAAAGTAGCTGAAGCTAATGTGGCTAAAGATACTTTAAAAGAAGGAATTTCAGATTTACAGAGTGAAATTCAACAAAACCAAGCGTCTACAAAAAAATTAATAGAAGAATTAAGTAAGTTAAGAGACGCTATTGGAGAAGATGTTAGAGCGTTTGGAGGCAATAAAGATCTCTTGCAGTCAATTTTAAAAAGCCAAGGTGCTGATGTTGATGCCGATCAAAAGCGTCTAGAGGAAGTTTTAGGATCAGTAAACTATTATAAACAATTAGAATCTGATGGATTTAATGTAATGAAGGGTACCCTTTTCGGCCTACCGTTGATTGGTGGTATGATAGTGGTTGCAGCACAAGATAATTTAGCTAAGTTAGAGCCTACATTAGCACAATTACGTCAGACTGTAGATTATAAAATAACATTAAATCGTGTAGTTGGCGTTGCGTATAATAATATTAGTGAAATGCATAAGGCGCTTGATGATGCTATTAATTCTCTTACTTATATGTCTGCACAATGGAATGATTTAGATTCTCAATATAAAGGGGTACTGGATAGAATTGATACGGTATCTGAAAAAGCTGCTAAAGAAAAATTTACATTCTTAAAAGCTAACTTGAATGCAGCTAAAAGTAGTTGGAGAAATTTACACACAGATGCGTTCAGACTAAAAGATGGGATTAAAGAATTAAAAGTGGAACCTGTTACTCCACAACAATAGGGAATGCAAAGTTACCGAGAATCTATAACAACATTACTAAATTCATATATCCAAATTTAAAAAATGACCTAAAAACCTCTTTCTTTTTAGAGGAGGACAAGAGCATCTGGCCGTGCATAGAAACGGTCAGGGCCTTTTCCTCCCACATGCGAGGTTTTAAACAAGAGGAGCAAGCAAGTAGCAGTCATGTTTTATTCTGCATAGCAGCGGCTTATGTGTCGGAAAATTAAAATGGATATATATGATTACATTGTTAAATGATCATACAAAAATTAACAATTCCTTATACACTGAAAAGGCGGGGTCTAATTACAGACTTCGCCTTTCACTATAAATTTTCTTTGTAACTACTCAGTCACTCTATGAAAAAACGATAGAAAAGCATTTTTTTAAGTGGCCCTGAGGGACTGGCTATGTATAGTAGCGGTCAATCCAATCAAAACCTACAGAGGAGGAATATGAAATGATTAAAAAAATCCCTTATAAAATACTCGCTGTATCAACGTTTTTAACGATTACAACAGCGAATGTAGTTACACCAGTAATAGCCTTTGCAAGTGAAATTGAACAAACAACTACTGGGGATATATCTCTTTCAGCAAATGAAGAACAGATGAAAAAAGCTTTGCAAGATGCTGCGGTATTTGCAACATCCATGAATGACTATTCTTATTTGTTAATTAATAATCCAGATGTGAGTTTTGAAGGAATTACTATTAATGGGTATGCAGATTTACCTAGTAAAATTGTACAAGATCAGAAGAATGCTAGAGAACATGCTGTTAAATGGGATACGCAAATAAAAGGACAGCTTTTAAATACATTGACAGACATTATTGAATACGATACAAAATTCGACAGTTATTATAAAACATTAGTAGATGCGATTAATACGGGGAATGGAGATACTTTAAAAAAAGGAATTACAGATTTACGAGGTGAAATTCAACAAAACCAACAGTATGCCAAAAAATTAATACAAGAACTAACTAAATTAAAAGACGATATTGGTCAAGATATTAGAGCATTTGGAAGCAATAAAGATCTCTTACAGTTAATCTTAAAAAACCAAGGAGCTGATGTTGAAGCCGATCAAAAACGTCTAAATGAAGTTTTAGGAAAAATAAGCTATTATAAAAAATTAGAATCTGATGGAATAATAACAGTATCTATTCCCACTATTCCTACTTGGATTTCTGGTGGTACAATGATAGGTACAGCAAGAAGTAACTTAGGCTGGTTAGAGCCAGAATTAGCAAAATTACGTCAGACTGTAGATTATAAAATAACATTAAATCGTATAGTTGGAGTTGCGTTTAATAATATTAGTGAGATGCATAGTGCGATTGATAAAGCCATTAGTTCTCTTACTTATATGTCTGCGCAATGGGATGATTTAGATTCTAAATATTCAGGAGTACTGGGACATATTGAGAAGGCATCTGAAAAAGCTGATCAAAATAAATTTAAATTCTTAAAACCTACCCTGGACTCCGCTCAAAATAGTTGGAAGAGATTAACGACAGATACAGTCACATTAAAAGACGGGATTAAAGAATTAAAAGTGACACCTTCACAAAAATAAGAAAAAAGCGGAGTTTGATGAAGACTTCGCTTTTTAATAACTACTCAGTTACTTTATGAAAAAAGGCAGAAACGCATTTTTTTAAGTGGGCGAGAGGGACTGGCCATGTATAGTAGCGGTCAGTGCCCTTTCCTGCCACATGCGAAGTTTTAAAACAAAGAAAGGTAACAAGATGTAGGCCCATTTTTATCTTCATGGCCTGAATTATCCCCCTTACTAAACTTCTAAATGAAATATATAGCTGAGTAATTTCGATTTATATACAAAAACGCTATCCTTTCCTATGATTCTACAGAAAGAATAGCGTTTTTTTTCATTTTAGGGGGTATTTTGTTTTGTTAGCTTGATAGTGATGTGGCGGTACCCCTCATAGAAAATTTATCCCGCTATTCGTGGGCAGTAAGACTCCCACCTGAAAATTAACATCATTGTTTACTTTTTTTGTTCAATAAAAGTAAACCTAATCCCATCATTACAAAAAGTATGCCCATATATACTTCTATAGAAATTCCGCCCCCTGTTTTTGGTAATATCTCTCTATTTTCTCTCGAATTCTTCTTTGTTTGTAAAACTTTTGATTTATCTTCACCTGTATTTGGTTTTTCACTCGTATTCGGTTTTTCACCTGTATTCGGTTTCTCGCCCGTATTCGGTTTTTCACCCGTATTCGCTTTTTCACCTGTATTCGGTTT
>NZ_KB910999.1 GCF_000383235.1 Bacillus sp. 123MFChir2
TGAAGCACAGACACGGGTATGATGTAGCATCTTCCTCGGGTCTCATTGGTATGCGAATGCAAGGTGCGATGGCTATATTTGCCGTCA
Source organism: Bacillus sp. 123MFChir2 (assembly GCF_000383235.1). GTDB lineage: Bacteria > Bacillota > Bacilli > Bacillales > Bacillaceae_G > Bacillus_A. The sequence goes on from NZ_KB910999.1 coordinate 88, forward strand.
ATTTAAAACGAATTATGACCTTAATGAAGGAAAAAAAGGAAGAAAAGTAAAAAAAGAATAGAAAGAAAGGCGACTTTTCGTTCCATTTTGAACGAAAAGTCGCCTTTCTAATTTCACATCCGGTTTTTGAGCTGAAAAAACGTGAGTTTTTCAGTGGCCTCTTTCGAAAGGCTGTCTTTTTTGTATCTTTATTTGGGTATACTACATAGAAACTTGTATCGGAAAAGAGGAAATAGAATGCTCGTAAAGCTTGGGTATGCTGCGATGAGTGTGCGTGTCAAAAATGCTTCTCCTTCGCAAACAATGACGTATGCGAAGTTTCAGCGAATGCAAGACAGAGAAGCAGCAATCAAAAATTTAGAGAGGATTTCTAATTCTAATTTGGAGAATTGCTTACGGTTGTTAAAACATAATTATGGACATGATATTTCATTCTTTCGTTTAAGTTCGAAATTAATTCCTCTGGCAAACCATGAGGCATTGTTAGAATGGGACTATATAAAACCTTTGCAAGAAAATTTACGGAAAATTGGAGAATACGCAAAGCAAAAACGGATGCGAATTGACTTTCATCCAGATCATTTTGTTGTTTTAAATTCATTGCGTCCACCTGTTGTAAAGCAGTCGCTAAAAACATTACAGATGCATGGGAAGTTGCTACAGGGAATGGGAATCGATAGAACGCATCGTTGTGTTTTACATGTTGGTGGTGCATATGGGAATAAAGAACAAGCGCTAGAAAAATTTATTGAAAACTGGTCGCTTGTTCCAGTTGGAATTCAAAAGATGATTATGCTAGAAAATGATGACACTACATTTTCTTTAAAAGAGACGCTGTACTTAGGAGAAAAACTTGGGATTCCGGTAGTTTTTGATTTACATCATCATATGATGAATCATGATTTAGAAGAATGGGAAAGCCACTGGGAACGTGTTGTGCAAACGTGGGAACAATCTCCTTTGCCGATTAAAATGCATATTTCGAGTCCGCGAGAAGGGAAGAATCCACGGGCGCATGCCGATTTTATTGATTCTGATTCTTTCGTTTCTTTTTTGCGACATATGAAAGGAAGTGTTCCGGAAATACACTGTATGATAGAGGCGAAACAAAAAGATGAAGCGCTTTTGCAGTTGATGAGAGATATGACTGATAAGGCGGGGGTAGAGATAATAGATGGTGCAAGCTTTTGGGTAAAATAAGCTTATGCACCATCTGTTTTTTTTGTGAATAATGGTCCTAAACAAGCTCCTGTAAGTAATCCGGCTAGGTGGCTAATTGAATTTGTTGTTGTATCGAAAAATGTAAATGCAAGGAGAATACATAAAATGATAACCAAGAGAAGGATTTCTTTTCTTCTAGTAGGCTGAAATTGCATATAGAATAGGTAAAGTTGTACTCCTAATAGTCCGAAAATAGCACCAGAAGCTCCTGTATGAGTATAGTAGATTGGAAAGAAAAAGTAAGAGGCGATATTTCCGATAATTCCAGACGTAAGAAACACAAATAAAAATCGAATGCTATGCAGTTGTTTTTCTAATGAAAATCCAAGCGCAAAGAAGCAAATGCTGTTGGATAGAAAATGAGAAAATGTTGTATGAACAAATAGTGAAGAAATGAGTCGCCACCATTCTCCTTCAGCTATACACTCGTTACAAGCAATTCCGATAGAGAGCTTCCCTAATGATAGTAAAACAAGTTGTATAAAAAGTAGTGCCATAGTAACTGGTGGGAAAGAAGAGAATGAGTATTTTAATGGAGTATTCATATTTACACTCCTTTTGCTGTTAGTGTATTGTCTGTTATTCTTACAATATGAAAGTGAGAAAGAAAATAGAAGGAAGGAACAGAAGGATATGATTGTAGGAGTTGGAATCGATATTATTGAAATTGAAAGAATTGAAAAGATGATAGAAGGGCAACCAAAATTTATAGAGCGTATTTTAACGGAAAACGAGCGCCAAGTGGCATGCGCATTAAAAGGGAAAAGACGTAGTGAATTTGTTGCAGGGCGCTTTGCGGCGAAAGAAGCGTATTCGAAAGCGTTTGGTACTGGAATTGGAAAAGAGGTTAGTTTTTTACATATTGAAATTATGAATGATGAAAGAGGGAAACCTATTTTACTTGCCAATACAAATCATACGATCCATCTTTCGATTAGCCATAGCCGAGAGTTTGCGGTAGCACAGGTTGTTTTAGAAAGCTCGTCAAGCTAGTCTGCATATTTCATCTCTTTGTCTCATATATTTGAGTAGCGTTAAGGAAGATGTTTTCTTCCACTTACTTATTGAGACAAAGGGGCTGAACGTATGAAAAGGCGGCTATTTTTGTTTATTGCGGGTTTGTTGACCGTTTTTCTGTTAGCAGGTTGCATGGAGAAGAAGAAAGAAGATGTTGTGCAAGACTTGAATGAAAGAGTAAAAGATATGAAAGGCTATCAAGCGGAAGCGAAACTATCGATTAAAACGGGGAATGAACCACAGGTGTATGATGTTGAGGTTTGGTATAATAAACCCTCGTATTACCGAGTGAACTTAAAAAACGCAAAGAAGGATCAAAGTCAAATTATTTTACGAAATGATGAAGGTGTGTTTGTTCTTACTCCATCTTTAAATAAAAGTTTTCGCTTTCAAAGTGATTGGCCGCAAAATAGCAGTCAAGCGTATTTATATGAATCGCTTGTCAGGGATATTTTGAACGATAAGGACCGTTCGTTTAAGAAAACTGACAAATATTATGTATTTGAAACAAAAACAAACTATCATCATCAAAATATGCTGCCAAAGCAACAAGTTACATTTAATAAAAAAGATTTATCGCCTGTTTCAGTGAAATTGATGGATAATGATCAAAATGTTCTTGTGCAAGTAGATTTTTCGAAGGTAAAGTTTGATGCAAAATTTGATAAAGGTGCATTTGATACGAAGCAAAATATGTCTAGGGCGCAAGTGGATATACAAACGACAGCTCAACAAGAAAAGCCATTTGCTATTTTGTATCCAAGTGATACACCGCAAGGTATGACTTTAAAAGAAGAGAAAGAGTTTAATACAGATAACGGAAAACGTAGTATTCTTACGTACGTTGGTAATAAGAAAAGTTTTACGTTAATACAAGAAAAAGCGAAAGTAGCACCAACTATTGCGACGCAAAGTGTGGGCGGAGAGCCTGTTGATTTAGGTTTCACTATTGGAGCGTTAACAAAGGATTCCGTTACGTGGTCGCATAATGGAGTGGAGTATATGCTTGTATCAAAAGATTTGAAACAAGAAGAATTATTAATGGTAGCACGTTCTGTGACTCAGAAACAAGTAAAGTAAACGACTAAGACGTGGTGACTACAGTGGACACCACGTTTTTTAGCATGTTTTCATGTTTTGATAAAAATGTTTATGTAATCTGCTGAAATAAAGGTGAGAAAAAAGTGAATATAAAAGAATAAGCTTTGCATATCGTATAAAGGAAGTGTTTTTTCTAGATGGAAAAATCGCCTATAGCGCCACTTATCGAATGGAAAAAGAAAAATGGATTGCTGCGTTGCCTGTTGGATATGCTGATGGTTAGTTACGGAGGTTGCAAGGGTTTGAGATTCTTGTAAAAGGTATTAGAGTGTCAATTGTGGGGAGAATTATAATGGATATGCTAATGATTCGTCTGTCATATGAAGTATCGCCTGAGACAAGGGTCGCTATAATTGGAAGGCAAGACGATCAGTATATTAGTGCTACAGAGGTTGCGGAGTATTTAGTGACAATTAATTATGAAGTGATTGCAACAATTGGGTTTCGTGTTCCATGCGTATATGTGAAAAGTGGAAAAGTTGTAGAGGTGATAAATTACTTGCATGATATATAAGAAGGGCTTCCGAAGTTTAAATGCACGTTTATAATAATGTTTTTTACTAGATGGCAATTTGAGAAACTCGTTTTAGAAGAATAATAAAGAAAAATACAAGGAAATGAATGTTTTATTTCCAAGTTGGAAAACATAAAACAAGACATTTAGGAAGTCTTTGCAACAGGCCCTATACAATGGTATTATTACAATAGGTGTCATATATGTGTGTGTAGTTGACGGTGGAGGTGTATTTTTGTGTCCGAATCAAGTATAACTACTGAAATCGTTATTCGGTTGCCAAAACAAGTGGTAACAGAATTAGACGGAATTGGAAAACAAGAGAATAAGAATCGTCATGAACTTATTTGCCAGGCAACACAATTGCTATTGCGCCAACATAAAACGAAGAAGCGCTACCAGCATGAATCAATGAGACGTGGGTACATTGAGATGGGAAAAATCAATCTTGGTATTGCATCTGAAGCTTTCTTAGCAGAGTATGAAGCAGCTCATACAGTAGAACGCTTAGTTAGCGGGGGGTAATCTTTTGATTGTAAAACGCGGCGACGTGTATTTTGCAGACCTTTCCCCAGTTGTTGGTTCTGAGCAAGGAGGCGTTCGTCCGGTTCTTGTCATTCAAAATGACATTGGGAATCGCTTTAGTCCAACTGTAATTGTGGCGGCCATTACTGCACAGATTCAGAAAGCAAAATTGCCCACCCATGTGGAAATTGATGCAAAAAAGTATGGATTTGAGAGAGATTCGGTTATCTTGCTCGAACAGATTCGAACAATCGATAAGCAGCGCTTAACGGACAAAATCACTCAGTTAGACGATCTGATGATGAATCGTGTAGATGAAGCTCTGCAAATTAGTTTAGGACTGATAGATTTTTAGTTCAACGTTGAAGTTGCTCTCTTGTAAGAGCAACTTTTTTTATTATTGAAGGAGGTTTTGTTGCAAATGGAAATGGTAGATAATCGTCATGGGTTAATGAAAATGTTAGCGAAAGAATTGAATTTTTCAGAGAAGCAAGTTCGTCATGTTATTGAGTTAACAGAGGAGGGTAATACAGTCCCTTTTATTGCTCGTTATCGAAAAGAATGGACAAACTCATTAGACGAAGTGCAAATTCGCTCGATTTTAGAAAGATGGCAATATATCACCCAGCTTGAAAATCGTAAAGAAGAAGTGTTGCGTTTAATTCATGAAAAGGGAAAGCTTACAGAAGAATTGCGTCGTAACATTACATCTGCAACAAAACTACAAGAGGTCGAGGATTTATATCGTCCATATAAAGAAAAACGAAGAACAAAAGCGACAATTGCGAAAGAAAAGGGATTAGAACCTTTGGCAGATTGGTTATTAACGTTTGCGAAGGATGATGTGCTAGAAAAAGCAAAAGTGTTCGTAAATGAAGAGAAGGAAGTTCGGTCGCCAGAAGAAGCACTGCAAGGGGCAAAAGACATTATTGCAGAATATGTATCTGATGAAGCGTCTTATCGTAGTTGGATTCGCAATGCTACCTTTAGAAAAGGGACAATTTCAGCAGTTGTGAAAGATGAAGAAAAAGACGAAAAGAATGTATATGAAATGTATTACAGCTATGAAGAACCACTGCAAAAGGTTGTTCCTCACCGTGTATTGGCTATGAATCGTGGTGAAAAAGAAGAAATTTTAAAAATAACAATTGTTCCTCCGGTCGAAGACATTCTTCAATTTTTACATAAAAAAGTCATTCATAATTCATACGCGCCAAGTGCGAATTATGTACAAGAAGCAACTGAAGATGGTTATAAGCGTTTAATTCAACCGTCTATTGAAAGGGAAATTCGTAAAGAGTTAACAGAGATAGCAGAAGAACAAGCAATTCATATTTTTTCAGAGAACTTACGGAATCTATTGTTACAACCACCGATGAAGGGGAAAGTAGTATTGGCTGTAGATCCAGCTTATCGTACAGGATGTAAACTGTCAGTTGTAGATGATACGGGGAAAGTGCTTCATATCGATGTCATCTATCCGCATCCGCCTGTTCAGAAATATGAAGAAGCGAAAAAGAAATGTATTTCAATTTTAGAAAAGTATAAAGTAGAAGTAATTGCAATTGGAAATGGTACAGCTTCTCGTGAAACGGAAGAATTTGTAGTAGATGTGTTACAAGCGGCTGTGCATGATGTGTTTTATATTATTGTCAATGAAGCAGGTGCGAGTGTGTATTCCGCATCAGAATTAGCAAGAGAAGAGTTTCCGAATTTGCAAGTTGAAGAAAGAAGCGCAGTTTCTATTGGAAGACGTTTGCAAGATCCGCTTGCAGAATTAGTAAAGATTGATCCGAAGTCTGTTGGGGTAGGACAATACCAACATGATGTATCGCAAAAACGATTGAATGAATCATTAACGTTTGTTGTTGAAACAGCTGTAAACCAAGTTGGAGTGAACGTAAATACTGCTTCTGTTTCCTTATTACAATATGTTTCTGGTTTATCAAAAACAGTTGCGAAAAACATTGTAAAAAAACGTGAAGAGAGCGGGAAATTTACGAAACGTGCTGAACTGAAAGATATACCACGATTAGGTGCAAAGACATATGAACAATGCATCGGATTTTTACGAGTTTTAGAAGGTGAGAATCCGCTTGATCGAACAAGCATTCATCCAGAGCAATATAAGAATGTGGAATTATTATTGAAAAGTTTAGGATTATCTATTACAGATGTTGGACAACCTCATTTGCAAAAAAGCTTAGAGGAAGTAGAAATTTCTTCGTTATCAGAGCAGACAAACATTGGTGAACCTACGCTGCGAGATATTGTTGATGCCCTTATTCGTCCGGAGCGAGACCTGCGTGATGAATTACCAAAGCCGCTTCTTAAAAAAGGTATCTTAAAATTAGAAGATTTAAAACGCGGTATGGAACTCGAAGGTACAGTTCGAAATGTTGTTGATTTTGGTGCCTTTGTTGATGTCGGTGTAAAACAAGATGGATTAGTTCATATTTCAAAAATGAGTAAGCAGTTTGTAAAACATCCATTAGATATTGTGTCTGTTGGACAAATTGTAAAAGTGTGGGTCGATGCGGTTGATATGAAAAAAGGACGCGTTGCCTTATCTATGTTACCGTTAGAAGGTTGAAAAAATAAATGATTGAGTGCTACACCCGTGGATAAATTTATTGCTAGTTGAATGAAAAGGGAGTGGAATAGTGATCCATTCCCTTTGTTTATTACGGATGTTGCTTTTTTTTATAAAAAAACCAGCATTCGTTAAGTAATTTAATTTGATAGCGGTTTTTTTCATAATAGGCACGCCGCATTTGTTTGCGAAGCCATGCTGGCATATGAATCCCTCCTTTTGTAAGAATGAGGATGGGTATATGTACTATTTAATGTATGCATGAGACAAACGAGACGTGTAGATTTATTTTAATGGATAGGAGAGATAAGGATGCATGAAGTAGATATTCAAAGATTAGTGGAGGAAGTATCGATAAAATACTTTGCGAGACCTTTTTTGCATAAGGCAATGTTTAATAAACGGTTACGTACGACAGGTGGACGATATATATTAAGTACTCATAATATAGAACTAAATTATCATTATTATGTAGCGTATGGGGAGAAGGAATTAATTGAAGTAATTAAACATGAGTTGTGTCATTATCATTTGCATCTTATGGGGAAAGGGTATCGACATCGAGATACAGATTTTCGTGAATTATTAAAGAAGGTAAATGCGCCGCGTTTTTGTAAAAGAATTGTAGGAAGACAAGTAGATATAAAACAATATGTGTATGAATGTACAACATGTCATGTTCAATATGTAAGAAGGCGTAAAGTGAATACGACCCGGTATGTATGCGGAAAGTGTAAAGGTAAATTGAAGCAGTTTTAAAAACTCCTTGACACTAAAAAAACAATCCAGTATAGTATAAACATGTCACGCCACTACAGAATGTTGTAGGAAGTGCTTGACTTAGAAAATGAATTTTTATAAGATATAAATTGTCTTAAATATTCCGCAGTAGCTCAGTGGTAGAGCTATCGGCTGTTAACCGATCGGTCGTAGGTTCGAGTCCTACCTGCGGAGCCATATATAGAGAAGTACCCAAGTGGCTCAAGGGGCTCCCCTGCTAAGGGAGTAGATCGCTTACGCGGTGCGAGGGTTCGAATCCCTTCTTCTCTGCCATAATTTTGGCCCGTTGGTCAAGTGGTTAAGACACCGCCCTTTCACGGCGGTAACACGGGTTCGAATCCCGTACGGGTCACCACTTCGGAGGATTAGCTCAGCTGGGAGAGCACCTGCCTTACAAGCAGGGGGTCGGCGGTTCGATCCCGTCATCCTCCACCATATAAAATTATAAGTATTGTCGTCGCGGGGTGGAGCAGCACGGTAGCTCGTCGGGCTCATAACCCGAAGGTCGCAGGTTCAAATCCTGTCCCCGCAACCAAATGGTCCCGTGGTGTAGTGGTTAACATGCCTGCCTGTCACGCAGGAGATCGCCGGTTCGACCCCGGTCGGGACCGCCATTTA
>NZ_KB911000.1 GCF_000383235.1 Bacillus sp. 123MFChir2
CGTTCCCGTGCTATTTGGCACAACATCAAATGCGGTGTTCAATCAGTTGTTCACAGCTATGATTGCCTACGTTTTACTAAAATTTCTTCACGTAAAAGGTAGTAAGAAAAAACATATCAAACCGTTGTCATTCGCAGGTTTCACACGCCTGTTTCTTTGTGATACTCTGCCGTTTGAGTGGAGAATTTGTTTGAAAGAAATACTGGCATTCCATCGGCAAATAAGTCAAATGGATACTGTATAATTTTGGTTAATCAACACGTGTGATACCTTTTATCTTTATTGTTCATTTTACATGATAACTCTATATCCATACAATAAGAGGAAGAGGGGGTTATATTAAAATGCAGACTAAAAATGATTCCACTGGCTCTTACAAATGGGTTATTTTATTGATCGCAACTATTTCACAAACATTTGCTACGTTTGTTACGTATGGAATTGGTCCTTTAGCTTCTTTATGGCAGCAAGTGCATCACCTATCTCAGCTTCAAACCGGGCTACTTGTATCGGCTGTAAACATTGGACCGATTTTCTCAATGCTATTTTTTGGAAACTTAATGGATAGGTACGGTGAGAGATGGATTGTCGGTGCAGGTTCTATCTTACTCGGAGCAAGTATGTTATTTGCCTATCCAGTCACCAATTACACATATCTAATTGTTATTTTATTATTTGTAGGAATATGGTATGGAACGGCACAACCTGGGGGCAGTAAAGCTATTGTAAAGTGGTTTCCTCCTCAGCGCAGAGGACTTGCTATGGGAATTCGTCAAACTGGAATTCCGATTGGAGGCGCTTTAGCTTCTAGTACGCTTCCTTTCTTTTTTTATGAATATGGTCTCCCTTCCGTAATTCTTGTGCAAGCGGTTGCATCTATTAGTGGCGGCTTACTGTTCATCCTATTCTATCGAGATGAGCATTCCTCTGTTCAAAAAACGGAAACAATGCCACTCCTTACAAAGTTAAAGAAAGTACAAGGGAACTATTCTCTCTACCCTATCTTTTGTATCGGAATAACAATGATGTCCTTACAAATGGTTCTTGTTGCCCATTTCATGAGTTATCTTACAAATGAAATTCATATAAATCTCCATCATGCTGGAACATTATTAAGCGTAGTATTGCTAGGTGGAATGATTGGGAGGATCCTTTTAGCTTGGGCTAGTGATACTGTATGTAAAGGAAATCGTGTCCTTCCATTACAGATAACTATTTGTATCACTGTCTTATTACTCCTATGTATGAGCTATATCATATCTTATATGACTTTTTGGTTACTCGTAATCTTATGTTTCTTTCTTGGTTTCTTTACGATTGGGTGGTTTAGTTTATTTATCATTTTAGTTTCAGAAAAATCAGATCCGCAATTTATCGGTTTAACCGTAAGTTTTGCTTTAACGTTAAATCAATTTGCTATTGTACTTGCACCTGCGCTATTTGGTATTCTTGTTGACTATCTGCATAGTTATACTATTCCGTTTAGCATCTTAGCTCTTCTTATTGCTTTGAGCGGAATCTGGTTAACTATTACCCAATATCGTAACAAACAATTACGTATTCAAAAATTCTTATCAGTTTAATAAATTTATAAAATGGTGTACTATTCGAAACTAGCAACACGCCCTTTAAAAATGAACTGTACCTCAAAAATTAAACTCTTTTAGTGTCTATGATTCGGGGTACAGTTCATTTATTTGAGTATGTGTCTTTTTAATTATGATATATATTCCAAGAATTCGTCCAAAGATGAAAATATTATTTCAGGTTCCCAATCATCAGCACCGTGCATTGCAGTCATTACAGGGTATTTTTTATTGTCTATGTCTATAAAAATTGGATCCCCTAAATCCTCATCATACCCAATAACATACCAGGTTTCTTTCCAATCGCCTTCATTTTTCCCTGTTAAGGAATTCCCCTCTTTATCTACACTATACCCTAACTGAGCTTCTTCAAATTCTTCTCTTGAAAAAAGGTGAATTGATATAGTTTCCATTTCAGGTTCATCTACTTCAACCTCAACATCATGACTTTCTAGTTGTTCTAGCTTACTAAAAATTAACTCTAAATCATTATTTAACACAATAAATCCCTCCGCTAGAATGATAGTTATTATTTTAGGTAGATTATATCATTTATTTCTAAAATTCTCGTATGAAACCCTTAATCTTAGATGAAATTAGCCGAAACTTAGAAAAAGAAAATGTTCCTCGTGTTAAAATAAATATCAAAAAGATTATAGAAAATGAAGACAAAATATTTTTATAATCTATAAAATAAATCCTATTCGAAGGTTGGTCAAAATGAAAAAAAAAGATTTTTTAGTGATAGATGGTACGGTTCAAATTCACGGAAGCAGCATCGATGAATACGTTGATTTTATTAATACACATAACTATACAAGTGTCTACATTAACGATCTTAAATATAAACTGACACACGTTAATTTTCTCAAACACTGTCCTCAAATAGAGAAATTATCTATTGGAAGCTCATATATTACGGATTATTCAGAACTATACAGATTAAAAAACTTAAAATCTTTATCACTAGATGAACTAGAGGTACCTCTAAATTTGGCGGAACTAGAGAGTTTTACAAATTTAGAAACCCTTTATATCCAATGGAACAAGAACATTACAGGATTCGAATACTGTCCTAACCTGAGAAAACTGTTAATTTGGAAATACAAACCAAAACAAAAAAATCTTGAAGACCTGGCATCTTTAACAAACCTTGAAGTATTAACAATTACACAAGGGAATATTAATTCACTAAAGGGATGCGGTGCATTTCCTAAACTAACTAAGCTAGAAGTCAATTATTTAAGAAATCTAGAATACATTGATGAAATTGAAAAAAATTCAACAACCTTAAAGTGGATTGAATTTGACAAATGCAGTAAGATAAAAAATCACAGTTATGTTGCTTGTTTAACAAAGTTAGAAACTCTTATCTTTTCTAGTTGTGGAGACATACAAAATTTGCAATTTGTTAAGGAACTTTTAAAATTGAAACACTTAAGTTTCGTTGATTCAAATATTGTAGATGGAAATCTAGAACCTTGCATCGGAATTGATTTTGTGGGATTCAATAACAAAAGACACTATAGTCATACATTTGAAAAACTGAACCCAGAATACGCCAATAATCTTCCCTGTTTTTAAATAAAAATTTACGAAAAGTCTAGGTCATCCTATTAATTATTCTAAAATAGAAGCAAGAATACTACCATTGATTGTGCCTTGAAATGAAAAAAGAACACATATTATAATTGTTTAATATGTGTTCTAGATATGTTCGCCTTTGTTTTATAACGTTATATAGCACCTACATATCATTCGATAAAAAGATGATGGAAATCATTTCAAAATTCCTATTCCCATAATTCCCATCATCTCTTTAGTTGTAAGAATCGTAGCAAACTCCTCATGCAAGGTAGCCAGTGAAATAGCATGAATTTCTTCTGCATTATAGTAAATATCATTTGGTCCTTTCATTCCAAATGCAGCTGTAGCATCTGAAATAAGGTATGTATCAAATCCTAAATTACCGCTCATTCTAGTTGTGGTTGAGACGCAATGAGGTGTAGTTAATCCAACTATCACAACCTTTTCAATACCATTTGCACGTAAATATTCTTCTAAGTTTGTCCCTATAAATGCGCTATTTACCTTCTTCTGAATAACAACTTCACCCTCAATTGGCTTTACACTATCTTTAAATTCAGAACCTTCATGACTAGGGTGCATAATAGAATGAATATTATCTGATAGATGTTGAATATGAATAACTGGGTCTTTCTTTTTTCTCCACAACTTTAATAAACTTTCAATGTTTTGTTCTGCTTCAAAATTATTTCGTTTACCCCATTTTTCATGATTAAATGCCTTTTGAACATCAATAATTACTAATGCTGCATTGTCTAATTTATATAACATGTATTTTCCCTCCTCATTGTCTCGAACTCTATTCCCTACTACCAATTTCTTTTTGAACCCTTTTAGGTAACTTTTGAAGGACTAGCTCATAGGAATGAATAATTAACTTCTCCCATAACTCTTTAGGAATATCAGCATCTAAATAAATGGAATTCCAGTGTACTTTATTCAGGTAATATCCAGGAATAATACCCTCGTATGTTTCTCTTAAATATTCTGCACGCTCAGGATCACTTTTCAATGATAGTATATGTTTTCCTGCTGAATCCCCGCCAAACATAGCAAACATTTTACCTCCCACTTGATAACGATCTGCTTGCTATTCTATTTTATAATCATGAATTGCTCCAAGTTGTTTTCGGCAATAATCTTCTAATATATGCTTTTCCATAACTAGACTCCTTATATACAATTTATCACTTCAAGCCGAAACTGTATTTCTCTTAAATCATATGACGACTTGCAATCTGATAAGTATATAATACAAAAGGTTCTTTACAGTTCCAATTGTTTAACTCGTTCTTAACTAACTCTTGATATTTTTTAGAGATATCACTTATCGCATTTCCAACTGATGTCCTTACATACTCACTAGGATCACTTTTCAAATTAGAAAGTACATTTATAGCTTCCTCAGGATTTTCTTTGAAAAATGGTTTCGAAGTCCATACGCGCAATCCTTCTGTAACAGCTCTTCTTACATTTTCGTTCTTATCTGTGAGCCATTCATTTATAACAGGAAGAGCATTTTCATACCCTGTTTTTGAACAAAATATATCAAATGCTTTTGCTAATACCTCTTGAGCCCGCCAATCAGGATTTTGGCTGACCTTACATCTTAAAAAATCAAGAGCTTCCATTTTGTATGATGAAATTTCTCCTAATAGGAATATAGAAAAGTACATCTGTTTAGAATTATTCTCTGTTGTATATAGATGCATAGCCTCTGTAAAGATATCTTCCCAATTCTTATCTTTACAAAATTCACTAGCATATTTTCTTAATGTTGGCATGTTCATATCATCTAACTCTAGCAAATTCACCCTCTCCTTTCATACAGCCACTTAAATAAGTTTTAATGTTTCCACATAAAAGTTGCTACTGTGCAGAATACAATATAACCTGTCCTCCCTTTGTTTTAAACCATCGTATGTGGCAGGAAAAAGCCCTGACCGCTACTATGCACGGCCAGACGCTCTCGTCCTCCCCAAAAAAGAAAGGGGGTTTTATGTCGGTTTTTTAATTTGCATTTATATAGTTAACTTCCTGTACTAGTAAATGCACTCAATCCAAATTTCCAAAAACGATAAGCTATAAAACATAGTATTATCGCAACGAGTGGCGTACATAAAGAAACCCATTTATACCCCTTATCAAAGAAATAGGCCGCTGGATAAAAGGCTGTAAAACTATAAGGAATAATAAACGTTAATATAAATGCAATTACTTTATTATAAATCGTAATCGGATATCGCGAAAAGTCACTTAAACTGAATACTGCTGATACAACAGGGAGACTATCTGTCATCCAAAAAGAAAATGTTATAAAAAATAAGTTTAATGCAACAAAGATGAGACCGCTTGATAAAATCATTATAATAAGTATCAGTACATTTCCAAGCGTAATAGCAATATCTAGATTACTAATGGAATAATAAAGAACAATTCCCCCTATGATCAGTTGCCCTATTCCATCTTGTTGAACACGCTCCGCTATAATTTGGAACAGCGGATTAATCGGACGAATTAGCAAACGGTCTAAATTTCCTGTCCGAATGTATTGCCATCCAATCGTCCATAAGTTATCGAAGAAAATATGGTGGATTGCCCTTCCTGCAAAAGCAATACCGTAGATTAAAAGAATTTGATAAAAGTTCCATCCTTTTAAGGTTTCAATATGATCAAATACTACTTTTATAAAAAAGATAGCGGCAAATTGTTGAATGAAGACTGAAGATATTCCTATTAAAAAGTCTACTTTATATTCCATCATCACTTTTAAGTGCTGCTTAAAATAGACAATGTATAAGAATGAGTATCGTTTAAGAGTTTGCAACAATTCACTCACCCCCCAAATATTGTGATTTTCCGGATTGCTAAAGTCCATAAGAATCTAACAAATACTGTAATAATAATTAACCACATGAATTGTGTTGCAATTGCCATATAAGCCTGAGTACCTGATATAGAACCTGTATAAATAGAAACAGGTATATAGACCATAGATTGAAATGGTAAAAACATACTAATTTCTTGAAACCATTGTGGATAAAGCGTTAATGGGACAAGTGCCCCGGAACAAAATTGAATTACAGACTCTCGCAAAAGTCGAAGTCCCCATATATTAACGGTCCAAAAAGCTAATATACCAATAATAAGATCTAATTGCGTTCCAATTAAAATACCGAAAACTACACTTACCGTAAATAATAGAAAAGATTCTAATGATTGCGGGAGTTGAATCCCTACAAACCAAACAGCAAACAGTAACATAGGAAACGTTGTACGCATAGAATTAGAAATTTTTTGTCCTATATCCATCGCTACAAGCTTATCTAACAAATGATATGGCTTCATCAGTTCCAATGCTATGTCACCTTGTTTTATCATTCTCGCTAAATTGTTTCCTACTCCAGATACGTATTGTTCCAATAACAAAGCAATGACCATATAAGTTAGCATATTCGTTAGTGAAAGTGTTCCAACAATTTCTTTATTCTCGTAAACAGCAGTCCAAAAATAATACAACGTACATAATTTAACGATAATCGCAAACGTACCTGCCCAATACCACGCTGCATATGAGGTATCTAGTTTTATCTGCACTTTAAGCATTTCCCAATATTTCTTCAAGGGATTCCTCACCTCCATGCTGATAAAGATCTTTAATAATCGTCTCTAATTTAGGGTTTGAAATTGTCAAATCTGATATTTTATTGTGCTTTGCAAGTTCTGAAAGCACAAATTCCGATGAAACATACTTTGTGTGAAAACTTAACTCTACATGAGATTTATTTTCTGCTTCATTCTTCTGTACCACTATGTAATTTTGTAATGATTCAGGAATCTCAAACTTTGTGAACTCTTCCAATTCTAAAGATAGAATGCGGTTATAAGAAAAACGATCTTTAAGATCTTGTAATTCCCCATCATAAATAATAGACCCTTTATCAATAATAATAATCCGCTGGCAAAGCGCTTCTATATCTTGCATATCGTGAGTAGTTAAGACCACTGTTGCATCCAATTTCTTATTCATTTCCTTAATAAAACTGCGTATTTTTTCCTTTACGTCAATATCTAAACCAATTGTAGGTTCATCTAGGAACACTACAGAAGGTTGATGAAGAAAAGCAGCAGCCAACTCACAACGCATTTTTTGTCCGAGTGATAGCTGGCGAACAGGTAATGGCATTAAATCCCCAAGATCCAGTACATCTTCAAATAAATACAACATTTCCTGATATTTTATTTCTGGAATCTCATAAACATGTTTTAATAGTTCAAAAGACTCTCGCACCGGTATATCCCAAGCAAGTTGTGTTCGTTGTCCAAAAACAGCTCCAATATTTTTAGCATTTTCCTGTCTATTTTTGTATGGAATAATTCCATTTACCTTAATTTCACCAGTATCTGGAGTTAAAATTCCACACAGCATCTTAATCGTAGTTGACTTACCAGCACCGTTGAATCCGATATATCCAACCATTTCCCCTTTTTCAACAGAAAAAGAAATCGGTTTTACCGCCTGCTTATCATAATATTTCCGTTTTACTAAAGCTTTTATTGCACCCATTAAACCTGGTTTTCGCTCTAAAATCTTATAACTTTTCGTAACATTCTTTACTTCAATCATTTATAAATCCCCTACTTCCCCTTTTACAAATTTTAGCTGTTATACAGCCAAAGTATTATAGTAATCAAATAAATCCCTTCATTCTTTTTACACCTGCCTCTCATAAAATAAAGAAAAATTGTAGATTACAAGCTAACATCCTCATCTACGAAAACGTTTGCATAAATAGAAACTAGTATAATTTTACAAGAGCATTTAAATATTATCAACAAATTTAAGTCTATCCGTCATACGGATAATTCCAGTTCAAATTCTATTCAGAATCATGCGTCTTCTCATAATAAAGTGAAACTAACCATCAATGCAGTTTTTTCTTCTTCTGATGTAAAGCCCACCCAATCGGGCTTTTATGGGAAAATGTTGGCTGTTAACAAGTACATATATTCCGTGGAAGAAATAAACATATTTATACTCACCTATTTTCTCCCTTTTGCATAAAATTTAATCACACATCCCATTTTTAAACCAGACTAAAAAAGTTGGTCTAAGTAAAATTTTAAAGTGTAATACCATTTTTTTGACCAAAGAAAGAAAAAACAAACCATACTTTAGGTTTTAAAAATAATAAATATTATCACACGTGTTGATTAACCAAAATTATACAGTATCCATTTGACTTATTTGCCGATGGAATGCCAGTATTTCTTTCAAACAAATTCTCCACTCA
>NZ_KB911001.1 GCF_000383235.1 Bacillus sp. 123MFChir2
CGGTGCAAAATGTTATCCGGTATTAGCCCCGGTTTCCCGGAGTTATCCCAGTCTTATAGGCAGGTTACCCACGTGTTACTCACCCGTCCGCCGCTAACTTCTTAAGAGCAAGCTCTTAATCGGTTCGCTCGACTTGCATGTATTAGGCACGCCGCCAGCGTTCATCCTGAGCCAGGATCAAACTCTCCAATAAAGTGTTTGTCTAGCATCATAAATAAAAATTGACGTTTCACGTTGTTTGTTTCGTTCAGTTTTCAAAGAACTTGTTCGTCGCCTCATTTGCGACTTCCTTATGTTAACATCTCAGTCATTCGATGTCAACTAAGTTTTTCATTTTGTTTATCGTGGTTACTTTGTTTCACCAGCGACTCGTATAATATTACTCCTCTATATAATAATAGTCAATAACTTTTTTAAAAAACTTTAGACATTCCCAGTTACGTCATTTTGTTTCGTATAGCTGTGACTTATATGTAAAAAAACAAAGTGGATTTAGATAGAACAATTATTTAGCATGTTTTATATGGAGTGCGGGGCAGAATAAGATCGATTGCGTGAACCTAGTACCTTTATACCTACAGAGACTCTATATAAAGTGAAACTTCCATCAGTGGGGGGCTTCATCCCCCACTGATGGAAAGCTCTCACCAATCGGGCTTTTACGGAAAGTTATCTCCCTCTTCAATTTTCTCGGAATCTTGAGGTGGAGGGCTTACTGTCCGTTAATGCGGGATAAAACCTACGTTGTTTCACAATCACTTTAACTTATAAGAAGAATTCAAAAACCACCTGATTTTACGAACCAATTCCCCTGCATGATCAAACATCATAGCATGAGACGATCCAGGAATTACAACTGTTTTACTTTCACTTAATTTACATTCAACATTTTTTATAAATGCTAATTTTTTATTAAGATCCCCTTCTTTTTCAGCTGGTAGAAATAATACTCTACATTGAACATGATCATACAAATCCTCTAACCTTCTATCATAAAGGTCCTCCGCAATCTGTCTCATGTTGCCTCTCATAGATACAAAGGTCACTTTTCCATTTTGAAGTTTTCGTGGTTTATAATCTTCCATAACTAGAGCTCTCTCCTTATTCCATGGCAGCCATTTCTTTTTCATATACTGCATCAAATCTTCTCTTGAATCAAACTCCTGCTCCGGATTAGAAAAGTATTTATTTATATGTTCTTCTTTCGATTCAGTATACAAGCCCCCATCGCCTGAATGATTGACTAAAGCTCCTTCAGAATTCACTAATGAAATAACTCTATCTGCATACGTGGATGCGAACATTGTACCAACATAACAACCAAGCGAACTTCCTACTATGTGAGTTTTATAAATACCGAGAACATCTAACACCTCTCGAACATCTTCAACTAAAGTTTCAAGTTGATATCCACTTTGAGGATGATCCGAATTGCCATGCCCCCTTATATCGATAGCAATTACACGATATTCTTCTGTAAACTTTGGAATAACGCTTCGCCAAATAGCTGCACTTCCTCCCAAATAATGCAGGAACAAAATCGGTTCACCATTCTGGCTATACTCATACGCTTTAATTTTTACTCCCTTTGTATTTACCGTGTATTCTTTCATTCCATAATCCCCCTTTTTCTCTCCCTAGTTCATAAAGAGAACTTCGTGACTTCGTATTTATTTTATCGTATATTGGTGACAAACCATGTCACTAATATTAGGAGATATTTTCATGTCTAGAACAGGGAGATTATTTGAGCTATTAATTACACTAAATACGAAACATCGCTTTACTGCTCAAGAGTTAGCAAATGAATTTTCAGTATCCAAAAGAACGATACTTAGAGATTTACATCTATTAAGCGAAATGGGTGTCCCTCTTTTTTCTTCACCGGGGCCAAATGGTGGATACACTCTTATAAGGGAACAAAAACTCCCTGCTATCTCATTAACACCAGAAGAAGCTACAGGATTACTGCTGTCCTATAAACTTTTAGAGGATGGACCTTTTACACAAGAAATTATATCAACCATTACTAAAATCCGTTCTGGTATGTCTGTAGAGATGCTTCAAAAAATCGAAACATTACAAGATAGACTAGCTATTGATTCTCCGAAAAGAAGCTTTAAAAACCATTACCTCAAAGAACTTTTACAAGCAGCATTAGACAAAAAACACCTGCAAATAGAGTACGAATCCCGTTCCGGATATTCAACCCGAACAATCTTTCCCTATGGACTCATTCTAGCTAACGGATTATGGTACTCTCCTGCATTTTGTTATAAACGAAAAAGGAATGTACCATTCCGAGTCGATCGGATTATTTCCCTAAAAATACATCACAATTTCTCAGGGCCGATTCCAGTAGATATGACCATACCACAATGGTTAAATCAAACAGAAGCTACTTCAAAAGAACTCACTTTACGAGCAACAATAACTAAAAAAGGCTGTAAAACGCTAGACCCTCATCCTATTGGAGAATGGATTCAAGTTCTTCCTAATGGTACAGGAGTAATTGAAGAAAATTTTAGAGAGTCAGATATACCATTTATCGGAGGACTGTTCCTTAGTCTTGGGGCGGAAATATTAATAGAGGAGCCTGTTGAATTAATACAGTTTGTGAGGGGAAAAGCGATAGAAGTCATTAGCCAATACTCGAAAATATAAAACGTCCCCTTATTTCAAATCCACGGAAGTTTTACTTGCACCTACAGTTACGTGAGGCTTTAGACTCAAAGTAACCAAATTAAGATAGAAAAGGGGATAGATCTAACATGAGTATTAACAGAACATATTCAATCGGAGAATTTTCTACAAAGACCGGGACATCCATACGAACATTACATTATTATGATGAAATTGGGTTGCTCAAAGTTGAAAAGCATCCTCATTCTGGTCACCGCCAATACACCGAGCAGGATGTACTTACACTGCAAAAAATTGTTGGTTTTAAATTTTTAGGCTATAGTTTGGACCAAATTAGTAAAATGATGAATGAATCTAGTTTGAACGTAACCTTACACGATACGCTACAAAACCAAAAAAGGGCTTTTGAACAGAAAAAAGAACAAATCGAAACGATGCTAAAAGCGATTAATCGTACGATTCGATTGATAGAAGATGAAGAAGAAGTGGACAGTACAATCTTAATGAGTTTAATAAACAGCATGCAAACAGAAAAACCTCAGCGACTTTGGATTGAACAACATACATCAAAGGAAGTAGCTGATCGGTTATTTAACAAGCCTGAAGAAGAAATGATTGCATTAGATAAAGAATTTATCCAGTTATCTAAAGAAGTAAAAAGATTAATAGGGAGACCAGTTCATACTCCCGAGGTACAAGCGTTAATGGATAAACATATGAAAACAACGCTTAAATTTGTTGGTGAAGAAACGCTGTATGCTATACAAGATATTGAGGAATTAGAAAAAGAAAAGCTTGAAAACATGATTCCTTCTCCATATACAAACGAGGAAGAGGAATGGTTAAATCAAGCTATGGAGTATTATATGATTCAAAATGGTATGTATGATCCAAAGATAGATTAAGACGACTGTATATATAAAACAAGTTCACATTAAGATAAAAGAAGTCGCCTGTTTGGATCAGCCTTTTTCCCAAATAGGCTATTTATTATGGATAAACATAGTCATCATCGTAATTGGATTTACAATCTACCTTATTTCACCAATTCATAGTATATAATTAATTCATATAACCAAATTACAATTCGAAGCAGGTGAAACAATGGAAACGGTTCGCGTACTTATAGCTGATGATGAAAAAGAAATAAGAGATTTATTAAAAAAGTATCTTGAGAGAGAATTCTATACAGTAGATATAGCAATCGACGGCGAAGAAGCTCTTCATTTATTTAAACAAAACAAATATAACCTCGTCATATTAGATTTGATGATGCCGAAAATAGATGGGATCGAAGTATGTAAAAGGCTTAGAGAGCAAACAAATATTCCCATATTAATGCTTACTGCTAAAGATCATGAAGTAGATAAAATTTTAGGATTAAGCATAGGTGCAGATGATTATATTACGAAGCCTTTCAGTATTCATGAAGTAGTCGCACGGGTGAAAGCTCTTATGAGGCGTTTTTTAATATTAGGAAGTGACGCTATCTCGCATGAGCAAACGGCCCTTCAGTTTAAGGGACTAGTCATTGATTTAAAAAAATACACAGTTACCGTAGATGAAGAAGAAATAGCTTTAACGGCGAAAGAGCTAGAACTACTCAAGTTTTTTGCTTCTAACCCCCAACAAGTATTTACGAAAACACAACTCTTTCGCAACGTTTGGGACAGTAACTATATAGAAGATGATAATACGATTATGGTACATATTAGAAAACTTAGAAAGAAGATCGAAACAGACCCTTCAAATCCTAAATTTATTCAAACCGTGTGGGGAATTGGTTATAAATTTGCAGGTGAAAAAGATGAAAAACGATAAAGTTCTCTATCTTATTTCATTTCAGCTTATCATTATGTCGGTACTTCTGTTTATTGAAATGAGTCATATATTTAAACTCATTTTATTTACTGTATTAATTCTTATAACGATAAGTCTTTTCTTGATAAGAATCCATTTTATTCAAAGGCGGGAGTCTATCGTTACTAGCTTACGAAGAGCCATTCATGGGAATTTACAAACAAGGTTATATACGACCAATGATAACTCGTTGGATGATGTCATTTTTTCTATAAATGAGTTAATTACAGAGCTAGAAAAAGTACAAGTGGAAGCTAGAAAGTCTCAAAAGGCTAGAAAACAGCTCCTATCTAGTATTTCACACGATATTCGAACACCGCTCACTTCCATTATAGGATATGTTGATGCTTTAAAAGATGGAATTGCCGCTTCAGAAGATGAAAAACGAGAGTATCTCGAAATACTCTCAAAGAAATCAAACAGCTTAAAACAATTAGTTGATCAAATATTTAATATGGCCAAGCTAGATGCAGATGAATTCCCCATAAAGAAGGAGTCTCTCGATTTTGCTGAGATTACTAGAGAATCTCTCATTGAGTTTTTACCTGAACTCTCAAAACATGGCATAGAATTACAAATTCATATTCCAGAAACGCCTTGCCCTATTACAGCAGACCACTTTAGTCTTGTTCGAATTATAAGTAACCTCATGAAAAATGCGATATATTACGGAAAAACTGGAAAAGTAGTCGGAATAGAACTACTAGAAACCACGTCTGAATACCAACTATTCATTTGGGACAAAGGACCTGGAATTTCAAGTAACGATTTAGAAAACGTATTTGAAAGAATGTATAGAAGTGACCAATCAAGGAATGCCTCGCATGGCGGAAGTGGTCTAGGACTCGCTATTGCAAAAGCTCTCGTAGAAAAAAACAGCGGTCAAATATGGGTAGAAAGTATTCCGTGGAAAAAAACCACCTTTGGCTTTTCCATCCCTAAACAAACTACTTTTAAGAAACAGTTAAGAAATGATTAAGCAGCTGTTAAATCCTCCTTTTTATTATGTAAGTAAGAGTTCATAGAAAGTGGGTGTTCCAAAATGAGTACAATTATAAAAACAACGAATCTTACTAAAATTTATGGCAACCAAAAATCAGTAGATAATCTAAATATAAATGTAAATCAAGGAGAGATTTATGGCTTTATCGGACGAAACGGTGCAGGTAAAACAACGACAATTCGAATGCTACTAGGTCTCATTAAACCTACAAGTGGCAAAATCGAAATATTCGGGGAGGATTTTTTCCAAAACCAAAAAGAAATTTTAAGAAGAATTGGTTCCATCGTTGAAGTTCCAGGATTTTATGAAAACCTTACTGCAAAAGAGAACTTATTAATTAACGCAAAAATAATTGGAGTCCATAAAAAGAATGCCATTGAAGAAGCACTAGAAATTGTAGGCCTGCAGCATGAAACAAAAAAGTTGGTGGGCAAATACTCTTTGGGGATGAAACAACGATTAGGAATTGCAAGAGCCCTTCTTCACTATCCAGAACTATTAATACTTGATGAACCGACAAATGGTTTAGATCCAATTGGTATTAAAGAAATGCGCAAACTTATTAAATCTTTAGCACAAGAAAGAAATATAACAATATTAATTTCCAGCCATATTTTAGCAGAGGTTGAACAGCTAGTCGATCATATGGGAATCATTCATGAAGGCAAATTATTAGAAGAAATTGCCCTTGATACACTTCGAAAAACAAATCGTAAATACTTAGAATTCCAAGTAAACGACGATAATAAAGCTGCAATGCTTTTAGAAAAACAATTTCATATTTTTGATTACGAAGTACATGATGAAGGAAATATTCGCGTCTATTCTCACTTCGGCCAACAAGGGCAAATTAATAAATTTTTTGTACAAAACGATATTGAAGTATTAAAAATTATGATGAGCGAAGACCGATTAGAGGATTATTTCACCAAATTGGTTGGAGGTGGGACAATTGGTTAATCTACTATATACGGAACTATTAAAATTAAAACGTTCTAATATGTTCCTAATTAGTATTATCGGAGCAGCTGTAGCACCTTTTATGATTGTAGTCGCATCATATATACACGTAAAAACAAAACAGCCCACTAAAGCTATTCTGTTTACTGATTTATTTACTGACGCGCATCTATATACCCTTTTAGTAATTGGTGTCCCTCTATACGGAGTTGTCACTGCTTATCTCTTTAACCGTGAGTACACAGAAAACACATTAAAAAATTTATTAACAATTCCTGTATCACGTATTAGCTTTATTATTAGCAAGTTTATTCTCCTTTTTATTTGGATTATAGTATTGACTATGGTTTCTTGGGGATTAACTCTACTATTGGGCATTTTAGGAAACTTCCCCGGTCTAAGTAATGCATTAATTCTACAGTCTTTCATGAAGTTTTTAATAGGCGGCGGATTTCTTTTTATTTTATCCACTCCTATTGTATTTCTAACTCTTATAATGAAAACATATGTGTCACCTATTATATTAACCATCGTTATTACAATGATAAATGTTATGACCGCCAATTCAGAACATAAGGATTTATTCCCTTGGGCAGCAACAATAGATATCGTAAATAATCAACTCCAACCAACATATCCACCGGAATATTCTTATGTGATCATTGCCGCTACGGCTATTATCGGCTTTATTGCAACAATATCATATTTTAAAAGAGTGGATATTCATTGATTTAGCTAATCATCAAAAAGTATTAGACTGTTAAAAAATAGTTATAGAATGCAAAGCTACTTTCTGTACATGAAAGTATTTTTTGCTACCATAAAACTAAAGTATTACAAAACCTTGCAAAGTCCCTTCAGAAGTTCTGAAGGGATTGTTTCATTAAGAGATAAAAGTGTAAAAACAATAAAGTGGAGCCATGGCATTCATTTAGAGAAGAAATGCATGTACTACAAATTAAAAGTTGGTAGTACATAAAGACACAGATAAAAACATCGAGTATAACATGTATATTCATCGCAATTAAGAGCACATTATATACAAATATAGTGGAGGTGTAATTATGAATATTCAAAGACACGGTTATAATACAAGCAAAATTCTTATTGCAGGTGCAGCAAGTGCAATTGAGCAAATGAAATACGAAATTGCTCTTGAACTTGGGGTCACACTTGGTCCAGAGACATCCGCACGTGCAAACGGTTCTGTCGGAGGAGAAATCACAAAACGTCTTGTTCGAATGGGTGAAGAGAAATTAGCGACTCAGTATAGAACCCATTAAAATTTTTACATAGTTATATTAAAAAGTATCCTTTATGAATCTAAGGATACTTTTTTTATGTTTTTATTATAAAAAATTATTACAGTTACACAGAAAAAGAACGTTTCAAACACAAAAAAACCTAAGTCATATTGACTTAGGTTTTTGCCTGGCAACGTCCTACTCTCACAGGGACAAAGTCCCAACTACCCTCGGCGCTAGAGAGCTTAACTTCCGTGTTCGGTATGGGAACGGGTGTGACCTCTCTGCCATTATTACCAGACTTATGAAGGTATATTCCTTCAAAACTAGATAACATTCATGTAGTATGCATATTGGATTTAATCCAGCTCCAGCGACTAGAATTTCCGATCGCTTACGCTCTTTGTTTGGTTAAGTCCTCGATCTATTAGTATTCGTCAGCTCCACGTGTCACCACGCTTCCACCTCGAACCTATCAACCTGATCATCTTTCAGGGATCTTACTAGCTTAACGCTATGGGAAATCTCATCTTGAGGGGGGCTTCATGCTTAGATGCTTTCAGCACTTATCCCTT
>NZ_KB911002.1 GCF_000383235.1 Bacillus sp. 123MFChir2
CATACGAACGGGCGGCACTGCGTTGCGGCCATTATCGAGACAATATTTACTTTTCAGTTCCTCTAAAACAAAAGAAAAATCTACCATTTCATTAAATTGACGGAGCATATTATCTTTTGGTATGACGATATCGTAAATCGCCATGAATGGGCTAAGGTTAAGAGATTGTTGTTTTGAAATCATCCGAGACACCACCTAGAATTATTACAACTATTATACATGAAAAAAACGAAAGCTTCCTCGATTTCATCGAGGAAGCTTTCGTTTTTTCTATGAAGACTTTTTCAGTGGCCTCAAATAAATACGATATTCTTTTTCATTCACAGTTTTTAGATGAATTAAATGTTCTACTCGATTGATTGCTGTCTGTAAATAAAATCGTTTAATTGAGTTGGAGTTACGTTTTGCATGTATATAAGAAGGATTGAAGGGAAGATGAATAGACCAGCAACCTAAATCAGAATGGTCGTTAGCATTTGGTAAAGAGCTTGTATGCATAGTAGTATACTTCAAGAAATTTCGGAATGCGCGCCTTAGACCACGAGTTTTCTTTTTTGAGCCATTGTTCCAAATCGATTGTTTCAAAGAAACACCTCATAAACAATATTTTCTATTTTTCTAGTTAAGTTAAGAAATAGAATGGGAAATGCTAGTTGTTACTATAATAGCGGAAATTGGATAATACAAGAAAAATTCCCTTAAAAAATGAATAAACTAATAGTATGATGTAGTTAATTGGAAATTCAACTAATTATAGGTGTATTTCTATTTAGCAGCATGATTAGAGGGGGGAGGGAGAAAATGAAACAAGATTTGAACCGAAAAATAGAAGCCCTAGAAACAACAATTGATATATTGAAAGAGACGCTCTATGAGTTAAAAGCACAGCAAAGAGTAATGGACGAAGAAAGGGTTCAACAAATAAAGGAACCCATTGAGAAGAAACAAGAAGTTAGTATCCCTGTGCAAAATGTACGACAAGAAGAAAGAGTCATTAACCAAGAAAGTGTGAAGGAGCCGGAAATAAAGCAGGTAGATATATCTGCATTTAAGCCTGAACCATTTGACATTATAAAATTTTGTCAAACATGGCTACCACGTATTTTCGTTGCCATTATGCTGCTTGGGGTAATTTGGCTATTTAAAGCGGGAGTAGATGCAGGAGTACTTACTCCAGCAATTCGTATTGTATTTGGCGTAGCATTATCAGTTGCTTTGTATTATGTAGGTGATATACAAATAAAAAAAGAACGTCAAGCGTTAGGTTTAGTGTTAGCTGGAGGAAGTATTACAGGCATTGTTTTAACGACATTCGCTGCGCATTATTTGTATCATTTCTTTCCGGCAAGCATGGCATTTATATTCAATATTATTTGGATTATACTCGGTATTTATTTAGCTAAGCGCTATCAATCAGAGTATCTCGCTATATTTGTATCTGTAGGAGCCTTTTTTGTACCGTTCTTATTAAATAGTACAGCACCTAATTCTTACATTTTCTTTGGATATGAAACAGTGTTAACGATTAGTTTATTATGGTATGCGTATAAAAATCGCTATCAATATTTATATATGGTATCTTACTCTGTTTCTGTACTTGTAACGTTTGTCTTTTTTGTAATTATGACCATGTTACTAGGGAATTTACAGGTGCAATTAACAATTGTTTATGGATTCATTCATATTTTGCTTTTCTGGCATATGTTTATTGATCGAAGTTTTATTTATCAATCTAGAACGGCTTTGTTTAGTGCCAATGCAATCTTCTTTGTTATGGCAATTGTGAAAATTCCGGATTTTACAACATGGGGATTGTTAATTAGTACAATTGTACACACTGTAATGTTTGTAGCTGACTATATGAAAAATAAAAAATCGTTATTTACAGATCTTTTATTTGGTTTTGCGATGGGGTCGTTTAGTTTAGCGATTTTATATGAATTTAGTTTAGTGAATGGAGCAATTGTATTGATGTTACAAGGCTTTTTAGGTATCGTTACTTCTGCGAAATTAAAACAAGAAATCAAGTTTTATATCAGTGCGGTTATTTATGGAATCGGTATGTTGCAAACGCTTGTTAGTCCATTTGAGACATTCATGTCAGCAGCTTTTGTAGCCCATCTCATTTTAGTGGGAACATTTTATTATGGAATGATGAAAGTGAAACCAATGTTGCAACATTTTGGAAAATATGTGTATTCGATTACGTTATATGGCTTTATGGTACTCGTATTTATTACGATTACTAGAATAGGAGAGGTTCTTTCAACAGACGGAAGTATTATCAGTGTATTTGTCTCGCTTTTATGGATGATATATGCTTTAGTTTCAGTTTGGTTTGGACGTAATAGAGGAATGAATGAAATATTATACGCCGGATTAGTTGTGTTGGTTGTGACAGTGATTAAGTTATTCTTCTTAGATTTACCAGAAGTATCAATGATGATTCGTGCAGTATTATTCTTACTTATTGGTGGGCTAGGGATTGTTATTTCTAGAATGTTTTTCTCGAAAGAAAAAGGTGAGTAGTAAAAAAAGCAATCCATTTAGGGTTGCTTTTTAAGATAGAGATAAAAGCACACTTTATCCCGCTATTTGTGGGCAGTAAGACCCCCGCCTCAAGAGTCAGAGAGAAGCAAAGAAGATAGGTGGAGGATAACTGCCCGTAAAAGCCCGATTGGGCGGGCTAACCGTCAGTGGGGGATGTAGAAAACCCCACTGACGGAAGTTTCACTTTATGTTACAATAGCATAGATTTGACAGACGAATTCTAATTATTGACGCGTTTAAATACGGATGAGATTAGGAGTGACTAGATTGGAGCTAAGTCTCTGTGAAAATATTGCTCTAGTTGTTTGTTTAGTATTGTATATTGGTAGTATTATAGTTTATATGGGACGGAATTTTTCACAAGAACGAAAGTTAGAAAAATCAGAAATTACAGCCGAATTAGATATGTTAAATGATAAAATTGATAAAAAAGCAAAAAAAGAGTCGTAAATGTCCTTTTTCTCTAAGATTTTTCTATCTATGTTGTATATGAAGAGGAGAGGTAGTATGAAATTTTATATCGCTTCAACTTTTACAAATAAACATATTGTCCGCCTTGCAGCAGGTAAACTGAAACAAGCGGGATGGATTCATACATATGATTGGACAAAAAATGAAAAAGCAACAAATAGGTTAGAATTACAAAGTATTGGACAAGCAGAAAAACAAGCTGTACGAGACGCAGATGTTTTTCTGCTTTTATTAAATGGCGGAAAAGGAAGTCATACCGAATTCGGAATGGCGCTTGCTTTGGAAAAGAAAATATTTGTGTATAAAGGAAACAGTCCATTGGATACAACATTTTATCATTTACCAGAAGTGCGTATCGTTGAAGATAACCTAGATGGATTTATCCCGCTATTTGTGGGCAGTAAGACCCCCACCTCAAGATTCAGGGAGAAGCGAGGAAGATATGTGGGGGATAACTGCCCGTAAAAGCCCGATTGGTTCAACTAACCATCAGTGGGAGATGAAAAAACTCTCCACTGATGGAAGTTTCACTTTATTGAACAAGTGTTAGAGGGGGCAGGGACATGATTACAATTCATGATTCTATATACGGTGAACATGATATAGATGATGTGCTTGCGGAACTATTGCAATCAAAGGCGGTGCAGCGTTTACAGAAAATTCATCAAGGCGGTGCAAGTTTCCTTGTGAATCCAATGTGGAACGTAACACGCTATGAACATTCTGTCGGTGTTATGCTTCTTGTGAAAATGTTAGGTGGCAGTATAGAAGAACAAATTGCGGCATTGCTTCATGATGTATCTCATACAGCATTTTCACACATTGTTGACCACGTATTAGAAGAGCAAGATGAGGATTATCATGAACAAATTTTTATGGATGTTATTGAAGCTTCAGATATTCCATCTATTTTGCAGAAATATGGCTATAATTATAGAATGATTGAGAAATGGGAACAATGGATGTTGTTAGAGCAACCTTTTCCGAATTTATGTGCAGATCGTATAGACTATACGTTACGGGATTTATATACATATGGAATGATTTCAAAGCAAGAAGTGTCTTCTTTTTTAGAAGATGTAATGGTTCATAATGGACAAATTTGTTTACAATCTGTACATGCAGTAGAATGGTTTACAGAAGCTTATTACAAAGAAACGATTGATTTCTTTTTGCATCCGTTGAATTCGTATGGTTACTATAGACTAACAGAAATATTAAAATACGCGTTACAAAGAAATATTTTACATCTATCTGACTTTTCAACTGATGATGAAACGGTGTTACATATATTACGAAACTGTGGGGATTGTCAAATTGATAAAATGCTTCACTCTCTACATTCGAAAGTAGTATTAGAAGAGAGTGAGACAGAATACGACATTTGTTATAAGGGTGGAAAAGAACGATTACTTGACCCGCTCATTTATATAAATGGTATGATGCAAAGGGCGTCTAGCGTATCCCTATTTGCTAAACAGTGTAATGAGAAAGCGAAAAAGCAATTGCAACAAAACGTATATTTAAAAATAAAGCGTGTATAAAAGGAGCTATAAAACATGAATTTAGAACAAGGATGGAAAACAAATTTCTTAACAGTTGTACAGCAAAGTGAATATAAGAAAGGTGCAACTTTAGCGCAATTACTATTTGAAGACGGGGAAGAAGTAGAAGAACTTGTCGATGATTATGGATATGAAGAGATTATTAATCGTGAACATGATGAAGAATTAGAAGAAATTTTAGGTGAAGAGTTATTTTATGAACTTGAGCGTAACGTCTTCTTATCATCGCAATCAAAAGAGAAGTGCATCTCTTTTATAAATGGCCTAGGATTTCAATTATTAGACTACATTGTGCTACTTGAATCAGAATTTCGTGTAGATAGTGCGATATTTTCATCTGATACCATAAAAAAAATGGAAAAACGTTTTCCAAAGTTTCCTTATGTAGAAGGTAGCCAAACAATTTTTGAGATGACATTAGAAGAAACGATTGAATTAATAGAAAATGTGACAGGTCTTCACATTAAAGAAAATATGAATGTATAAAAAAGAACGTGCTGGGCACGTTCTTTTTTATACATTCACTGTATGCTCTGCGCTTTTATATTGCTTTTCAATGATTGTATTTAAAGTCTTAATGATTTTTGTAATTGTTACTGTATCCATTGTTTTTCTTCTTTAAGAAGTTCGATTTTATCCCGTTATTCTTGGATAATAAGACCTCCACCTTAAGATTTAAAGAAAATGAAAAAGATAGGTAGGAGATAAATGTCTGTAAAAAATGATGTGTGAAACGAAACAGTGATGAAGCAAGTTTTCGCTGTATTAGTATAACATGAGTGTAAAAAGAAAAGCGCTAACAATTTATTTTGAAGAGGAATCTTTATATGTATTTTATGAGATTAAAATAAATGAAAAATAATTGTAATAAAGTAAAAAAAATAGAGGACTCTTTCGTTGTTTCATCATATACATAGATAAGTAGAGCAAATGAAAGAGGTGAAGATGTTGAACTTTGATATTACAGGACAAAAAGCATATGTAAAAGATGGACCGCATCGAAATCAAATAGGAACCATCAAACGAAATAGCACGGAGAAAGGTGCAAAATATGTGATTGTAATTGACGGCATGGATATTGATATTGAGTTAAAAGATATTGTTTTAATTGATGTAGATGTTCGGCAGTTTCATGATTGGTGTGAAGAACAAGGTTATTTATAAAAAATGGATATATACGGATGTTAATTGAAAAACTAACATAAAAACCCTTTTCTTTTTCGGTGGGCGAGAGCAACTGGCCATGCATAGAGGCGGTCAGTGTGCAAAGTTTAAAACAAATCCTTTTTCTACCACGATAGACAGAAAGTAGCTGCCATGTTTTGTTCTGCATGGCAGCTACTTAGATATTAAAAAGTCTTTTTAATAAGTTGGTGCAGTGAGGATTGAACAATTAATTTTCATTTTAACTAACATCTAAAAGTTAGAAGGTTTGTGTCATTATAAGAAAAGCACCCTCAATCCAGGGTGTTTTCTTTCTTATAATGCAATTTCTTCAGTTTTATGATCAGCTTCATTGTACGTATTTACATCTAACTCTCCAAGCCATTTGCTAGAAATAAGACCAGCTGTCATAGAGCCGCTTACATTTAAAGCTGTGCGTCCCATATCAATTAATGGTTCAACAGAGATTAATAGAGCGACAATTTCAATTGGCAAGTTCATAGTGGAAAGTACGATGAGTGCTGCAAATGTTGCTCCGCCTCCAACACCAGCCACGCCGAATGAACTAATTGCAACAACAGCGATTAATGTTAAGATAAATTGCGGTTGCAATGGATCAATGCCAACAGTTGGCGCAACCATCATGGCAAGCATAGCAGGATAAATACCGGCACATCCGTTTTGGCCAATTGATACACCAAAGGAAGCAGCGAAGTTTGCAATCCCTTCTGAAACACCAAGTTTTTCTTTTTGCGCTTCAATATTTAACGGCATCGTACCTGCGCTTGAGCGTGATGTAAACGCAAATGTTAAAACCGGGAATGCCTTTTTTAAATATTGCACTGGGTTTAAACCAGAAAGAGCGATCAGTAATAAGTGAATAATAAACATAACAATAAGCGCTACATAAGATGCCAAAACAAAATTACCAAGTTTTAAAATAGCTTGCACGTCACTTCCTGAAACGGTTTTTGCCATAAGAGCAAGTACGCCGTATGGAGTAAGACGTAAAATTAATGTAACCATACGCATGACGACCGCATATACGGCACCTAGCATATTCTTAAATTGTTCCGCTTGTTCTGGATATTTCTTTTTCACTCCTAAGAAAGCAATCCCAATAAATGCGGCAAAAATGACAACGGAAATGGTTGATGTAGGACGAGCGCCTGTTAAATCTAGAAATGGATTTGCAGGGAGTAATTCCAATAACTTTTGCGGAATCGGTGTTTGCTCAATAGAAGTAAATTTTTCTTGTACTAATTTTAAACGAGTTGTTTCTGCACTGCCTTGCTGTAAGCCAGTTGCTTGTAAGTCAAAACCAGCACTTGTAGCAATTCCGATTGCAGCGGCAATTCCAGTTGTGAGAAGTAAAATGCCAATAATAAGTCCGCTAATTTTGCCGAGATTACTAGTTAGTTTTAGTTTTGTAAACGCTGAAATAATCGAAACTAAAATAAGTGGCATCACGATCATTTGTAATAACTTAACATAACCACTTCCAATTAAGTTAAACCAATTATTAGATTGGATAATGACTTCGGAAGTTGGTTTATAAAAAAGTTGTAAAATAAGTCCAAATATAATTCCGAGTCCGAGTGCAGTAAATACACGTTTGTTAAAAGATAGGTGTTTCTGTT
The DNA here is from genome assembly GCF_000383235.1 of Bacillus sp. 123MFChir2. GTDB lineage: Bacteria > Bacillota > Bacilli > Bacillales > Bacillaceae_G > Bacillus_A. Next base: position 7,391 of record NZ_KB911002.1, read on the forward strand.
GCATATAATATAATACACCGAGTAATAGAAGCATAATGATGACGTTTATGCTAACTAACAATGTACTCATACTGTTTTCCCCCTTTAAATCTGTTACAAATAAATATATTCCAATAAAACCTATAAGTCAACTATGAAATTAAATAGGTATAAAAAAAGATGGCATATATGCCATCTTACAGGCTGTGGAGAAAGCCTTCTCCACAGCCTGTTTTTGTGTCTGAACATCTTTTTATCTGTCAACACTGATAAAAAAGATGCAAAGGAGCGATGCCCCATGATGGGAGCGCTGAAAAATCATCGTGATGAGCGCGTAACAATTTCTGTAGAAGAGTTAGTTCCGCAAGACCATTTCCTTCGTGCCATTGAGGCAACAATCGATTTTCATTTTATTGAAGAAAAATTACGTCCTTATTATTGCGCAAACAA
>NZ_KB911003.1 GCF_000383235.1 Bacillus sp. 123MFChir2
TGGAAGCAGAGGAATTTGCGGAGATGGAAGAGTCAGTAGAAGAAATGCTGGCTGAGGCAACAGAAATAACGGAAGAACCAGTTATGGAAGAAGCGACATTGGACGCAGAAGAACCTACCACAGAAGAATTGCCGGAAGTTGAGGTAATCGAGGAAGTAGCAGAACTTGCTACTGCCGAGATGGAAGAGTCGACTGAAGAAGAATTGGTTGCTGCAGAATTTGATGGAGTATCGGAAGCAGAAAGTTTCACGCAAGAACGAACGGAAGAATTTGTTCAAGCTGATAAGCAAACACGGCAAGCTGTACAAAGTTTTGCAAATGTACTAATAGAAGAAAAAGAAATGCAAGCTAGGAAACAGCCGGAAGTGAAAGCGAAGCAAAAAGAAAAGGTGATTGAAGAGCCACAACGTGAGAAGAAACGTTTCGTTCCGTTTAATGTAGTGATGTTGAAGCAAGATAAACAGATGTTAGAAGAAAAACGTCATGTAGCAATGGCAATGCAACCTAAGCAAACACAACCACAACATATCGAGCCACCTGTAGAAAAGCAGCCAGTACAAGAAGAAATGACGCACCGAGTTGTTGTAGAAACAACACAAGACATTCGTAATGTTTTACAAGCACCGCCAACATACGAGTTTCCACCATTAACACTTTTAAATATTCCAAGTCACTCAGCGACAAATGATGCTGAGTGGTTAGAGGAACAAAAAGAACTGTTAAATACGACATTCCATAATTTCCATATTGGTGCAAAAGTTGTGAATGTGACGCAAGGACCAGCTGTTACTCGTTTTGAAGTGCAGCCAGATCCTGGTGTGAAAGTAAATAAAATTACGAACTTAAGTGATGATATTAAACTGAACTTAGCGGCTCGTGATATTCGAATTGAAGCGCCAATTCCGGGCAAAAATGCGGTGGGGATTGAAGTGCCAAATAAAGAAAGCAAAGCCGTATTTCTTCGAGAAATTTTACGAAGCCCAGTGTTTACGAAAAGCGAATCGCCTCTTACAGTCGCACTCGGTCTTGATATTTCAGGAACACCGATTGTTACGGATATTCGAAAAATGCCGCACGGTTTAATTGCCGGGTCGACAGGATCAGGAAAAAGTGTATGTATTAATGCGATTTTAACAAGTATTTTATATAAGGCGAAGCCGCATGAAGTAAAGCTAATGTTAATTGATCCGAAGATGGTGGAACTTGCGCCGTATAATTCTGTACCACACCTTGTTGCACCGGTTATTACGGATGTAAAAGCAGCAACGGCAGCATTAAAATGGGCAGTAGATGAAATGGAACGCCGTTATGAATTGTTTGTGCATGCAGGTGCGCGTGATTTACCACGTTATAATACAATTATGAATGAACAAGAACTTCCAGGCGAAACGTTGCCGTATATCGTCATTGTGATTGATGAGTTAGCTGATTTAATGATGGTTGCACCGGGTGATGTAGAAGAAGCAATTTGCCGCATTGCTCAAAAAGCAAGAGCTTGTGGAATTCATTTATTAGTAGCGACGCAGCGTCCATCTGTAGATGTAATTACAGGCTTAATTAAATCAAATATTCCAACGCGAATTGCGTTTACAGTGTCATCGCAAGTAGACTCTCGTACAATCATTGATATTGGTGGAGCTGAGAAATTACTTGGACGCGGAGATATGCTATTTTTAGAGAATGGAACATCAAAACCGGTTCGTGTGCAAGGGGTATACGTCTCAGATGAAGAAATTGAAAAATCTGTTGCGCATGCGAAACGTCAAATGAAGCCAAATTATTTATTCCAGCAAGAAGACTTATTGGCAAAAACGGAACAACAAGAATCTGAGGATGAGCTATTCTATGAGGCGTGTCAATTTGTTGTGGAACAAGGGGGAGCGTCCACATCTTCTGTACAGAGAAGATTCCGTATTGGTTATAACCGTGCCGCTCGTCTTATTGAGGAAATGGAAGCGCAAGGGATTATTTCGGAAGCACGCGGAACAAAACCCAGAGATGTCCTTATTACAGAAGATGAATTTGCTGCGATGCAGGATATACATGTATAAGAAAAGGTTTTGCTGTATACTAAGAGAAAACGTTGGATAGTAAAGTAGGGAGTATAGCGACATGAAAGAAATCGAACTAAAATTACAAGGTGAAATAAATCGACTGACAAATAAGACGTTCAAGTTTGATGAGCGCGTTGGTGAAGGATGGTTTTCGGCGGTTTATTTCTTAAAAACTCGTGATATTATTAAAGAATTTCGAGCGGAAAGTGTTGTGACAATGCAATTTTTCCAAAAGGAACATGCTGTATTATGCGGAACAGATGAAGTGCTTGCTTTATTACAAACATTTGCGGAGCATCCTGAAGAGCTTGAAATTCATTCTTTAAAAGATGGGGATAAGGTAAGTCCGTTTGAAACGGTATTAACGATTCGCGGACCGTATGAGTATTTCGGCTATTTAGAAGGAGTCATTGATGGCATTTTAGGACGACGCACTTCTGTGGCAACAAATGTGTATAATGTTGTACAAGCTGCGCGCAGCGGTCAGAAAGAGAAGCCTGTTATTTTCATGGGCGACCGTGATGATCATTATACACAACAAGCTGGTGATGGTTATGCTGCTTATATCGGCGGTATGAGCGCACAAGCAACGCACGCGATGAATGAATGGTGGGGCAAAAGCGGAATGGGAACAATGCCTCACGCCTTGATCCAAATGTTTAATGGTGATGTTGTAGAAGCGGCAAAAGCATATCATAAAAAGTTTCCAGAAGATGAGCTAGTCGTACTAATCGATTACAATAACGATGTAATTACAGATGCACTTCGTGTTGCTCGTGAGTTCGGATCAGAACTAAAAGGCGTACGTGTAGATACATCGCGTACAATGATTGACCAATACTTCATTCGTCATCCAGAAGTACTTGGCACATTTGATCCACGCGGTGTGAATCCATCTCTAATCTTTGCACTTCGTAAAGCATTAGATGACGAAGGATTCCAGCACGTGAATATCGTAGTAAGCGGCGGTTTTGATGAGAAACGTATTCGTGAGTTTGAATCACAAAATGTTCCTGTTGATATTTATGGTGTCGGCAGTAGCTTATTAAAAATGAACATTGGCTTCACAGGTGATAACGTAGAATTAAACGGAAAACCAGAAGCGAAAGCAGGGCGTAAATATCGTCCGAATCCGCGTTTAGAACGAGTTCAATTACAAGCAAGGGAAGACGCGGAATAAAGTGAAAATTTCATGGGTGCGGGGACTCCACACCAATTTTCTTTGTTTCTCTCTGAATATTAAGTGAGGAATAATTAGTTTCAAATAGTTGAATAAACGGATAAACTGGTAGGGAATTGACCCTATCAGTTTTTCTGTTATCATAGTATAACGGATTGTTTTTTGCTATAATAAGTTTGTTATGGACTTATACGGAAGCTTGGACGGGATTATAAGAGATCCGTGATGATTACCAAAATAAGAAGAAAATCATATACTGTCTTATAGATAGACCGTTGGAATAGTTCGAAATGTTGGAGGTTCTTTAAGATGACAGTTTACCATTTTGTGGGAATTAAAGGGACAGGGATGAGTGCTTTAGCGCAAATTTTACATGACATGAAGCATACTGTTCAAGGTTCTGATGTAGACAAACGTTTTTTTACGCAAACAGCGTTGGAAAAGCGTGGGATTTCTATCCTACCTTTTGATAAGAAGAATATTGAAGAAGGACAAGTGATTATTGCAGGAAATGCATTTCCAGATACGCATGAGGAAATTGAATATGCAAAAGAGTTAAATTTACCTATTCATCGTTATCATCACTTTTTAGGTGATTTTATGAGTAAGTATACGAGTGTCGCTATAACTGGTGCTCACGGAAAAACATCAACGACAGGTTTGTTATCTCACGTGATGCAAGGAGCGAGCCCTACATCTTGTTTAATTGGTGATGGAACAGGACTTGGAGTAGAGGATAGTAAGTATTTTGTATTTGAAGCTTGTGAATACCGCCGGCATTTCTTGTCTTATCATCCAGATTACGCAATTATGACAAATATCGATTTTGATCACCCAGATTACTTTGCAGACATTAATGATGTATTTAGTGCGTTCCAGGAGATGGCGCTGCAAGTGAAAAAAGGGATTATTGCGTGCGGTGATGATGAAGAACTTCAAAAGATTCAGGCGAAAGTACCAGTTATTTTCTATGGATTTGGCGAAGACAATGATTTTCAGGCACGTAACATTCAAAAACGAACAGATGGCACTGGATTTGATGTCTTTGTTCGCAATACGTATTATGGAACGTTCGAAATCACAGGTTACGGCAATCATAGCGTGCTAAATGCATTGGCGGTTATTGCCCTTTGTCATTATGAAAACATTGATGTCGAAGTTGTGAAACACCAATTAACAACATTTGGCGGCGTAAAGCGTCGTTTCAATGAAAAGGTAGTAGGTGAGCAAGTAATTATTGATGATTACGCACATCACCCAACGGAAATTACTGTGACAATTGAAGCAGCTCGTCAAAAACACCCAGAACGTGAAATCGTAGCAGTATTTCAGCCGCATACATTCTCGAGAACACAAAAATTCTTAGATGAATTTGCAGAAAGCTTACGTAAAGCCGATCAAGTATATTTATGTGATATTTTCGGTTCTGCGCGTGAAAATAGAGGAGAGCTAACAATTCAAGACTTACAGCAACGCATTGATGGTGCAGAATTGGTTACAGTTATGACGACAGAAGTATTAAAGAAACATAAAAACGGCGTACTTATTTTTATGGGCGCTGGTGATATTCAAAAGTTTGAATCTGCTTACTTAAAGGAAGTAAAAGTGGCAGAGAAGAAATAAAGAAATGACAAAGACGTGTAGAGATACGCGTCTTTTTTTGTTATTGACCTAGAGTTAACTCTAGATTGTAAGATGAAATTATGGAAGGTAAGGGGGAGATATGATGTATACAATTGGAAAAGTTGCAGAGTTAACAGGAATGAGCATCCATACACTTCGTTATTACGAAAAGCTAGGATTAGTGCCACCGCCCAAACGAAATAGCGGTATTCGGCAGTATACAGATGGAGATGTGCAGTTTTTACAATTTCTGTATTCTTTAAAGCGAACGGGAATGTCATTAGAGGAAATTGCGGAGTTTGCGAGTGACGGTTGTATTTTAGAAGAAATTAAGCAAAGAAAAGAAGAAGTGCCTTCGAAAATAAAAAAGCGTATTTCTATTTTAAATGATCATTTGAAGAAGATAGAAGTCCAAAAGAAACAATTAGAACGAGTAATTCAACTTACAGAACAAAAACTAGAGATTTATCATGATTTTTTAGGAGAAAAGTACTGTGAGGGCGATGATGAAAAATAAAGTGTATCTACAGTTGCTTGGATTTGCATTATTTACTGGTGGAACATTTAACGTTTCCAAATATGCAGTACAATATTTTTCAGTTGCTCACATTGCTGCGTGGCGTTTCGGCATAGCGGCGTTTGTTATGTTAAGTATTTTAGTTATCAGGAAAAATTTGAAGTTGGAAGAGTGTAAACAGAATATTGGTTACTACATGTTACTTGGGATAGTTGGTGTATTTGGGTTTAATTTCTGTTTCTTTTTAGGGATGAAAAGTACAGAGGCTATAAATGGCTCACTCATTATGGCTACGAATCCGCTTGTTACGACAATATTAGCGAGGCTGATTTTACAAGAAAAAATAGTGAGAAGGCAAGTAATCGGAATGGCATTTGGATTTATTGGTGTAATACTTGTTATTACACAAGGGTCATTCTCTGTTATACAGAATTTATCTTTTTCCATAGGAGATTTGCTTATTTTATTGGGTAATGTTTGCTGGGGATTATATAGTGTATTAAGTAGAAAGCTTATTAAAAGTGGAAGTCCTATGCACACAACAACATATACGATGATTGTTGGAGCAATTGCTTTTCTTTGTGTTTCTCCTTTACAGAAAAATATAGTGCCTATTTTGGATATTCCTCTATTCGCCTGGCTTTCCATCTTATTTATGGCTATTGGAACGAGTGTATTAGGCTATTTATGGTGGAATAACGGGGTGTCTCAAATTGGGGCTGCTAAAACATCTTTATTTTTTAACTTAGTTCCCGTTGTAACAATGATTGTTTCTTTCTTAAATGGTGTAAATATAACTTTGGCACAAGTACTCGGAATGATTTTAGTAATTAGTGGCGTTCTTCTTTCATCTGGATTTTTCATATTAAGAGCTAAAAAAGAAAGTATAAACATATAATTTTCATTAACAATTTCTAACTGAAAGTGATAGAATAGTTAGAAAAAAAGGGGATGGAGAAATGTTTACACTCAGAGTCGATGAAGAAATTGAATTACAATTGTTGGAAAAACATCATAAAAATGAGCTGTACGAATTAGTGGACAGCAACCGAGAACATTTACGAGAATGGCTTCCATGGGTCGATCGTACGAAAACAGTGGAAGCATATAATGAAATTTTTCCGATGTGGCTACATCAATTCGCAGATGGAAATGGTTTTCAAGCAGGTATACGCTATAAAGGAAAACTCGTTGGGATGGTTGGTATTCATCCGGTGAATTGGACAAAAAAAGCGGCAAGTCTTGGCTACTATCTTGCAGAAGAAGCAAGTGGGAAAGGCATTATGACACGCTGTGTAGAGGATGTACTTCGTTATGCTTTTGAAGAATTACAATTAAATAAAGTTGAAATTCATTGCGGAGCAGAAAATGTAAAGAGCCGTGCCATTCCGGAACGACTGGGCTTTCGCTTAGATGGAATGATGCGTGATGGAGAATGGTTATATGATCATTTTCATGACATTGCGGTGTATAGCATGTTAGCGAGAGAATGGAAGGAAAGAAGCGTATATTAGGGCGCTTCTTTTTTTCTGAATTTACTAACAATAAATAGTATAATGTGGATAAGAGGTGATGGAGATGGAATTTCACGTGAAAAAAAATCTAATCAAAATACTGTTTGCTGTGACTATGCTGCTACTTGTTGCATTCTATCCTGTTATATCATTTACGCTAAATGGAAAAGGATTGCTAACGGGGCTTGTAATAGGGATATTATTTCTAATTGTCAATAGCATATCTATTTCTGAAGCGTTTGTTTTTCAACATAAAATCGTTAATGGTGAGCTTGTAACAGGACATTGGCTTACAAAAAAGAAAATTCCACTCGCAAGTATTCGAACAATCCGGTTTGTTGGAAAAAGTAAAAAAAACCTGGAAATTACGTACGGCGATAATTTTGATGTGCATATGATTACAATGCCAAAAGAGAAAGATGTGTTTATGGAGCAGCTTTTGCAAGGAAATCCTTATGTGAGAATAGAAAAATAAATATAGGGAGTAGCTGATGAAAAATATAAAAGTACACGTCTGTTGATTATCTAAATTCTACCAAAAAATGAATACAAAAAGAGAGATTCCTCTTGTACAATGTAAGTTACCACACCAACATTGACGAAACGAGGAATCTCTCATGAACAAGAATACCACGTCCCACACATTGATTCAAAACTTTCTTTCAGAAGCAGAGCTCCAGGCGATTTTAACGGAGTTCAACCACACCGAGACAGCCCGAAAATGCACGGTTTCTACTGTTATTTCTTATTTGATTAGTGCTGCGACAAATGAATGGAAAAG
>NZ_KB911004.1 GCF_000383235.1 Bacillus sp. 123MFChir2
CATACGAACGGGCGGCACTGCGTTGCGGCCATTATCGAGACAATATTTACTTTTCAGTTCCTCTAAAACAAAAGAAAAATCTACCATTTCATTAAATTGACGGAGCATATTATCTTTTGGTATGACGATATCGTAAATCGCCATGAATGGGCTAAGGTTAAGAGATTGTTGTTTTGAAATCATCCGAGACACCACCTAGAATTATTACAACTATTATACATGAAAAAAACGAAAGCTTCCTCGATTTCATCGAGGAAGCTTTCGTTTTTTCTATGAAGACTTTTTCAGTGGCCTCAGCAGCCGCTGTGTCTTTTTATAATTATACCGTTATATACAAATTCCAAACAATATATAAATATAACATCGAACCTCGAAAAAAACCTTACATTACATATCGCCAAATCTTACAAAACTGTTATGTTGCTGTAAGATTCGGCGATAGCAAGTCCATACGTTCTCCTGCATAATAAACGTATAAACAACAAACAAAAACATCTATGAGGTGATACATATGAATGGAAATAAAATTTTATCTGCGCTCTCGTACTTCAGTGTTCTCTTTGCACCTATCTTGTTCCCGATCATTGTTTGGATTGTCGGTGATTATGAAACAAGAAGTCATGCTAAACGTGCCCTTTGGACACATATCATTCCGGGCATTGCTACTTTTATCGGACTTGCAGTATTAGGAGTTATGGATGTTGGCTTTAATCAGCCAGATACGACACTTGCGATTGGCTCAGTAATTGTAGTATGCATTTGTGCCCTAATTAGCCTGTACTACTTTATTTGGAATATGGTAAAAGGAATTAAAGTCCTTAAAGGATAATTTCTCCGAATAAGAAAGGATCACCAAGCTAAAAACACAACCACCCAATATCTCACATAAGAGACGTTTGGTGGTTTTTCCTTTTTCAACATGAAAAATCCGCTGGGCAAATTCCACTTTTTTGAATACAATAAAAAAGTATCTGTATAGAAAGATTAGAAACTGTTAACAAAGATAAAAAGACATATGACAGAAAGGAATTCATATGGAGGAATTACAAAAAAGTAAACCCGCCCTAGCAGAAACGGAAATGCCTTTATTAAAAAATACAAACTTCCTATTTCTTTGGGCAGCCACTCTATTTTCAAGCTTTGCCTTAGCTTTTTTTACGTTTTCCCAAACGTGGTACATAGCAAAAACATTAAATTTAGAAGCATCACTCGGCGTTGTCTTTGTCGCTCTTAGTGTTCCCCGCCTCATCTTCATGATTATCGGCGGAGCTGTTGCAGACAAATTCCCGAAAAAGAATATCATGTTTTATTCTAATATCGTTCGAGCACTTATTGTGACGATTATTCTTATTTGGTTTATTGTTGGTCACGTCACACTATACACATTTGCTTTATTTGCACTTTTCTTCGGCTTAGCTGATGCTTTTTTTTGGTCCGCTGATGGGTCTATCTTACCTGAGCTCGTAGCGAAGCAGCGTCTTACACAAGCAAATTCACTTACACAAATGACGAACCAAGCATCAGTTATCCTCGGCCCTGTCCTTGGCGGGATACTAATTAAATTTAGTAATTACGAAACAATCTTTACCATAACCATTCTATTATTAATTGTCGCTGCCATACTCATTCAAAAGGTGCATTCAAACGTAGGACAAGAAGAAAAACAAGCAAATAAAGGCATGTTCACTTCTATTAAAGAAGGCATTCTTTATGTGAAAGAATCTTCTTTTTTATCAACGTTTCTTATTTGTAGTGCCTTTTTAAATCTGTTTTTAATCGGGCCCATGCAAGTTGGTTTTCCGTTGTTTATTAAAAATGTACTGCACGGTGACTCTTTACAATTTAGTTATTTAGAAGCAGCGGTTGGCGGCGGAATGGCCATTGGCGCTGTTATCGTTGGACTGCGAAATATTAATCGCCGCCGCGGATTATTTTGCATTATTATGATGCTGCTGTCAGGTGTTTTCTTCCTGTCTATTAATTTCAGCACAACACTTTGGCAGGCGCTTCTTTCCGGCTGTTTTTACGGCATTACAATCGCAATGGCAATTGTGCCGTTAATGGCTATGATTCAATCAACTGTAAAGGAAGAAATGATGGGACGCGTTATGAGCTTACTTATGCTATCATCGATGGGCTTTATCCCTGTTTCTTATGCAGTCACTTCACTTGCCTTAGCAGCTGGAATACCAATTGTTACAGTTATGAAAAGCGGTGCCATTGCGGTCATCGTCTTTGTACTCTTTATCGCAATCCGCGTTCCAACTGTACGGAAATTTGATTAAAAGAAAGGAGTTATGCTTCAAACGCGTAACTCTTTTTTTCACTTTCAAATGGATTATACAAAACAATCCCGCTGTTCCGCCTCGCTGCCGCTCCCCACTCTAGTGCGACATCTAGAAATAATGACTGCATCGTACTATACAAAAGCGCCCCAAATGCTTTGCGAATTTCACCGCGCTTATGCCTTTCTTTTGTGAACACACGCTTAATAATCCCGAGCTGTTCAAGCTTCGCGACAGATCGGCGCACAGTTCGTATGTTTTTCTCTATTTTCACCGCAATCGTTTCCATTAGCGGACATGCAACGCCAACTGTTTTTTGTTTTTCATTCACCGCATATCTCCCTAACAAACGAATCACAAGAAAATCCGTTTTGTTAATTTCAACTTGATACTGCGTCAAAATTTGCTGCTGATATGTATTAAACTCTTCCTTATTTTGAAATTCACTATACTGTTTCATTAATGAATACAATTTACTCATCTCTATCGCCCCCTTTTATAAATAAGAGAGAAACCATAAAAGTGGCGAACGATTTTGTTGTATAATCAAAATAAATTTATCAAACTGAGGTGAAAGCATGATCGTAATCAGTGCATGTTTAGCGGGAATTGCTTGTCGTTATGACGGAAACGATAATCTTGTTGCAAAAATTGGAGAACTACTAGAAAAAGAAGAAACGACCCTTATTTGTCCAGAAGTATTAGGAGGATTACCAACGCCTCGTACCCCCGCCGAAATTATCGGAGGCAACGGCGATGATGTATTGAACGGAACAGCAAAAGTAATAGACCAAAACGGAAATGATGTCACAGAAATCTTTATTGCGGGTGCTTACAAAGCATTAGAGCAAATAAAAGATCTAAACCCTGAGTATATTATCCTAAAAGAACGCAGTCCTTCATGCGGAAGTTCTGTCATTTACACAGGTGAATTTAATGGACAAAAGCATGATGGTTACGGCGTTACTACCGCATTATTTAGACAACATGGTTTTATTGTTATTTCAGAAGAAGATTTTGTAACACGGTGAAAAAATGCTAAAAAAGAAGCTAACCAACTACTACAAATAATTGGTTAGCTTCTTTTTATTTTCGGTTTGTTTAAAACCTCACACATAACAAGAAACCGCTTCCATTAATAGCCAGACACCCTCATCCCACCTAACAAGAACGAGATTCTTCTGTCAGTTTTTAACTTGTATATCGCTTATTACGAAGCTGACTTTTTCGCCCCATAACGCTGTTCAATACGTTGTTCAATTTTTTCCATCTCTTGTTTATCATTCAGTATTTTTTGTTTATTCTCCTGTACCAATTCTTTGAAAGATTTATTAAGTAATTTACAATGTTTTTTCACTTTCATCATTCCTCCTTATTTTCTATGAAATCAAGAATTAGAATGAAAAATAATCACATTCAACTCTTTGTTTTTGTTAAAATTTGTCTTTATTTGTCGAAAAATTCTTCTTAATTAGATGATACTATAACTTTTGCATTTTCAAAAGAAAATTTTTTGAACATTTTGTGAAATCAATAAATCATAACAGATAAGTTGTCGCTACACCAAAGAGGAGATGAACATTTCTATGTATACAAAAAAGAGCATCCGGCCTTAGACACTCTTTTTTGTTAACAAGGTATAATAATAGAAAAACATGTTCCTTTTCCTTTTGCACTCTCTATTTCTATATCTCCATTTAGCTCTCTAATAATGCTGTATGCAATCATAGTACCAAGTCCAGTCCCTTTTTCTTTTGTTGAATAAAATGGGGTGGCAATTCGCTTTACTTCTTTTTGGGACATTCCAATTCCCGAATCAATAATATCAATTACAATATGACTTTTGATTTTTTGCACATGAATTTGTAACACTCCGCCATTTTTCATAGCTTCAATTCCGTTTTGTAAAATGTTAGTGAAGCACTGTTTTAATTTTTCTGGATTCGCATTTATATACAAATACTCTGGAATATCTTTCTGTATTTCAACATTGTATGAAAATGCTAGCGAAGAAATCGTACTTGTTACTTCCCGAAATATACACTTTATATTTAGTGGTTCTTTTATTGTATTTTGTGATTTTGTCAGAGATAAATAATCATTAATAATCAATTGGACTTTTTCTAATTCCATCAACATAATTTTCAAGTATTCATCTTGAGATGTTTTTGACAGTTCGTTTTCACGGAATAATTGAGTGAATCCATATACAGTCGTTAGAGGGTTATGAACTTCATGGGCAATCGATGCAGCTAATTCACTAGCTGTACAAAACTTTTCAGCTCTTTGAATTTTTTCTTTCATTTTAAATTTCTCAATCATTCCTTCTACTAAATAAATAGATAATAATCCTGTGAAGGCGTTGACTACTACATAATTAATTAAAAATCCAATAAAAACAGCTTCAATTTTACCATCCATTTCAATTTGATTCATTAGCGCAGAGATAGAAAAAAAACTCGTACAAATCAAAAGCAATAATGTGTGAAACAATATTTTTTTTCTCCTAAAATAAATAGGGAGAAAATAACGTAATATCGTCGTAACAGCTATAGTTATAGTATATATAATAACTGATGAAAAAAAGCCGTTTCCCCCTAAGTAAAATCGATACCCCATATATACAAAACTTATATAAATAATACTTCTTGCATTTCCATATAGAAGTACTAAAAGAATAGGAATAAACCGCAAATCATAAATATACCCATCATGTAAATGAATAGGGAATGTCATACAAAGAACAATTGCAATCGATGAAAAAAAAGAAATTAATAGATTATTACACGGGGTTTTTTCTGTCTTTTCTAACCAAAATACTTGATAACTAAGGATACAAATGATAATAATAAATGCATTTAATAGTAGTGTAGAAATTCCCATATTCTGCGCCTCCCTAATGTTTTGTAAAGGGGATAATACACTCTTTCTTGAAAACGCTTTTTAATTTTATATTACGTTTTTTCGATTTATAAGTTCATTATGTTTTTCGATTTTAGAAATAATAGATAGGTATACGTGCTTTTTATTGTGTATAGTAATTGGACGTAGAGACGTACAAGAAAGAGGAAATGGGAAAAAGCAACTGAGTTTTATCTGAAAATTCTGTTAATTCAAAAAGTAAAACCATCTTCTCTATTATAGAGTACCATAAAAATGAGCAAATAACAACAAAAAAGATCGAATTTCTACCTTTTTCACCATTTTTCACCAAAATAAAAACCCCCTTAACAAGTGAACTTAGCCATTCATCGTCAAGAAGGTTATCATGATTAATCTGTAAAGATAAGCACTACACAAATGCTATCTAACATTAACATTCTTCAGGCTTACCAGCATTCTTCGCTGTGCGGAAAGATGATCCGCAACCACATGATGCGATCGCATTTGGGTTGTCGATTGTAAATCCGCCGCCAAGCATCGATTGCTTATAATCGATTTTTACTCCTTCTACAATTGGAGCACTTTCTTTATCAATAACAAATTCAACACCGAAAAATTCAAGAACTGTGTCGTCTTCATTTGGTTCTCTTTCAAATCCTAAACCGTAAGAAAGACCACTACATCCACCGCCATGTACAGCAAGACGAACGTATCTTTCTCCTTCTTCAGCATCTTTTAACATATCTTTAATTTGATATGCAGCTTGTTCTGTTACAGTAATCATAGAATCCACCATCCTTTCTTCTCTCGTTCTATTATACATCTTTACTCTTCAATCTTATAATAATATACACCACTGCAAGTGACCTCTGCTGGACCCTTCATGAGAACTGTTCCTTCTTCTGTCCATGTAATCATTAAATCTCCGCCTGCTAAATGAACCGTGATTTCTTGGCCTCGCTTCATCTTTCCATTTAAGATTGCAGCTACAACTGCAGCACATGCTCCTGTTCCGCATGCTTGTGTAATGCCAGAACCGCGTTCCCATACACGAAAATGCATTTCACGACCATCTAGTACCTCAATAAATTCGACATTGACGCTTTCTGGAAACATCTCATGTGTTTCTAATACAGGTCCTAATGTTGTAAGCGGTGCTTCTTCAATATTCTCTACAAAAATAACAGCATGCGGATTTCCCATTGAGACAGCTGTAAATGTATAACGGTGGTTATTATAAAGGAAATCTTCACGAATAAATGGCGTTTCCCCTTCTCCTAACATCGGTAAATCAATGCGTTTTAATCGAGGTGCCCCCATATCTATTGTTGCTGAAGTTACAACTCCACCTTCAGCTTTTACTTCTGCTGTAACGATTCCTGCTAACGTTTCAATTGTGAAAACAGTCTCTTCTACTAGTTTATGCTCATATGCGTACTTTGCAACGCAGCGCAGTCCATTCCCGCAGCTTTTTCCTTCTGAACCGTCTTTATTAAAAATACGCATTTTCACAGGGGCAACGTCAGAGGGACAAATTAAAATCATTCCATCGGAACCAATTCCAGTATTCACATCTGATACTTTTTCAGCAACTTGTGCAAGATGCTCTTCTGCAATTTGTTCTTCAAACATATTTACATAAATGTAGTTATTCCCAAGCCCGTGCATTTTTGTGAAAGAAAATTGTGCCATGTGATTTCACTCCAAAATTTTTAATTGTTATAAGTATAAAATGAGCGCTTTTTGAAAACAATAAGAATGTCCCCCCGTTTCTCATATTCAACGACAATTTTGGCGTAACAATGTCGTGCTTACACATATGGTGTAAGAAAAAAGCCCTTCAACCAAGAGGCCACTGA
This sequence comes from Bacillus sp. 123MFChir2, assembly GCF_000383235.1. Taxonomy (GTDB): domain Bacteria; phylum Bacillota; class Bacilli; order Bacillales; family Bacillaceae_G; genus Bacillus_A. The sequence goes on from NZ_KB911004.1 coordinate 7,028, forward strand.
AAAACTCACGTTTTTTCAGCTCAAAAACCGGATGTGAAATTAGAAAGGCGACTTTTCGTTCAAAATGGAACGAAAAGTCGCCTTTCTTTCTATTCTTTTTTTACTTTTCTTCCTTTTTTTCCTTCATTAAGGTCATAATTCGTTTTAAATTGACGGCAAATATAGCCATCGCACCTTGCATTCGCATACCAATGAGACCCGAGGAAGATGCTACATCATACCCGTGTCTGTGCTTCAGTTCACTATTTT
>NZ_KB911005.1 GCF_000383235.1 Bacillus sp. 123MFChir2
AATGTATCCATAATATATCCTCCCTAAATTGAAATGAGATGGATAGTAGAGAGAAACGGAAAATCAACATTTTTCTGTACGTGATCAGACGAAGGAACTTCTGTCAACAAAGGGATGTGCACCAATCTCTCTCTTACAGTTTTTAGGTCAGGGTTTTACCCACCATAAAGAAATACGTACTCGGCTATCCATCATTATTATTCAGTATAGAAAGGTTTTAGGTGTGATAAACCCATTTTCATGTAAGGGATGTGAGTGCAAAATCATGATTGTTTTTATAAGGAACGAAATGTGTGCTAAAAAATTATTTGACATTTATTTGGATGAAACATAGAATGAAGATAAATATTACGAATCTCGAAATATACGGGAGTGGAAATAGTTGCTACAATACGAACATTTTTTAGACTTACTGCTTAATAACGCCAAGAAGCTTTTCTATCCAGAAGAATGGGTAAGCCTTGATTTATCACTTTCAAAAACGGAAGTATTTTGCTTGCTTTGGATGGAGCGAAATACAGACATCACGATGAGTAAAATTGCGGAACTTCTTGATATTCCAATGAGTACGACAACAGGTGTAGTCAATCGTCTCGTAAAAAAGGAATATATTGAGCGCTACCGAAGTGAAAGTGATCGTCGCATTGTATTGATTCGTTTAACGGAAACTGGTCTAGAGCTTGTAGAAGAAGTAAAACAAAATGCTGCTTATTACTTTAACCTTGTAACAGAAGCACTATCAGAAGAAGAAAAAGTATTTTTACTACAGATCTTCCAAAAAATCATGAATCATATTGCTACATCACAACAAAAACCAGAAGAAAAGCTTACTTCACCTAAGATCAAAAACATTCCAATTGAATAGACCCCTCTGCGGGTTTTTATTCAAAGATATATTTCGACTCTCGTAATATTCGAATATCGAAACAAAGGGGATATGAATGATGAGAATTATTTTGTACACAGGTAAAGGCGGCGTGGGAAAAACAAGTATTTCAGCAGCAAGTGCAATGCAAAGCGCAAAGCAAGGATTAAAAACGTTAGTCATGAGTACAGATCCTGCACATAGCTTAGGAGATTCCTTTGGTATGAAACTTTCATCAGAACCTCAAGAAATTTGTGAAAACCTATGGGCTCAAGAAATTAATACAATCTATGAAATGGAAAAAGGCTGGGGTAAACTGCAAAAATATATTACATTGCTATTTACATCAAAAGCGGCTGACGATATTACGACAGAGGAACTTACGATGTTTCCAGGCATGGAGGATTTAATTAGTTTATTGCGTGTATTAGATTACTATAAACAAAAAACATACGATGTCATCATTATCGATTGTGCTCCAACTGGCGAAACATTAGCAATGCTCAGCTTCCCTGATATGCTCGGCTGGTGGATGGAAAAACTATTTCCAATTAAACGTAAAATACTAAAAGTTGTCCGTCCTGTTGCACAGCCACTTATCCGCTTGCCTCTTCCTACTGACGATACTATGGAAGAATTAACAAATACTCTCGAACAACTCGGTGAAATGAGAGACATTTTATCCAACCGAGAAGTAACGAGCATTCGCATTGTTGTCAATCCAGAAAAAATGGTGATTAAAGAAGCACAGCGCAGCTTCACATATTTAAATTTATATGACTACAACGTTGATGCCATCATGATTAATCGCGTCATCCCTGATACTGTAACAGATTCATATTTTCAAGCATGGAAAGATGCGCAAAAGAAATATAAGGCATTAATTCAAGATAGTTTTCAGCCGCTCCCTATTTACGAGGCACCGATGTTTGAACAAGAAGTAGTTGGCTTATCTATGTTAGAGCGTGTCGGCGATGCTTTATTTAAACATGATCCCGATCCAACTGCGGTAAAATTCAATGGCCGGACGCAATATGTCACCAAAAACGGAGATGAATATATCTTTGTGCTATCCATCCCATTCTCTGATAAAAGTGAACTCTCTTTAAATCAAAAAGGTGACGAATTAATTATTCGCACCGGTTCCGTAAAACGAAACATTACATTACCAAAAACATTAACGCATTTATCCATTCAAGGTGCTAAATTTGAGGGGGATGTCCTCAACATCCGATTTGGAGGTGTCGTTCATGCATGAAGACTTACTACGAAAAATGATTCGGACGAAAATTGAGATTGGAGCGTATATGATAAACGAATTACCTGCCCCGCTTCAGCAGCGCGCAAAAGGGGTATTAAACATACTTCAGGAAGAACTCACTTCTTATATAGAAGAGCAGAAGCAACCTGTGGAAACTTCTTTAAAGCGTGTGATAATTGAATAATTATATAGGAAAAGACCAGGGAAAATCCCTGGTCTTTTCTGTTTGCTATACCTAACAAATGTGAGGTTCCGTTTTTACAGAATTCAGAGGCGAAATTAAGGTATCGTCATCTATTAGGTATTCTATATGTTAAACTAATTATCAGTAAAGGGGGGCATCTGATAATCAATTAAACCCAATATTATTTCGTAATCTTCTCAATCTCTTTCAATGGAAGATTCACAGAAATAGATCCGCCATTTGTTTCTTTCTGAAGCGCTTCTTCTACTTCTTTAGTGTGATACAATTCAACAATCTTTTTATATGTTGCGTTATCTTTCTCTTTCGTACGAGCAGCGATAATGTTTAAGTATGGTTTTGCACTATCATTCTTTGGATCTTCTAAGAAAATGGCATCTTTCACTGGATTCAGATTTGCTTGACCCGCTACACCATTGTTAATAACGGATGCTGCTACATCTTTTAACACGCGTGGTGTTTGCTGCGCGACAACTGGTGTAATTTTTAATTTTTTAGGATTTTCAACAATACCACTTGGATCCCCAAATAACCCGAAGTCTTTCTTCAATTTTAATAGTCCAGCTGCATCAAGAAGTTTTAAGGCACGAGCTTGGTTTGTTGGGTCATTAGGAATTGCAACTTCTGCTCCGTTTGGAATTTCACTAGGGTTCTTATACTTTTCCGAGAATAAGCCCATCGGCGCAATTTGCGTTGTACCAATTGCCGTAATATCTAATTTATGCTCTTTTTTAAACTGCTCTAAAAACGCGATATGTTGAAAAGCGTTTAGCTCAATGTCTCCATCAGCTAACGCTTTATTTGGCGTAGTATAATCCGAGAACTCAACCAACTTAATTTTAATTCCTTCTTTTTCAGCTTTCTTCTTAAGAATATTCCATGATTCCCCATCTGATCCAGTTACACCAATACAAACCACTTTTTCCTTCGCCGCTGTTTCTTTTGAATCTTTCACGCAACCACTCAATACTGATACACTCACAAGTGCTGACAATGCAAATGCTACTATTTTTTTCATTTCAGTTCCCTCTTTTCTTTTTTATTTTATGATCTACGTAAAATTCTCTTCGCAAAGTAGTTTCCTAAGTTTTGTGCAACTTGCACAAGAAGAATTAATAATACAACTGTTACAAACATCACGGATGTATCAAAACGCTGATAACCGTATGTCATCGACAAGTCACCAAGACCACCACCGCCAACAAGACCAGCAACTGCTGAAAATTCGATTAACGCAACTGTCATAAACGTAATTCCTAAAATTAATGGTGCTAACGCTTCTGGAACAAGAATCTCAAAAACAATTCTTAGCGGAGAAGCCCCCATTGCTTGTGCTGCCTCAATCACTCCTTTCGGAACAGAAACAAGGTTCGCTTCTACCATTCTTGCAACTCCAATCGAAGCGACAACTGTCATTGGAAAAATAGCAGCAGCCGTTCCAATCGTTGTTCCAATAACAGCACGTGTAACAGGACTAAGTGCTACTAAAAAAATAATAAATGGAATAGGACGAATCGTATTAATAACAATATTAAGAATAGAAAAGACCAGTTTGTTCTCTAAAAAATTACCTTTTCTCGTAACATATAAAAGTAATCCTAGGGGTATACCGAGAATTGTAGCGAATATAAGGGTAGCACTAACCATTAATACCGTATCCCCCGTCGCATCTACAATCCGCGGCCAAAATGTCCTCCATTCAACTCGCATGACTTTCAACCTCCTTCAACTGAACTTGCAAGCGTAGATGTTGAAGCGCCTTCTGAATTTCTTTTGCCTCTCCTTGTAGTTCAACGAGAAGATTCCCAAATAAAATGCCTTGTAATTCAGTAATATTTCCATAAAGTACATTTACGTCCACCTGATAGTGTTTCGCAATATAGGATAATAGTGGTTTACTCGTCGCTTCGCCAGTAAATGTTATACGATAAATAAGTCCTCCATTTTGAATTTTTGCAATTACGCTCTCCGGCAAATGATCATTAATTACAGACCGAACAAAATTTTGTGTTGTTTTTGTTTTCGGACTTGTAAACACATCAAATATCGTACCTTCTTCAATCACTTTCCCCTTTTCCATAACAGCAACCCTGTCGCAAATCTCTTTTACAACGTGCATCTCATGTGTAATAAGAAGAACCGTAACTTTGTATTCTTTATTTACCTTTTTTAATAGATTTAAAATTTCTGAGGTTGTCTCTGGATCTAATGCTGATGTAGCTTCATCACAAATTAACACATCCGGATATGTAGCTAGCGCTCTTGCAATACCAACGCGCTGTTTTTGTCCGCCAGATAATTGCTCTGGATAATAATTTGCTTTATCCTCCAATCCAACAAACTGCAATAATTCCGTGACACGCCTTTTAATTTCGTCTTTTGATAACTTCGCCAACTTGAGCGGATATGCAATATTCCCATACACCGTTCGTGAATGAAACAAATTAAAGCTTTGAAAGATCATTCCAATCTTTTGACGCAACTGCCGTAACTCTTTTGCCGACAACGATGTAATGTCTTTTCCATCAATAGATACAATACCTGACGTTGGCCGCTCTAACATATTAACTAAGCGTAATAACGTACTCTTTCCAGCACCACTAAAACCGATAATGCCGAAAATTTCCCCTTGCTCAATCGTTAAGGATACATCTTCTACCGCATGCACAGATTGACCGCCCGATTCATACACTTTACTCACTCTGTTGAATGAAATCATCTTACTCCCCCCTATTCGTTGTCGCAACTTGAAGCAAATAAAAAATGCCCTTCTTCTTATCCAATTTCATAAGAAGAAGGGCATTTGAATATGCATGCTCACATCCTCTTATCTTCCAAGCTTCAAAGAGCTTGCTGGAATTAGCACGGTATTCAAAGGAATCCGTTGCTGAGGTATCATAGGGCCAGTCCCTCCACCTCTCTGGATAAGAATTTATATCGATTTAGTTGTCATTTAATTGTTTTTTATTATAAAACTCTAAAAAGTAAGAGTCAACAAAAAACTTTAACTTTTCAGTTTTAATTTTATGTAAATTTCTTTATCTCACAATTTTTAAAAGGAAAATTCTCTAACGTAATGGAATAATTAAACGAATATAAAATTGAAACCGGGGGGCTGTAACTGAAATGAAAACTGCTCTTTTACTTGTTGATATCCAAAATGATTATTTTCCAAATGGAAAGATGGAACTGCGAAACGCCGATGAAGCAAGTGAATATGCACAGCGCATACTTCAACATTTCCGTGAAACAAACCAGCCTATTTTTCATATTCAACATGTTTCCATGCAGGAAAATGCAACGTTTTTCCTGCCGAATACAGAAGGCGTACATATTCATGAAAGTGTTCGTCCTTTTCAACAGGAAAGGGTTATACTGAAGCATTTTCCTAATAGTTTTCGAGATACGCCGCTATTACAAGAACTACAAAATTTACAAATTGAACAAGTCGTTGTATGCGGGATGATGACCCATATGTGCATTGATGCTACCGTACGAGCTGCCTTTGATTTTGGCTTTACATGCACAGTGGTTCATGATGCGTGTGCAACGAAAGATTTAATCTTTAAAAATGTTTCGATTCCCGCTGTATACATTCACAATACAATTCTAGCTTCCTTAAACGACGTATATGCTGATGTAATCAGCCAGGCGGAATTTTTACAACGCGAGCAATCACCTCAAACTTAACGAAAAAAATTATTTCTATTTTTCTTAAAGAATATAAAAAAACACCGCCTTCAGCGAGCAAACTGAAAGCGGTGTCTTCTTGTCTAATCATAGATTTTCCTTCAATTGTATTATACAGGAAATTTATAAAATTTATACAAAGAAATATGACGAATGGTTAAAATTTTCTAGTCATTTTGTGCGTTTATATTTAAACAAAGTTAAATCATCCAAAATAATGTAAACTAATATAAAAGGAGGTGTAACCTGTGAAATTTCCCATTCAACGTAACCTATTTCTGTCTCTACTCATCATTGCATTATGCCCCATACCGTTTCTCCTGTTCTTCGTAGAAAAAGCTGATATAGGCTCTATTATAGTAGGTATCATCATCGTACCTATTATCGGTATGCTTCTATGGGCACTATTTCATTCTTATCAAGAAATTACAAGCACACATCTCATCGCTGTATTTGGTTTCACCAAAATTATGATCCCACTCCCTGAAATAACGAGCATCAGATATACATACAACTTACTCTCTGCACCCGCCTGGACGTTTAAGCGGGTCGAAATCACATATAGAAATTATGATATAGCTCTTATATCGTTGCCAAAAGATCCCGATTTATTTATGAAAACATTGCAAGAGAAGTGTCCGCTCCTAAATAAGAATAGGATCTGACCTAGAAGCCTTTCAAGGTTAATTCCTTTCTGCGCACACATGTCGAATACTGCCGAACGGTCTTTATCCCCCATTAACGGGCAGTACAGGTTGTGGAAGCATGAAGAAGAAGACTGCCCGTAAAGGCCCGATTGGACGAGCTTTCCATCAGTGAGAAAGTCGTCACTGATGGAAGTTTCACTTTATCTTGTGTCGAAGCACCGATAAATGAAGCAATTCCGTCGATACATATAAATACAAGTTAATTTTTTAACATCTAAGTCGCTGCTATGCAGAACAAAACATGGCCGCTACTTGCTTTCTACCTTTGTTTTAAACTTTACACGTGGCAGGAAAAGGCCCTGACTGCTTTAAAATGTACCCTATAGAGTAGACACTAAAAAAAGTCTCTCTCTGTAGGGTACATTTTTGTATAATTAAGAAATACAAAACTTGAGAATATAACATGGAGACGGAGAACAAATGAGCAAAAAGATTTTTACAGAAAAAGAAATGCAGTTACTATCATCTAATAAATATGTAAAATCAGTTAGACCAAAGGGAATTACTTATACAGATGAAT
>NZ_KB911006.1 GCF_000383235.1 Bacillus sp. 123MFChir2
CGCAACTGTGATTGATGGTAACAGTCAATCAGCCTAAGATGCTATACGCACTGTCTTAGGAGGGGCAATGAGATGCCCTCATCTTGAAGTCTGTTCAAAACAGAAATGGACTGCGAACGTTTAGTCATTCAAGAATCCCACCCGTCAATCCGTAAGGATTAGGGCTTGCGACTTTAGTCGTGGGAGTCTCAAAGGACTCCCAAATATTCATACAGTCGATCCTAGATCAATATGAAAAAGGAGAAATGGCGACTTATGGAATCGAACTGAAAAACGAAAAAAAAATTATCGGGACGTGCGGTTTTATCGATTATGAAGAGAATCATCATAAGGCAGAGTTAGCTTATGCATTATCGCCAAACTATTGGGGACAAGGCTTTGCGACGGAAGCAGCGAAGGCATGTATTCGTTATGGGTTTGAAAGATTACAGTTAAACCGTATTGCAGCAGGATGTCATGCTAGTAATGCACAATCGGAACGAGTAATGAAACGGCTAGGAATGCAATATGAGGGAACGATGCGAAAAGATATGTTTGTAAAGGGAGCGTATCGAGACACGAAAATATATTCGATTTTGCGAGAGGAATATGATGTGCAGAAGGGAGAGTAATGGATTGGATTACTCTTCTTTTTGTTTTCAAAAACAACTTAATTATATAGAATGTAAGTGAATAAGATAGAGGAGCGGTGAGTAATGATAAGAGGTATTACATTTGAGATTCCAAATGACCATGGACGACATCTTGCAGATATATTAAAACCTTTAGAGCTTGCTGCTTTTAACTGGCTTGTAGAACCTGAAGAATCATATTTAGTTTCTAATAATCAGATAGAGACTCCTTTTTTCCCTGATAAGCAGGAAGTTATTGATGGTGTAACAATGCATAATTTGATAAATAGAGGAAGTTATTACTTAATATTTGCAGATGTAAAAGGGTTTCCAAAAGGAAAAAATGTAACGCAAATAACGACATATGAAGAATTTGTGAATAGTGATTGTGAACTAATTATATTGATAGTTGATTGTTCTTATACAACGCTATATTGTAAGAACAACGAAATGACTAGAAAGTTATATAAAAATGCACTAGAGATGAGATATGAGAACGTTGAATATATTACAGATGAAAATGATGGTAGAACACAAATGAGTGTATGGTAAGTGTAAGTAAATAGGGACGTTTGATTTTTGAGTCAATATTAAAGTGTCATTTGAAAAAATATATAAAAATTTATCTAAATTTTCTAAAAATATTGACAAAAAGACTTTCAATTTTTATACTTATGAAAGCATAATGAACTGTTAATAAGTCCTTTTGTAATATCTAAAAATGAAAGCGATTTTATAAGGGGGAGAAGAAATATGATGATGGATGTGCCATTAACAATTAGTTCGATGATTGAAAGAGCAGAGAAATTATTTCCAAAGAAAGAAATTATTTCTCGCACTCATAGCACAATTACACGATTAACGTATAAAGAGTTAGGTGAACGAACGAGACGTTTATCTAGCGCTTTGCAAAAATTAGGTGTGAAGCAAGGGGAGCGAGTTGGTACACTAGCATGGAATCATCATCGTCATGTAGAAGCATATTTTGCAATTCCTGGTATTGGTGCGGTACTACATACGATTAACATTCGTTTATCCCAGCAGCACATTTCATATATTATTAACCATGCAGAGGACCGTATTTTACTCATTGATGAAGATATGGTACCGCTTGTTGAGAAAATTCAAGGGGAATTATCAACTGTACAAGCTTATATCATCATGACTGATGAAAAAGAACTTCCAGAAACTTCACTTCAACCTGTATACCACTATGAACAACTTCTTGAAGAAGGAGATCCTAATTTTCCATTTTTAAAGGATATTGATGAAAATATGCCAGCTGGTATGTGTTATACATCGGCTACGACAGGTAATCCGAAAGGCGTCGTATATACGCATCGCAGTACTGTTTTGCATAGTATGTCACTTGGCCTTGCAGATACAACGGCAGTTTCTGAAAGTGATGCTGCTATGCCGATTGTCCCAATGTTTCATGTAAACGCCTGGGGGTTGCCATTTGCAGCAACATGGTTTGGATCTAAGCAAGTTCTTCCTGGGCCGATGTTTACACCGAAGATTTTATTAGAGATGATGCAGGAAGAAAAAGTAACAATCGCAGCTGGTGTTCCAACAATTTGGCTTGGTGTGCTGCAAGAATTAGAAAAAAATTGTTATGATTTATCAAATATAAGACGATTTTTATGCGGCGGAGCAGCTGCGCCGAAAAGCGTGATTGCAGCATTTGAACAAAAATACAATGTTCCATTCGTACATGCATATGGAATGACAGAAACAAGCCCGCTTGTCACGCTTGCACGTTTGAAGAGTTATGAACGTGAACTTCCATATGAAGAACAACTTACAATACGTGCGAAGCAAGGTTATTTAGTGCCTGGTGTGGAAATGAAGGTTGTTGGAGAAAAAGGAGAGGTAGCATGGGACGGAACAGAAATGGGAGAGTTATGTTTACGTGCTCCGTGGATTGCTGCAAGTTATTATAAAGACGAACGAACAGCAGATGGATTTCGAGATGGATGGTTATATACAGGAGATGTCGTTACGGTGGATGAAGAAGGATGTATTAAGATTGTTGATCGAACGAAAGATGTCATTAAAAGCGGGGGGGAATGGATTTCATCTGTTGATTTAGAAAATGCTTTAATGGCACATGAAGCAATATTTGAGGCGGCTGTTGTTGCAGTGCCGCATAAACAGTGGCAAGAGCGTCCTGTTGCATGCGTTGTTGTAAAACAAGATCAATCTGTTACAAAAGAAGAATTATATGACTTTTTAAAACCGCAATTTGCAAAATGGTGGTTACCAGATGAGATTGTTTTTCTGAAAGAAATTCCGAAAACTTCAGTCGGGAAATTTTTGAAGCAAGCACTTCGAAAAGAACTAGAGGAATTCTATATAGAAGATTGATTTTTTGTTAACAGTTATAAAAGAAACACAAGAAGCAATTTATGCTTCTTGTGTTTCTTTTTGCGTATGAATAAGGTGTGATAAAAATGCTTCGCCTGTAACAGTTGCTTTACCGCCGCCGCGTGCGCTTTTTGGATTCCCGCCACCTTTTCCTTCTATAAGAGGAAGGGATGTTTTTAAAAGGGTATTCATATTTAGCTTAACGGCTGGACCACATGCACAAATGCATTGTAAGTTTTCGCCGTTTTGTGTAACAAGATATGTAATGGCGTGGTCATCTTTCTCTGTAAGGATAGCTGCTAATTTAGCAAGTTCCTGCATAGAACGCTCTGTATAGATAACGGCAATTTGTTTGCCATATGAAGTTTCTTCTGCTTGCTGTAACAATTCATTTGCTTCTACAAGAATGAGTTTTTCATTGGCTACTTGCAACGCTTTTTCATTTTCCTTTTGAGCAGAAAGGAGCTGTTTTATTTTGTTTGGAATATCACTTTCTTTACTATGTAATTGTTGCGTTGCATCTTTCACGAGGAAATGATTGCGCTGCATTAGTTCAATTGTACGCCATCCGCAAACAAATGTAAGGCGAATGTTTCCTTTATGACGCTCCCAATTGATAATTTGAATTGGGCCGACTTCACCCGTTTGTTTTGGATGCGTACCACCACATCCGTTAAAATCAAGATTTTCAATAATCACAACACGAATATTTTCTGTTACGGTTGGTTCTTTTCGCAAAGGAAGTTGCGTTGCTTCTTCTAGATTTACCCACCGAACTGTAATTGGACGATTTTCAAGTACAATTTGATTTGCAAGATTTGCAGCTTCCTCAGCTATTTCGAAAGAGAGGTCAGAAGTTTCTAAATCAATTGTTACAATTTCTCTTCCTAGGTGAAAACCGATCGTTGGAATATTGAAGTGATCCCAAAATATCGCGGACAAAATATGCTGCCCAGCATGCTGCTGCATATGATCGAAACGACGTTTCCAAGAAACATATCCCGTTACTTCGTTTGTACGAATCTCTTCAGTAATGTAGTGACGAATTTCGCCATCTATTTCTTCCACATTTATAACAGGAGTGTCATTTAATTGCCCTATATCATGGGGCTGACCACCGCCCGTTGGATAAAAAGCTGTTTGTGTTAATACAACATATAAATTGTCGTCTTTGTCACGTTCCTGTTTTGTAATTTGAGCTGTAAAGGTTTGTAAATATGGATCTGTATAAAATAATTTGTGATTCACAACCTTACTCCTTTCAAACTTAGCTTTATAGATACAGATTTAAAAATCAACATAAAAACCTCTTTTTTAGGTGGACGAGAGCGTCTTGCCATGCATAGCGGTCAGGGCCTTTTTCTACCACAGGCGAGGTTTAAAACAAAAGGAGAAAATAAATAGTAGTCCTGTTGTTTTCTACATAGCAGCGACTTATATGTTGGAAAATCAATATATAGGTCTATTGTAAAACACTACGTATAATTTTCCTAATATTTCATAAGAAAAATTCTCTTTTTTAGAATTTTCTTGCTATAATGAGAAAAAGGGAACATAACGGGGGTGGATGATATGTTGTATGAAAATGGCGTACGAAAACTGATTCATCTAAACACAAATATTTCTGAACTATATAGGGAATTGCATGAAATGACCCGTCATTTAAAAGAATGTAACCGTGAAAGCGTAATATTTGATCGCTTATATGTGAAAGAATTATTATGGAAAAAAGAAGAGATCGTTTCAATGTATGATCAGCTCCTCGTTCAAATTTGTATAAATGACTGTTTCGATATGAAAAGTTTCATTTCTGGGGAATATGCTTATACACATGAAGAAGTGGAGAACTATGTAGCAGAATTTAATAGTAAACATAATGTAAATATTTTAGTAGAGGAAGTATTAAAAGAATTACAGTTTACATATGGTATTGACATGGAGCTGAAACGAACAGCTCGTGTTTAAGAAAACGAAAATTGTGTTTTCAAAGGAAGCTGCTTTTCAGCTTTCTTTTTCTTTGCATTGCATTTGGACATAGAGAAGGTGAGAGAGATGAAGGGGAAGTTAGGAAGTATTCATCCAATTGGGATGACTATCATTATTGGAACATTATTTGCAAGATTTGCAACATCGATGAGCATTCCATTTTTAGCGATTTATTTAACGCATGCAAAAGGAATTTCAGCAGGTGTTACAGGGGCAATTATCGGAACGAGCGCATTAGTTGGTGTATTCGCAAGTTTTATTGGTGGGAATTTATCAGATCGTTATGGACGAAAGAAGATTATGTTATCCTCCATTTTAGTTTGGATTCTTGTCTTTATTGGATTTGGATTTGCGGAGCATGTAGCTGTATTTTTTCTGCTAAATGCATTAAATGGGATGTGCCGTTCCTTTTTTGAACCAACGTCCCGTGCTTTATTATCCGATTTAACAAAGCCAGAGCAGCGTTTAATGGTGTTTAACTTACGTTACGGTGCTATTAATGTTGGGGTTGCAATTGGCCCGCTTGTTGGTTTGCAAGTTGGCAGCGCTGAATCAACAACACCGTTTTTTCTAGCAGCTATTATGTATGTTCTTTATACAATTGTACTCGCAGTTCAATTTCGCAGGTATCGCATTGGAGAAGAAAAAACGGGAGAGACAGAACAAGTTACTTTTATGGATTCTTTACACATTATAAGAAAAGACATTGTCTTTTTAGTTGCGTTAATTGGAATTATCATTAGTACAGCAGGATACGCACAGTTTTCATCAACGCTTTCTCAATATTTTGCGAACTCCCATCTATTTGAAAATGGAGTGAAATTGTTTTCTTATGCATTAGCATTAAACGCAATTACTGTAGTAATCGTTCAGTACCCACTCATTCAAGTGTGTAAAAAGTATACACCGCTCGTATCGATTATGATTGGTACAATACTTGTTAGTGCAGGGTTATTTGGATTTGGATTTGCGGAATCAATGTGGGCTGTTTTCGTTTGTACGGTCATATTTACAATTGGAGAAGTATTAATGTTTTCCATGACAGATGTATTTGTTGATCAAATTGCAGTAGCAAATTTAAAAGGAACATATTTCGGGGCAATGGGATTCTCAGGAATCGGCGGAGTTATTGGACCATGGTTTGGCGGACTTCTGTTAGATCATTACGGCTATCACAATGGTTTTGTGATTTTTGCAATGTTGGCGACTCTTTCTATGCTTGCATTTCCAATTCTTATATTGACAAGAAGTTTGCTTCGTAAAAGAATCATAGAAGAAAAAATAGGAAGTACAAATGCAATGTGAGTTTACATCTTAGAATAAGGTTTTGAAATGAAAAAGGTGGATGATTGTGGTCAGCCACCTTTTTTCGTATACATTGTTTCAGTTGATGAAAGGGCATTTCTTATATGACTTGATAAATTTGTATACGATTATTTTGTAAGGAGAACGGTTTGTTCTGTTAATTGTGCTACTTCTGTTTTAGATATGTGAATGGTAAGAAGGCCGTTTTCAAGATAGGCTAACATTTTTTTATATATAATAGTGGCTGGCAAGAAAATCATATGCTGCAAGGCGGAATTGTTATTAGATATGTTAATTTGTAAACCTGTCTCCATCTTTTTAATAAAAATATTTTGCTCAACTATGTTCGGGATATCAGCTTCTAAAATATATTCTTGTTCTGTTTCAAAAAGGTCAACGTGAATACCGTTTGGTGAGGGATAGTTTGTGTATAAATCGGAGCAAAATTGATTCATCCATTCTTCAAAGCCATCAACATGAAAAAGGCAGTCTTTTTTCTTTTGCTTGCCCATTGTAAGAAAACCTCCGTAAAATTTCATTCATAATACGATATTCACTTTGAAATTAGAGGTGAAAAGGAAAGAGGAAATGTGCTTTTAAAAAAGGGGAGATAGTATAAATATATGATAAATAGACAGTGCACATGCAGAGGCCACTGAAAAACTCACGTTTTTTCAGCTCAAAAACCGGATGTGAAATTAGAAAGGCGACTTTTCGTTCAAAATGGAACGAAAAGTCGCCTTTCTTTCTATTCTTTTTTTACTTTTCTTCCTTTTTTTCCTTCATTAAGGTCATAATTCGTTTTAAATTGACGGCAAATATAGCCATCGCACCTTGCATTCGCATACCAATGAGACCCGAGGAAGATG
>NZ_KB911007.1 GCF_000383235.1 Bacillus sp. 123MFChir2
ACCATCACTTTTTTCTCTCCATTTGCAACAGCGTTAAAGTCAATGTTCAGTGCATTGTCAAGATACTTAGCGTTAACATTAAGAGCACTTGCGATTTGAGATTTACTATACACCATAGATTCTGTATACTGCATTCTTGCAGGTAACGTATTTGTTTTTGAATACTTTTCATTCCAAGTAGATACTAACTCATCTACCGCTCCAGACACATTACCATATGTAGGATTTTGGACAGTAATTGTATTCTCTTTTCTCATGCCAGGTAAGTCTATACTAATGTTCAAAGGTTTTCTCTTAGCCACTAATAAACTAGGTTGATTATCTGCAAAAGCCTTATTTGCAAGTTGTACTGCCCCTGGATAAGTACGATTAGTCACAGAATCAATAATTGAAATATCCACTGGTGAAGTTGTAAGTGATTTTTTCTCACGTTCAACTACTACAAATTTACCACTTGAATTTTTACCTTCTTTCGGAACAAAACTCTCTACTTTATCACCATTTACTGCTAAAATATCTCTACTATCATACTTTAAATTTCCTATGCCAGTATCAATGTCAATAGCTTGTTTTGGTGCATTAGCTGAATTATTTTTAGGTGTTTCAGCGAAGGAAATAGATGAATAATTAATAGTGCAAAAGCCGATTAATAAACTTGCTAGTATTTTTTTTCCTTTGGTGTTTTTTGTAATTTTCAAATAAATCAACTTCTTCCTTTTTTCATATTAAGCTACGATAATTGCTAAATAGTGAACTTACATAAATGCTTTTAAAAGTTCTTGAACTAATGGAAATGCTCCACCTATAAATTTTAAAATTGCCATTGCAATTGTCATATTATTTCCTCCTCTTTTGTTGTTGCTAAGATGTGGTTTATGTTTATATTTCTATTATAGTAAGCGCTTACATTTTTATCAATACATTCTTATATGCAATATTGCATACAAGAATGTATCAGATTCCCCTTGCATTGTTAATAAGAGTAGCATTAATCATAGTTTTTATTCGCAGATAATGGTCTTCCTGGAAAACGTAAGTAAGTAAATAATAAAGGTTTTTTATGTTAGTTTTTCAATTTGCATTTATATACATCGCTTCACGCGAGATTGCTATTTACTAGTACACGATAACTGGTTCATAAGTGCTTAGATTATCATACACAGTTTTCGCAACACTAGGTTGGAGGTTAACACATCCGCCGGATCCCCCTGTTAAATAGGCATTATTTGCCCAGTTTGTTCGCCAGCCGGCATCGTGGAACCCTTGTCCGCTATTTGTGAACGGAGCCCAGTAATCTACTTTAACGGAATAATCAGGTTTACCTACTGCGCTTCCTTTAAGTGTGTATGGTGATCGTTTATAGAGAATATACCACACACCTGGTGATGTATCTTCACTCGTACTATGTTTACCAGTTACCACATTCGTTGTGACTGCCAATTTTCCATCTTTGTAAATCCAAATTTGTTGTTCTGCAATTGACACTTCCGCATACGTGTCTCCAATGCCATTATTTGATGTTGTTTCATAACCGATGCCTTCATTTTTCCAGCCATTTCCGCGAATATTAGAAACAGAAAGAGATTTTCCTCCTTTTTCAAAGGCTTTTTGAATTTGCTTTGTTTCCTTTTCAACATCTAGTGCCCAGCCATATCCTTGTCCTTTTACTGATATGGCCGAACCAGAATGAGTTTTAAATGTGAAGTCTTTATTTAATGTTGATTTAGCATTATTAATTTCAGCAATCTTCTTCTTAATGTTGCTCGCGCCGATTGTAACTTTCATATCCTTTGATATAGAGGCATTTTGAATTAGATCTTTCGCTTTTAAAGAGTAAACTTCATTTTGCACCTTATAATCAACGGACTGTTGAAGAAAATCCTGTAGTGCTTGCTCCTCTTTTTTTACAATCGGATTGTCTTCTTTAATAGCTTGTATGTATACAGGCTCCAAATGAATTTCGCTTTTATACTTCTGCTTGTCGTAATCTTTCAATAGACTAGTAACGTCATACTGTTTTCCTTCAACGCTTTTTGAGATGACAACTTTTCCTTTTTCGATCTTCGCCGTAGCATCTTGAGACGCTTTTAATTTTTTATTCATAGAGACGAGCTTTTTTTCTACAAGTTTTTTCATCGTTTCGCTTCGGTACTGATCTGCTTTTTCCGGGAGTAGTGAATAATTTTTTTCCTTTGAGGAGGGAAAAAATGTCCACTGGCTTTTTAATAGTTTCTGAACTTGAGGCAAATCTGTTTCCATAAGTTCCGTTTGCGTATCTTTTTCATCTAAAATTTGTTGTTGGCCGATATAGACTTTGTTTTCTAGTTCGGATGTTTTTAATTTTTTTAGTGCTTGATCAGCAGTTAGACCACCGACCTTTATGTCATTAATCGTAACATTTGAATTGAAGTGGGTCGTCTGATAATACCTCATTCCCAAAATGAGAAATGTAATTATACCGCCCCCCGCTGTGATAAGCTTCCAATTTGTAAAACGTTTTCTTGATTTTACTCGTTTTTTATCAACTTCTTCAACTGATTTATTTATTGTATTGGTGTTCATAAATCTTTCCTCCGTATACATCAACGTCAATCGATTTTAAATTAAAATCATTGACTAGTGTACCTTATTATTCTTAAAACTTCATTATCACTGACCAGATATTATCGCATTAAATTAGTCAAATTTAGAATTTTTAATAGAATGGCACATAAAAATGGGAGCTAAACTTATATCTCAGCTCCTCGTACTTACAAATTATTTAATTATAAAAGATACGATTGCTAAAATAATACTTAATAATTGTCCGATGTCCTATCATTAGGTTTCTTTTTACGAGGCGGCAAGGTTCACTTTATGTTACGGTCTGCTGATTCGCTCGCGCTTCTATTAGAAGTTACTTTGTCACAGGGCTTCAGCCTTAGGATTTCTCCACCAGCTGCCTGTCAGCTACTAGGCGACTTGGTTCTTACCTAGGCCGGACTTTCATTGTTTGCGTGCCCAGCTTCGCTGGGCACGCAAACAATGAAAGACTTTTGTAATCATTATAAAAGTAATTTGAAATATATTGATAATAAGATGAATTTATCCCCAATATATATACAGAACACTCAATACAATTGATCAAACCGAGCTTCCCCAAAGCTTCTTTTTATACAACAAGACCCACAGATTGTTTTCTGTGGGTTTTGTTGTGTTTATACTTTCCCTTCAAACAAATGGTTCTTTTATAGAAATAAGTTAGGTTCTTTAAGATTAAGTACAGTAATGTAAAAGCACCCAACATATTAGGTTCCTTTATTTTCAGGAGCTTCTTTAAATTAGGTCTTGATAACGTACGATTTTCTGATATGGCGAACTCGATTAGTAAATCAACATTACACAGATATCTAAAATATAAAAACGCAATTATCTTTATCAGGAGATCAAATAAAAATCATTAAAAATAGAACGATAAGTTTGCTGCAAATAAAAAGAACCATAAGCTTGTCGTGTGTTTTATTCATGTAGCTTTAGAATAATATTTGTTCAAATTGATACGAATAACCTTAATAAACGAACAAGTAGAACTGACGCTTTCGTTACTCGTTCAATTTGAGCGAGGTGTCCTTGTATATGTTGAAGATTTTTCAATTGAAAATAACCTATAAATCATTTATTGATAAAATTGTTCTTTGGCAGGTTTACCCAAATATATATAGAAAGTATGAAAAAATATATTTAAATCTGCCCAAAGGAGATGAAGAAATTGTTTAAAAAAGTCGGTATAGGAGTATTTTCTACAGCAATTGTATTAAGTGCCAGTATAGGTTTTTCAGGTATTGTATCAGCAGATAGTCCATCTGCAAATAAACAAGTTAGGAATGGAGACTTTGAGGATGGGTTAAATAACTGGATTTTATCTAATCCTAATTCTTCTACCGAGAATATCGGCACTTCTGAACCAGGCAATCATTATCTGAAATTAATACATACAGACACAGCCTATCAGCTTGTTACTGTAAAGCCGAATACAGAATATACATTAACATTTGATATAGCGGGAAGTATAGGTTCTCCAGCAGAAGTAACAGTAGGTAATCTGAATGCCTCTCAAGAAATAGTTCCATTAACAAAGAAACAGTATACAGGATTTAAGCCGGAACATCATGAGATGAAGTTTAAAACAGAGGAGGATGTGTCAAACTTTGCTGTCAAACTTGCTTCTACAGCAAATGGGAGGGTTAAGTTTGATAATGTACAATTGAAGGAAAAGGAGAAATCTTATATTTTAAATATGGATTTTGACCACAATTCAAGTATAGAACCTCTTAAACCATGGGACGGCAATATGAAATACAATATTGAAGAGCATGCAGGGGTAAATAATTCTAAAGGACTTCATTTAAACTCATTAGGTGCTTCAGCATTGTTTGGATCCATAACTTTGAAGCCTAATACGACATACATACTGTCCGCATCTGGAAAAGTAACTACTCCTAGTAGATACGTAGGGGCATTAGTATTGATTAATGGAAGAACCCTAGCTGATATGGCATTTACTTCCTCACAGTATGAACAAAAATCGTTCGAATTTACTACTCCAAATTCTATTAATTCAAGTGAATTCTACATTGGTGAGCTTTCCGGGTTCAACTTTGATGCCTATCTTGATGATATCGTACTAGTTGAAAAGTAGCCATAATAAAAAATATATTTCTATCATTGACACATGAAAACAATTCTAGAAATGAGCCGCCATATGCCTATCGACTTGAGACTTTGAAATGTATCCAAAACGAAGTTTGTTCTTTCTACATTTATTTATGGGAATTCAGCTCGTTTTTTCATTTTGAGGAACAATTAATTTCTTAAGTTGATGGCAATGTGATGCTATCCCTAAAAGTCGCGACTTTATTTAAAGACGACATTAAAAATATTCTTCAAATCCTGGAAGCATAAGTTGGCCGTAAACTAAAAGAAGCATAAATTGACCAAAACGGCCATCTTATGCTTCTTGTTATAATAAATGTAAATTAAATTATATATTGGCCACTTATTAAATCATAAAATGTCCTAATATTAGCCTTAAATTAAGTAAGCAGCGAAAATAAATAAATCATATTTTGGTCCAAACTAAATCTTTAAATTATAAAGTGTCCATTAGGCTTAAAAGGTTCTACCTACTAATTAAATCATGCCATCGTTATTTACTGTTATTTGATATAATAAAACATACAGAATATTTGCTAATCCACCCTTCATCAAAAAGATGTTGATTTATGGTAAATAAAAATAAATCTAAAGAGATTCAATATGTCAATTTTACAGGGGGGGAATTTTAATGTATCTAGATTTTATAAAAAATGATTATAACGATAAAGCTAAGGAAGAACGTGAACAGTATATAAATAGAGACAAAAATCATTTAGCTAAAATAATCCAAACACGGATAACAAAAGATGTAGAAAATATAGTGGAGAGATGTGATACTACGTCAAGATAATAGACACAGATTTCTACCGCGCTTTCGCTTGGTGATCTTCATAAAAAAGTTTAAATAAAGAACGGTTTAAACTTTTTTATGAAGGTAAAATCAAGCTGCTGAATTTCCATACATATGTTCAAATTCATTCGGTGTATAGTAACCCAAAGTCGAATGGATTCGTTTGGAATTGTAGAAAAACTCGATGTATTCAAACAACGACTTTTTCGCTTCTTCTCTCGTTTTATACTTCATTTGATATACTAGCTCGCGTTTAAGAATACCGTGAAAGGATTCAATACAAGCATTGTCATAACAGTTTCCCTTTCGGCTCATGCTGCCCATCATATGATACTTTTTTAACAGTCTCTGATATTCATGTGAGGCATATTGGACTCCTCGGTCTGAATGGTGAATGACTCCTTTCTTCGGCTTTTGACGCTTGTAAGCCATCGTTAGTGCAGAGATCACCAATTCCTTTGTCATGGTTTTATTCATGGCCCAACCTACGATTTTACGAGAATACAAATCCATTACACTTGCCAAATACAACCAGCCTTCATTGGTCGGAACATACGTGATATCCGCTACCCACAACTGGTTTGGTGTAGTAGCTGTAAACTGCCAATTTAAAACGTTTTCACTTACTGGGTGATGATGTTTCGAATTGGTAGTAGCTTTATATTTTTTGACCGTACAAGATTTCCACTGGTTCTTTGTCATAATACGAGAAACCGTCCGCTCACTTACCTTCACACCTCGCTTATTCAGCGTTTTAGCGATTTTAACACTGCCATAACGTTGCTTAAATTCTAAGTGAGTCTGAAAAATCTCTTGTGATAACTTCTCGTGTTGTTTCTGCCTGTCACTTTTCGGTCGTTTTAGCCATTTGAAGTAACCACTTTTGGAAGCTCCCAGGACGTTGCACATCTTCTCCACTCGGAATTGGGAGCAATTTTTATGAATGAACTCATATTTTACCGAGGGCTTTTCGCGAAGTAGTGCATCGCCTTTTTTAAGATCTCATTCTCCTCCTGGAGCTCACGAATTTCCTTTTGAAGAGCTAGTAATTCAGCTTCTGTCGAAGAGAACGATTGGACAGCTTTAATCGCTGGTTGTTGACCATACTTCTTGATCCAGCCATGTAAAGTATTCTCATTCACACCCATTTCTCTAGCCACTTGAGCCACAGGCTTATGATTTTCACGAATATACTTTACCGCTTCAATTTTAAATGTCTCATCGTATCGTTTTCCGTTACCTCTTGCCATACAGACACACCTCGTTATAGTTGATATATTTATTATAACAATCTGTGTCTACTTTTTAGTCTAGCATCAATGGTATGAATTAGATGATATTGGATTAATTAGTGAAGATGCAGTGTTCTTAAAATTACTTAAAGAATCTGAAGAACTGTACTCCTTTGGTTATTATGTTGGAAGCATTTCTTTAATAGG
Organism: Bacillus sp. 123MFChir2; assembly: GCF_000383235.1. Taxonomy (GTDB): domain Bacteria; phylum Bacillota; class Bacilli; order Bacillales; family Bacillaceae_G; genus Bacillus_A. The sequence continues at coordinate 6,925 of NZ_KB911007.1, forward strand.
TGTTGCTAGTGAAGAACTTTGTAAATCC
>NZ_KB911008.1 GCF_000383235.1 Bacillus sp. 123MFChir2
AAAATCGATTGTTGCCTCAATGGCACGAAGGAAATGGTCTTGCGGAACTAACTCTTCTACAGAAATTGTTACGCGCTCATCACGATGATTTTTCAGCGCTCCCATCATGGGGCATCGCTCCTTTGCATCTTTTTTATCAGTGTTGACAGATAAAAAGATGTTCAGACACAAAAACAGGCTGTGGAGAAGGCTTTCTCCACAGCCTGATAAAAGCACTTGCCGTATGCAAGTGCTTTTACCATCTTCTTTTTCTCCGTTTGCGGTGCATCATCTTTTTCCGCCTCGTGTTCACGCCATCCGCTATAATATGTAATGTGCTAGCAGCTATAACGCCGAGTACAAACGTGATAATTTCTACTTCATGTTCCTTGGCAATTTCAAGCAACTCCCCCTCTAGCAGCGTTTTATTTAACACGTATAAAAACGGTGAGAAAACAAGCAGCATATAGAGAAGCCGAATTAAATCACCAATAATAATGGTATGTGTAAGCGGTGAGCGATGCGGCATCATAGTTTGATATGGATACCAAAAGATACGAAGTAATCCCCATTTCCGATAAGCGGCACTATGGATATCCAAATCCGGTGTTAAAAAATAAGTTCCAACAATAAACCCAATCGCAAACGTAAGTAAAAAATCAAAATTTGTTAACCCGTAAGAAGCAAGCATAAATAATACGATAGGAAGAGAAACTAAGTTTATCTTCGTGTGTGTTTTTCCTGATGGCATATCCCATTCCTTCCGTTAGACGTTTCGCTTCACGAATCTAACTTTTGATCGATAAGTGACGTATCCACATCAGAACTAAACCATTCTCCCAGTTTTGTACGCGCTTGTTCTTTTACTTTTTCATCGACATACATTGCAGCTTGTACGAGTGCAGCTGTTAATGCACCTAAGTCATCTGTATAACCAAGTCCAGCTACAAAATCAGGAATCGCATCAATCGGTGCAATAAAGTACGCAAGAGAACCAATAATTACAAACTTTACTCGTTTTGGAACATCTCTTTTTTGTAATACATAAAACAGCAACAAGCTAGCATAAATGACTGAATGTCCCGCCTTAATTGCCGCATTTTTTACTTTATTCCAAAACGCTTCAACTGAAAAATTCTCCTTCATTATGTAATCTCTCCTCGCTATTTTCCCGCAATTTGCGATCAATTTGTGACAAAATAAAGAAATTTAGTAAGAGCGTTTTATTAGCAAGTGATATTCTCCTACTAATAGAAATTTCATATTTATTTCTAATAAATCAAGTTTATTTACAACATAAGCAAACTTCACACACATACAATATAGTGTAGATTCTAGCTTGGAACGTTACTTATCATATACCCTCATTATAGCAAACAAACACAAAAAGAACAAGTGTTCGGTTTAAATTTTTCTCAATATAAAATACTCTCTCCTACTACATATTCTTTCCCAATTTTGTTATATTTTTTAGTTGACGAGCATATAAACCAATGTTAAAGTTTTCACTGTCAGCTATAACGGAAAAAATACAAAAAATGTAAAACTCCAATGTGTTCCTAATAGCCAATTTTTGTTGTATAATACAAAAATGACGTTGTGCTTATGGAACAACATAGTGACAGGAAAACAAAAGGTATGCATAGTTCAAGTCATATATGGATGTATGAAAGAAAAAACTCTATCCATGGCAAAGAAAACTATGTATTTTTTATTTTAGCATTTTTCTCTCAAAAATTGACCAAGCCTGATAGAGAAAGGGTGAAAATGGATGAAGGAATCTTTGAAATCACAATTTCAAAACGTGCGATTTACGTTATTTGTTGCCCTTACATTATGGTTAAAAACGTATATCATCACACGTACTAGTTTCGACTTAAAATTAGAATCGTTTATGCAAGAATTTATTTTATTTATTAGCCCATTAGCAACATCATTATTTCTAGTGGGTCTTGCATTATTTGCAAAAGGAAAAAAACGAAATTACATTGCACTTGGAATCGACTTTGTCCTTACTATTGTTCTTGTTGGTAACGTAATGTTCTATGGTTTCTATAATGACTTTGTAACATTACCTGTACTTGGACAAACGTCAAACTTCAGTAGTCTTGGCTCTAGTGTAAAATCACTCTTTAACTACAAAATTGTTGTTGCATTTGCGGATCTTATCTTCTTCTTCATTTTGTTAAAGAAAAAGAAAGAGTATGCAAAAACAGAGCGTGTTTCACGTCCAATGCGCTCACTATATTTTGTATCAACAATTGCAATTTTCTTTGCAAACTTAGGACTTGCAGAAACAGAGCGTCCTGAATTATTAACGCGTTCATTTGACCGCGTCATGCTTGTGAAAAACTTAGGTTTATACACACACCAAATATACGATCTTGGCTTACAAGCAAAATCAAGTTCACAAAAAGCATTTGCAGATGGAAGTAAGTTGCAAGAAGCAGAAAACTATGTGAAGACAGTACAAGAAAAGCCAGATCCAAATATGTTCGGCGCAGCAAAAGGGAAAAACGTAATTGTTGTATCTCTTGAATCCATGCAAACATTCTTAATTGGTTCAAAAGTAAATGGGCAAGAAGTAACGCCATTCTTAAACCAATTTGCAAAAGAAAGCTATTACTTTGACAACTTCTATCATCAAACAGGCCAAGGAAAAACATCTGATGCAGAGTTTCTTGTAGACAACTCATTATATCCATTAGATCGCGGCGCTGTATTCTTTACACACGGTAACAATGAATTTGTTGCAACACCAGAAATTTTGCATGACCAAGGGTATTACACAGCTGTATTCCATGCGAACAACGCAACGTTCTGGAACCGCAACATCGTGTACCCAGCACTTGGTTACGATCGTTACTTTAACGAATTAGATTATAAGATTACACCTGAAACAAAATTAGGTTGGGGTTTAAAAGATATTGAGTACTTTGATCAATCAGTGGGTATGTTAAAAAATATTAAGAAACCATTCTATACACGTTTCCTTACATTAACAAACCATTATCCATTTGATTATAATGAGGCAATAAAATTAATTGAACCTTATAACTCTGGTGACGAAGTATTTGATAATTACGTAGTAACAGCTCGCTATTTAGACGAAGCGTTAAAACACTTTATTGAACGTTTAAAAGCAGAAGGTCTTTACGATAACTCTGTTATTGTATTCTACGGTGACCACTATGGTATTTCTGAAAACCATAACCGTGCAATGGCACAGTTCTTAGGAAAAGAAGAAATTACAACATTTGACCATATGAACTTACAACGTACGCCGTTCTTCATTCACGTTCCTGGTCAAAAAGAAGGTAAAACAATTTCAGCACCTGCTGGAGAAATTGATGTAAAACCAACAATCCTTCACTTACTAGGTGTTGATACAACAAATGATATTCACTTCGGGCATGACTTGTTCGCACCAGAACGCAAACCATTTGTCGTATTACGTGATGGAAGCTTCGTTACTGATCAATATATTTACAAAAACAACACATTCTATAACCGCCTAACAGGTGAAGTTGCACAAGTACCAAAAGCTGAAGCACAAGCAATGGTTGACCGTGCTCAAAATGAATTGCATATGTCAGATAAAATCATTGAAGGCGATTTACTTCGTTTCTATGAAGGGAACAAAACAAAAACGGGTACAATCAAAACAACGATTAAAGAAAAAAGCGCTGAGTAATCAGCGCTTTTTTTATAGCTGTGTAATCATTACACAACCTTCACCAAAATTTTACATAAAATTCACGAAACATATCTATAATAAAACATATAAGCTTTGTCCCTAATAAACAAGCTACCCTCCTTTATGCAACGTTCCACTGTAGAACGTTGTTTTTTTTGTATTATAAAGCAGGATTCTTTCTTTCAATCTTCGAATTTGTATGTGCAAATACTACTTGGAGAAGGAAGGGGAAAACATGACGTATGAACGCTTTGTATTTTGGAATGGAAAAATAATTGATACAACAAAAGAACAACCTCATATTGATTTAGAAGAGCGCGGTCTACAGTTTGGTGATGGCATATATGAAGTTATTCGTATTTATAAGGGGACTTTACACTTATTAGATCCACATATCACAAGGTTGTACCGCTCTATGGAAGAAATTGAGCTGTCCCTTACTCTTTCAAAAGCTGAACTTATCTCATCCTTATACGAACTAATTGAAAAGAATCAATTTCAAGAAGACGGCATTATTTATTTACAAATTTCCCGAGGTATCAAACCTCGTGTTCATGCCTTCTCTTTTGATACAACTCCAACTATTTATGCTTACATTCGAAAAAAAGAGCGACCTGCTTTATGGATTGAATATGGGATTCGCGCGATAACAGAGCCCGATATTCGCTGGCTTCGCTGCGATATTAAGTCATTAAATTTATTACCAAACATACTGGCTAATACAAAAGCAGAGCGAAAAGGCTGCAAAGAGGCTCTTCTCGTTCGGAATGGCATTGTCACAGAAGGTAGTCTTTCTAACTTCTTTCTTGTGAAAAATGGCATACTATACACCCATCCCGCAAATCATCTCATTTTAAACGGTATTGTTCGGCAATATATTATATCGCTTGCCCATACATTACATATTTCTCTGCGAGAAGAATTATTTAGCATTCATGATGTATATAAAGCAGATGAATGCTTCTTTACAGGCACAACCTTTGAAGTAATGCCGCTTACCCATCTAGATGGAACCCCTATTCAAAACGGACAAGTAGGCCCTGTCACAAAATTACTACAAAAAACATTTATGCAAAGCTTTTCTACTTCCAACGTCTTTTTACCTTAAAACCAAATGAATATCTATCTATTTATTGTAAATACATAGATATAATTTACAGAATAAGGTGCAAATTGGCACCTTTCTTTTTCTTAAGCTTTTTGTCATATATGGATTTGGCTATAAGCATTGACATCAGTCGACAACCCTTTTAGAATTTTTAGTAGTTGGTAATTTTTTCATCACCTACAATACAGACAGAAAGGAATCGACAAACTATGAAAAAATATCTTGCTGGTCTTGCAGCAGTGTCTGTAGCAGGTGCAGCAGCCCCAACAATGGGCACAGTTCAGGCAGAAACACCTGGACAAAACGCACAACAACCTGCACAAACAACACAAACAACTAAAGCAGCTCCAAAAAGTGACACAAAATACACAGTAAATGCAGACATATTACGCGTTCGTACAAGTCCTAGTACATCTTCCGATGTTTCGTCTCGTGTATATGAAGGACAAACGCTAAACGTAATTGGCCAAGAAAACGGCTGGTTCAAAATTAGCCATAATGGAAAAATCGGTTACGTTAGCGGTGAATTTGTAAATGCGGGCGCTACTAACAGTGGCTCTCAATCACAAAACAATTCAACTGTTCAACCAGCAAGCGGAAACTATACAGTAAGTGTATCTTCCCTTCGCGTTCGCACAGGCCCTAGCACATCACACACACAATTAGGCTCTGTACATAAAGGACAAGTTGTACAAGTCGTTGGTGAAGTGCAAGATTGGTTCAAAATTAGTTACGACGGACAAAACGCTTATGTTAGCAAAGACTATGTAACAAAAGGCGGTTCTGATTCAAATGCACAAGATAACAAACAACAAAATAACAACAATGTTACAGTTCAAACAGGCGGTACTTATGTTGTAGACGCTACGTCTTTACGTGTTCGTACAGGACCGGCTACATACCACGGTATCATTGGCGGCATATTAAAAGGCCAAACGTTAAACGTTATTGGCGCTGAAAATGGCTGGTTCAAAGTGAAGCATAATGGAAATACAGGTTATGTGAGCAGCGAATTTGTGAAATTTGTAAAAGGCGGCACTGCTACATCTAATCCGCCAGCTAACAATAACGATAATAACAAAGTCGAAACTCCAGCTCAAGGCGGCGGAGAATATTACGTTAATGCAAGTGCATTAAATGTACGCAGCGGTGCTGGAACAGACTATGGTGTAATCGGTGCACTGCCGCAAGGACAAAAAGTACAAGTAGTTGCAGATGAGTCTGGCTGGAGCAAAGTTAGCTATAACGGCCGCACTGGCTATGTAGGAACTCGCTTCTTATCTAAAACACCTGTAAGCGGTGTACAAAATAATAAGCCAACTCAAAAACCAGCTGACAACAGCAACAATAATAACAATACAAGCAATAACTCTCGTGATACCTCATCACTACTTTCATACGCAAAATCAATGGAAGGTGTTCCATATGTATGGGGCGGTACTTCTGCAAACGGCGTTGACTGCAGTGGTTACATCTATCACGTATATAAAAAATTTGGCTATTCAATCGGTCGTCAAAGCGTAGCTGGATATTGGAGCAGCTTCCAACATACATCTAACCCGCAACCAGGCGATTTGATTTACTTCAAAGACACATATAAATCTGGCCCATCTCATATTGGTATTTACCTTGGTGGCGGTAGCTTTATTCAAGCTGGGGACAATGGAGTTAAAGTGGTATCATTAAATAACTCATATTGGAGTAGCCACTTCTTAGGATATTCTAAGCCTTATTAATTAATAGTTTCAGAGCCTTCTAGATTACTAGAAGGCTCTTTTGTTATATAAATTCAAATTAAAAACCTGACATAAACCCCTTTTCTGCCACGAACGGAATTTAAAACAAAGAGCGAAAAGAGTGCACATCACTTTTTTCTCCATAGCAGCGACTTATCTGTTAAAAAAATCAGGTATATATATAAGTACAATGGAAAAACTAATATAAAATCCCACACGTGTTGATTAACCAAAATTATACAGTATCTATTTGACTTATTTGCCGATGGAATGCCAGTATTTCTTTCAAACAAATTCTCCACTCAAACGGCAGAATATCACAAAGAAACAAGCGTGTGAAACCTGCGAATGACAACGGTTTGATATGTTTTTTCTTACTACCTTTTACGTGAAGAAA
>NZ_KB911009.1 GCF_000383235.1 Bacillus sp. 123MFChir2
CAATATCCAGTTCTCCGCATATTCCTTGAACCAACTCTTTGAAACGTTCTTCTACTTTTGTGTTAAGAAAAATCTTTCTTCTGTATCGCGGGCAAAACACAAAATGGTAGTTAATTAATGACACAGTTGTTTTGGTTCTTCTATAATCATTTATCATATTCACATTGTATCAGTTTGATCATTAAACTACAACGCGAAAGACAAAAAATAAAAGATACCAACATTTTGGATACTTAAAGTACCACAAACCTCGCAATTTTCAGTGGTACTCCGTATCCAACCTCACTTTCATCCCATGCCTAAAGGCGATGGGCTTTCCCGTTCGGAAAGAGCTGTAAACTTATATTTCTTATATTGATTTTCTCTTTTGGCCATACTACTTGTTCTATGAATCGTATCTTGAATCCTTCTTTTATCGCTCATTATCAACACGTTGTCACAAAACTCATTTTATGACAAGATATAAGTGACATAAAATAAAGAATAATGAAAATATTAAAGTTAACTTCAAATATTTTAAGGAGATAAACATTATGCAGCACTCTTTCACTAAAGACATACTAAAAGAACTTGAAAACAAAAAAATTATCGAACCAAACAGCCACTACAAAAGCCTAAATGGCGGGAGTAGCAGTACAGTTGGTGTTATTACATATGATGATATTCCTTCATATGTAGTGAAAATGAACAAACCTAATGTCCTACAAGCTGAATCACTATTTCTAAATCGCTATCGAGATCAGCATTTGTTTCCACGACTCATATATACGGATGCTGGTTATCGCTACATAGTCTATGCATATATGAGCGGCACAATAAACAACCGAAAAAGTGATAAACGTTCTATACTGACTTTTCTTACATCTCAAATCATAAACTCTTATCATCAAATATATGATGATAACAAATGGGGATGGATAGATGAACCTGAATCATCATGGGGATTATTTCTACATACTCGCATTTCCGAAGCTTATGAAACTATGCAATCTCATTTAAATAATGAAGATCATCAACTTATTCGAAACATCGTAACGAATCGGCTGAAAAGAAATAATAATGATACACCTTATCTGATACACGGGGATTTCGGTTTTCATAATTTCCTTTTTGACGATAAACAATTAGTTGGTGTTATTGATCCTACTCCCGTTATAGGGCCTCCTATCTATGACCTTGTATACGCATTTTGTTCAACGCCGAGTGATTTAGAATTACACGTTATTGGGCCAGCGGTTTCTCTTCTAAACAATTGGCAGCTTCAAAATGAAAGAGCTTTATATGAAGAAATATTGCTAGGTTTATATTGTCGCATCGCTGCTTCCATTCGACATCATCCAGAAGATTTACCGCGATACATTGCAGCGTGGAATAAATGGAAAGTTGCTACTACCTTGGAATAAAATCAAATGATAATTCCACATAGATTTACAGTAAATAGAAAGAATCCATTTTGAAAAAAGGTTCAAAATGGATTCTTTTACATCACCACATTCTACTCATCTTCTAAGTCTCGTATTTGTTTCACTCTTAATTTATATATATAAACAACCGGTATAATACCACAAATAAATACAATGACTCCTATTAATAAACCATCTCCCCAGCCAAAGTTGGGTGTAATCGAAGTTAGATATGCAAAAACTACCGCAATAACAGTTAGTACGGCCATACTAATAATAAATGATTTCTTAGGATCTTTTATTTCTTTTTCGTGTTCTACACTAACACTCATCGATAAATAACCAGCTACAATAGCGGTTAACATAAATACCATCCAAAGGGGATTCCTAGTTACTCTTTCCATTCCTCCTTGAATGCAATCGTAGCCAAGAATACATAAAATCCCTGTAGTTTGGACGATATAAGCAATTTTAATGTGTTGTAAACTTCTTAAAATAAGTCTTTCATCTGTAATTTTTTTCATTCAAAATCCTCCTGCTAAAAATATATACAAAAGTACTCATATGTGGAGATTTACAGAAAATATAACCCTCTAAATCTCCATTTCAATATACTTTTTCTTGCATTTACTCTCTTTAAATGTTTCTCTTTTGTTTGGATGTTTATCTGTAATCTATCTGGATACATTCCAGTAACATATCCAACATGAGTTGCTCCTTTTGTATCTGTATACTGTGCAATATCTCGATGCTTAAACCCATAAGTTTCAGAGTGTATTGCTTTTGTTTTCTTTCTAATTGGTTTGATAATCCATTCTTTTATGTTTGTATCATTTATTTCTAATCCACAAATGACCAAAGCATCATTAGAATGTGATTTTTCAATATTCCAATCTATTCTTCGATTTGAAGTATCTCCGCCACTTGTTAAAAATAATTCAGCATATTGATTTAATTGATTTTGTAACCATGTCTTTCCTTGCATTACATGCTTAGCAAAATCCAAACGAAGACTCTTCCCATTAATCATCTTTTGATACCTGTCGATAAAACCTTCTTCTTTACCTTCTGTTTTTTGATGACATTTACTACATAATGTAATTAGATTTCCTAGCGTATTAGAGCCTTTCAATCTTCTAGGAATAATATGATGTACCTCTAATATGCAGTTAGACTTCCCACACTCCATACATTTACATTTATCTCTAATGATTACAGCCTTTCTTATATTCTCATCTAGACGATTAGATTTTTGGTATTGCCATCTATACAACTTTTTATCGTCAGTCAATGCACGAATATCTATAGCAACATCTTCTAAATAGATATTTGCAATATCTATCCATTTAGAAATCTTTTCTACAAACCTAATAATTGTTTGTCTTTTTTGGAGTATACTAGGTGCGATTCTTCTTTCTCTCTTACTACTTGCACGATTATTAAATCTTGCTTGACAATATCGTTTGTGACTTCTTTTATATCGTCTATAATCCCTTCTTTGTTCCATTAGTTTAGAAACATCTTTACGATGCTCAATAGTAGCTTTAAATACTGGTTTATTTTTTGTCTTACACTCTTGTACCAACCCTACGCCACCATGCAAGCTACCATCATCTATACCTAATTTTATTTTGTAATCTATATCTTCTGACTCAACGGCTCTATTAAGTTGAATAACCATTGGGTACTTAGATATAAGCTTTGCTTTCTTCTTTCTAATTAGATGCCAAGCGTTATTAACATCTGTAGGAGCTAATTTTCTTCCTTCTGAATCTAATACGAAACAATATTCTTTAATTTTAGTCATCTCTGACCAACCATCCTTTCGGAGAATTTCGCTTTTTGCCAATGACAGATGAGAGCATATGTGTTTCGGTGTTTGACTACATGGCAATAGTAGTCGGTCATCCTTCCACACTCTTAGAGCAACGGACTAAAGCGTGCATCCGAGGGTAAGTCTTCAACTTACTCATCAATCATAGTTCCTCATGCGAATTAACTTTCGTTAACCGCACTCACTTAGGCTTGAAACCAATCAAACAGTAAGTATACAAACATATTTGCCCACGTTTGTATACTTTTGTCCATAAAAACGACTCCAGTTTGATTAGTCCTGATCCACCCAAAATATTTCATCTAATGTTGCATTTACGGCATAGCAAATTTGTAAACATAACTTTAATGACGGATTATATTTGCCTTTTTCAATAAGGCTAACCGTTTGCCTTGTAATACCGACTGCATCAGCAAGCTGTTGTTGTGTCAAATCTGCTTTTACACGAGCAACCTTTACATGATTTTTCATAGAACACCCTCCACTTAAAATGTAATATATATATTCCTTTATGTAAAGTATAAATTACATCAAAAAAAAGATAATTCCTCCGTATCACGAGATAAGAGAAACTATCTTTTTGATTGGAAAATTGAATTCATAAAGCTTTTCCCGAAAAAAATATCTATTGATATGCTCTTATTTATTCAAGTCCTCTTTTATTAAAATTGTAGTAAAGAAACCATTCGCTCAATCCCAACTGCTTGAATTAATAGCGGCAACCGAGGACCACTTGAACTATTCAAAACAAGCTTATATACAATATTAAATAGTAACTTTTGATTAGCTCTCATGATTTTTTTATCTTCGTCATGACATATTGCATATATTTTCTCCATTAATTGATCTGCCTGCCAGCTTTTACGAATGACGTCACAAAATTCTTTTAACCACTTTTTCTGAATCTCATCTAATGTTTCATAGTATTCGATATCTTTCTTATCATTTATACGAATCATTTTTTGTGGATTCCAATTTTCAATCCAATATTCTACTCGATCACTTATTGTCTTGATGTCTGTTATGGTGTATTCCTCACCTGTTTGATTAAGCACACTTTGTAATGTCTGTACATGGAAGTTTACTAATGGAAGAAGACCTGCTACTTGGTTAAATTTCGGTAACATTTCATTTTTATCGATAACTTTTGATAATTGAAGTGAAGAACATATATCTTTATCTTGTAACGTTTTATTTCGGTAACCCTCTTGAAACCTTTCATATTCAGAATAATTTTTAATCACATCATCATCTAGTCCAATGTTAAAAGATGCATTTGGTTTATACTTAGAAAACATAAAGAGGATAATTTCAGGTGAATATATATTTAATAGCTCATTTGGCGTTATTATATTTCCAGCGGAACTAGACATTTTTTTATGATCGCCTTTTATCCCGATAAATTCATAAGCTACATAACTAGGTGCTTCATAATTAAAAATCCTCTGAGCAATTTCTTTTGATACGTTATAACTTCCTGTTTCTGAAGAGTGGTCTCTTCCGCCAGGCTCAAATATTACATCTTCAACCATCCATCTCATTGGCCAATCTATTTTCCAATTTAATTTCATATTATTTGCACTCATCACTGCTAATTTAGAATGATTTCCACATCTACAAATATATTCAATCGTTTCATTTTCTTCATCAAACATTTTTATTTCTGTATCATCTTTTCCGCATTTCTCACAATATAGTGCAATTGGATAAAAAGTATTTTTCTCTTCCTCTGATACATCACTCGTTTTATACTTCATGACTATGTCATATATTTCTTTTCTTTGTTGTAATGCATGAAGAATATGCTTGTTATATTTACCGGTTCTATATTCCTTACTTTGGTATAGGAACTCTACTTCAATCCCAAAGGCCATGAGCGACTTTTCAAATTCTTTCTCAAAGTGCTCTGCATACGACGCATGACACCCAAATGGATCTGGAATATCTGAATACGGCAAACCAATATATTTTTCAAAAGACGGATCAACGTTTTTTGGAACCTTTCTAAAACGATCATAATCGTCCCATGAAAAAATAAAACGTGTTTTCTTTCCTAAGTCTTGCAGCGCCTTTACTACAAAATGCGTCGTTACAATCTCTCGAAAGTTTCCGATATGAACCGATCCCGAAGGACTAATTCCTGACGCACACACAAAAGTATCTTTATTTGGATTCGTATTAATTAATTTATTTGCTATTTTATATGCCCAGTGCATAACTATCACCTCTTCATAAAGTCATTTCATGTCATTTTTACTTTTTTTCCAAATGACGAATTGTATTATTAAGTGCGACACTTAAAAAAAAACAAAAAAGCCCACCTCGCTTCGTGTAAAATAGAAGTTACCACACAACCTTTTACACGGAGGACGAGTATGAGCTATTCACATTTTACCACGTTTGAACGTGGACAACTAGAAGCACTTTATAAATTAGGGTATTCCACAAGAAAAATTGGTGCGATTTTGAAGCGGCATCACTCTTCTATCGCACGAGAATTAAAAAGAAATGTCAAAGAAAACAGTACGTACTGTAGTGAAAAAGCACAAAAGGAATATGTACAGC
>NZ_KB911010.1 GCF_000383235.1 Bacillus sp. 123MFChir2
GCTGTACATATTCCTTTTGTGCTTTTTCACTACAGTACGTACTGTTTTCTTTGACATTTCTTTTTAATTCTCGTGCGATAGAAGAGTGATGCCGCTTCAAAATCGCACCAATTTTTCTTGTGGAATACCCTAATTTATAAAGTGCTTCTAGTTGTCCACGTTCAAACGTGGTAAAATGTGAATAGCTCATACTCGTCCTCCGTGTAAAAGGTTGTGTGGTAACTTCTATTTTACACGAAGCGAGGTGGGCTTTTTTGTTTTTTTTTAAGTGTCGCACTTAATAATACAATTCGTCACATGAAAAAAACGAAAGCTTCCTCGATTTCATCGAGGAAGCTTTCGTTTTTTCTATGAAGACTTTTTCAGTGGCCTCTTATACATAACAGACTTTTTTAGATTATATTTACTTACCTAAATTTTGAATCTTATCTTTTGAATCTTGAATTTGTTGAATTGTCTGCATAAGCTCCGAGTTTTTGAATTGTTCTACATCCATTTTTCCTTCTTCTACTTTCTTCATAGTTGTATCAATTAATCCATTTAACTTTTCATTATATCCAACAATTTGCTGATGAATATCCTTTGCTACATCAGGAGGTGTCAAATCATTAAAAGCTGAAATATCCTTTTGGATTTCTCTGAGTCTAGTTTCTAATTCTTTACGAGCGGTACTATCATTGATTGCTTTTTCTACTAATCCCGGCGCTTCATTTGCAAACGCACTCACTTCATTAACATAGTCTATTGCCTTTTGAGCATAGTCAATTGAATTCTTACCTTCTTCAATCATAGAGCATCCTGTTACACCAATTACCATCATAAACAAGAATAACAAAGCTTTTTTTATCTTCATTTTTTATCTCCCCTAAATTCGTACAAATCCATCTATTTATTATTAACTTTTAGAAAATAAATGTCAAAAAACCCAAAAATATACAATAAAAGTTACTTTTTTGTTTCCTTCACTTTTTTTCAGTACTTTGCAACTAGACGGTAACATAAAAGTGGTCAGGGTCTCTTCCTAATGCAATGTTGAAAACAAAATGAGAAAGTAAGTGCAAATCATGTAATATTCTACATATCAGCGACTTAGATGTTAAAAAGTAAACTTGTATTTATATATATGACTTACTATTCTAACTTTATTATGTTAGGCACAGCTTCCCTTTCAAATGTTTTGGTATATGTGTTTCCATCTGGAGTAACAAATAGTAAAGTAATCTTACCGCAAACACCCGAGTGAAATTGAAACTCTCCTTGTGAATTTGTAACGGCACGTTCTTTATTAGAGATTGAATCTTCATACACTTGTACATTAGATAACAGCTGTTCCTTATGATCTACCAAAACAGCTTTGATTTGAACCGCACTTGCTCTACAATCTATATTATTTTCACGACTTATTTTATTATATGCCGCAATTCCGATTACAAATATAACAATTACAATACATGTAAAACAGACTACTCTTCTTCTTTTCAAGACGGATCACCCTCTTTTATTTAGGATGAAGAGAATTATTTTGAGAGAAATCTTTGCTTTTTTTCATTTTAAGTTGTTTTAATTGTGCCACAATCATAATGCTAATGACAACTAGTAAAAACCATGAACTAATTTTTCCGATGTGAACGAGTTTCCACGTTCCTTGTTGATTTGGATATTGCCACGCTCCAAAGAAAGTTGCGATATTTTCGGCAATCCAAATGAAAAAACCGACCAAAAAAAACGAAAGAACAAGCGGCATTTTATATGTGACATCTTGCAAAGAAAAATGTACATAAGTACGAAAAAACACTACAAATAATAAAACCGTTAGAACCCAGCGGAAATCATACATAAAGTGATGGGTGAAAAAGTTTAAATAAATCATCGCTCCTAGCGGAATCGTCCATATCGCATTTGGCCATCCTTCTACTTGCAAATGAAACCTTCGCCATGCTTGACAAATATAACTTGCAACACTTGCATACATGAAACCACTATAAAGCGGTACGCCCATTACTTTTGTCCACGCCTCTTCCGGATAAGACCAAGAACCTTGATGCACTTTGTATATTTCTAATGCCAATCCAATAAGGTGGAAAACAGTAATTACTTTAAGCTCATCTTTTGTTTCAAGTCCGCTTTTATACATGCCGTATTGAATGAGAAGGCAGACGAGTAAGATGAAATCATAACGGTATAGACCAGGAATATGGATCACTTTCGAAAGAGCAAGTGTCAAAAAGATGAGTACAGGAAAAATACAGGAAAGAGCTTGTTGATAGCCAAAATAAAATAACTGTCGTATATATACCATTGTTAGTCTCCTTAAAGAGTGTATCAATTGTTTGAGTTAACTACCATTCATTTCATTTTCGAAGATCCCTCTACAATCCTTAAATCAGAAATATTTGGTAACCGTAGCGTTGCATCATTATAACGCATTTCATTAAAAAAAGTTTAGAAAGTTGAAAATTTATATTACTTTTTATAAAAAGAACAAAAGGAGATGTTGTTATATACATCTCCTTTTGTTCTTTTCTATTTTTCTGGCTGTGCTAATCGTATGCTATAAAACCTCATGGAATGCAAAGAACCTTTCATAAGGAAAATGCCTTGTTTAATTAATATTTTTAAACGATATTCAATGAAATCATCTCCTACACATTGTTCAAAATGTCCTAAAACTTCCCCGACTAGTCGAGCAGATTTATAAAATTGATCCGTAAATCCATCCGTTTCTAAACTTCTAGCACATTGTACGATGAAATCATCAATATAATCTTCTGGAACAGAAACAACACAATTATTCTCCCAAATACGTAAAACCGCGTGCTCTTCACGTAATGTTTCCCATTCATTTTCAAGTGTTTGTCGCGCTCCTTTTGTTAAAGGGGATGTCCCTTTGCAGCTTTCGCGTATTGCGATTAACTTTTCAGGAACAATTTCTCCAGTATGGCGGACAATGTAATCTAAGTTTGGTTTATGGAATAACTTATTGAAACCATCAGCTGTATTTATGACATATATATCATTAGTAGCAGCTCTCAATAAAAATAATACAAAAGTAAGCCCTGCATGTTCGTAAGCATTATTTCCTGTCCAAATTGTAATCGGAACGTGAGACGGGATTGCAGATAATTTCTCCAGAGCTTCTTTCATTTCTGGCAAGTATTCCTCATCAGAGTAATCTTCTAACGGTAATCTTTCCTGTAGCCATTGCTCACGTGCAATCTGCCCCTCTTCTTCATCTAAATGAAAAAGAGGTCCTACAGAAAAAGTATCGGAAAATAACAAAACATGTTCTTTTTGAATATTTGCTTTTTTAAAAGCGTATTTTAAAGATCCTGCTGCGGAATGACCAAAAACGATATGAACATGTTTACTTTTTGTGATATCAGTTTTATGTATGTACTGTTCGATCAGTTCTTTCGGTGTATTTGTAAGTGTATTTAATGTTTCTTTATTGAAATGAGTTTCTAGTGAATGAAGTTGTGTGAGTGTCTTGAAGAGTAGCTCTCTTACTTCTCCTTCAGTTAAATGATGGATTGCTTTTGATAAGTGTTTTAGCATAATTTCTCCTCTACGTTATTCCTCTTCCTCTTCCTCTTCCTCTTCTATCCAAGGGATACTATAATATATCTCACTTAAAACGTCAGGAAATCCCCAAGCGATTTCCATACTATTACTTAAAAGATCAGATAATCTCTCAGCGTATGGTGTATAATAAGCCTCATCTTCTTCACATAAATCTACTAATTTCGCAAACATGGATAAAATTTTATTATAAAACTTGTCACCCATATCTCCATACGACCTTGTAAAATCTACACCCATTTCTACATAATACAACATTAAATCGATTGTTCTAATAGGGTCTTCTGTTGTTTTTTGAAAGCTCAGAATCATTTTTTCTAAATCAGTAAGTCTTAATTTTGGTAAACTACGTTCTGGGAAAAATTCATTTTCAATTTTCTTTCGCAATTGTTTATGTAACTCTTCGTTTACTTCATCACCTAAAAATTTGCTAGATAAATATTGTTGCACTTCTTTATTCATCTTAAATAAATCCACAATCAGCGTAATTAATTCTGTTTGGTTATATTCTTTTAATTCTTTTCTTAACGTCGGAATTTTTATTTTTTGCAAAAGTGAGCACTCCTTTATTTATAATGTAGTTTATATTAATAAAAAATTAGGTTAGAATAACTGAATTGAATATTCTATCAAAAAGAATTTATTTTCTTTTAAAAATATATAAAGCATATATGCTATCGTATTATATAAAAACGAACGTCTAATGGTAAAGATATATGTTTTTCTCCATTATTTTCCCATCAAAAACCAAGCAGGTTTATGCCTTGTCGCTCGATTTCCTTTCGCCAGATAGCGGAAATAAATGTTATGTTCTTTCAGCGGGAAGAAAATTTTGTTAAGCTCCCAACCACCGATGATCCATAATGCTCCACCGTGATGGCGTTTATCTATCATTTCAACATTGTATTTTTTCAAATATGCCATAAGGTTAAACTTCGTTGTTTCAGTCTGTTCTTGCTTTACATCTTGTTTTGTTGTTATTTTTGATTTTCTATTTGTAATGTATGAACCAAATAAAAACCAAGCTGGCTTTCCTTTTGTTATCCGGTTTCCTTTTGCCTTATAGCGGAAGAAAATTTTCTTTTCTTTTAATGGAAATAAAATTTCATTTAACTCCCAACCGCCAAGAACCCACAATGCACCTCCAATTTCACGTTTGTCAATTACATTTACATTGTGTTTTTGAAGGTA
Organism: Bacillus sp. 123MFChir2; assembly: GCF_000383235.1. Lineage (GTDB taxonomy): Bacteria > Bacillota > Bacilli > Bacillales > Bacillaceae_G > Bacillus_A. Next base: position 4,771 of record NZ_KB911010.1, read on the forward strand.
TGCAATTAAATCAAAAGTTGTATTAAGTACTTGTTCTGTTTTCTCTTTATTTGAAGTAACTACCTCTGGTTCTTCGTGCTTTTTGAGATCGCCATTAAACATCGCTTGTTGCATCATCATATGTGTGAATACTTCTTGTATCGTTGTTTGAATAGATTTTTCAATCGCTACTTCTACTGTTTTACTTAATAGTTCTGTTAATTCATCGTTATGATTCTCCGCTGTCTGTTGCGGAATCTCTGGAGCTCGATAGTCCGGAGCTTGAAATCTTTCATTGCCATATGACTCCATAAACCAAACAGCAACTTTAAAAACAATACGATAGATTTGCATAGAATCTACCATACTGCCGTAATGGACATCATGATCGGCCTTATTGCCTATGGAACAGATTAAATTAAAATAACCACGGAATGTTTCATCGATAATTCCTTCACGAAATAATTTATGTATGCGCTGAACGTGCTTTATCTCATATACGCTCTGTAATTTTTCTTGATCCCAAATTTCATTTACTACAGCTTCAAGAAATAGACAAGCTTTCACAATTGCTTCATGTGGATCTTCGTAGATGTTCTTTTCTATGCTATATGCAATCTCGGCTAAATTTGGATATTGCGGTTGCAAAAAGGAGAGTACATAATTATCTTTCATGACGCCCTGGTTTAAAAAACTTATAAAAATCTATCAAAACGTTGGCGAACCAAGACAAAAGCCAACTACCGAAAAGGAATCTCACCTTTTTCCTGTCCGCAAGGCTATCACCTTCTCATTCACCTACTGTGAAAGAATAACGGCAGGTTCCTGTTAGGAACGGTCTTGTATTGCGCATAATCATTCATCCGAGTCAACTATACGCAAAGGGATATAAGTTTTAAACCAGGTTCCCTCCCTTCTTGATTTGAAATAAAATTTGTTGATTACTCATATACACTGTTTTATGAAGGATACTCCATAATTTCCAGTTGTGATGGT
>NZ_KB911011.1 GCF_000383235.1 Bacillus sp. 123MFChir2
AATGTTGGTGTGGTAACTTACATTGTACAAGAGGAATCTCTCTTTTTGTATTCATTTTTTGGTAGAATTTAGATAATCAACAGACGTGATATAAAGTATTACTAATCAGCCCAGCTCCAGTTGATGAGGAAAGGCAAAATGCAAGAACAAATGCTGTTTTAAAGCAATATGCAAAAGTTGTATCAGATGTAGCAACTCGAACTGGTAGCAATTTCCTTGATTTGTATACATCTTTCATGCAGCTACCAAATTATGAGCTTCTTTTAGAGAATGAAAAACAGGATGGACTACACTTTGGAGTACATGGATATGAACATTTAGCAGAAGTAATCATTGAAAAGATAAAAGAAATTAAGTGGTGAAAAAAAGAAAAAGTAAAGCGCAAAATCCATAAGGTTTTGCGCTTTTAATATGCGAAAGAGAGATTTTTAGTTATTTCTTTTTCGGTCTTCGCACTAATTCACCACCACAATTTGGACAGACGTGCTTTGTCTTTTCTGTACAAGATGTGCAAAAGGTGCATTCATATACACATATATATGCTTCTGAATCTCCTTGAAGGGAAGTATTACAAGTTTGACAATTTGCTTTCATTTCTAGTGCCATGGGGTTTCCTCCTTACATAGAGCAATAAACTTTATAAGTATATGATAATATAGGATGGAGATATTTTCCTTTCTATTAATAATGCATTCTAAGATTTTTCCTTGTGTTTAAAACGAATTTATGAGAGGGACATTACAAATGAAAATAGATGTAATTGACGCGAAAATTTTACAATGTTTAAATCAAAATTCTCGTCTTTCCATTCGAGAACTATCTAAAAAAGTTAATTTGTCTGCACCTTCAGTGGCTGAAAGAGTACGGAAGTTAGAGGATGAGGGGATTATTGAAGGATATACGACAAAAATTAATTATGATAAGTTAGGTTTTAATATTCATGCTATTTTAGAAGTGAAAACAAAAAATAGACAGTGTGAAAGGTTTAGAGCATACATGAAAGCTTATCCGAGGGCTGTTTTTTGTTATCGCGTAGCGGGGCCTACTAATTATATAGTGAAAATTTCTGTTCGGAGCTTTCAAGAAGTAGAAGCGTTTATCGATGATATTTCAAAACTTGCTGAAACAGTTACACATGTTATTTTTTCAGAAGTAGGAGTAGGCAATAATGTGTTAGATTATTATAGTCCAGATGAGATGTAACGAATAAAGTGAAACTTTAATCAGTGGGGGTTTTCTTCATCCCCACTGATTATTAGCCCTCACCAATCGGGTTTTTACGGGCAGTAATAGCGGAATAAAATAAGCTATGAAAAAACAAGGATGGCATTTACACCACCCTTGTTTTCTTTATTTATCATTGATATATAGAATTGTATGTTTATTATGTGAAGATGTCTTTCTTTTATCAATTGTAACGATCAGAACGCTGACTACAATGAGAAAAGCTCCGATGAAAAATGTAGTTTTTAGCTCTTCATTCAGTAGTAGCCATCCAAGAAATGATCCAACAAGAGGTTGGAAAAAGAAAAAGAGTGAGCCGATTCCTGCATCCATTAATTCCATACCTTTGTTCCAAAGAAAAAATGCACCAGCAGTTGAAATGATGCCGAGGTAGAAAACTCCTAAGATCAATATTGTGTTAAGATTCTGTATACGATATGTTTGTAATTCCCATATCATACAAGGTGTAATAAACAGAATCGCAAACAATATTGCGTACGTTGTAATGATTAAAGACGAAAAACGTTGCGAGGCGATTTTGACGTAAATCGATAATAAGGCCCACGTAATAGCAGCCCCGACTAATATGATTGTTCCAGTGAAATATGTTCCAAGTTTGATATCCCATCCGATAACAATGATAACACCTATTGTTGCTAGGAGTACGGAAATGAATTTGCGAATGGTAATACGTTCTTTTACTATTATTCTTGCAAAAATGATCATAAAGGCTGGTGTTGCCGATGTCACTAAAGAACCTGTATGGGCATCGGACAATTTTGTTCCAATGAATTGAAATGTAATGGAAACAAAATAACCGATAAACCCGATCCAAGCAAATAATAACCAATCCTTTTTCGCGATTGGAATCTTCGTTTGCTGCCTTCGCTGTGTGATTTGTAAAATGATAAATAAAATCACAAAAGCGATAACGAAGCGTAACCAAACAAGTGTAAGTGGGGGAATAAACGCTAGTACGTATTTACTGACAACGTACATGCCTCCCCAAATGCTTGCAGCAAGCGATAAACAAAATGCACCGAGTAATGAATGTTTCATATCATATGACCTCCGTCTATTTTTAGGAATACATATCCTTAAGACGAAGCAATTTTTTTGCCCGTCTTAGAGACGGATGACTGGTTGATCATTTTCGAATAAGTTGTTGTAATACATCGCGATTCTCCTTTCTACTATAAAGGGTTTTCTTTTATTTGGTGAATGGATAAGTTTAACCGGTAGTTACCAAACCTTAAAATTTCGTTTAATAAGTTATGTAAGTTTTCTTGGGAGTCTATTTGTACTTTGAGGAAATAACATCCTTCACCACTAATTTTATGAGCTTCTACGATGGAATCTTCTTTTGTTATAAATGATGTGAATGTAGAGTGTTCATTTGTCTTCATAAAAACTGTGATAAAAGCAGTATACTGCATACCTAATTTCAAATGATCTACTAAAATGGTATACGCTTTTATTATTCCTTCATCCTCCATCTTTCGAATACGGTTGCAGGCGGCCTGCCCTGTCATATGAACGCTTTTCCCAATATCTTTCCACTGCATTCGTGAATTATTCTTTAGTAAATTAAGAATTTGCAAATCTATTGAATCAATCATAGTATTAAATCCTTTCATGGTGAAATCATATGACGTTAAAGTCTTTCATGAGAATGTTTTGGCTAACTTGATAAAGCTCTATAATTAGATTATAACTTAATTTTCAAAATATTGGAGGGTTAATAATGAAAACAGGACTTGTATTAATTGATATTCAAAATGATTACTTTCCAGGTGGCAGATGTGAATTACATGAATCATTAAGAGCGGTAGAAAATGCAAAAGAAGTGTTAGATTTCTTTAGGGAAATGCATTTACCTATATTTCATGTACAACATATTTCAGTAAAAGAGGGGGCAACTTTTTTTCTTCCGAATACAGAAGGTGTAAACATTCATTCTCATGTAGCGCCGTTTAAAAATGAATTTGTCGTACAAAAAAATTATCCAAATAGTTTTCGGAAAACCAATTTATTAGAGTTACTTCAGCGAGAAGGGATTGAACATTTAGTAATTTGCGGAATGATGACACATATGTGTATTGATACAACAGTTCGAGCTGCTAGTGATTTAGAGTTTAGGTGTACAGTAATTGAAGATGCTTGTACGACAAAAGATCTTGTATTTAACAATGAATTGACGCAGGCTAAACATGTTCATACAGTATTCATGAGTGCTTTAGATAAAATGTTTGCGAATGTAATAAAAACCACAGAATTTTTATCAAATAAAATGTAGTAAGAGATAGAAGCTATGCTACGACATGTGGATTTATAGCTTCTTCTTTTTGGCCGAAAGAAGATGAATCTTAATATTTCTATAAATTGTTTTTTTAACTGTAACGTTTGACTGTACAGTTTATGTATTGTATGATTGTTTGTAACATATACTGGGGAGGGAAGGTCGTTGGGAAGGTGTACCGAATCGGACAGTTGGCTCACATGGCTCATGTTTCGAAACGAACGATTGATTATTATACGAATCTAGGTATTTTAAAAGCGGAGCGATCTCAATCTAATTATCGCTACTATGACGAAACAGCAATTGAAACATTACGTTTTATTGAGAGATGTAAAGAAATGCATATACCGCTTTCTGAAATTAAGGATAGGATCGAGGAGAAAAAGAAGCTGCTCGGTGTTAATGAAGACGTTTCGGAACAAGTAAATGATGTAACAGAGCGTATCCACCGTTTGGAGACGGAATTAGTAGAATTAAAACCGTTATTAGATGGGTTAACAGATTCACAGCGCGAAAAACTAACGAAACATTTATCAACTCAAACGACAGCTTTAATCCAATCTCTTATTTTACTATTATAGTAGATAGGACTATCCACCCTTTAATTTCTGTATAGCGCTTTATTTTCTAAATTTAGAGAGTAAAAGAAAGTAATTATTTATACAGGAGGTGGACACCTTAGTTTTGAAACTAAGGGGGATTCTTTGGAAATATTTAATTTAATTATGATTGCGATTTTAATCGCATTTACTGGATTTTTCGTGGCAGCAGAGTTTGCTATGGTTAAGGTGCGTCCAAGCCGGATTGACCAGCTTGTTGCAGAAGGAAAACGAGGTTCAATAGCAGCCAAAAAGGTAACAGCAAATTTAGATGAATATTTATCGGCGTGTCAGTTAGGGATTACTATCACAGCTCTTGCACTCGGATCGCTTGGAGAGCCTACGGTTCATCGCTTATTACAACCGTTATTTCAAGATCTGCATTTACCAGAAACAGCTGCAAATTCAATATCGTATATTCTTGCATTTGCAACGGTTACCTTTTTACATGTTGTTGTTGGTGAGTTAGCACCGAAAACATTAGCAATTCAAAAAGCAGAGACAATTACAATGTTGTTTGCAACACCGCTTATTATGTTTTACAAAATTATGTTCCCATTTATTTGGATGTTAAATAAATCAGCGCGTCTTGTAACTGGTTTATTTGGATTAAAACCAGCTTCTGAGCATGAGGTAGCTCATTCGGAAGAGGAGTTACGTTTAATTCTTTCAGAGAGCTATGAAAATGGGGAGATTAATCAAGCGGAGTATAAGTATGTAAACAATATTTTTGAGTTCGATAATCGAATTGCAAAAGAGATTATGGTGCCGCGGACAGAAATCGTTGGTTTCTATCTTGAGGATTCAGTAGAAGATCATATGAAAGTTATCCGAAGTGAAAAGTATACACGTTACCCGATCTTTGGAGAAGATAAAGATGATATTATCGGTATGGTGAACGTAAAAGACTTCTTTATTCGTTATATGAAAAACGATAAAGAAGACCTACAATCTATCAAAACATTTATGCGTCCTATTATTGAAGTAATGGAGACAATTCCAATCCATGATTTACTTCTGCAAATGCAAAAGAAGAGGATTCCAATGGCTGTGTTATATGATGAATATGGCGGAACAGCAGGAATTGTGACGCTTGAAGATATATTAGAAGAAATTGTTGGTGAAATTCGTGATGAATATGATGAAGATGAGCATCCTCCAATTCATCATGTTGACGAGCATCATAAAATTGTTGACGGCAAAGTATTGATAAGTGAGATTCAAGATTTATTTGGATTACACATTGATGAAGTAGAAGTTGATACAATTGGCGGTTGGGTGATGACACAAAATCACGAAATTCAAGAAGGACAATTTGTTGAAACAGAAGGATATGAATTTAAAGTTTTAGAAAAAGACGCACATCAAATCAAGCGTATTGAAATTCGTAAAATAGATGTACAACAAGAAGAAGTAGCAACTGTATAGTTGCTCAGAGTGTTGGGAAACCCTTTGGGTTTCCCAACCTCTGATGACCTTTATTGTAACTATGTATAAAAAAATTGTACGAAACAATAAAAAATAAGAAAAACAGCCCTTCAACTGA
>NZ_KB911012.1 GCF_000383235.1 Bacillus sp. 123MFChir2
AGAAGGGAGGGAACCTGGTTTAAAACTTATATCCCTTTGCGTATAGTTGACTCGGATGAATGATTATGCGCAATACAAGACCGTTCCTAACAGGAACCTGCCGTTATTCTTTCATAATAGGTGAATGAGAAGGTGATAGCCTTGCGGACAGGAAAAAGGTGAGATCCCTTTTCGGTAGTTGGCTTTTGTCTTGGTTCGCCAACGTTTTGATAGATTTTTATAAGTTTTTTAAACCAGGAATTATAGATGCAGGCATTAGAAAGTATGGAGCAATTTCAAGAATTGAAAAACGAAGAGAAAGTGATCTTTTTATTCTCAGCGGATTGGTGCCCGGATTGCCGCTTTATCGATCCATTTATGCCAGAAGTAGAAGAAAAATATAGCGAGTTCTCTTTCTATTATGTAGACCGTGATGAATATATCGATCTATGCATCAAATTAGACGTATTTGGTATTCCAAGCTTTGTCGCTTACAATAAGGGAGAAGAAACAGGCCGTTATGTAAACAAAGATCGTAAAACGCAAGAGCAAATTGAAGAGTTTATTGAAGGTTTAAAATAAAGTGAAACTGAAAACAACCTCTATCTTCATATGTAGAGGTTGTTTTTTTCGGAAGGGAGGTAAACGAAATGAAAATGACGAGTAAAAAGATGAAAGACGAGCTGATGAAGCGCCTTACACGATTAGAGTGGAGCTTTCAGTATGATAGTGAAAAAGAAACACTTCGCATTGAGCAAACAAATACGAAAAAAGGAATTACGGTTTCTCTTCCAGGTATTGTAGCAAAGTGGGAGGTACAGAAAGAGAAGGCGATTGACGAAGTTGTCTATTACGTAGAAGAAGCGCTGGTTGCGATGCATAAAGAAGTAACGAGTACAGCGAAAATTTTGCCTGTAATCCGTTCCACTTCTTTTCCGAAAGAAGCAGAAAAAGGAAATCTGTTTGTTATGACGGAACACACAGCAGAAACACGTATTTACTATGCGTTAGATGCAGATAAAACATATCGTCTTATTGATCAGCGTTTGCTAAAGAAAATTGGAATGACAGAAGAACAAGTACGTGAAATGGCATTGTTCAATGTGCGCTCTTTAAGCACTGATTTTAAACGAGACGAAGTTGCTGGAAATACGTTCTACTTTTTAAATACAAATGACGGGTATGATGCGAGCCGTATTTTAAACGATTCATTATTACGAGAGATGCGGAAACAAATTTCTGGTGATATGGTCGTTGCTGTTCCACACCAAGATGTATTAATTGTTGCTGATATCGTAGACAAAATCGGTTATGATATTATTGCACAAATGACAATGAAGTTTTTTGCAGAAGGTCATGTTCCGATTACATCACTTTCATTCGTATATGAAGATGGTAATTTTGAACCGATCTTTATTTTGGCGAAAAATCGGAAAGAACGAAGTGAAAAAGAGAAAGGATGAACAAAGTGAACGTTTTTTATAACCTTGAAGGAATTGGGGATACATTAATTGTTGCCCTGCAAGATATTACATTAGAAAACCGCACATTTGAACGCAAAGGAGATGTAGCGCGTGTTTTCGATCGTGAAAGCAACGTAACAGCAGGATTCAATATTTTTAATGCTTCTTCTTATATGGAAGTAACAGAAACAGGCAACCTTACATTAACGAAAGAGCTTGTTGAAAAAATCAATGAAATTTTAGCGAAGAACGATTTTACAGAAACAGTAGAAGCGGACCTTTCACCAAAATTTGTTGTTGGTTACGTAGCAGAAAAAGAAAAGCATCCAAATGCGGATAAATTAAATGTATGTAAAGTAGAAGTTGGTACAGAAACATTACAAATCGTATGCGGTGCACCAAACGTTGACGCAGGCCAAAAAGTAGTAGTTGCGAAAATCGGTGCAGTAATGCCAAGCGGTATGTTAATTAAGCCAGCAGAACTTCGCGGCATTCCATCTTCCGGTATGATTTGCTCAGCACGTGAATTAGAACTTCCAGATGCTCCGCAAGAAAAAGGTATCCTTGTACTTGAGGGCAGCTATGAAGTTGGACAAGAATTTAAATTCTAAATAAAAATAAGAGCTGACCGCATAATGTGGTCAGCTCTTATTTTTGTATGTCCACCGATATATCGGCGCTTCGACATGATTTAAAGACGCTCCGACAAAGTTCGATACTCCAATCACAACCGCGATGCCTGAATGTCCTGTTGTCTTCAGGAAAAGAATTGTATTTTCAAAGTATATTAGGTAAAATCTAGAAAAATATAAAAAAGAGGTATATCACATGATGCAGCATCCAAAAGTATACGAACTGCTTCAACTCATTCAAACTTCTCGTATTCATGATATTGAATTGCAATCGTTAGAAATTTACTTATTTCATAAACAAGAATTTGAAGGTGGACAAATTGGTTATCGCTACGATAAGAAAGGAAATTCATTAATAGGAGAAAAAGAAGGAAGTTGGCAAGAAAGCTGGTTTGTGATTGGGTATGATACGGACATTGGTAATCCTATTTTTGTAGATATACAGAATTTACATGTGTATACTGCAGAGCGGGGGAGGAGTACTTGGAGTCCGATTTGTATCGCGAGTCATGTAGATGAAATTGCCTGGTACATAAGAAATTCTGTTTATAGATAGGGAGATACTATGAAGTACATAAAAAATGTTTCTGTAATAATGATAGCTGCGCTTTGTATGATGGGATGCGCAAAGGAAACTGTCAAAACACCACCTAAGCAAGAAGAAAAGAAACCTCCTCATGTTGAAAGCCCTGTACAAAGTAACGAACCGAAAGAAGAGCCAGCATCTCCTCCTGTCAGGGAAAAACCAAAATTTATTGTATGTATCGATCCAGGTCATCAACGAAAAGCGAATTTGGAATTAGAGCCAATCGGTCCAGGGGCAACGAAACAAAAATATAAAGTAACAGATGGAACAACAGGAGTTGTAACGAAAAAGCGAGAATATGAACTAAATTTAGAAGCAGCTGTTCTATTAAAAGAGATGTTAGAAGCAAACGGTATTGAAGTGGTCATGACAAGAACGACACATGATGTGAATATGAGTAATAAAGAACGAGCGGCAATTGCTAATGAGCATCATGCGAATTTGTTTTTACGAATTCATGCAGACGGTTCGGAAAGTACAGCAGAAAAGGGGTTTGCCGTATTAACGCCGTCAAAAGAAAATACTTTTACAAAAAACATTTATCAAGAGAGTTTAAACGCTTCTGAGTTCATTGTGAATAAAGTAAAGGAAAACGGTAACGTACAAGTAAACGGGATTAAATTTCGTGATGATTTGTCTGGGTTTAACTGGGCTGAGGTACCGGGGGTTTTATTAGAATTAGGGTTTATGTCAAATCCAGAAGAAGACAGAAAACTATCAGATGTGAATTATTTACGTTCTTTACTGCAAAGTGTGGCGGATAGTGTTGAGAGCTATCGAGTAAGTAAAGGGTGATTTTTTCTTAGCTCCATCTTAGATGGAGCTGTTTTTATTTAATAATATTTTTCATTTTTCTGTAAATAAAATGAAAGCAATTTCATCTGCACTTTTTGCTGAATGCTGATACAATAAAGGGTGTTACTATTTAGTAGAAAGAGTGGTAAGCATGTTAGATTGGATGAAAAAGCTTTTTAAAAAAGAGGAAGAAAATGAAGCGACAGCATTACAAGAAATAGAAACACCTGCAGAGAAAAAGGTTACTTCTCAGATTCCTCATGTAAACTACTACTCTCATAAACGAGAAGATGAGCTGCAAGCGTCCAAATCGCATCCGGGTAGTAATTTCCGTTTCCCGTTAATTCCTGATAATGGATTTGACGAGAATACGCAGGAATCATCTCATCTAGAAAAGCCCGCTGTACAAGAAAGACTGATTAGAGAACGGCGCCGATCAAGACGAGTAGAAGAAGTGGAAGAAACATATATAAAACCAAGTACTGAGAATATAAGACCTGCTTCTAAAGTTGAAAGCAATCGAAGACCGTTCCGCCCATCAGAAATAGTTTCACCCATTTTTGGATACAATCGTCCAGAAGCAAGACAAAAAGAAAATGAGGAAAGTAAGCAACAACGAGAAGATATTGAAATATCAATGGAAGGAAAATCAGTTGTTGATGCGTGGTTAGAGAAAAATGGCTATATAAGTTATGATGTACCGCAAGATGGATTAACAGAAGTTGAACCTACCATTGTTAAAACGAATGAAGAACAAACAGAAGATAGCAAATCGATTGTGGATGTAGAGAAAAACGAAGCGGCGTTACATAGCCATGAAGACCAACAGCTGGATACGTCTGAAGGTGTTATCGTCCGAATTGAAGATTTTACCAAGAAAGTTCATACATTTGAAAGTGAAGTACAAGACCATACTGTTGTAGAGACAAGCTCTGAAATGAATGAAGAAATTGAGAGAATAGAAGAATCTGCTATTGAAGAAGTAACTGGAATAACGGAAGAACCAGTTATGGAAGAAGCAATATTGGAAGCAGAGGAATCTGCGGAGATAGAAGAATCAGTAGAAGAAGTGCTGGCTGAAGCAACAGAAATAACGGAAGAACCAGTTATGGAAGAAGCAGCATTGGAAGCAGAGGGATTTGCGGAGATAGAAGAATCAGTAGAAGAAGTGTTGGCCAAAGCAACAGAAATAACGGAAGAACCAGTTATGGAAGAAGCGGCATTGGAAGCAGAGGAAT
>NZ_KB911013.1 GCF_000383235.1 Bacillus sp. 123MFChir2
GGTATTAGTACATGTACTAGTAAGATTGACTTCATCATATCTAATAAATCTTTCATTTCTCTCTCATAAGTATTACAAAAGTCTTACAAAAGTCTTTCAATCATCTCATTTCCGATGTAACAGGAAGATTAAACCAAAATTCACTCCCTCGTTTACCGTCTGAACGATCTCGCACACCAATTTCGCCTTTGTGCATTTCAATTAATGATTGTGCAATGGATAATCCAAGTCCAGATCCCCCAGATTGTGAACTTCTTGATGGGTCTGTTCTAAAAAAGCGTTCAAATATGCGCAGTTGATCACTATAAGCAATCCCTTCTCCTTCATCACGTACGATGAATTGAACATGCTGTTTCTGCTTATTTTCCTCTATAATTAACTCAATTGTTCCAGACACTGGAGAATATCGAATTGCATTATGTAACAAATTACTGATAACCCGTGCTATCTTACAAGGCATAACCCAGAGCTTAGGCAATGTCTCAGAAACTTGTAATTGCAAATGGATCTGTTTTTCTTCTAATAAAATAGAATGTGAATCCAGTACTTCTAATAGAATACGATCCATATGTGTGAAACTTGGATAAAAATCTTCTTGTCCAAGTTCTAACTTAGAAAGATCAAATAAGTCATTAATTAATCCATTTAATCGTTGTATTTCCTTATGGATTGTCGTTAAGTACTGTGTTTTCATTTCGGGATTTGCAATTACATCATCTTGTAATGCCTCTACCATCAATTGTATGCTAGCCAGAGGTGTTCGTAAGTCATGTGAAATATTCGCAATGAGCTCTGTACGTGCTTTCTCTTCTTCTTCTAACTGAATAAACCCTTCCTCTAAATTTTTAGCCATTTGTTGAAAAGCTGTCGCTAATTCCTTAAACTCTTGTGGTCCATACCCAATTCTATACATCGTTCCAAATTGTCTATCACTAAATTGTTTTGTTAATACAATCAAATTTTGGATAGATTCCGTAATGGGGCGTGTTAATATCCAATAAATTATCGTTGAAAAGGCCATTGCTACGGTTACAATTCCTATGAAAAGCTGTGTCTGTTCTGGTCTAAGTAACATTTTCATTTCGCTATACCAGATAGCAATCAGCATAATGCCGGTACTTAATAGATTCATCAATAACAATTGATTACGTAATTTCATATTGTAGTTCCCCCTTGTTGTAACATAAAACGAATATCAGTAAACCCATCTTATCTTAAACACCTTTCAATTTTCTTTCAAAACTGTAACAAATTTCTTTCAAGAGTATTACTAAAGATCAAAAGGCTGGGTTGAAATTGCGAAACTCACCTTAAACCAAAATGAAATTAATATTTTCATAGCATACCCATAGAAACCTTTTTAAAATTCATTGGTTTAAATACAGAAGAAATAGACACATTATCGTTAACATGAATTAGAAACGGAAATTCACTTGTTTTTCTGTTATATGGATTGAACTCCTTTAAAACAATGAAAGACTTTTGTAACAATTACGAAAGCCTTTTGTAATACTTGTGAAAGTAATTTGAAACATATTGATAATAAGATAAATTTAACCCCAATATATATGCAAAATACTCTATAAAATTGATTAAACCGAGCTTCCCCAAAGCTTCTTTTTTCACAACAAAACCCACAGATTGTTTTCTGTGGGTTTTGTTGTGTTTATGTTTTTTCTTGAACAAGTGATTCTGTTATACAAATAAAAGTCCTTTTTTAGATTAAATTATAAAGCAATTATTTCACTTTATACAAAATAATACATAAAGGAGAATAGGAAGTTGAAAACAAGAGAACTTCTTACTACAGCACAAAGAGAATATTTTTATGGTATTCCCGATTATATGGATGAGAGAGAAATTCTACGTTATTACACGATTTCTCATGAAGAATTACAGATTATAAATAAGCAACGTGGAGCCGCTAATAGGTTGGGATTTGCCATACAAATTGCTTACTTACGCTTTCCTGGAAGACCATTATCTGCGAATGAAAAAGTTCCAGATTTTATTGTACATACGATTGCTAAACAATTAAGAGTTTTACCCTCAGCTATTCAGAATTATGCACGTGAGCGTGATGCAACTCGACGAGAACATTTGATAAAAATCAGAAATATATTAGAATTTCGAACTTTCACTTTAAAAGAATATCGTGAGCTAGCACGTTGGCTTCTCCCTATAGCAATGAAAACAGATAAAGGACATCTTTTAATAGAAGCTCTTATTAAAGAAATGAGGAAAAGAAAGATTATTCTACCGGCCATATATGGGGTACAGCCAAGATACATGTAATTTTGAGCATTAGTCATACATTTATTTCTAATAATACTTGTAATCACGGATTTCCTTACTATTTTTCAACTTATTATCATACAGTTGGAACAAAGTATTTTCAGTAACTAATAGATGGATGATTAGGTTGTACCCATAATAGACAAAACGGCATTTATAAGCTCTATAAATTGCATATGGAAATAAAAGTAAGACTATGACCTATTTTTACACGTGTATATCTCGGCAGGACCCCTTAATGTGCTTTTTAAAAGAAAAAGAGCAGCCATAGCCACTCCTTTTTACAAGCTATTTAATTCTTTAAAAATCGAACTTAATTATCTTTTTTATCAAGATTATTAGAAATTTTATTTAAGATCTCACGTGCTTCTTTCTTTTCTTCTACTGTTAATTTTGCATTCTTACTTTTCGCTTCAACGGATTTCAGTACTTCCATGAATGTACTTTCTTTTGTACATACATTGTCTGTATAGTCATCACCAATAGCTATTAAGGAATAATATCCATCTTTGTCTTCCGGACTTTCATATCCAGCACCTGGAATATACAAATTGCCGTCTTTATCAATTACTATTGAGCTATTAGGACTACCAGAACGAAAATCTGATCTATAAAATTTCCACTTAAGTGTTGCATCGGGGTTTAATGCATACATGTCCCTACTTGTTCTAAAATAAATTACACCATTTTTATCAATTACAGGCGCCTCCCTAACAGCCCCCCCTGTACCTCCAATTGGATACTTCCATTTTAAGGAATAGTCTGGGTTATATGCGTAAAGATAATTTTGTCCACCTACATAAATTGTTCCATCTGTAGAAGAAACCGTAGGTGCAGAAAGCAATCCTTCTTTATCTTTTTCTTTCCATTGATGCACTATGTTCCCATTCTTATCAAAAACATATAAATTTTCCTGTGTATTTACAAATATTTCATTATTTTTACCTAAAGCCAATCCATCACCGTAGTATGTCCCATGAACATATTTATGCCACAATTCCTTACCATCTTTATCATGGGCATAGAGACGTTTATTCCCAAGATCCACGGCTAACGTATAAATGATGCCCTCTTTTGAAATAAGCGTGGCTCCTGCCGATCCACCCTCTATTTCATTTGATGACCACTTCTTTGATCCATCTGGATTATAAGCATGTATCGCTTTTCCACGTAAATAAATCGTACCGTCATGACCCAAAACAGGATCTCCACCTAAACTTTTCACTTGCCATTTAATTGAACCATCTGGATTTACAGCAGTTAAATTACCTGTGCTAACATAAATAGTTCCATCTTCCGCAATAACTGGAATACTATCCATTGTTACCAGATTATCTTTAGCCCATTTAACAGATCCATCTTTATTAAGTGCATATAGTTTTCTATTCTGGTTTGCTGCATAAATAGTACCATCGCGCCCAATCGCTGGAGGGGTATAGAATTGTTGGATCCGATTACCAAAGGAACCATCTTTATAGTAAACTTTATAATCCCATTTTACCTTAGGAGTTTCAGTTCCTGTAAAAGGTGAGTTTCTATTCCAATTCTGCCCGAAAGGAGCTTCAGCTTGTAAATCATATTTTCCTTGTTCAAATTGTTCACCTTGCGTGATACTAGAAAGTTTATTTAAGATATCACGTGCTTCTTCCTTTCCTTGTTCACCTTGTGTGATACTAGAAAGCTTATTTAAGATCTCACGCGCTTCTTTCTTTTCTTCTTCTGTTAATTTCGCATTCCTACTTTTCGCTTCAAGGGATTTTAGTACTTCCATCGATGTACTTTCTTTTGTACATACTTTATCTATATACGTGTCTCCGATTGCGATTAGAGAATAATAATAAGAATCGTCTATAAGTGATCCACCAGCCCCTACAGTATATAGAGTGCCATCCGCATCGATTGTTATAGAATTATTTGCACTAGTGTTAGTTAATGCAAGTGGCATTTTCCATTTTAATGTTCCATCTGGATTTAAGGCATGTATTTCATTGGATGCTTTAAAATAAACGATACCGTTTTTATCAATTACTGGTGATTCCGTAACGACTCCAGCAGAATATTTCCACTTTAATGTATAATCTGGATTATACGCAAAGATACCATCCGCACCACCAACGTAAATTGTTCCATCTTTTGAGTAAATTGTAGGAGCTGAAGATGAATGGTTTGCGGATTGTGTGCTCCATTTTTTAAT
>NZ_KB911014.1 GCF_000383235.1 Bacillus sp. 123MFChir2
ATTTCATCATTTGAACGAACTTCAATTGTTTCTGTTAAGTCGCCCTCACTAATTTTATGAGAAGAAACAACCAATTGTTTTAAAGGTTTCGTAATCGAAAGGGTGATCAAGTAAATAATCACTCCTCCTAAAAGAAGGGCAATTACTGCGACAATTAGCGTATTGTAAAAGATAGGCTCTGCCGCTTTCGTGACTTCGTTTGTATATATAGATCCAACAATTTTCCAACCTGTTTTCACATTTGTCGCAAAGGCCATTTTCTTCTCTGAACCATCAAGTGTATATGTAAACGTTCCATGATTTTCTTTATACATAGGTTTCGCCCAAGAATCTGGTGCTTTTATACCTGGTTTCTCTTTTGGATGCGTTACAACATTTTGATTTTGATCTAAAATAAATGCATAGCCCTCTTTCCCAATATTAATCATTTTTGTTGTTTTTAATAAGCTATCAATCTTTAATGCCATACCAATAACGCCGCTACCATCATCCAATTTTTTAGAAATTGTTACAACAATATTTTCACTCCCCGTAGCTTTATACGGACTTGATATCGCAATACCACCGTTTTTTTTCATTGCATCGATATACCAAGGACGCTCTTTCGGATTATAATCTGCTGGCATTTGTACGTTCGGTTCTTGAATAAATGATCCGTTATCAGTTCCTACATAAGTATATATAATCTCAGGATGCAAACTTGCATACTCTGCAAACATTTTCCTAATACTTTCTCCATTATCAGTCTCATGCATATTACGCTGAATGACTTTAGAAAAATGTGTAACGTCATGATACTTTTCATCAATCATTTGATTAATTAAACTATCTAACACTTTAATATTTTCACTTACGCTGCTTGTAATTTGACTATCAAAATTCTTCTTTGCAGTTTGATAAGATAGAGTGCCAATTACAGACACCGCAGAAATGAAAATAACCAAAAATGAAAATAACAGTTTTTTTCCTACATTTATATTCTGAAACATTTTAAACACTTTTGACATACAGCTCCTCCTTTATGTTCGATCTAAGATGATATTAAAAACGAAAAGCGCGTGAACCATTTGATTCACACACTTTTACATTATACTTTAAATCTTTCAATTAATACTTGTAATTCTTCAGCCATTTGTGATAATGTTCCAGATGCTGAACTGATTTCTTCTATAGATGCCAATTGTTCTTCTGCCGATGCGGCTACACTTTGTGTGCTAGATGCATTGTTACTCGCTGTTATTGCGATTTCACCCACTGAAACTGACACTTCACCTGCCCCTTTGGACATTTGTTTCGCTGTCTGAACTAGACTTTCAATTTGTTTTGCAATTTCACTCGTAGATTGCAGAATTTCAGTAAAGCTTTGTTTTGTTTCATTGGCAATCACAAGACCTGACTGCACTTCCGTATTTACGTGATTCATAGAACTCACCGTTTTACTCATATCTTCTTGAATTTCTGTAATTAACTTTCCAATCTCATTTGAAGATGAGCTCGATTGTTCTGCTAATTTACGTACTTCATCTGCAACAATAGCAAAACCTCTACCTTGTTCTCCTGCCCTTGCTGCTTCAATTGCAGCGTTCAATGCTAATAAATTTGTTTGATTTGCAATATTTTGAATGACCTCTAATATATCCCCAATTTGCTTTGATTTATTATCTAATAACTTAATAATCTGATCAGATTCTGCCACTGACTGATGAATGGACTGCATTTGACTTACCGTTTGTGCAACGAGCTTATCACCATTTTCTGCTTTTTGACGTGTATACGCAGATGAAGTTGCGATAACAGATGAAGTATCTGCCACACGTTGAATTCCTTCTGTCACTTCTTGAAGCAACATTGAGCCCTGTTCAACACCTTTTGTTTGTGTAACTGCACCACTTGACACTTGATCAATTGCCATAGTAATTTGCTCAGTCGCTTCACTCGCTTGTCTCACGCTTGCCGTTAATTCTTCTGATGAAGCCGCTACATGCCCTGCTGACGAATTAATTCTTGAAATTAATTCACGCAGCGACCCAGCCATTTCATTGAAACCTTTTCCAAGTTGACCAATTTCATCATTTGAACGAACTTCAATTGTTTCTGTTAAGTCGCCCTCACTAATTTTATGAGAAGAAACAACCAATTGTTTTAAAGGTTTCGTAATTGAAAGGGTGATCAAGTAAATAATCGCTCCTCCTAAAAGAAGGGAAATTACTGCGACGATTAGCGTATTGTAAAAAATAGGTTCTGCCGCTTTAGTGACTTCATTTGCATACATTGTACCAGCGATTTTCCAACTTGTTTTCGCATTTGTCGCAAAGACCATTTTCTTCTCTGAACCATCAAGTGTATATGTAAATGTTCCATGATTTTCCTTATATAGTGGTTTTACCCAAATATCAGGAGCCTTTATACCTGACTTCTCTTGTGGATGCGCTATAACATTTTGGCTTTGGTCTAAAATAAACGCATACCCCTTTTTCCCAATATTAATCATTTTTGTTGTCTTTAATAGATTTTCAAGCTTTAAATCAATACCAATAACGCCGCTGCCATCATCTAATTTTTTAGAAACAGTAACAACAATATCCCCAGTCGCTTTGTCTTTATATGGGTTTGATATCGCAACGCCCCCATTTTGTTTCATTGCATCTATGTACCAAGGACGTTCTTTCGGATTATAACCTGCTGGCATTTGTACGTTCGGTTCTTGAATAAATGCTCCATTATCAGTCCCTACATACAGTTGCACTGTCTCAGGATGTAAACTTACATAATCTGAAAAAACTTTTCTAATACTTTCTCCATTTTCAGTTTCATGAATATTGCGCTGAATCACTTTAGAAAAATGTGTAACATCATTATACTTTGCATCAATTATTTGATTAATTAAACTATCTAACACTTTAATATTTTCACTTGCACTGCTTGTAATTTGACTATCAAAATTCTCCTTTGCATTTTGATAAGACATAGTACCTATTACAGACACAGCAGAAATTAAAATAACCAAAAATGAAAGTAGCAGTTTTTTTCCTACATTCATATTGTGGAATGGTATTAACACCTTTGACATATAGCTCCCCCTTTATGTGCCATCCAATATAATAATTTTAAAAATAAGAATCAGTTGAATATACAGCATCTTCTGACTCATTATTTGTAGATTTTATACAATTAATCTTAATTTGTCTATATATAAATATTTATATTATAAAATATTATGTAAATACGGATTTAATTCTGTACAAAATCAAATTACTATATTTAAAATTCATTGGGTAAACATTAGTCGTTATCTCCACTTAATTTCTTTGAAACCCTCAAAATCTTGAAAATGGAAACTCTTATTTACTACGAATAACAAAAAAACATCCATTAGTAACAGATGCTTTCACTTACACTATTCGCATACTTCCAAATATTATTTTCATTTCAGTTTCAAGTTTTAACTATAATTGGATCATACAGCTCGGCATACAATCTTATAACAATAGAAGTTTTCCGTCTTCCTTTTTATTATCTATCTCTTTGACAACAATATGTTAAATCCTTATGACCGATGGATTTTCCGTCCACAAACTAAAAGTGCGTGAATCATTTAATCCACGCACTTTTTTATTATACTTTAAATCTTTCAATTAATATTTGTAACTCTTCAGCCATTTGTGATAATGTTCCAGATGCTGAACTGATTTCTTCTATAGATGCCAATTGTTCTTCTGCTGATGCCGCTACACTTTGTGTGCTAGATGCATTGTTACTCGCTGTTATTGCGATTTCACCAACTGAAACTGACACTTCATCTGCCCCTTTGGACATTTGTTTTGCTGTCTGAACTAGACTTTCAATTTGTTTTGCAATTTCACTTGTAGATTGCAGAATTTCAGTAAAGCTTTGTTTTGT
>NZ_KB911015.1 GCF_000383235.1 Bacillus sp. 123MFChir2
GTATGTGCTGTTACCATATCCTCTTTAACCCATTTGATAGAGCCGTCTTTATTAAATGCATATAACTTACCATTTTGATTTGTTGCATATACAGTTCCATCTCGTCCAATTGCTGGGGGGGAAGAGAATGCCTGTACAAGATTATCGTTGGAACCATCGTTAAAGTAAAGTTTGTATTCCCATTTCACCTTATTAACATCCGTTCCAGCATATGGTGAATTCTTGTTCCAACTTTGTCCAAAAGGAAATTCGGCTTGTAGATCATAATTCCCTTGTTCAAATTGATCACCTTGTGTGCTAATAGTTTGCGCCTGTGTTATTGAACGAGGACTTAATCCTACCATCAACGAAAACAGTAGCAGCATTAACATAAATTTCTTTTTCATAGTTTTCCTCCTATGTAATAATTTGTGAGACATAACATTTAAAATAATAACATATTAACTATATATTGTAATTTATTGCTTTAAGTAATTATCAAAATAAAAAAGCCTTACTTATTAGGCCTCACCATATCAAAAAAAGAAAATTGTACGTTACGACACAATTTGGACACATTCCAGTCGACACCTTGTACGTTAAGCATAAAATAGCCCCAAGGCAAGTGTTGCAAAAATTAACATTTATGCAACACTCCACTTGGTCTTGATTTTTATAGCGTCACAACGTTGCATATATTACGTTGCAAATTAGAGTCCAAAAATGTTACGATATTTGTAGCAAAATAGAAAAATAGACTTATGCAACGTTAGGGGCGCAAAAAATGAATTACGCATATATTCGAGTATCAACTCCGCAACAAGATTACACATTCCAGAAAAAAGCAATACTTACATATTGTGAAACGAATGAAATTGAATTGTTAGAGGACTATATTTTTGAGGAAAAGCAAAGCGGCAAAAATATGGAGAGAGAACAATTCCAAATTCTTATACAGCAATTAAACCCAGGGGATACACTTATTGTCTATAAATTAGATCGTTTAGGTAGAAATCTTTCTGATATGATTCGTACCCATGAAAAACTGATCAAAAATGACATTGGCGTCATTGCTATTAATGACAACATTGATACTCGGAAGAAAGATGACATGACTACTAAAGTAATGGTTACAATCTTATCTTTATTCGCTGATATTGAACGGAACTATATATTAGAGCGAACACAGGCTGGTCGTATGAAGTATGTAGAAAATGGCGGGAAACTGGGGAGAACGCCTAAAATCAATAAATCTAAAACAGATTTGATACTCGAGTTACTTGATCAAGGAAAGACAAAACAGGAAATTGCTGATTTTTTAAATGTGGACAGAACTACTATTTATCGTACATTAAAACGAAATGGTTATTAGGAAAGTTATTCATAACACGCGCTATCTATGCATCCAGTGTTCAAAGAATATTTGGCCATAAAAACTGTACCCCTAATCCATTCTTGGATACACGGAAAAATAGAAACAGACTGCAAAACTTTTTGAAAGAAAGGCTTTGCAGTCTTTTAATTCCTTACTTTATTTAATACTTTCTAATTCCCATTTGTGGTCATTACTTGGTGAAGTTGTATGATCAGGTTTTAAAATACGCTCTCCAGCAGCTACGAATGGAAGAATCCCATCATCTGCGACACTCGCACTCCAAGGATTTTCTCTAAACGTGATATAAGTAGAATCAGATTTTAAATAGAAGCTCTTTTCATTCGAAATTTTATCTAATTTAATCGTAGATCTGTTACGCTCTTGATCTAACCAACTATAATCATATCCATTTCCAACGTTAAGGTACTGATAGCCACCATGAGTACTGTTCGTAAATTTAAGGAATACTTCTTCATCTTTGCTAATTGGTTGTCCTGGTCTAGACTGACCTTTTCTCTCAATAATTACTGATGTAGCTTCAATATCTGGTCCATGTATTGCTTGTTTTTTCGGTCCTAATCTCAATCCATCCCAATTATTTCCCTTTAGACTAAAGTGCACATATTTCCCATTTATACTTTGCTCTAAAACACTTGCAGCATTCCATTTCTCTATTACACCTTGATCATTTACCTTCGCAGACGTTTTCAAATAATAAGGTTTTCCTTCGACAATCAATTCACCTTCATTATCTACTAATAAGTTATCAAACTCTTTATTGTACTTAACAACTGTAGAAGTTTTTTGTGTTGGAAGCTTCTTTTGTACATCGTTGATTTCAAATGTCACTTCTTTTGATGGATCGAATTGATCTAAGCTTATAGTTTCTTTAGACTCATATATATTTCCATTCTTCACTAATGTTACTTGCTGTGTTGCTTTAGAATTTTTCTTTTCAAAAGTAGCGGAAATTTCATTACTTGCTCCAAATAAGCCCGGTACGACTGCCGCATAAAGCTTTTTCTTAATTGGATCATAAGCACTATATGATAATGTTGGTGGCTGTAATTGTTCAAAAACACCCAATTTAATTCCTTTTGTTACAGCCTCTTCTTTTACATTTTCTAAATCGTCTTTCTCAAAGATGTTTCGCTGTCCAAAGTAATTTTCTACAAGCGCATTTACTTTTTTAGAATCTACGTTAATATGTTTTAAAACCTCATTCAAGTTTAAATTTGTATTCGTACCAACACCGTCTGGTGCATACACTCTAAACTTCGGCTTATTCCCGATATCTGTTTCTAGTAATCCAGTAGAAGCATTTACACGAGATTCATATTTTCCTGCATCTCCTAAATTTTTAAATTCTCCGTCTTGTTCGATAGACACGTCCATTGTGCTCGTAGGTAATACTTCAACAGAAAGAAGCGCACCTTGCTCAACAGCTTTTAATTCATCTAACGTTAAATAAATATTTACATCTGCTTGACCTTCTAAACTGTCAATTAATACTTCTGTTTTATTTCTTCCGCCTTTTTCTGTGCTTAAATGCTGTGCTTTATAACGATCTTGCGTTGCCTTTACGGTATTAATAATCTTGTCTCCTAGGCGAATATTAAAGTGAGGAGAAACGTTTTCAGCTGATGCTGTACCTACGTTTTTATATTCTAACTGCAAACTTACTTTTGCTGCTTTTGCTGTATCAATTGTCGTTGCAGTAGACCAATCAAAATTATTAGAATAGCTCTCTGTTTCAGTGTTAGTTTTTGAATATCCATAGCCTACATTTAATGAAGCATCAGCTTTTGGTACAGGGCCTGCTGCTGAACCTTCAACACCGCCTCCAACAGTTAGACCAACATTAAAGGAATGCTGCGTGGATACACTTTTCTCCCAACTTTTATTAATAGATCC
>NZ_KB911016.1 GCF_000383235.1 Bacillus sp. 123MFChir2
GAATGGCAGCGCGATATTTTAACGATGATGCGTGAGGAAATGTTATATTTCTGGCCGCAGCTTGAAACGAAAATCATGAACGAAGGCTGGGCTTCATATTGCTAAGGTGCTTAATACAAAACCCAGTTATGTAACTTAGTTAAAGCCTAACTTCTTTAATTTTTTCTTCATATATTGAACCCCTGTTGTTTGCTTCATTTCCTCCCAATTTGGAAATTCAGTGACCTTCTGAATATATTCATTCCACTCTTGATCAGGTACTTTTTGAAAGTCTTCATTTGATGAAATTGTAAATCCACTATTCTTTAGGAGTTCTTGGATGTTTTGGAAAGATGTATAATTTTGCATGAAGGTATCATCAAATAAGACTTCAAATGGAACAGCTTCCTCTTCTTGTAATGAAGCTAATTTTTTTTCTAATTCTTTAAACCCCGTTGTATTCATTTTAAACATATTTATAAACCTCCTTTTATTTGATAACTCCATTTTATAGAACGTGCGTTCCTTTTGTCAGCTTTTTGCGAATGAATGTTCTTGTTTGGAGAACAATATGTTTGTTTTTTTGGAAGGTTTGTTATAATAAACGTCAAATACATATGTTTATGGAGACTCTCTTTAAAGGAGACAATAATTCCTATGGAAGAAAAAAATTTAATAGAACTTCTTGAACAAGGAGAAAGTGCCGAACTTGAATGTAAAGCTGCAAAGGGTGGTTTACCAAAAGATGTGTGGGAAACATATTCAGCGTTTGCGAATACAGATGGTGGCATCATTTTATTAGGTGTTAAACAAGAAGGGTATGAATTTTCACCGATTGAAATAGATGCTCCGAAAGTAGCGAAAGAATTTTGGGACGGTATTAACAATGTACAGCGCATTAGTGAAAATATTTTAACGAATCGAAATGTACAGCTTGTGACACTAAACGGGAAACAAGTTGTATATATTTATGTACCTCGTGCTTCAAGAAATCAACGTCCAATTTATATTGGACATAATCCCATGGTTGGAACGTATAGAAGAAATTATGAAGGTGATTATAAGTGTCCGCCAGATGAAGTAAAGCGTATGCTTGCTGACCAACAAGATTCACAAGATTATCGAGTTCTTCTGAATTTCGGTATCAATGATTTAAACTTAGAATCGGTAAAGAGCTATCGCCGTCGTTTTGCTTCATTAAAGCCAGATCATCCGTGGAATGATTTAGAGTTAAACGATTTCTTATATCGCATCGGTGCTTGGGGACGAAATCGCGAAACAAATCAAGATGGATTAACACTCGCTGGATTAGTTATGTTTGGTGAAGAAAGAAGTATTGTAGATTTATTACCACAATACTTTTTAGAGTATCGAGAAATCACTTCTGAAATTACAGGGCAGCGTTGGAATGATCGAATTACGTCTGCCGATGGTACTTGGTCTGGGAATATATATGACTTCTATTTTAAAGTCATTCATCGTTTAACGAGTGATTTGAATATCCCGTTTCAACTTAATGAAGGATTGTTTCGAACAGATGATACTCGTGTTCATGCCGCATTGCGTGAAGCTCTGGTGAATACCCTTGCACATGCTGATTATTACGGTGATAGAGGCATTGTGATTGAAAAAGAGAAAACGTTCTTCCGTTTTTCAAATCCAGGTACACTAAGAATTTCTATAGAACAAGCTAGGCAAGGCGGGATAAGTGATCCTAGAAATGCAAATGTCTTTAAAATGTTTATGCAACTAGGGTTAGGTGAACGAGCGGGATCAGGAATTGAGAACATTCACTTAGCATGGAAAGAGCAGCATTGGAAGCATCCTGATTTAGTAGAGGAATACCAGCCAGAACGTATTATATTAACTTTAACAACACAGTCATTATTACCAAATGAAAGTATACAGTTTTTACAGACAGTCTTAAAATCAGTGTATGACGAGTTAACAAATGATGAAGTATTGGCACTTGTTACTGCACATCAAGAAGAAAAAGTAACAAACCAACGATTACAAACATTGATGGATAAACATTCACCTGATATTAATAAAGTTTTAAGCGGTTTAGTAGAAAAGCAGCTATTACAAACTAGTGGACAAGGTAGAGGAACAAAATACGAGTTATCTGAGAAATTTTATAAGCAAGCAAGTAGTATTAACTTTGGGGGTAATACGAAAGACCCTGGGGGTAACGAATATGACCTTGGGGGTAACATAGAAGACCCTGGGGGTAACGATCATGACATTAGGGATAATTCTAATGAAAATGAAGAAACATCACAAGGTAAAAAAGAGAATGCTGATGAAAAACTGCTAGCCGTTGCAGAGGAAGCAAGAAGAAAGAAGAGATTAAATAAAAAAGCGATGGAACAGATTATTCTAGAATTATGCAGTATTCAGCCGTTGGCATTGAAGGAATTAGCGAGCTTATTAAATCGATCGGTAGATACTCTTAGAAAAGAGTATATGAATCGTCTGGTAGAATCGGGGACATTGGAATTGCTTTATCCAGAGAGTGTAAGTCATCCGCAGCAAGCGTATAAGACAAGCAAGTGTGATATGTAATAGTAAAGGTACGGAAGTCTTTATGGATTTCAGTACCTTTTTTTGTTATGGGGTCGTCTTTCTTTTTTGTAATAATTCATATTTGATGTATTAAGTAAAAAGTTATTTCGAGGAGTTTCTTTTATCCTCATGAAAGCTTGTTTCTATTCATACACTTTCATAAGGGAATGTGTAAGGAGGGAAAAGAGATGAGAAGTAGTGAAGATA
>NZ_KB911017.1 GCF_000383235.1 Bacillus sp. 123MFChir2
GTGCTTTTTACCTCGCAGGAAGAAGCGAAGCCACCGAACATTCTAGCCGCTGGAACTGGATAATGATTAAAAGCGGAAGCGGCTTGGGCAGAATGCGAGGGGGGGTAAAACTTCCAATTTGTTTCCAAAAAATAGTAACTACTCAGCTATACCTTTTAGAAATTTAGAAAAGGGTATGATACTGGTGAAGATGTGTCTCTCTATTACTTATGGCATATAGACTGCTGTCATGCAAACAGGGCGGGCACCTGCACGTATTGTCTGCTTTTGTTTTCAAACCTTGCACGTGGCAGGAAAAAAACCTGACCGCTCCTATGTATCCCCAGTCCCTCTCGACCATTTTAAAAATGCTTTTCTGCTTTTTTTCATACAGTAACTGAGTAGTTACAAAAAATAAAAAGACAGCTCACGGCTGTCTTTTCCAAATTAGTCTTGATTAATCATTTCTTCGTATTGCTCTGCAGTTAATAATTTCTCCACTTGGCCTGCATCTTCAAGCTCAACTTTAACCATCCATGCACCTTCGTATGGAGATTCGTTAACAAGTTCTGGCTTGTCATTTAAGTCTTCGTTTACTGCTACAACTTTACCTGCTACAGGTGCGTATAGTTCAGAAACTGTTTTAACAGACTCTACGCTTCCGAATGGCTCGTCAGCTTCAATTGCTGCACCAACTTCAGGAAGTTCCACGAATACGATATCTCCTAATTCGTGTTGTGCGAAATCTGTAATACCGATGATAACTTGGTTGCCTTCAACTTGTACCCATTCGTGCTCTTCAGAGTAACGTAATTGTTTTGGAATGCTCATGTCTGTACCTCCAATGAATGTATTAATTATGTAAAAGCACCTTATTGGTACTTTTTCCACACACTTTCAAATTGCTCTTCATTAAAGCCAACTGTTACATCATTACCGCCTGTTACAATTGGTCGTTTGATTAACATGCCATCAGAAGCTAGCATGTCTAATATTTCCTCTTCACTTGCATCTTTTAGCTTGTCCTTTAATCCAAGCTCGCGGTAACGCACTCCACTTGTGTTAAAGAATTTTTTTAATGGTAATTCACTTTTTTCATATATACTACGAAGTTCCTCCTTAGAAGGCGGATTTTCGACAATATGAACCATTTCATACGCTACATCATTTGTTTCTAACCATTTTTTTGCCTTTTGGCATGTTCCACATTTTGGGTATGAATAAAATGTTACTGACATACATTCACCTACTTTTCACTAACCTTTACCCTTATCATATAAAAAATATTTTTTCATTTCAAACTTTAACTTATTTCGCTAAAAATTTCTTTTATCCTGCAAAATTTTTATTTTTTTACAGAGTCTTAAAAACATTTTACTACCGAAAAAATTATCTCGATAAAGCATTATAATATATCAATATACCGTTTTTGAAATAATTAATGTTATATTAATTTATATTGTTTTTTAATAAATCATCATGTATTCTCTTTAAAGTACAATAAAAATTCTTAACCTTATCTTGAAACTTTTATATTAATTCTTTTGTTCTATACTTTATAGTACATAAAGAAAAGGAGATCATTTATTATATGGAGCTACAAATTCAATCAGTAATCCAAGAACACATTCACGAATTCACAGATCAAACTATTATTCAATTGCAACTTGAAGAACTAGATCCGTTCACAGACACAAAGTTAAAAACAACAACATTGTCCATTACGATAAACAAAGAAATTCTCCAGTTTCGGATTACAGTTCAAAGTGGAATACAAAACAATATGTACTGTAAAACGTATGCCGTTCCTGTAAAAGCATTTCACTACATCCTTGCATCGACACAAGAAGATTCAGAACAAGTAAATGCGAATATGCAAGTATTTGGACATCAAGGTGAATTCCTCTTACATGAGAAACTTTCCTTACATCATGTAAATAGCATTCGCGCAACATATTCAGAATTTACAGAGTTTTTTGTAACATTAAACGAAAAGGTTACAAAATATATCAATCAATATAGACAATCTCTTTAAACTCTCACATAATATTTTATTGATATAATAAATGTAAGATAAAATGAAAAAAAGAGACGGACTGTCAACTCCCCACCACTTACACGCTCATACCTTTTAAAGTTTTGG
Organism: Bacillus sp. 123MFChir2; assembly: GCF_000383235.1. Lineage (GTDB taxonomy): Bacteria > Bacillota > Bacilli > Bacillales > Bacillaceae_G > Bacillus_A. Next base: position 2,123 of record NZ_KB911017.1, read on the forward strand.
GGTTTTCATTAGCCGTCTCTTATATAAATCCATTTTGACTTTTCAACATATAGATTGCTGCTATGTAGAAAAAAAGATTCTGCTACTTTCTTTCTCCCTTTGTTTGAACTTCGCATGTGGCAGGAAAAGGCCCTGACCGCTTCCGCGCATGGTCAGACGCTCTTGCCCACCTAAATGAAAAGGGGTTTGTGTAAGTTTTTTAATTTGGATTTATATATTTTTTATTCTTTAATTTTAAATTGTGAAATCAATCCTTCTAATTCTTCGATTTTTTTCTTTATTTGCATGGATTGATTTGTTATTTCTGTAATGGATGATGCTTGTGTTTGAATTGCTTGTACAGTCTCATTCGTATCTTTTTCTACTTTTGTAGAAGTTTCTGACACTACTGATAGTGAAGCATTAATTTCTTCCGTTCCAGCAGACATTTCTTCTGTTGTAGCTGACACTTCTTGAACTTGCTGCGTTATATTATGAATGTCTTTCATAATAATTGAAAATGCTTGATCTGCTTCATTAGCAGCATTTCTTCCTTGCGTTGCTTCTTCTTGTCCTTTTTTCATGATTTGAACAGTATCTTTTGTATCTTGCTGGAT
>NZ_KB911018.1 GCF_000383235.1 Bacillus sp. 123MFChir2
ATATAAATGACACTGAAATCGTTCTAACTTCATTGGTTTGATTTCATGAATTTGAAAAATAGATTTCCATGTTTTAAACAGAATTTCCACTTGCCACCGTAACGAGTAGAAGGCGTACACTTCTGTAGCTGGCAGTTTCTCTGAAGAAGTGTTGGTTACTAATAGATTTACTCTGCTCGCAGCTTTCGGTATCTTCTTGTTTGTTTTTTTATGGTGTGCCAAACGTTTATTCCACTCACTTTGTGTCAGGCGGTATAAAACCAGCCTAGTTCGATGTTTGTATTTCAATCCGATGTACACTTCTGGTAACTCTAGGGTTTCTCCTTCTTGTAAATCCTTCGTTAAAGTTTCTATGTTTAATAAAATCCAATTCCCATCTTCTCCTTTTTGATATACTTGCGTGTTCCACCGAATCCTAGATATGTAGTAAGCTCTACACATTGTGATCTTGTCTAAATCACCAATATAATGATAACCAAGGTCACGGAGTTCGAGATCTCCAGCTTGTAAGGTCTTGGTTCGTTCTTGCCCATATTTTGCGTCGTTACTAGTGCCGTGATCTACCTCCATTTCTAGAAATTCTCCAGAGAGTAGCTCATACTCCAACTGAATCTTCACACCTGCTTCAGAACTGTTTCCCCCAGTTCCTTTATAGCTCTCAGCATAGGAAACTGGTAATTGAAAGGATGTCGAGTCTAAAATGCGAATTTGTGAAAATCGACTAGATAATGCTGGAGTGGGACACACCTTTTGCTGGAAAACATGCAGAAACAACCTTTTGAGGAACGCTACAGTTCGCTCATTCCAACGTTTATTGAGTGCTTCAGTTGAGATGCAAGTACCTGTGGCTTCGTTCAGTTTTGTACAAAGACTGGCTAAGGATTCAGAGCTGATTGTCTGACCAAGAAACACACAGAGTGATACAAGGTCCTGTGCCCGAAACTTTCGTTTTCGTTTAATCATACCTGTTTGATACGCAAGTTCCTGTAAATGATGAACAGAGAATTTATTTCGAAATTCTTCACCAAGTATGCGTAGCTCTTCAATTAACATACAATTGTTTGTAGACATAAATTAGGACACCCTTTCATGCAGTACTGCATGAAAGGGTGTCCTAATTTTGTTATTTTATGCATTTCCTTAAGTTGATGGCTATGGGTCTGTACCCCCTACTGATCCATCCTCAAATTCAAATTTAGCTGTCTTTGCAAAATTTAAACCCTTAGCGAGCCACGAAACCCTCTGGCGGCATAATAGGATTCTGCTCCATTGTGATACACGAAGACGTGCCCAAAGCGACAATCGCAAAAAAGGGCACCACCGAGTTCTCTAATATCAGTCGGTGTTTGCACCCAACTCGACGTTTTCTTATCGAAACCTTCAAGATTCTGCAACGCTCGGTATTGTTCTTCCGTTAATAGTTCAATGTTCATAGCACTTGCCATATCAATAGCATTATTTTCTGGTTTATGTTTTTTTCTTGACTCTAGCCCTTCACGATCGTAACAAACACTTCTGCGACCTTTAGGGCTTTCCACTGAACAATCATAAAAAATGTATTCACCCTTCTTTTTATCATACTCAACAACATCCGGTTCACCGCCAGTTCTTTCCATTTCATTGAGTGACCATAGTTTTTTAGTATTAGCATCCAGCTTAGCTTGAACTTTAGCCCATTCAAGACCTTTATGGCGGTTCATGTTTTTCTCAAAACGAGCTTTCAATACTCTGAGTAATTCTTCACGTTGTTCTAATGACAACTCTTTTTCATTGTTAATTTCATTTTCTTTTGTCATGTTAGTTTCTCCCTTATTATTTATAGACATAATATTTTTTTGTGAGGATTAGTTATTTTCTTATTTTAATCTTTTCTTTTTATTTATTGCAAATCGAGAAAAGCGACAACCGTTTTAGGGGTAATCACAGGGTTGCTGCTCTAGCCCGTCACATAATTTATATAAAATGGAATTTGATTAATGAACTATGGGGTTTCTAATGGGCGTTTCTAGGAATAGAAGGAGCATCCATATCGGGAAATTCTTACATTTAGACACAAATTTCTCGGTATGGTGTTGTACCCTTAATAACCATTTCGTTTTAATGTGCGATAAATAGTGGTTCTGTCAACATTTAAGAAATCAGCAATTTCCTGTTTCGTTTTTCTTTGATTAAGTAACTCAAGTATCAAGTCAGTTTTAGACTTATTGATTTTAGGGGTTCTGGTACAAAAATACTTTACCAGAAACATAGAACGGCAATGTTCTGTTAACTGAGAGGTTAAACAGTTAATCCAAACAATTTACGAATAAATTCAGCTTCATTTCGGGCAGACTTCACCCTTTGGTGAAGTTGCCCTTTTCTCATCATATGCATAGCTTCAACGCCACCTAAAATGCAATTAGCTGTACGAAGTGATTTCAGTCCTAACATAGGGCGAACTCGTTTCTTGATAAAACGATGATCTTGTTCCACGATGTTATTAAGATATTTCACTTGCCTTATTTGGTTTCCACTTAAATAAATTTTGCTTTTTCATACTGATCACGTCCTTTTGTAGATTGATAATATCAGTATGTCCAAGTTTGATAGATTTTTTGCAC
>NZ_KB911019.1 GCF_000383235.1 Bacillus sp. 123MFChir2
TATGAATAACCACCAACTACATATATTTTATTGTTAAACGCTACTGTTCCTCCTCCTGAGAGAGCAACAGGCATAGACGTTGTAGTTGACCAAGAATCCGTCGCAGGGTCATACACTTCTACACTATTTAAAAAGGTACCGCCTCCTCCGTATGTACTTATATTTCCGTTGTAGCCACCAATAGCATAAATTTTATTGTCTACTACTGCTACACCTAAATCAGCCCGTGCTGTTGGCATATTTGCTTTATTTGACCATTTATTTGTCTTAGGATCATATTCTTGTACTGCGCTAGATACAGTTGAACCGGAAACACCACCAATCACATAAAACTTCCCATTCACCTCAGCTACCCCAGCACCTGCTCTTCCTTCAAAAAGCGTATCTTTCAACTTCCAAACATTATTATCCACTTCACTTGCATGCGCTATAGTAGAAAAAACATTAGGTACTAACCCGAATACAAGCGTAATAATTAGTAAACATGACAAATATTTCTTCATCGAATCCCTCCTCGGACCTAATATTATTTTATTCGTATATAGACATTAATTGAATTAATTGGAAGTGTCAAGGACATTGTGATATTATCCCATAGATCTTACTGCACCTCCATCTATCTACAAAATAAACTAACTTAAAACGATAAAATCAAGTAATTTGTACAGAATCTTCGTCCTAGGACATGCATTAAATTGATGGACATGCAGGTAGCCTTACATAAAGGTAATAGTGAAATAGTAGCTGTTTACACATAAAATAAAAAAGTAATCAATGAGCTTTAAATGCCTATATTAGTTTTATCAAAAAATATTATGAAAAAGGAGATTTTATACAAAATTAAGTTAATACGTTGTATTAAAAATAACAATTTATAAGTACTCTACAAAAATTTGAAACAAATATATCGAGAATACCTTGTCTAACAGCGGAGTATAAGATTTTTTAAATGCTATGACCATATTCATAAAAGCCGTCAAAAACACAAAATTACATCCATTCATTAATTTAAAAAGGAATATTTTGTTCATCTCATATGTAATATAGTTGAAATTGTAGAAATAAGAGAATTACCCAGCAAATTTTATAAATCTATAGCATCGATGAAGAACATTATAAATTTAGAACATATACAAAGGTTGAGGAAAACAAAGAATACCTATTCTAATATTTGGAAAAATCCTAGGTCTTATAATTTAAGCAAGTAAATCCAATAATACTTTAATATAAAAAAGAGAAGAGAACTACACTTTAGTATCGGTCCTCCCCTTTAATCAATAGAAAATCCAGATAAAAATAACTTAAATAATCTTCTGCGATATATTTTCTAACAAATCATCAAAATCATCAAAATCATCAAAAGACAATTGAATATCATCAAAAATATCATTACCTAATTTGACAAACTCTTTAGAAGCTAGATAATTTCTTACCTTATTTGCTGTTTGATGATCTGTATCACTAACTTTGTATAATTGTTGATGAGCATCAAATTTATACATCAGTCCTTTCTTTTTCAAACGAGCAAAAGCTTGACTGATGTATTTTCTAATAAATGGCTGTAATTGTTTTTGAGATTGTTTATTCCAAAGTCTCCATATAGGTATAGCCCTTTCACAAATATCATGGGTACTGATTTCAAACTCTTTATACCCTAGATTTTTACCTAAAGCAGCTCTTAAAGCTGTTAATACTCTTTGCTCTAATACCTTAAGATTCTCTTTTTGTTCATCAGCAATTCTACCACTTGATGACGGATCTACGGGTACTATATTTAACAAATGGGGATGACTTCCTTTTATAATCCTTATTTTTTCCTTTTTTCCATTATCCAATGTTGTCAGATAAACTTCATTTTCTTTCACTTCTATTCCTACAACTGAAAAATTCAAACAAGGTACCTGCGCCTCTTCAATTAAAAATGAAAGTTTGTTTAAGGTCTCCTTTTGTAATTCTACATCTGCACTTGAAACAGCATAAAGCAATTTGGTATTAGCCTGTTCATAAGGAGGAAAGCCTAAATATTCTTGCACATGACTTTCAGAGCAGCATAAATAGCCCATAGCCTGTTTGGTGTTCCTATTTGTCAAATCTACTTTAAAACCATTGACTTTACATTCTAATAACAATAAATCTGATTGATTTTTGTGTTGATAAATAATTTCTGGCTCAACAGAAGTATTAATCCTACAATCAATAGCATTTTCTACTGTCGATTTATAATCAGAGGGTACTACTATACTTTTGTAACCGTCAAGACGAATTTTACACTTTCTGCTAAGTTTCATTTTACAATTCTGCTTAAAATAAGCTTTGCCTATTCTTCATACGATAACTG
>NZ_KB911020.1 GCF_000383235.1 Bacillus sp. 123MFChir2
ACAGCGAGTAACAATGCATCTAGCACACAAAGTGTAGCGGCATCAGCAGAAGAACAATTGGCATCTATAGAAGAAATCAGTTCAGCATCTGGAACGTTATCACAAATGGCTGAAGAGTTACAAATATTAATTGAAAGATTTAAGGTGTAATAAAAAAAGCACGTGAATAAGATGATTCACGTGCTTTTTGCTTTGTGTGTCCATTTGTTCAATAAATTCTTAGTGAGGGATATGCCGTTTCATTTTATGTTTTTTGCTGTTGTTTGAATGCAATAATTGGAAGAAGGATTAAGCTAATCCATCCAATCATAGGATATAACATATGAAGTAATTCACTATAACCGATATAACTAAAACAATAACTAATAAGTAAGATGAAATAAATAATGATGTTACTTTTCCAGCCGGTGATAGATTGAAGTTGTTTCGTCATACCAAATATGTTACCGACAAGTGTTGTAAATACTTCTCCGAAAATAATTAATACGAAAAAGAAATGAAAAGTAGCATTGAAGCGACGTACAACTTCTGCCATTGGGATATTATATTGATAAAATTGTTCGACAGATAACATGGCGAAGTGACTACATAATAAAATTAAACATAGCCCTGCCCCGCCTAACATACCACCCCATTTAATAGCTTTCTGGTCCTTGACTTCACTTGCTAATGGTACAAGTACACTTTGAGCGAGGGAGAGATTGAGTGCAACATATGTAATTGGACTTGTAACCCATTTGCTATTCCAATTTTCAGTAGGTGTCATGCTGAAAAAAGAAGATACATCATGAAAGAGTGTTGTAATAGATAGCCCCACGATAAAAATCATCATAATTGGTACGACGAGTGAATTGACTTCAAATACCCCTTGCAATCCTCGGCTGCCAATAATAATACAAGCGAGTATCGTTATAAAGATTCCAAGTTGTCTTGGGAGGCGAAGTTGCTCTTCAAATACTGCTCCAGCTCCAGAAAGCATGACGCTTGTCACGCCAAATAATACGAGAAGTAATAAAATATTTACAACGTTTCCGAAGACATCACCAAATAAATATTTGTTAAATTCTTGAGCAGAAAATGCTTTGATTTGCGAAGAAAGCAGCATCATTTTTGTTCCTATCCAAATAAAGAAAATGCCGCTTACTAAAATGCCGATTGTTCCATATGTCCCGTGAATTGTAAAGAACTCAACAATTTCTCTTCCAGTTGCAAATCCAGCTCCAACGACAGTCCCTATATAAGTAGCAGCAATTTTTTTAGCTACTTTCCATTGCTGATTATCCATGTAATCCCTCTTTCTTATGTTATGAGCTGATTTATTTGTTACATAGACTTTGAGAGTAATGCGGGATAAAGTAAAACATTCACCAGTCATCACTTGCATTTTGAGATAAGAGAAGTTTCACTACCTACTGAAAACTTTACTTAATTTCATACATATGAAAGAGTTTGGACAAACATACGATAAAGTGATAATTTTATATAATTTTTTAAAATGTGAGACTAGTGATGGGGAGGTGTTTTTTCATTATTCAAATTTATCTTGTAATTTATGGTATAATGAAGAAAAAGGGGGCGGAGAAGATGTTTCACTTTTTTAAAAAAGGTAAGGAAGAAAGAGAGATTACGAAAGATGAATTAGAACTTGCTATGGCAAAATTTCTTGAAGCGAATGCTAATGTCATATATACAGTATTAGTAAATGATGACTACACGGTTAATTATGACTTATTAAAACCTTATTTACCTGCCTTTCCTACAAATACATTTATTATTACAAAGGAGACACTTGAAGTCTTTGAGAGTACACAGGAAAACCTTGCGCTTGTTAAAGAAATTGATGATGTACAACGTGCTGTGGATCAATATGTAACGGAAAAGGAAGTTTTTCCAATCGTTGAAGGAAATGAAAATCGCCTTATTTGTTCGATCAAGTTAGGTCCATATTTAAAAAGAGGGTTAAACCGAAATTTATATGTATCAGAGAAACATTATTTAGTGACAAGTAAACCTGATAAAATAAGTACAACCACTGTGCAATAAAGAAACAACAATGAAGTATTTGCGGCAGCAACACTTCGTTGGTCTGTCGGCCGAACAATTGTGCCAATTGCAATTCCTTTAACAGCGTGGATAGGTTATCAATATACATTTTACAGCTCTTTCCGAACGGGAAAGCCCATCGCCTTTAGGCATGGGATGAAAGTGAGGTTGGATACGGAGTACCACTGAAAATTGCAAGGTTTGTGGTACTTT
>NZ_KB911021.1 GCF_000383235.1 Bacillus sp. 123MFChir2
AAAAAGCGCCTCTATGTCAGAAGCTCCATCCCCCTCTTGTTCTGGGCGAGCCGCTTCCGCTTTTAGATTAAAATACTTGTTCTACTTCAATTACTCCAGGTACTTCTTCTAAAAGCGCACGCTCGATACCTGCTTTTAATGTGATTGTAGAACTTGGGCAGCTGCCGCAAGCGCCTAGAAGGCGTAATTTAACGATACCGTCTTCGATATCTACTAATTCTACGTCACCGCCATCGCGAAGTAAGAATGGACGTAATTTATCTAATACTTCTACTACTTGTTCGTGTAAGTTTTCGTTTTCCATTTTTATCGACTCCTTTCATCAGTTTTATTATAATCAAGATACAGGGGAAAATCTATTTTTTATGTCTTTCTTACGTTGTCAAAATAGTTTATGGAAGTTTCCTTCTTATATGTGACAATGAGGTACAGAAAAAAATATATGTGCAAATGGGGGAGAGAATATGATAAAAGTTAGTGTGTACGGGGCGAAGGTTGTATGTGCAAGCTGCGTTGGAATGCCGTCTTCAACGGAAACGTATGAATGGCTGCAAGCGGCGATCGGACGAAAATATGAAGGACAAGAAGAGAAGTTCCATTTTGAATATGTGGATATTCATGAGGAGCAAGAAGAGGAAGAAAAACGAGCTTTTGTAGAGCGTGTCATTGAAGAAGATTTATTTTATCCTGTTGTTCTCGTGAATCATGAGATTGTCGGAGAGGGCAATCCGCGCTTAAAGGATGTATACAAAGAAATTGAGAAATATTTATAATATAACTTATCACTTACAGAGCTCTTGCAACGTAGACTACGAATCGCAGGGGCTTTTTCTGTGCTATGGAGGATGAATGCGATGAAGAAGGGATTTGTAATAGGGATTATCGGACTTTTTCTAGTCAGTAGTATTGCTTATATGATAGGGGATGCAGCAATGGTTTATTCGTTAGCAGGTTGGTTAAGCGCCTTTTTTTTAGCTAGTGCAGCATTTCTTTGTATAGATGGATTCATTTTGGGAGGAAGAGGGACATTTGCTTCGGAAAAGCCAACGCGAAAAGAATCCCGCTTTCAATCAGCTAAAATGAACGCATTTGCAGCAATTCCGAATGTAGTAGCTGCGTTAGGAGTATATGTATGGGTATCATAATGAATCATTCCATACCAAAAGAAGTGGAGTTCTTCTTAGATCAATATGTGAATGAACTTCAAGAAATAATATCAAGTGAAAAGCTAGTTGGTGTGTATGTATACGGTTCATTAGCACTAGCTGCATTTCATTCGGAAACGAGTGATATTGACTTTGTAACGGTTATGAAAGAACAAGTCAGTGAAGCAGAGAAAGTGAAAATTCGTCAATTACATAAGAGTCTTCATGCACACGACTTCGGTAAACGAATGGACGGGATGTATGTTCCGCTTGGTGATGTTGGAAAACAAAATGATGAGATGTTACCGTACCTATATTGTTCTGAGGGAAAAATAACTGAAGGACATTGGGACATTAATTCTGTGACGTGGTGGACGATAAAAAATTGCGGTATTACGCTTTTTGGTCAACAGGCAAGCGAGCTTCCCTATGTAATAGTGTGGGATGATGTTGTAAGCACAATGAAATACAATGTGGAACAATATTGGAGTGAGAAAGTAAAGCGTCCCTATTTATTTTTAGCTACAGAATGGGTAGAGTCTGCGGTTGTGACAATGGGCCGTATTATATGCACATTAGAAATGGAACGGATTGTTTCGAAAGATGAAGGGCTGCAATATATGATGAAATGCTGTAAAGAGTGGGAGCCGCTTCTGCAAGATGTGTACCGTGTGCGTCAAAATGAAGGAATGAAACTGTCTTTATCGAGATGGAGACGTGCTCAGATGACGAAGCAGTATTTGGTGTTTTGGATAGAGGAATGTAAGAAGAAGTGGGAAAGATAAAGTGAAACTTCCTCTTTAAAGCAACAACAAAAACAAGAGCTGCCGTGCAGCGAGGCCACTGAAAAACTTACGTTTTTCATTTCACAAAACATATGTAGAACTAAAAAGGCGACTTTTCGTTCAAAATGGAACGAAAAGTCGCCTTTCTTTCTATTCTTTTTTTACTTTTCTTCCTTTTTTTCCTTCATTAAGGTCATAA
>NZ_KB911022.1 GCF_000383235.1 Bacillus sp. 123MFChir2
CAGATACTTTCAGTTTACTAGAAAATTGGTTTTAATGAGCTAAAGTGTAAAAGGTTTCTTAGCGAAAACTGTCAATTTTATTTTAGCGTTTACAATTGGTCGGAATAATAAATATTTCATGCCTCTTTAGGAAAAGTATCGTATCAGGATTTCCCTGAAAGTCACATTAGAAAAGAGGTAACATAAATTGATATTTATTGCACAGACAACAAAACTTCATCTGAAATATTAATGGGTGATTTTATTTAAGTTGCCAAATTCATAAGTAAATACGCTAAACAAGCACAGGATAAATGTTCAAAATTCCTCGGTCACGAAGATCCGGAACCTACTTTGATCTATGATTCAGCAGATACTGAAATGAAAAGGAAAGCTATTGAAAAGGCAACCATTAATCTTGATATCGACACAGGAACAACTGTTCTTACGCGAAAAGATAATAATGAAATGATACGTAGGTTATATGGATTAAAATGATTTTTAGATGACGGGATTATTCCGACTAATAACCAGTTGATTGTTTTTAATTCACAAAAAATCATAAAAAGGTCGGGATAATCTCATTGTCGGGATAAGGTTGCTCGAAGGATTGTCCATTCAGTAGCCAAAGGCGATTCAACCATCAGCAAAAGGCGTATTCTAAATTCGTACACCCTAATTTCATCTTTATTTCACTGTTCGAAATAGTTATAATAATAGCAACGAAATCGAACGGAAAGTGGTGAATGATGTGGCGAATGTTTCTTCTACGAATGAAAACCAATACGAAAAATTAATTAGGGCGCTCGAAGGGCAATTGGCCCATTCGAATCAACAAAACAAAGACTTATCGAAACAAATTGAGGCATTAACCGATCAAATTCGCCATTTAACTAAGCTTTTATATGGATCTAAAACAGAGAAGTCGAAATATAACGCACCAGACGGGCAAGGATCATTATTTGAGGATGACCCGTCTTTTAGTGAACCTGAGCACACAGAAGAACAAAGCCAACAGACCATTTCTTATACTGTTGTACGAAGATTCAAAAGAAAAAACGAAATGATTCATTACGGGATGATGTGGAGATAGCAACGATTCATCATCACCCAGAAAATACACGATGTGACTGTTGCCAAGAACAAATGATTGAAATTGGCAGTACCATTGTACGTGAAGAAGCAGAATTTATTCCTGCGAAAATGAAGAAAATTCAACACATGGAACACGCTTATGAATGTAAAAATTGCAAAGGCGATACATTTCAAAAAGCACAAATGAAACGTGGTAAAGCACCACAACCACCCATTCAACGTAGCATCGCAAGTTCTAGCGTACTTGCCAAAGTGATATATGATAAATTCTCACAATACTTACCACTTTACCGTCAGGTAAAAGAGTGGGATCGTTATGGCCTAAATACAAATGATAAGAACCTTTCGAATTGGGTCATTCGTGCATCACACGATTGGTTATTTCCTGTTTACAAACGAATGAAGCACTTGATGATGACTAAGTCAATTTTACATGTCGATGAAACATATGCACAAATCATCAACCGATCTGATGGAAAATCTGGTCAATCTAATGCCTATAATTGGGTGTATCGAAGTGTTCCCAGTCAAGGGCCAACGATTGTCCTGTTTCAGAGTTCATTATCACGTGCTCGGTCTGTTCTTGAAAATTTCACTGACGGGTATTCTGGCACAATTGTTTGTGATGGCTATTCTGCCTATGACAAAATTGAAGGAGTGAACTTCGCAAATTGTTGGGCGCATGTTCGTCGCTATTGGCTGAAGGCAGACAGTAAAAATGGACGGATTGGTGTGAGTTATTGTGACGATTTATATCGACTTGAAAGGAAATTTAAACATTTGTCTCCGAGTAAGCGAAGAAAACAGCGCCAAAAATACTCGAAGCCAATTGTGAAGAAATTCCTTGAATGGGTTGAGGTGTTACCATTTTACGGAAAAAATGCCCTTGCGAAAGCTGCTGAATATACATTGAACAGGGCAAATGGTCTCAGAGTAGAAATGATAACTTAAATATGGTTCTTTCCAAAGTTGGTTGAAATTCTAACAATTTGTCCATACTGTTCCTATTATTTAAGTGAGGGATGGTGCTGTAAAGTGGATAA
>NZ_KB911023.1 GCF_000383235.1 Bacillus sp. 123MFChir2
CCGACCTCCTGTATATGTCTGAACTAATGGACGCTCATAATCTGTAGGTAGCTGTAGTACTGGTAAATCACCACTTAATTTCTTTAACCAATACTGCATCTGTGATTCCATATATCTACTAGAGAACAATGACCTTTGCCATATAGTAAAGTCTCCATACTGAATTGATAGTTCAGCTAAAGGCGAGGGATCACCATTTGAGAGCGCATTATACAACTCACTTAATTCATTCATAATAACTCCAATCGACCAGCCATCAGTCACGATATGGTGCATTGTCATAAACAATACATATCGATCATATTCAAGCTTTATAAGCCTCCATCGGATTGGGGGACCTGCATGTAAGTCAAATGGAGCCTCAGCCTCCTCTTTTGCCACTTTTTCTAATTTTTCATCTTGTTCATCTTTAGCTAATAAACTCAAATCTTCTATAGGCAAATGTGTCCAAGAAGGTTGCAAAATTATCTGAGCATCTTCACCGTCTATTCGCCTAAATACTGTCCTAAGTGCCTCATGACGTCGTACAATTTCGTTTAGGCTACGCTCTAGGATATCCCCCTTACATTTTCCACGTAACTCCGTGAAAACAGGTACATTATACATCGAACTATCAGGTGCCAACTTGTACAAGAACCATAACCTCTGCTGTGCATATGACATTGGTAACACAGTTCGAGAATTCGTTCGAGGAATTGATTGGTATAAAAAGCTTTTACTTTCTGATACACACAAACTCTTAATATAGTCTGACAACGACTTAATTGTTGGTCTCTCAAAGAAGACTCCCATATCTATATACACATCGAACACTTCATGGATTCGAGAAATGACTTGCATAGCCATAAGTGAATGACCACCTACCATAAAGAAATCATCATCTACGCTAATATATTCTATTTTTAGAACCTCTCTCCATATATCTAGCAACATTTCTTCTGTAGGACTATATGAGTGTTTAGTATGAACTGCTTGATAATTAGAATTTGGCACAAATAATGCATTCTTATCAACCTTACCATTTGGTGTTAATGGTATTTGTTCTAGCCATACATATGTTGTTGGTATCATATATTCAGGTAGCCTTTGTATAAGTTTTTTACGTAGAAGCTGTGTATCACTTTGCGATTCCCCAACGATGTATGCCACAAGACTTTTATCCCCAGGCGTATCTTCTTTCACATCCACTATTGCTTCTTGAATACCTTCACACTGCCTTAACACAGATTCAATTTCTCCAAGCTCAATCCGATATCCGCGTATTTTGACTTGGTTGTCAATTCTTCCAATGAACCTAAGACTTCCATCTGGCAAATAGTGTACTAAGTCTCCTGTTTTGTACATCCGTTCTCCTTCTTTGTCTAAGAACGGATTTGGTACAAATCGTTCTGCCGTTAGCTCTGGACGATTTAAATATCCCTTTGCGAGACCATCTCCTGCAATATATAATTCTCCTGGTACACCAATAGGTACTGGATTCATTTTTTGGTCAAGTACATATACTTGTGTGTTTGCAATAGGAGATCCAATAGGTATTACACCAAATGAATTTGCTACTTCGTACCAAGTAGCAAAAGTGGTAGTTTCTGTTGGCCCATAAACATGAACAATTCTATTTCCTTGTGCAGCGATTACAACCCTGCGTACCTGTTCCGCATCAACAGCTTCTCCACCAAAAAAAACTTGTTTAACAGAAGAAAACAATTCAGGATAAAACTCTGAAAATTTATTAAACAACGCAGTTGTTATAAACATTACACTGATTCGATTTTGTTCAATCCACTTTTTAAATAAGGGAACCGACAGTAGAATATCTTTATTTGCTCCACAAAGTCTAGCACCATTAAGCAAAGCTCCCCAGATTTCAAAGGTTGCAGCATCAAATGAAATATTGGACACCTGAGCTACACAATCTCCAGGACTTATAGAAATATAGTTGTTATTTCTAATCAATCTTATCACCGCAAACTGCGGTATTAATACTCCTTTAGGCTTTCCCGTTGTACCCGACGTATAGATAACATATGCCAAATTATCTGGAGTTGATATATTCTTCGGATTACTCCCACTTTCTTGAGCAATCACTGGCCAATCCTCATCTAGTTGTACGATAC
>NZ_KB911024.1 GCF_000383235.1 Bacillus sp. 123MFChir2
CTTTGTTTTAAACTTTGCACGTGGCAGGAAAAGGAACTGACCGCCTCTATGCATGGCCAGTTGCTCTCGCCCACCGAAAAAGAAAAGGGTTTTTATGTTAGTTTTTCAATTTGCATCTATATAGATAGAAAAAGACTGCAAAGCTTTCTGAAAGAAACGCTTTGCAGTCTTAAATTTCTTGCTTTACTCAATACTTTCTAATTCCCATTTATGTTTCTCACCTGGTGAATCTGTATGCTCACCTGTTAAAATATTCTCATGTAAAGATACAGGTGGGAAAATCCCATTATCCGCAACACTACCATTCCATTTATTGTATCTATATGTGAGATAGTTAGAATCAGATTTTAAATAGAAGCTCTTTTGATTCGAAATTTTATCTAATTTAATTGTTGATTTGTCACGTTCTTGATCTAACCAACTATAATCATACCCTTTTCCGATGTTAAGGTACTGATAGCCACCATGAGTACTGTTCGTGAACTTCAGGAATACTTCTTCATCTTTGCCAATTGGTTGTCCTGGTCTAGACTGACCTTTTCTCTCAATAATTACTGATGTAGCTTCAATATCTGGTCCATGTATTTCTTGTTTTTTCGGTCCAAGTCTTAATCCATCCCAGTTGTTTCCTTTTAGATTAAAGTGTACATATTTCCCGTCTACAGTTTGAAATAAAGTACTTACATACCACTCTTCTCTCACATTACCTTCACGAATTTCTGAGCTAGACGTTTTCAAATAATACGGTTTTCCTTCTACAATAAATTCACCTTTATTATCTACTAATAAGTTATCGAACTCTTTATTATACTTAACAACTGTAGAAGTTTTTTGTGTTGGAAGTTTCTTTTGTGCATCGTTAATTTCAAATGTAACTTCTTTTGATGGATCAAAATCATTTAAGCTTATAGTTTCTTTAGACTCATATATATTTCCATTCTTCACTAATGTTACTTGCTGTGTCGCTTTAGAATTTTTCTTTTCAAAAGTAGCGGAAATTTCATTACTTGCTCCAAATAAGCCTGGTACGACTGCCGCATAAAGCTTTTTCTTAATTGGATCGTAAGCACTATATGATAATGTTGGTGGCTGTAATTGTTCAAAAGCACCGACTCTCCAACCTTTCGTTACAGCCTCTTCTTTTACATTTTCTAAACTGGCTTTCTCAAAGATGTCTCGCTTTTCACCGTTACTGTCTACAAGCGCATTTACTTTTTTAGAATCTACGTTAATATGTTTTAAAACCTCATTCAAGTTTAAATTTGTATTCGCACCAACACCGTCTGGTGCATAAACTCTAAACTTCGGCTTATTCCCAATATCTGTTTCTAGTAATGCAGTAGATGCATTTACACGAGCTTCATATTTCCCTGCATCTCCTAAGTTTTTAAATTCTTCATCTTTCTCAATAGACACGTCCATTGTACTAGTCGGTAATACTTCAACAGACAGAAGTGCACCTTGTTCAACAGCTTTTAATTCATCTAGCGTTAAGTAAATATTTACATCAGCTTGACCTTCTAAACTGTCAATTAATACTTCTGTTTTATTTCTTCCGCCTTTTTCTGTACTTAAATGCTGTGCTTTATAACGATCTTGCGTTGCCTTTACGGTATTAATAATTTTATCTCCTAGGCGAATATTAAAGTGAGGAGAAACGTTTTCAGCTGATGCTGTACCTGTATTTTTATACTCTAACTGTAAGCTTACTTTTGCTGCTTTTGCTGTATCAACTGTTGTTGCAGTGGACCAATCAAAATTATTAGAATAGCTCTCTGTTTCCGTATCAGTTTTTGAATATCCATAGCCTACATTTAATGAAGCATCAGCTTTTGGTACTGGGCCCGCTGCTGAACCTTCAACACCGCCTCCAACAGTTAGACCAACATTAAAGGAATGCTGCGTGGATACACTTTTCTCCCAACTTTTATTAATAGATCC
>NZ_KB911025.1 GCF_000383235.1 Bacillus sp. 123MFChir2
CAGGATCAAACTCTCCAATAAAGTGTTTGTCTAGCTTCATAAATAAAAATTGACGTTTCACGTTGTTTGTTTCGTTCAGTTTTCAAAGAACTTGTTCGTCGCCTCATTGCGACTTCCTTATGTTAACATTTCATTCACTCAATGTCAACTAAGTTTTTTATTTCGCTTTCTGCTCGTTTGCATCAGCGACTTTTACTATATTACACACTTATCATTATAAAAGCAATACCTTTTTTAATAAAATTCAATTTCCCTTCTTAAATTTTATAAAGTAAAACTTCCACCTATGGTTAGTTGAACTGATCGGGCTTTTACGGACAATTATCCACCATCTATATTTTTCGCTCTTCTCACTCCTGAGGTGAGGTGGTGGCCTTACTGTCCGCGAATAGCAGAATAAATCCTAAGTAAATTAGATAACACAATGAACATTTATCGAAATGACGATAAGAATGTTAGTAAAATGATTGTGGAAAGCTATTGGTTTTCAACGGAAGCAAACTATGATAAACTTGTTTTGTCAGAATTTACAAACAATAAATATTTATTATTCACTTTTAAACACAGCATAGGTGAATAAGAATATTGATAAGTTGCGGAGGGGAAAAGTATATTGGAACAAATTGAGCTGGTAGAGTTAGACAAAGAGAATATAAATGATGGAAGTTGTTATTGTCTTCGCAGCAAGCCAACTTCGACAGGTTACACCAATAAAAACAAATGGCTTATGGGAAGCTTCAATGAAGGGTTAAAGTATATAAAAATAATGGAGAATAACAAACCAGCAGGGTTCATTGAATATACACCTATTGAATATTCTTCGAGAGTTGTCTATGGCGAAAATTATTTGGTTATCCATTGCTTATGGGTAAATGTTACAGGAAAAGGGTATGCCTCAAAATTGATTGATAAAAGCATTCAAGATGCTAAGGAACAAAGTAAAGATGGCGTTATTGTCATTACGAATCCAAACACTTCTTGGACTCCTAGTAAAGACGTTTTTATAAAGAATAATTTTAAGGAAATAGATCATGCACCTTATGGATTTGAGTTACTTGTTTACAAATTTGACCATTCACCTGATCCATATTTTCCAAAAGATTGGGATAAGCGACTTAAGCTTTTTAAAGACTTAACAATCCTCCGTAGCCAGCAGTGTCCATTTATAGATGTATCAACCAATAATGTTGTTAAGGCAGCCAAGCAATTGGGTATTCACGCAGAAATTATCGACATAAAAAATAGAGAAGAATTGTTGAAACTTTCACCTACTCCTTACGGTATCTATGGAGTAATCTACAAGAATAAATTAGTTTCATTTCATAGACTTACAGTTCACTCTGCGATAAAACGGTTAAAAGAACTATTCTAATTCAACTACAGTGGGTATTATCCGCATTCATCACTGGGAATTTTGGTAAATGAAATAGATCTTTTAACTGATACGTAAATTCGTCCATAACAGATGAATAACCACAATCCTCTACAATGAATTTTACATTGGCTGGTAGTTATTCTCTTGATGTCATCATGACAACAGCTGCGCCCCCCATGTAAATACCAAACAAAGTAATTTCAGCTTGTGGATCTTTCTTCAGAATTCCCTGAATCCATAACAGAATATCTTTTCAATTATTCCAATCCATACCAATATAATTACCTTCACTAATGTATTCTGTCATCCCTGATGCTCTGCCATTATATCCATGAATCATAATTGACCATTTTCATTAAAAATTGCCAACAGGTGGATAAACAAAAAAGACGAGTCTGCTGACTCGTCTTTCGTTTGCCTGGCAACGTCCTACTCTCACAGGGACAAAGTCCCAACTACCATCGGCGCTAGAGAGCTTAACTTCCGTGTTCG
>NZ_KB911026.1 GCF_000383235.1 Bacillus sp. 123MFChir2
TTATTACAACTATTATACATGAAAAAAACGAAAGCTTCCTCGATTTCATCGAGGAAGCTTTCGTTTTTTCTATGAAGACTTTTTCAGTGGCCTCCGTGCAGCTCTTGTTTTTTTTAACCATTATGATGTTTATACATCCAAAGAATCCCTGATTTTAAAAGGCGAGGTACGCGGCCCATTAATGGCTGATTTGCAAGTAAACCGAAGCCGTGTTTTTTCCCGAGAGAACCGAGAACACCTTTTAGTTTAATGACAGGTAGCTCTTCTGGTAATGCTTCATTGTTCCAACGTTTTAATAATATTTGGACAATTTGTTCACCTTGACCTTCTGCAAGCTGTGCAGATGGAGCGTGTGGCAGTGCAGCGCAGTCTCCTAGCACATATACATTCTCGTAATCTGGAATATTATAATATTTTGTTAATACAACCCGGCCGCTATTATCATGCTCGACAGGCAGATTACGAACAACCTCACTTGCTTGAATGCCAGCTGTCCATACAATTGCGTCACATTCAAGTGGTTCATCGTGGTTATACACAATATTTGGTTCTACTTTTGTAATGTTTGAATTGCGAACAATTGTAACATTATGTTTCAAAAACCACTCTTCTACGTATCTACTTAATTTCTCTGGAAACGGGAAAAGAATGCGATCTTTCCGGTCAAATAAATAAATGTTTAAGTCTGGACGACTTTCGCGAAGCTCGCTTGCGACTTCAACACCGCTTAGTCCAGCTCCAACAACAGCAACTGTTGCGTGTGGTTCTAAACCATTTAGTTGTTGATATGTTTCACGAACTTGCTCAATGGATTGAAGGCTATACGTATTTTCCTTCGCTCCTGGAACGTTGTGGTAGTTATCTTCACAACCAAGTCCGATAATTAAGTCATCATAATTGACAACTTCACCGCCCTCAAGATGAACAGTTTTGTTTTCTAGATTAACGTTGGTTATCGTGCCATATTGAATATTTAGTCGTGGATGCTCTGGAAATGGAATGCGAATATGCGTTTCAGAAATCGTTCCTGCTACTAATGCGTAGTATTCTGTTTTAAAACAGTGATACGGTACCTTGTCGATTAATGTTACTTGAACATCATCTGGAAGTTGGTTGCTAGGAAGAAGACGTTGTAAAACTCTCATTCCACCGTAGCCGCCACCAAGTATTACAAGGTGCTTCATGATGGATTACCCCTTTTCTGTTGAAATATCCCCTAATCATAGAAATTTTTATATTACAAAAATATTTTGACTTTACTCATTCAAATTATATCGAATTTAGAAGCAAATAACAATGCGTGAATGCATACTCTGTTGTACAATAATAAGAAAGTGAAAGCGATTTTAGACAAACATTTTAGGCTTACTGTTATAAGACAAGCTTTGAAATAGATACAGGAGGGATTAAGGTTGATTAAACCGTTAATTGAGTTTTGTGTTGGCAACCTTGCAAATGGTGCACAAAGGGCACGTGAACAATTAGAGAAAGACCCAAATTTAGATGTGATTGAGTATGGGTGTCTTGGATATTGTGGCGTTTGTTTTGAAGGACCGTATGCACTTGTAAACGGTGAAGTTGTAAAAGGGGAAACGCCGGATGAACTTGTGAAAAATATATATGATTATTTAGATGAAAATCCGATGTTTTAAGGCGATGCAATGAGGCAGGGTCTTTTTCGGTTGAACGTATAAAAATTCCTTCGAAAGAACAGGTTAACAAGTTAGGAGATATAAAAAAAGCCCTTTGGTTGAGAGGCCACTGAAAAAGTCTTCATAGAAAAAACGAAAGCTTCCTCGATGAAATCGAGGAAGCTTTCGTTTTTTTTCATGTATAATAGTTGTAATAA
>NZ_KB911027.1 GCF_000383235.1 Bacillus sp. 123MFChir2
TTTACTTCCACTATTCACACGATCTGTTGTGACAACAGCAACTTCAGCAACTGTTGATGCTGATTCAGCTACTGTTTGAACCCCATCTGCTACGTCATTCATTGCTGTTGAACTCTCTTGAATACTCGTAACTTGTCCTACTATTTGTCTGTTCACTTCATGAATTGTTTGAACAGCTTCGTCAGAGATTTGAGATGCCTGTTTTGTATTTTGCAGCATACTTTCAGTAGAGGAAGTAACCTCGTGTGCCATTACCTTTACTTTTCCCATTAATTGCTGTAAGTTGTCTAACATATGATTAAAAGAAGTAACGATACTTCCTAATTCATCATTTGCTTGGTAAGACGTACGTATGACTAAATTCCCATCTGCTACTTCTTTCATATCGTGTTGTAATAAAGTAATTGGACGTTGAATAGCTATTTTAATGATATATCCAATAAAAATAATAATTACAGTCGATATAACAGAAATAATAACAAACATCATTATTGTCGTTTCTGCACTGCTGATATTGCTTTTCTGTAATTGTTCTGCATTATTACTATTATATTTAATGAGCTCGTCAATACTCTTACTTGTTTTTGTCATATCGGGCTCAACTTCTTTTAAATAATAAGTATACGCCTCTTCGTTTTTATTTTGCATTGCTAAATTTTTTGCTTCATTTATGTGCTTTTTTAATTCTTCAAGATTTTTTTGAAGATTTTCGTATAATTTTTTTTCTTCTTGTTCGTCTATCTTAGATTCATATTCTTTTAATAATTGATTGTTATCGCTCTGCAATTGATCCATTCTATTTGCTAATTCTTTATTTCTATCTTCATCAGTTGTAATCATAAGTTCCACAAGGCTCTTAATAGAATAATTAAAATTAGATTCTACAGACTCTATCCAGTAAATTGGAAGTAATCTTTCTTCATACATGCTTCCAGAAGCTTCACACGTTTTCATTAATCCCTTATATCCCATAACCGATAAGAGAATACATGCAATACTAGCTATAATTATTAATACATTTAATTTCGTGCCTATTTTACTATTTTTTAACAATGACATTACACCACACCTTTATATAATCATTATATTACGTTATATAGTTTAAAACAAAAAATGACAAAAAACGATATTTTATTTAGTGAAATATCGTTTTTTGTCATTTTATTTCAATTGAAGATTCATCACCAAATTTTGTGATTGAAACATAAAAAAGAAAACATTTATGAAATCCCAGCAATAATGTTAGCGATCAAACAAACATTAGGAGTGTTCATAAACGCTTTCTGTACTACCAGATTTTAAAGTTCTTAAACAAGAAGAGTGCTCAAATTTTTATTGTCCAATTTTAAATTGTGAAAGTAATCCTTCTAACTCTTCAATTTGTTTCTTTATTTGCATGGATTGATTTGTTATTTCTGTAATGGATGATGCTTGTGTTTGAATTGCTTGTACAGTCTCATTCGTATCTTTTTCTACTCTTGTAGAAGTTTCTGACACTACTGATAGTGAAGCATTAATTTCTTCCGTTCCAGCGGACATTTCTTCTGTTGTCGCTGACACTTCTTGAATTTGCTGCGTTATATTATGAATGTCTTTCATAATAATTGAAAACGCTTGATCTGCTTCATTAGCAGCATTTCTTCCTTGCGTTGCTTCTTCTTGTCCTTTTTTCATGATTTGAACAGTATCTTTTGTATCTTGCTGGAT
>NZ_KB911028.1 GCF_000383235.1 Bacillus sp. 123MFChir2
TGCCAGGCAAAAACCTAAGTCAATATGACTTAGGTTTTTTTGTGTTTATATATTATAACTACTCAGTCATCCTATGAAAAACCGATAGAAAAGCACTTTTTTAAATGGGCGAGAGGGAGTGGTTATGCATAGAAGCGGTCAGTGCCTTTTCTTGCCACACGCAAAATTTAAAACAAAGATAGAGAGCAAGTAGCGTCCATGTTTTGTTCCGCATAGTAACGACTTATATGTTAAAAAATCAATTTGTATTTATATATAAAAGAAAGGTTATGATTCTCAGTTAAAAGGACGTGGAAAGATTACATTTGAAGATTTATAGCACTATAGTAATCATCAAAATATGGAGTTGTTAGAATGGATAAAAATTTATCTTAACTTGATGGGCATGTATGGTGACCCCTAATAATAAAAAGATAAAGTGAAACTTTAATCAGTGGGAGGTTTCTTCATTCCCCACTGATTATTAGCCCTCACCAATCGGGCTTTTACGGGCAGTTTACCTCCCACATCACTTCTTTGCTTTCGCCGAGTTTTGAGGTGGGAGTATTACTGTCCGTTAATGTGGGATAAAAAAACAGAAGTTTAAACCGGACTTCTGTTTTTCAATGTTCTATCAAATTGTAAAAAGTAAAAAATTTGCGGCTGATGTGCTAAAGATTGAGATGCATATGTTTCATAATTTTCCCTAATAGTGCTACTTATGAACAATGTCCTGCCACAAGATTAAACACAACCTTAAAACTTCTAATATAGAGTATATTGTTTACGCATATTTATTTACAACTTAAACTAACTACAGTAGCAATAGATTGTGCTGCCTGTTCCCAGCTTCCATCTATAATTCTTCCAAGTTGCTGACCAAGTGTATTTAAATCATTTGGATTAACGGGAATCCCATTATATGCAGCAATAATTGATAAAAGTGGAGCCACAACTGGTGTCAAACCACCTCTATCAATATTATATTTAGGCCCATCTATTACCTTTCCATCTTGTACTATAAACTCATAATAAAATTGATCATCTGGACGATAACTTATATGATGAGAAATTTTTCCCTTAACATATATCTTTCCTTCTCCTAGATTTGCTACTTCTACTTCTTTTACATTAAATTCATGATCAAATATTTTTAATTTTTTTACTTCAGGCC
The DNA here is from genome assembly GCF_000383235.1 of Bacillus sp. 123MFChir2. Taxonomy (GTDB): domain Bacteria; phylum Bacillota; class Bacilli; order Bacillales; family Bacillaceae_G; genus Bacillus_A. Next base: position 1,154 of record NZ_KB911028.1, read on the forward strand.
CATGTAACGCAGCGTTAACAGCTGTCTCCAAATTATTCTTTCCAAAAGGTTGAATATTAATAGTTTTTGATTCCACTTGTTGAATAGAACCTTCTGTTTCTGCAGCAAGCACTGATGTAGATGGTATTACTCCTGTAGCTAACGTTGCTGCAAGAGCGGTTGACATTACTAATTTACGTTTCATTTTCATAGTTTTCTTCCTCCTTTTTAATATATGGTATATAACCTTTTAAATACTGACGTGGTATATTATTTTATATCATAATATACACATACTACAATTTTGTTAGTGTAGTTTTTTGCTCCTTTTGTGATCATACCAATTACATCTTTATTAAAACATTAAATTTTTAATTCGTAAATATATAAATACAAATTGAAAAAATGACATAAAAACCATTTTTTAGGGAAGGAGACCAGAGCAACTGGCCATGCATAGAAGCGGTCAGTGCCTTTTCCTGCCACGTGCAAAGTTTAAAACAAAGGTAGAAAGCAAGTAGCGGCCATGTTTTGTTCTGCATAGCAGCGACTTAGATGTTAAAAAGT
>NZ_KB911029.1 GCF_000383235.1 Bacillus sp. 123MFChir2
TTTCTGTGAAAATAACTTGATTCAGAGCACAATTTAACTTTTTAACAATAAATCTAGATCTTCTTTTTGCGTGTGAAACACGCAAAAAGACAATAAGAAAGAAGACTACTGTTCTTTAGATATTTTTTCAGTAGTTGTGTATATGAAATCGGAAACTGGTCTATGCTAGTAATTTTGAGTATTCAATAAATGCTGTTCGTTGTTTCAATATATGGTATATCACCTTAATTACTTTATGCGCAATGGCGATGATTGCTTTTCGCTTTCCTCTTCGTGCAGCTAAAGACCAGAATTTCCCTGATAACCATGTTTTCCGCATACGTGAAATGGCCCATGCTACTTCACAAAGTGTTGTTTTGATATGCGGATTTCCTTTTATAGTCCGGGTGCTTTTTTTTTACCGGCACTTTCATGATTGCCTGGCGATACACCTGCCCAAGAGGATAGATGTTGCGCAGAAGGGAATTGGCTCATTTCGATACCAATTTCTGCGATGATACTTGCGACCGTGTTTTTTTTCACACCTGGTATTGTCAATAAAAGTTCCACTTGTTCTTGATACGGAAGTAACAGTTCATCTATTCTTGCTTCTAATTGTTCAATGGCTTGTTCGAGAAATAAGATGTGATTCCATGAATGCCGAATTAAGAAAATTTGATGTTCGTTTAATGTACCGAATAAGGAATCTGAAATATCTTGGGCTTTCGGCATCATTTTTGTGTGAATGGTCTCTTCGACATCTTGTAAATTCACGTATCCCTGTTCTACAAGACGAGTTAATAATTTTCGTCCGGATACGCCAAATACATCAGAAATAACAGATCCTAGCTTAATATTAGAACACTCTAATGTTTTTTGGATTCTGTTTTTTTCCGCTGTCATATCACCGATTACTTTTTTTCGGCGACGAGTCAAATCACGAAGTTCCCGAATATCTGCTGGTGGAACAAAACTCTTCTCAATCAATCCATATCGAAGAAGTTTGGCAATCCACTCCGCGTCAGCTACATCTGTTTTTCGTCCAGGAACATTCTTAATTCGTTGTGCATTGGCAAGGGTAATATCAAAAAAGTCTTCTATAATATTGTAGACCGGTTTCCAATATACACCTGTGCTCTCCATCGCAATATGAGTAATACCAAGAGATTCTAACCATCGAAGCATGTCAAAGAGATTCTTTGTCATTGTAGGAAATGTACGGACTTCCTTTATAAGGGTTTCGTCCGATGAACCAATTAAAATACAAGCAACTATCTCTTTTTGATGTACATCTAGACCTGCGCAATGTGTGTGTAATGTATCCATAATATATCCTCCCTAAATTGAAATGAGATGGATAGTAGAGAGAAACGGAAAATCAACATTTTTCTGTACGTGATCAGACGAAGGAACTTCTGTCAACAAAGGGATGTGCACCAATCTCTCTCTTACAGTTTTTAGGTCAGGGTTTTACCCACCATAAAGAAATACGTACTCGGCTATCCATCATTATTATTCAGTATAGAAAGGTTTTAGGTGTGATAAACCCATTTTCATGTAAGGGATGTGAGTGCAAAATCATGATTGTTTTTA
>NZ_KB911030.1 GCF_000383235.1 Bacillus sp. 123MFChir2
TCATAAATAAAAATTGACGTTTCACGTTGTTTGTTTCGTTCAGTTTTCAAAGAACTTGTTCGTCGCCTCATTGCGACTTCCTTATGTTAACATCTCAGTCATTCGATGTCAACTAAGTTTTTCATCTTGTTTATCGTGGTTACTTTGTTTCACCAGCGACTCGTATAATATTACACTCATATTCAATAATAGTCAATGCCTTTTTTACGGTTATTTAAGGATAACAAAATACACCTATTAAGTTAACCATGAGGAGGTCGATTCCTTCTTACATACTTCCTCATATATCGGCGTTTTTCACGAAATAAATACCCTCCAACAATGTTCGACATGCTAGATGCTGTAAAGTAATGAAAATAAATCCTCATGATAAACATACCAAATAAAGTATTTGCATTTAAACTCCATAAAACTCAAATGTATTTTTTCTAGATATATTGCTTCATCGGAATTTTTAATAATAATATTAAAATGTTGACTGTATGGATGCATAAACACTTCGTACGAACTAACAATGTATGGATCCGTATTAATATAATTCACTTCATTTTAATTGTGTTGATTTACGAGCATATTAGCAAACATTGTTTTTCCAGCAGCACCATGGTCCAAAATGCCAATAACAATTTGTTCATCAGCCATACTAACCCGGTTTATGATTTCTTGTAATAACTTATCCAGCCTTCTCCCCCTTTTACATGACTTTATTATTCACGAACAGCTGCACTAAAACGCATGAAAGTCATTTCTATTACATTTTAATAAAGTTCACATAATATACACAAACCAACAAACTACCCTATGATAAAATGGAAATTATCAACAGTTAATAAACAGTGGACCATTATGGTCTATTTTTACATGTCTATCAGCTGATTACCACTATAAGTAATGTAATAATCTTATTTAAAAATGTAATGGAGATGATAAAATATGACAACTTGGTTTATAGTGTCATTGGTTATTGTGTTTACTCTTAAATTACTAGTAACGTCTCTTCCAAATTCTGTTGTAGAATCGTTTGTCAGCAAATTTGAATTACATCCAAAACTCGATGATACGAGTGCCACTGTAACGATCGACGGACAACCTTTAGAAGGCGAAGAGAAAATTCAAGTTATTAATCATTTTAACCAAGCACTATTTTTAGAGAAATATTATTTTCCTCCACAGAGTAGTGGAACGCCATTGGTCATTAATACTAAGAAAGGCAAAAACGATGTTAGTTTTTCGATATACAGTTACAACGATCACGTTGATGTGATCAAACAGTATAAGAAAAAGATAGTTGCATATAGCCTCCGTTCCGACAGCCTTCAAAAACGTTCTATGTTAGTAACGGGAGATGTAGTTTAAAAAGATCGTCGAAGAGGCGATCTTTTTTTATAGATAGGCTTTGTTAATTATATTGTTAATAGTTGCGATATAATCAATAAAATTCTACTACATAAATCCAAGTTGACTTTTTAACATCTAAGTCGCTGCTATGCAGAACAAAACATGGCCGCTACTTGCTTTCTACCTTTGTTTTAAACTTTGCACGTGGCAG
>NZ_KB911031.1 GCF_000383235.1 Bacillus sp. 123MFChir2
CAAGGACGCTCTTTCGGATTATAATCTGCTGGCATTTGTACGTTCGGTTCTTGAATAAATGATCCGTTATCAGTTCCTACATAAGTATATATAATATCAGGATGCAAACTTGCATAATCTGTAAACATTTTCCTAATACTTTCCCTATTATCGGTCTCATGCATATTACGCTGAATGACTTTAGAAAAATGTGTAACGTCATTACACTTCGCATCAATTGTTTGATTAATTAAACTGTCTAACACTTTAATATTTTCACTTACGCTGCTTGTAATTTGACTATCAAAATTCTTCTTTGCAGTTTGATAAGATAGAGTGCCAATTACAGACACAGCAGAAATTAAAATGACAAAAAACGAAAGCAACAGTTTTTTCCCTACATTCATATTCTGAAATACTTTAAACACTTTTGACATACAGCTCCTCCTTTATGTGCGATCTAAGATGATATTAAAAAAGTGTATACGATAAAGAAAAAACAAAGAATGAATACGAGTCAATGAAATGTACAATACTTTCCGACTCATACTGTGTAAATTCTAAACAATCAATCTCATTTTGTCTATATATAGATACTATTATTTTTTAATATATAGACTCCAAGATTTTATTTCGACATAAATTGATTATTCCATAATGAAGACACCTCCTTTACTTTATAATGAATTGAAGAAATTTCTTAGTAACTACGAATAGCAAAATAAAAAAACATCCATTAATAACAGGATGTTTTTACTCACACTCTTCACACACTTCCCAATATAATCCCATTTCAACTGCCAAAAATGGTTTTAACTGTAATCGAATCATACGGCTTGGCATACGATCTAGCACAAATTGAAAGCTTTCCTCTTCTTTTATAATATCGAGCTTTTGAACAGCGATACGTTGAATCGTTGTAATCGCCTGACCATCTTTATATAAAACAAGACGAATTTCATCGTCTTCATTAAAAAACAATTCTATACTTGTACCTGTTAATGAAATTGTATTTGTTACGAAATAGGTACCTTTTTCTTCTTGAATATAGTACTTCCAGCCTCGTGTTCCGTCTTTTTGTGGAAGAACTTGAAAAAATGATGTAATCTCCTCGTGTAGCATACAAATAACTCCTCTCTTACTTCTTGCTCAATATACCCTAAGTACATTTATTGTACCATAAACGACTATAACAACTGTATTTCCCCGCTCAAGACGATATATTTCCTCTTATTCTTTAATAACGTGACAAAAACGAAAAGCGCGTGAACCATTTGATTCACACACTTTTCGTTTATACTTTAAATCTTTCAATTAATACTTGTAATTCCTCTGCCATTTGTGAAAGCGTTCCAGCTGCTGAACTAATTTCTTCTATAGATGCCAATTGTTCTTCTGCCGATGCCGCTACACTTTGTGTGCTAGATGCATTGTTACTCGCTGTTATTGCGATTTCACCAACTGAAACTGACACCTCATCTGCCCCTTTGGACATTTGTTTTGCTGTCTGAACTAGACTTTCAATTTGTTTTGCAATTTCACTTGTAGATTGCAGAATTTCAGTAAAGCT
>NZ_KB911032.1 GCF_000383235.1 Bacillus sp. 123MFChir2
CAGTTATCGTATGAAGAATAGGCAAAGCTTATTTTAAGCAGAATTGTAAAATGAAACTTAGCAGAAAGTGTAAAATTCGTCTTGACGGTTACAAATGATAAGAAATAATTATATTCACTTCAATGATGAATCCTTATATAAGGATAATGATAGCATAAAGGAAAAATCTCATAAAATTATAACTTTATTCAAATCTACATTGAAAGAAGTTGTACAAATTAAAGATATTAATTATGAAGATATTGTAGATAAATTAGTTTCAAATCAGGAAATATCATTTACAGAGTTTAAATATAAACATCGGAACTTAAATAAAAAAATAAATGCAATTGATTTACAATTGGACCCTTCTAATTCTCCTAAGAAAGTTACAAGTTTTTATGGGATTTTAGAGATAGATATCGATAGTGACCAATTCAAAGAATTAACTTTAGTTGATTTACAAAATTATATACCGGTGGTTGTTGATTTAACACTTCCTCAAGCCTTACAAATAAAGAATTTAAAATTAGAAGAATTTAATGGAATAGTTGCAACGATTATTTCTAATATAAGTTCAATTGGACAAACCGAAGAATGGTTATTACTCGATATTCATGATGTATATAGAGGAAAAATTGAATTATAAGTGGGGGGAATTTCTGTTTATAAAATGGACACCTTTATTGTCTTTCCATAGATAGATTTTTGTTTGAGCACAATTAAACAACTTAAAATCCCCTTCCCCCTTCTCTCATACCATTTTGAAGTAAAAGGGGATTTTTAATCACTTTATTGTTTCTAAACATTAGTAGCCTAATTCTTTTCTAACCTCACAGCTGTATTCACTAGTAACTTCATTTATAAAAGTTATAGGACTAGAAGAATATTTTTGAATCATATGATTTGTTGGTACTATCCCTTGGTTATGTAGCTCAATTATTATTTTCCTAATACCTTCTTTTTGTTTCTGTATTCTTTTTTGTTTTTGTTTCTTTAAATATAATTGATGCTTAAGTACTATTTCATTACATAAGTCTGGAAAAAGGTCTCGAGCGGTTTTATAGCTGATATTCGCTAGCTGCAATGTTGCTTGCAACCCTAAATGCGAGTTGTTTTTTTCTAAAATTATCTCTTTTAGTTGCTTTTCAAGCGAATCTCTTCGTTTTTGTTCTTTATATACTTTATGTCTTTCGTCTATAGCACTTTTTAACTTCGGAAAATGATATTGCAATCTCTGTTGACTATAGCCGTTAATTTCAGCAATCTCTTTAAATGATAGCTCCACCTTTTCATTATTTAAATGATTCAAAAAGACACTTTCCATATACTTTAATTCTTTTCTGTGAAAATAACTTGATTCAGAGCACAATTTAACTTTTTAACAATAAATCTAGATCTTCTTTTTGCGTGTGAAACACGCAAAAAGAC
>NZ_KB911033.1 GCF_000383235.1 Bacillus sp. 123MFChir2
ACAAAGTATACTTGAAACCCTTTGTAAATAGCTTCTATTCCTAGTCCTATTGCCAGAAACGTTTTACCAACACCAGGAGGGCCTAATAAAATCAAGTTATACTGCTGTTCTAACCAACTAAATTCCTGTAGTTGTATTAATTGCCGCTCTGTCAGAGCTGTTTGCTCTTCAACTTGGAACTCACGAAGTGTTTTAAAATAAGGGAAACGAGCCCACTTAATTCGTTTTTCAATACTTTTTTCTTCTCGCTTATTGATTTCAAAGGACGTGATCTCCTCCAAAAATTCGAAATAAGTCCAAGATAGTCTTTCAGCTTCGCGAAGGAGCTTAGGAAGCTCCTCAGCGGTTTCCGATAAACGTAATTGGCGAAAATAAGATTGTAATTCCGTCATTGTTCTATTCATTGACTGTGTCCTCCTAAAATACTTGTATATGTATCTAGAGAACGTGTCGGTACCTCTATTTGTATTTCAGATGTAGGAATACGAATTTCCTTTTCACTTGTCCATATTGTTTCCTCATTGGATTTCTTTAAATAGCTCACGACATCACGGAAATCATTTGCGCTATAGAGTTTTTCACCTATACATTTTTGAAGTGCTAGATTGATCCACTCCGAATCTTCTTTCATTACCATCTTAAGAATTGCTAATTGATCTCGGCGATAACGGGCATATTTTAAGCAAATTTCAGTTACATACATATGTGCAGCTTCTTTATCTTTGAAATGAGAGATAACACTGCGTTTTAACTCTTCAATTCCCTTTGAACGATCTCGCGTGTGGTTGCGATTTTTTATCAGTTTTCCTTTTTCAAAACTAATTTGGTGTTCCGCAATGATATCACCATCTGGTTGTTTACGAATAACTAAAACATTAACATCTTCACCTTGTATCTCTAGAAATACTTGATTATCTGGTTGAGATTTATAAGTTCCTACAGGAACTGAATAACGGTTTGATTGAAAACGAATAGTATTGTCCTTATTAACAGTCCTTGGTATAATATCCGCACAGATACTTTCCTTAGAAAGTATTGGGGAGACAGGTTGAAGGTGTTGCTTTTCCAGGAGAAACACTTCAACGG